>NZ_BJDP01000024.1 GCF_005405205.1 Enterococcus pingfangensis | reverse complement strand
TCGATTCGCTTCTTCGAAGTCTGAGTAAGTCGTCGTGTATACTTCTTCTTTTTTCAATGATGCATGGAAGGACTCAATTCCTGCATTATCATATGGTGTTCCTTTGCGACTATAGGAATGCCTTATTTTATTGTTTTCAAGCCAATTTTCCACTTCGATTGCTGTATATTGACTACCTAAATCAGTGTGTAGAATCATTCCTTCTGGGATGTGGTACCGTTGCTTTGCTTGATTGAATGTTTGTAACACACAATCGACAGTCATTCGTTTAGAAAATGTATAGCTAATAATCTTTTTCGTGTGTAAATCCATAATCGAAGATAAGTAACACCAACCATTTTTCTTAGTTGGAATGTAGGTGATATCAGCTACCCATTTTTCACAGATAGTTTTAGTAGAAAAGTCCTGATTTAAGATGTTCTCTTTTAAAACAACCGGCTGAACAGGCCGTTGAGGTCTGTATTTCTTAACCACAATTGACCTTAGATTTAATTGTTTCATCAGTTTTTGTACATGCTTAAGAGATACTGAAATTCCTTCTTTTAGCAACACTTGATGGATTTTTGTTGCACCATATCTCTGTTTATGATCAAAAAAGATCGTTGAAATCTTCTTTTTCAATTGGTTATTTCTGACTTCTGTAGCTGTTAACGATTTATTTTTATAAAAATAGTAGACGCTTCTAGGAATTTCTAATAACCGACACAACAAAGAAACAGTGTACTCCTTACACCATTTTTCAATGAATCGAACAAGTGACTTTAGGTCTTTCGAGAGAATATGGCTGCGGCTTTTTTTAATATTTCAAGTTCCTCTTTCAAACGAGCATTTTCTTTTCTCAAATCAGCCGCTTCTTTTCCGGTCAGTCCTGTGGACTGATTTGGTAAATATAAATTTTTCCATTTGTAAATCGTTGCTTCAGATAAGCCATATTCTTTCGCCAATCCTCGAACAGAACGTCCAGTTTGATTCAGCTCAACAATCATCTGTTTGAAATTTTCTTCGTATCGGGTCATAAAATCCATCCTCTCGTAGATAAGTTTAATTTATTTCTGTCTCTACGAAAAG
>NZ_BJDP01000023.1 GCF_005405205.1 Enterococcus pingfangensis | reverse complement strand
TGGATGTATGCTAATAAAGTAGACAATTTTTCTGCTATACTGCTATTTGACTAGACACTATTTTTGAAAGGAATGTTTTGATGGTAGATAAACGTAAATCCCCTCGTAAGTTTGATGATGAATTTAAGAAATCCATCGTTAAACTTTATGAAAATGGCAAATCACAAAATTCACTTGCAAAAGAATATGGAATAGCTATATCCTCTATTGCTCGCTGGGTAAAGCAATACTCTGAAGTTAAATTTGATGATGGGACGATCCTAACGGCTCGGCAGATCCAACAACTTCAAAAAAGAAATGTTCAACTTGAAGAGGAGAACTTAATCCTAAAAAAAGCGATTGCCATATTCACGCCACACTCGACGAACGACTAAAAGCCATTGAGTTCCTTAAGCACGAGCATAAGATTAGTACTCTTTGTCGCGTTCTCAAAGTTAATCGTTCGACTTACTACAAACGATTTTCTGCACCACCAGCGCCTCGAACCTTAGAAAATCAACAATTGAGAAAGCAGATTCTAGAGATTTACACAGCCACTCAAAAGAGAATCGGTGCTGCAAAAATCCAAAGGATTTTATTCCGTGATTATGGCGTTTCTATCAGTGCTGGGCGAGTTTATCGATTAATGAAGTCGATGAATCTCCCTAAAATGTCTACTAGTAAACCAGCCTTTATAAAACAAAAGCGGCAGGTTTCTTTAGAACGTCCCAATCATCTTAACCAAGCATTTAATCCCCCCGCTCCAAATCAAGTCTGGACAAGTGATTTTTCTTATATTCCTGTAGGAAAAAAGGGATTTGTTTATCTATGTGTAATTCTTGATCTATTTTCTAGAAAGGTTATTGCTTGGTCCGTAGGCCCTAAAATCGATAGTAAACTAGCTGTATCAACACTAACAAAAGCTATTTCATCTAGAAAATTAGAATCGCCTGTCCTTTTCCACACAGATCAAGGATCACAATATACTTCGTCTTTGTTTAGAAAATATCTAGACAGTCAACCAATCACACAGTCTTTATCGAAACCGGGGTATCCTTGGGATAACGCTGTGACTGAATCTTTTTTTAAATATATGAAGAAAGAGGAGCTCAATAGAAGAACATTTTCAACCCTTCAAGAAGTACAGCTTTCTTGCTTTGAATATATCGAAGGATTTTATAATACACAGCGACCTCACGGCACTCTAGATATGCTTACACCTAACGAAATGGAAGAAAAGTACTTTAATCATCTGTAAGTATCTGCTCTTTTCGTGTCTACTTTATTGACATCTATCCA
>NZ_BJDP01000022.1 GCF_005405205.1 Enterococcus pingfangensis | reverse complement strand
GCGTGGCGACGTCCTAATCTCACAAGGGGCAACCCCTCACTACAATCGGCGCTAAGAAGCTTAACTTCTGTGTTCGACATGGGAACAGGTGTATCCTTCTCGCTATCGCCACCACACTATTTGTTTGAGTAAACTTCGTTCACTCAAAACTGGATCAGAAACATTCAAACAACCGTGAATCAATTTTTGGTTAAGTCCTCGATCGATTAGTATCAGTCCGCTCCGTACATCACTGCACTTCCACTTCTGACCTATCTACCTGATCTTCTCTCAGGGATCTTACTTTCTTTAAGAAATGGGAAATCTCATCTTGAGGTGGGCTTCACACTTAGATGCTTTCAGCGTTTATCCCTTCCCTACATAGCTACCCAGCGATGCCTCTGGCGAGACAACTGGTACACCAGCGGTAAGTCCATCCCGGTCCTCTCGTACTAAGGACAGATCCTCTCAAATTTCCAACGCCCGCGACGGATAGGGACCGAACTGTCTCACGACGTTCTGAACCCAGCTCGCGTGCCGCTTTAATGGGCGAACAGCCCAACCCTTGGGACCGACTACAGCCCCAGGATGCGACGAGCCGACATCGAGGTGCCAAACCTCCCCGTCGATGTGGACTCTTGGGGGAGATAAGCCTGTTATCCCCAGGGTAGCTTTTATCCGTTGAGCGATGGCCCTTCCATGCGGAACCACCGGATCACTAAGCCCGACTTTCGTCCCTGCTCGACTTGTAGGTCTCGCAGTCAAGCTCCCTTGTGCCTTTACACTCTGCGAATGATTTCCAACCATTCTGAGGGAACCTTTGGGCGCCTCCGTTACTCTTTAGGAGGCGACCGCCCCAGTCAAACTGCCCATCTGACACTGTCTCCCACCACGCTTAGTGGTGCGGGTTAGAGTGGTCATAACACAGGGGTAGTATCCCACCAGCGCCTCTGTCGAAACTAGCGTCCCGACTTCTACGGCTCCTACCTATCCTGTACATGTGGTACAAACACTCAATATCAAACTGCAGTAAAGCTCCATGGGGTCTTTCCGTCCTGTCGCGGGTAACCTGCATCTTCACAGGTACTAAAATTTCACCGAGTCTCTCGTTGAGACAGTGCCCAAATCGTTACGCCTTTCGTGCGGGTCGGAACTTACCCGACAAGGAATTTCGCTACCTTAGGACCGTTATAGTTACGGCCGCCGTTTACTGGGGCTTCAATTCGTACCTTCGCTTACGCTAAGCACTCCTCTTAACCTTCCAGCACCGGGCAGGCGTCAGCCCCTATACGTCATCTTTCGATTTTGCAGAGACCTGTGTTTTTGATAAACAGTCGCTTGGGCCTATTCACTGCGGCTGATCGTTAGATCAGCACCCCTTCTCCCGAAGTTACGGGGTCATTTTGCCGAGTTCCTTAACGAGAGTTCTCTCGCTCACCTTAGGATTCTCTCCTCGACTACCTGTGTCGGTTTGCGGTACGGGCCATTGTTTTCTTACTAGAAGCTTTTCTCGGCAGTGTGACATCGGGAACTTCGGTACTATTATTTCCCTCCCCATCACAACTTGTCCTTAAAGATGCAAGCATTTGACTCACACCAAGACTTGTTGCTTGGACAGACATTTCCATTCGTCTGATTCCTTAGCCTCCTGCGTCCCTCCATTGCTCAAACAAAAACAACGGGTACAGGAATATCAACCTGTTATCCATCGCCTACGCCTTTCGGCCTCGGCTTAGGTCCCGACTAACCCTGGGCGGACGAGCCTTCCCCAGGAAACCTTAGTCATTCGGTGGACAGGATTCTCACCTGTCTTTCGCTACTCATACCGGCATTCTCACTTCTAAGCGCTCCAGTAGTCCTCACGATCTACCTTCAACGCCCTTAGAACGCTCTCCTACCAACATACCTAAAGGTATGTTCCACAGCTTCGGTAAACTATTTAGCCCCGGTACATTTTCGGCGCAGGGTCACTCGACTAGTGAGCTATTACGCACTCTTTAAATGGTGGCTGCTTCTGAGCCAACATCCTAGTTGTCTGTGCAACCCCACATCCTTTTCCACTTAATAGTTATTTGGGGACCTTAGCTGGTGGTCTGGGCTGTTTCCCTTTCGACTATGGATCTTATCACTCACAGTCTGACTCCCAGAGATGAATGGATGGCATTCGGAGTTTATCTGAATTCGGTAACCCGAGATGGGCCCCTAGTCCAAACAGTGCTCTACCTCCATCATTCTTACTCTGAGGCTAGCCCTAAAGCTATTTCGGAGAGAACCAGCTATCTCCAAGTTCGTTTGGAATTTCTCCGCTACCCACACCTCATCCCCGCACTTTTCAACGTACGTGGGTTCGGTCCTCCAGTGCGTTTTACCGCACCTTCAACCTGGACATGGGTAGATCACATGGTTTCGGGTCTACGACCACTTACTCATTCGCCCTATTCAGACTCGCTTTCGCTACGGCTCCGTTTTTTCAACTTAACCTCGCAAGTAATCGTAACTCGCCGGTTCATTCTACAAAAGGCACGCTATCACCCATTAACGGGCTTTAACTTGTTGTAGGCACACGGTTTCAGGATCTATTTCACTCCCCTTCCGGGGTGCTTTTCACCTTTCCCTCACGGTACTGGTTCACTATCGGTCACTAGGGAGTATTTAGCCTTGGGAGATGGTCCTCCCGGATTCCGACGGAATTCCTCGTGTTCCGCCGTACTCAGGATCCTCCTAGGTGCCAGTCAAATTTTGTCTACGGGGCTTTTACCCTTTCTAGCAGACCTTTCCAGGTCCTTCGACTATCTCACTGAACTACCATATCGGAGTCCTACAACCCCAAGAGGCAAGCCTCTTGGTTTGGGCTTTTCCCGTTTCGCTCGCCGCTACTCAGGGAATCGAATTTTCTTTCTCTTCCTGCAGGTACTTAGATGTTTCAGTTCTCTGCGTCTACCTCTAATCAGCTATGTATTCACTGAAAAGTAACATCCTATAAAAGATGCTGGGTTTCCCCATTCGGAAATCTCCGGATCAAAGCTTACTTACAGCTCCCCGAAGCATATCGGTGTTAGTCCCGTCCTTCATCGGCTCCTAGTGCCAAGGCATCCACCGTGCGCCCTTATTCACTTAACCTTAACCTAACTTTCGTTAGGGGTTTGATTGTTCCATCTAGCGATAGACTTCCCAATCAGATAAAAAATAAGCAATTGAACTTATTAAAAAACTCATTCAACGCGGTGTTCTCGGTTTGTTTGGTTTGTTTCTGTATCCAGTTTTCAATGAACGATTGA
>NZ_BJDP01000021.1 GCF_005405205.1 Enterococcus pingfangensis | reverse complement strand
AGATGAACTATTTCCTTAGAAAGGAGGTGATCCAGCCGCACCTTCCGATACGGCTACCTTGTTACGACTTCACCCCAATCATCTATCCCACCTTAGGCGGCTGGCTCCAAAAAGGTTACCTCACCGACTTCGGGTGTTACAAACTCTCGTGGTGTGACGGGCGGTGTGTACAAGGCCCGGGAACGTATTCACCGCGGCGTGCTGATCCGCGATTACTAGCGATTCCGGCTTCATGTAGGCGAGTTGCAGCCTACAATCCGAACTGAGAGAAGCTTTAAGAGATTAGCTTAGCCTCGCGACTTCGCGACTCGTTGTACTTCCCATTGTAGCACGTGTGTAGCCCAGGTCATAAGGGGCATGATGATTTGACGTCATCCCCACCTTCCTCCGGTTTGTCACCGGCAGTCTCGCTAGAGTGCCCAACTAAATGATGGCAACTAACAATAAGGGTTGCGCTCGTTGCGGGACTTAACCCAACATCTCACGACACGAGCTGACGACAACCATGCACCACCTGTCACTTTGCCCCCGAAGGGGAAGCTCTATCTCTAGAGTGGTCAAAGGATGTCAAGACCTGGTAAGGTTCTTCGCGTTGCTTCGAATTAAACCACATGCTCCACCGCTTGTGCGGGCCCCCGTCAATTCCTTTGAGTTTCAACCTTGCGGTCGTACTCCCCAGGCGGAGTGCTTAATGCGTTAGCTGCAGCACTGAAGGGCGGAAACCCTCCAACACTTAGCACTCATCGTTTACGGCGTGGACTACCAGGGTATCTAATCCTGTTTGCTCCCCACGCTTTCGAGCCTCAGCGTCAGTTACAGACCAGAGAGCCGCCTTCGCCACTGGTGTTCCTCCATATATCTACGCATTTCACCGCTACACATGGAATTCCACTCTCCTCTTCTGCACTCAAGTTTCCCAGTTTCCAATGACCCTCCCCGGTTGAGCCGGGGGCTTTCACATCAGACTTAAGAAACCGCCTGCGCTCGCTTTACGCCCAATAAATCCGGACAACGCTTGCCACCTACGTATTACCGCGGCTGCTGGCACGTAGTTAGCCGTGGCTTTCTGGTTAGATACCGTCAAGGGATGAACATTTTACTCTCATCCTTGTTCTTCTCTAACAACAGAGTTTTACGATCCGAAAACCTTCTTCACTCACGCGGCGTTGCTCGGTCAGACTTTCGTCCATTGCCGAAGATTCCCTACTGCTGCCTCCCGTAGGAGTTTGGGCCGTGTCTCAGTCCCAATGTGGCCGATCACCCTCTCAGGTCGGCTATGCATCGTTGCCTTGGTGAGCCGTTACCTCACCAACTAGCTAATGCACCGCGGGTCCATCCATCAGTGACGCAAAAGCGCCTTTCAAAGTAAAACCATGCGGTTTTACCTGTTATACGGTATTAGCACCTGTTTCCAAGTGTTATCCCCTTCTGATGGGCAGGTTACCCACGTGTTACTCACCCGTTCGCCACTCTTTTTCTTTCGGTGGAGCAAGCTCCGGTGAAAGAAAAAGCGTTCGACTTGCATGTATTAGGCACGCCGCCAGCGTTCGTCCTGAGCCAGGATCAAACTCTCATAAAAGTGTTTGAAACAATCTTGCGATTGTTAAGCTCAATTGTATAAATTGACTTGCTAGCATATTGCTTGCTATGTTGTTTGTTTCTATTAAATAGAAACGCCCTACACATTTGGTTTGTTTTATTCGTTCAGTTTTCAAAGGTCTACATTGTTT
>NZ_BJDP01000020.1 GCF_005405205.1 Enterococcus pingfangensis | reverse complement strand
AAATCCATCCTCTCGTAGATAAGTTTAATTTATTTCTGTCTCTACGAAAAGTTGTCTAAGATTTGATACTAACACCATCTCTTATTTTGAGAAGAAACTTTATCACTTCATTATTAAGGCAATTTGATGACTGCCTCCGTTTCTTTATCGAAGAAATTTCCTTTATTCAGATTAAATGCCAAATCGACAGAGGCGCCCGGTTCATGGAAGTTTCTCGCATCTACTTTTGCGACAAATTCAGTGTCACCGATAACGGAATAAAGCATCGTTTCTGCCCCTAACAATTCTGAAACGACTACTTTTGCACGGACTGTCGATTTAGGAGCGGCATCAAGAGCAATTTGTTCGCCATGAATATCTTCTGGACGAATCCCAAATATGACTTCTTTGCCTTCATAGCCTTTTTCTTTTAATACTTTATTTTTTCCTTCAGGAATCGTGAGTTTTAATCCATGGTTATTCGTTAGCACTCCGTCTTTCAATCTCACTTGAAAGAAATTCATTGCTGGTGAGCCGATAAATCCTGCCACAAAAACATTCACTGGCGTATTATAGACTTCCTGAGGAGAGCCAACTTGCTGAATCACACCATCTTTCATGATTACGATCCGATCGGCCATTGTCATTGCTTCAGTCTGGTCATGGGTCACATAGATTGTTGTCGTCTCTAGACGTTGATGCAACTTTGCGATCTCGGCACGCATCGAAACTCTTAACTTAGCATCCAAATTCGATAATGGTTCATCCATCAAAAAGACTCGTGCATCTCGGACAATTGCTCTTCCAAGAGCAACACGCTGCCTCTGTCCACCAGACAGGGCTGCTGGCTTTCGATATAAATAGTTTGAAAGTCCCAAAATTTCTGCTGCATTTTCTACTCGTTTCGTAATTTCGCTTTTATCATATTTACGAAGTTTTAAGCCAAATGCCATGTTATCAAAGACGGTCATATGTGGGTACAGCGCATAATTCTGGAAAACCATAGCGATATCTCGGTCTTTGGGAGCTACATCATTCATCCGCTGACCATCAATCGTAAAATCCCCTTCCGAGATATCTTCTAAACCAGCGATCATTCGCAAGGTCGTTGATTTCCCGCAGCCTGATGGACCAACAAACACAATAAATTCTTTATCCTTGATATCTAAATTAAAATCAGTTACTGAATACGTTTCTGCATTGTCATATTTTTTATGAATATGCTTCAAGCTTAGTTCTGTCATATGTGTTCACCCATTTCTTTTCTATTAAGAATGCAGCTGCTGTTCTTTTGCTAATGCCAGACATCCATAAGTCCCCGCGTTGTCTCCTAATTTTGGAAGAACAAGGTATTGATCGAGCTCTGGCACTTCAACGTAGCTATTCAACAGTTCTTTGAAAGCTAATTTCATTTTCTCTAACACATGGCGTTGCTTCATGACTCCTCCGCCAAAAATAATGACATTAGGCGAGAGCATAAGTGTCGTATTGTAGGCGCATTGTGCAAGATAGTATGCTTCCAGCTCCCATTGCTCATCATCTTCACTCAGTTCTTGTCCTTTTTTTCCAGCTCTCTTTTCGATGGCTGGACCAGCTGCCATTCCTTCTAAGCAATTTTTGTGGAACGGACAATTTCCTTCATAAGTATCCGTTGGATGCCGATCAACAAGCATATGTCCCATTTCTGGATGGCTGAAGCCTTCGATAAAACGCCCGTATTGTAATGCACCGCCACCGATACCCGTTCCGATCGTATAATAAACGACGCTTGAGCATCCCTTTCCGTTTCCAAAAACAGCTTCTCCATAGGCAGCGGCATTCACATCGGTAGTCCAAGCTATTGGTATAGGAAAAGCCTTCTTCACTGTTCCTACAAAATCAAACTGTTGCCAGCCCAATTTTGGCGTAGAAGTGATGTAGCCGTAGGTTGGTGATTCATACTGAATGTCAATGGGTCCAAATGAACCGATTCCTATTCCTATTAATAATTCCTTATATGGCGAAAAAAAATCGAGAACATTCTTCATGGTTTCTTCAGGTGTCGTGGTGGGAAAGCTTTCCCGATTCACGATTTCTAATTCATCCGTGGCTATTGCACAGACGAATTTCGTTCCTCCTGCTTCGATACTTCCATACATCTTTCATCTACCCTTTCGCTTATCTCTTGATTAATTGTTTTGTACTCAATTCCGTCACTACTATCTGCTTGAGCCGCTCTTCTCCGTTACAACTAAAAGAAAAGTCTCGATTTAACGTCCCTTTGAAAAAGCTGTTCACGCTCAGGACGGTTCCTTCTTCTTCATCAAAAACTTCAATGGAATACAGATCAAGCAGGATCTTAAGTGTTTTACTCCTATTAGAAAGCGGCATTATTAACGTCTTTCTTCCCAATGGATTTCCAGTTGAATAGTAGTGCAGTTGCTCGTCAATGATGAATGTGTCTTCACTCTCACTTCCTTTATCTTTGAACATCAGTTTAATCGGTGCTGTCCCTGATCCCAGCGACAGCTCAATAATCGTAGTTTCCTGAATAGTCGAAATATGTTTTTGATATCCGTCAGTTTGTGTATCATAAATGACTGTCTTTGCCGCTTTCAATGTTGAAACTTTATTCGGCAATACAGACTGCAGCCGATTGTCTTTTAGCTTAATTTTTCTTGGTATGCTCATCGCGCCACACCAGCTATTCTCTGTTAATTCACCGAAGCCATTCCACTCATTCATCCATTCCCAACCGTTTTGCCAGCCGATGACATATCGTTCACCCTCTGGTGTTAAAAAGGTCTGAGGCGCATAAAAATCAACGCCATAATCAAGAATACCTCTGGATTTCAATTGGAATTGCCCCTTTTTATAATCCATATGACCGATTAGATAGGTCGAATACTCGCCTGTTATTCCTACTGGTGAAAAGGTCAATACTTCCTTGCCTTCTAATTCATAAAAATCTGGACATTCCAGCATCCAAGCATTGGGGTCTTCAAAGGCTATCCCCATCATTGTCCAATCTAAAAGATTCTCTGATCGGTACATAAGCAATTTCCCAACGTGATCCTGGCTGACACCTACAAGCATGTAAAATATAGAACCTTTTTGCCAGACTTTAGGATCTCTAAAATGAGGATTTTCTTTCTCAAGATGGTCTGTATGAATAATGGGGTTGTTCTTGTATTTTGAAAAATTCCGACCGTCTTCACTCATTGCTACACATTGCTTTTGTATCAGTTGCCCTGCTGTATTTTTCGCGACAGCTGTATAAAATAGATAAAGCGTCCCTTCATGTTCTAGCGCTGTTCCTGAAAAACAGCCGCCATTTGGACTATCCTCATACTCTTCAGAAGGTGCCAAAGCAATCGGCAGTTCCTTCCAAGTAATCAAATCGCTGCTTACCGCGTGTCCCCAATACATTTGGTGCCATTTTGTTTGGTATGGATGGTATTGATAAAACAAATGATATTCCCCTTTGAAGAAGATTAGTCCATTTGGATCATTCATCCATCCTAACGACGGTGTAAAGTGAAGAATAGGCTGTTGAGAGCTTTTTAAGGCTAAAGCTTTATATTTTTCGATATATTGATTTGCTTCGTTCTTCATAAGCTATCCTTTCGTTGCGCCAGCAGTCATGCCCGAAGTCACCCATTTATTCAGCGAGAAGTAAATCAGTATTGGCGGCAAGATGGCGATCGATATCGCCGCATAGGTCGCGCCCCAATCTACATTTCCAAACGCTCCCACATAATCTTTCAAGCCCATGGTGATGGTTTTAGCAGAAGAATCGCTAATAAATGTATTGGCAAATATAAAGTCGTTCCAAATCAAAATACTGTACATTGAAGCGATAGTGATCATTGTATTTCTAGCCAACGGTGCAACTATCTGTAAAAAGACACGGTAAGGTGAACAGCCGTCAACGATTCCCGCTTCGATCAGTTCATCTGGAACGAAATTGTAGAAGTTGACAAACATCATGACAGATAGCGGCAATGCAAAGCCTACTTGCGGCAATACCATCGCCATACTAGTGTTTAAGATCCCGATTTTGCTATAAAAAATAAACAATGGAATCAGTGTGATTTGAACAGGTACCATGATGCCGAACATGAAGAACGAATAGATTTTCTTACTGTGTTTATAGCGGAATTTGGATAACGCGAAGCCGATCGTGGCACTTAATACTAGTATCAATACCAGCGAGATCATGGTGATCTTCAAACTATTCCACATATAGCCACCAATGACGCCATCGCCCAATACATTTTTATAATTCTCAAATGTCACAGCTTTCGGCAATGAGAATGGCGTCGTCGATAGTTCTACAGAGTCTTTCAGACTTGCAATAAATAGCCAAATCACAGGATAAATTTGTATGATCAAAAAGATGATCAATAAAAGGACAAATAGGTACTTTATTGCTTTCTCTTTCATTACACCACACCGCCTTCCTTGTTATTCTTGCGTTTGCTTAACGCTAGCGCTTGTTTCGCTGCCTTTTTTTGTGCTTTCACATCATAATTTTCAAATATTTTTCTCAAAATGAAGATGATCAAGACGCTTTCTATAATTATGAAGACAGCCAAGGCACTTCCATATCCGTATTGGTTATTGGTAAAGGCTTGTTTATACATGTATGTGGACATCAATTCGCTTGCATTCCCCGGACCACCGTTTGTCAGCAGGTAAGGAATATCGAAGCCTCTCAACGCACCCGTTAAACACATTGTGAAGGTGAGCAGCAGAATGTCTTTGATCATAGGAATCTTGATTTTGAAAAGGATCTGCAGTTCTGTTGCGCCATCGATTTTCGCTGCTTCGTAGACCGATTCGTCTAATGAAACGAGCGCTGCATAAAAGATGACCATGTACATTCCGATGAAGCGCCAGCCTTCGGGAATCGAGACGGCACCCAGCACCGTATTCAAATTCGTTAACCAAGAAGTCGCGATCCCTCCTAAGCCTACTGCCGATAACATCTGATTCAGCAATCCTTCTGGCTGTGTTGAATAAATACTTCTGAAGAGTTGCGCGATGGCGACTGTCGTAACGATACACGGAACATAATAGAGCGTCTTGACTAAATTCGCCCGCTTTTTCAAGTAAGTCAATAACACCGCAAATAGTAAGCCAATCGACAATTGAATAATGACAACGATTACTAAATAAATTAAATTATTGATTAATGCTTTATAAAATACCGGGTCCTGAAAGAGCCGCTTGTAATTTTCCAAGCCAACAAACTGTTGTGGAGTGATTCCGTTCCATTTGATAAAACTTAAACGAAGCGACTCCGTAATTGGATAAAAAACAGAGAGCAGATAGAATAGTAGTCCAGGCATTAGAAAAACGAAAAATGCCTTCTTATCACGTAAAACACCCATATTTTCCCCTCCTTTATTGATCTACAACATTCACTTTAATCGAGTCATCGATCATTTTGACAAAATCTTGAAGTTTCATGTCGCCCGAACCCACAAGCAACAAGTTGTCTTGAACGATCGTATTCGTTGAAGAATCTAGATAGGTATCCCATGGCTTCATAAATTGTTCCCCAGTATTATCCATATCTTTTCGGATTCTCAAATATAGACTTGAATAATCGACATCTTTTGGCAACTCCGTTTTAATTGGAGACATCTGCATTTTCTTCGTGTAGATATCCGCATAATGATCCAGTACGTATAAGAGAAAATCCTTTGTCTTTTTATCGAAGGTTTCCGCGTTGAAGGCCATACCTATTCCAGAGTTTACACAAAATTCATTGGCTGCTGTCACACTATCTTTCGTTGTCGGCATATAGAAATAATCAATTTCTCCCGCGTCGTATTTTTCCTGCATGGCACCGATCTCCCAGTCACCGATGTAATACATCGCTGATTTTCCATCTAAAAACATTGATTGTGCGGTTGCGTAATCTGTGGCAGAAAAACCTTCGTTGAAATATTGCCCGATATCTTTTACGAACTTGACCGAATCAACACCCGTTTGACTAGACATTTTTTCTTTGCCTTGACTCAGATTCTCAATGAACTGATTTCCCGTTTGTCTGAAAGCTGACATTGCCAAGTAGCGTTGGACTGGCCAGCGATCGATCCCATCAACGGAGATCGGCGTCACACCTGCTTTTTTTAATTTTTCACATGCCGCTAACCATTGATCGAAGGTTTTTGGAACACTGATTCCGTGTTGAGAAAACAATTTTTTGTTATACCAGATCATCTCGACATGGTATTCCAGAGGAAGTGTATACATCGATCCGTCTGAAAATTCTTGATATTTCAATGCTGTCGGATAAAAGTTCTGATAGTAGTCATTCTTTTGCAAGAATTTTTTCATGTCTACGAGTTTCCCAGCTTTAACAAGCTCTTTTGCGTAAAGATCTGGATCAGTGTCAATGATATCCGGCATGTTGTTACCGGCAACCAATGTTTTTAATTTCTGTAAATATGAAGGTCTGTCCGCCGTGGTTTCAAAATCAATTTTCCATTTTCCGCCTTTTTCCTTGCTGTATTGATCGGCTATTTCTCGCATGGTTTCATCGATCGCTCCGCCGACTGGACGAGAAGTCAGCCATTTGACCGTCGTTGTAGAGGTATCTTCTTTTTTTCCTCCACAGGCTGTCACCATAAAAAGAACGCCTAAAAGACCAACCAAAACTGTAACTTTTCTTATCATGGAAGAAACAACTCCTATTCTTTTATCTCGATCTCATGTAACGCTACTTCTCCTTGTACCACGTATAACCCGATTTTTTTACCGCTGTGATTATACAGTCTCGTCGATAACGCAATTTCGTCGTTTACATAAACAACACACATACTTCCTTCTCGCAATAGTTGTACATGATAGTGTGTCGCTTTTGGCAGAAGTCTACTTGTTTCAACTTGATAGGGGATGTCTCCTTTGATCTGCCACTGATACTCACCTTTTTCAGCTCTTGGCCAGATATCCCATGCAATCAAATTTTGCTCTGGTAGCATACGTAAGAAATAGCCCGTTTCCATTCCTTCATCCACATGAAGGGCAATGCCAAACTCTTTTGCCTTCAAAACTTCAAAGTCCAGTGTCGCTGAAAAGGTGTCGGATGGACTATCGAACAGCATGGCTCCTAATGTATCACTTGCGACCTTGTTTTTATCATTACTATGATCATTATAAAAGACTGGTGCGGATATCTCCGATTTTTCTTTAAAGAATTCACCGACTGTATCAATCATCACTGCCTTCAGTTCACCGGTTTGAGGATCTTGGATCAATTCATGGAAAATCATTGTTCCTCCCCAGTCCCATGAGCCAAAGTCCGTCTCTCCTTCTTTTGTCGCAACCCATCCAAAGGCGATTCTTCTTTCTCCATCTGAGGCTGTTTTGATCGCATAGTTGGCTCGTGTATCAAATACATCATCCTCTGGAATAATCCACGGGCCGTTCAAACTTTTTGCATAACGGTAGTGCGTAGTAAAGCGATCTGAAAATGTTGAAAATACTAAATACCAGTAATCCCCCATCTTAAAGACCTCTGGACACTCCATCGTGATGTACATTTTCGGATCATAAAACGGTTCACAATATTCCCAAGTCTCCAAATCCTTCGACTTAGACAATGAGATGCAGCCACCTCTCAGATCTCCCGCTCCTTGTCGTCTAGATGCCAACAACATGAAGTAACATTGCTCTTCCTCTACCCAAAAAACAAAAGGATCACGCCAATCGAACTCTTCATAAATGTCCCCGTCAGATGGAAAAAGAAAATTTGGATCTGTGTCTAGTTCATACAAGTTATCACCGACAGCTTTCATGACTAATTGGACACTCTTTCCATTTACATAGGGCTTGTTCTCATTAAAAGCGGTATAAAATGCATGATACTTCCCTTGATTGTCTTTAATGATTGAACCTGTGTAATTGTTAAGATTGTACTCATCATTTGTTCCTCTTTTGATTGCTTCTCCCTTGTAATTAACGTTGACGAAGTCCTTTGTTGTTGCCAAGTGCCACGTTGTCTCTTCAGCGTATTTACCCTCAACTATTCTTGGATCATGCAAATAATATGCATAGAATGTCCCATCTTCATAATACGGGATCAGATCTCCCACCCATGCATTCTCAGGTCGATAAAATAAACTCATTCAGCATCTCTCCTAAATTTAATTAATCATTTAATGTCCTTAGAATAATTTTGGTAGCGCTTAACTGCAAGCGATTTTTACTTTTTTGTGCATTTTCGTGCAAATATATATTGCTTTTATATGCATCGAGTAGTTATACTGCATTGGGGAGGATGAAAAATGAAATGTACAATCAACGATATTGCTAAAGAAACCGGGTACTCAAGAAATACTGTTTCGAAAGCGCTTAAGAACGATCCTCAAGTATCTCAACGAACAATAGAAAGCATTGTAAGAAAAGCGGAATCCATGGGGTATTTCACGAAGGAAGAACGGGTAGAATACAAGATTGATCAGGGAAATATCTTGTTTCTGAATACTAACCATGCAAATGATTCTCAATTTTGGAGCAATGTTTTAACAGGGATCGAAATGGTCCTTTCCGAGACGAATTACCAGTTGACGATTGCAACGTTATCGAAAGAGGATATTGAGGAAGGGCGATTGCCCGAGGCAGTCTACAGTTCTAATACGAAAGGCATCATAGTGGTCGAAATGAATTTTCGGCCGGTCTGGAATAAGTTATTGGAGACCAACCTTCCAATCGTCACGGTGGATGCCCCAAAAAATCCCAATTATTTGATTGGAAAATGTGACATTGTTATGATGGAAAATCATTCCAATGTTGAACGAATCACTGAATTACTCATTCAAAAAGGCTACTCTGATTTTGCCTTTATTGGTGATTTGTACTCACCCAATACGGGACTTGGCTTTATGGAACGATACTATGCCTTTTTCAATACTTTGAAAAAGCATGAGTTGATAATCAATCGTCACGCTTCGATTCTCAAGGACACAGATACTATTTTTGAGAATTTCGAGAAAATTAAAGAATTGCTCAATTCTATGAAAAAAGTCCCCGATGTCTTCTTGTGCGGAAATGACTGGCTAGCGATCCAATTGATCTACGCCCTGCAAGCATTGGGGTATAAAATTCCGGACAATATCAACGTCATCGGGTTTGATAATATCCCAAATTCTGAGCGAATTTTGCCGGGGTTGACCACCATCGATACGCCGAAAATCTACTTGGGCAGAAAAGCTGCACATCTGATTATGGATCGCTTGATTGAACCTGACATTCCTTATTCGATCTCAAAATATTCTACGAAGCTGATACTTAGGGAGTCTACTAATTTATAAAAAATAATATGAGCTAACCCGTGGTGCTAGTTAATTTTCCCTAACGGAAATACTATGAAAAGCTTGTTAAAACAGCAAAAAATGCATATATTAGACTCATAACTACAAAGAAATGAGGTCTATATATACATTTCACTTATACAAACCACTATACGAATACTTTTGAAAAATCCAAGGGAATTTTAGCAATCGTTTATGAACTCTACAATTCATGTGTTCGTTATAAAATAAAAAAAGTAGAAATGTGGATCATCTGATTCAGCCTGATACAGTTATCATCGAATGTATATTGTGGGGAATAATAAATGTTT
Organism: Enterococcus pingfangensis; assembly: GCF_005405205.1. Lineage (GTDB taxonomy): Bacteria > Bacillota > Bacilli > Lactobacillales > Enterococcaceae > Enterococcus_A > Enterococcus_A pingfangensis. Next base: position 12,032 of record NZ_BJDP01000020.1, on the reverse strand, counting down.
TTTGTGCTAGTAATTAATTTACAAGATACGTCATTTAAATCTAAAAGTGACAGCTGGAATATGGTTTTATGATTAGGGTGTATTTTATATTGTTCGAGAAAGTAGGTAAAAATTCTTGAAAATTGCATATATTCGAGTATCATCAATTGATCAAAATGAACAACGCCAAATTGAAGAAATGGAAAAATTTGGTGCAGAAAAAATTTTTATTGAAAAACAATCTGGAGCAACTATCTCTCATCGACCCATTTTTCAGGAAGCTCTAAATTTTGTCAGAGAACAAGATATTTTTATTGTAGAAGCCATTGATCGTTTAGGAAGGAATTATGACGAGATCATTGAGTCTGTTAATTTCCTAAAGAGGAAAAATGTGCAGCTAGTTATCACTAGTTTGCCAATCATGGCTGAAGCAATTGGAAATCCTCTCTTGGATAAATTCATCAAAGACTTAATCGTTCAAATTTTGGCCATGATTGCTGAGCAAGAACGAACTGAATCGAAACGGCGCCAAGCACAAGGAATTAAAATTGCTAAGGCAAATGGGGTTTATAAAGGACGCCCAAAACTATATAGTCCAACAGCAAAAGACCCTCAAAAGAGAGCTGTCTACAGGAATATTATAGAAGAATTACAGAAAGGTACAGGCATCTCCGAAATCGCAAAAGAATATGGGGTTACCAGACAGACTGTTTACAGAATAAAGAAAGACCACAAGCAACTTAATTAGCTCGTCTTTGCGTAGTTTTTTAAATAAAGCAAGCAAATAATTTATAGAATCCATCTTTGGTTTTTCTAGAGTATCAATATTTATTTGTCTTTTATTAATAATTGGTTTAAATGAATATATTAGTAAAGTAGGTAGGGATATCATAAAAAATCAAACGCAAAAAGTCTTTTACATTATTCTTTAATTTTAAAACTCAAAAAATTTTTGACTGATTTAATTCAAACTTCTCAGTATGCTAGATTATGAAAGGAGACACTATGAAGATAGGTAAACGGATTAGAGAGTATCGAAAAATTTATAATTTTTCCCAAGAACAATTGGCAGATAAAATTTTTGTTTCACGTCAAACTATATCTAACTGGGAAAATGACAAAACATATCCAGACATACAAATCATTATTTCGCTGGCTATTCTATTTAATGTTTCTTTAGATGAATTAATTCGAGAAGATTTGGAGGAAATGAAGATGAAAATTAGTAATAATAGAGCTAGTAAACGAGCCGATATTTATTCTTTAATAATGATTAGTTCGACAATATTAGCCAGTCTATCTATTGGCTTAGTAGTAGCATTGCCAGAATCAAAGTTGATATTAATAGTTCCAATTATTCTATTTTTACCTGCTTTATGGAGTTCTTTTGTTTTAGAAAAATTCAAAAAAAATAATGACTTGAAAACTTACAAGGAGATTTTAGCATTTTCACAAAATAAAGATATAGAAGTGTTAAGAGAAAACAGAGAGCCTAGAAGAATACGAATGGGAAAAACCATTATTGTTTTAGGATATGCTGCTCTTACACTTTTGATTTGTCTGATAGCAATATTTATTGCGAATTTATTCAAATCATAATCTCCATTCAAAAGGGAGGATCATGGGATATATTATAAACTTTTATTTCTTCCTGAATAATTCATACATCTACGCTCTACTAAAAAGTAGATAGATTTTTCCGCAATTTATTAGTATGGACTTTTTTCATTTAAACTTCTCATTTTAAAATAGGGTTCTGTTGCAAAGTTTCCGATAAGCTCATTTTGAGGTAAAATAATTGAAAAAGATAGCTTGGAGGAATGAAGATGACTCAGTTCAAAGGAAAACAATTTCAAAAAGACGTGATTATCGTAGCCGTCGGCTACTATCTTCGGTACAACCTGAGTTATCGTGAAGTGCAGGAAATTCTGTATGACCGAGGAATTCACGTTTGTCACACCACAATTTACCGTTGGGTGCAAGAATACGGAAAGATTCTTTATCAAATTTGGAAAAAGAAAAACAAACAGTCCTTTTATTCATGGAAAATGGACGAGAATTATATCAAAATTAAAGGAAAGTGGCATTATTTATATCGCGCTATCGATGTAGATGGCTTAACCTTAGATATCTGGTTACGGAAAAAGCGCGACACACAGGCTGCGTATGCTTTTCTAAAACGACTGAAGAACCAGTTTGGAGAACCAAAGGTTCTAGTAACGGATAAAGCACCCTCTATTAAGAGTGCCTTCAGAAAGCTTCAGAAAAATGGACTGTATATAACAACAGAACATCGAACAATCAAGTATCTGAATAATCTGATTGAACAAGATCATCGTCCAATTAAGCGAAGAAACAAATTTTACCAAAGTTTGCGAACAGCCTCAACCACGATTAAAGGCATGGAAGCGATTCGAGGAATTTATAAAAAAAGCCGAAAAGAAGGGTCTCTTTTTGGCTTTTCCGTCTGTACAGAAATCAAAGGACTATTAGGAATCCCTGCTTAAATAAGAATCATCTTGAAAAACTAATGACCTTTTTGAGACTTTGCAACAGAACCTGTGAAGAAATAAATCTACCTCGACAACGGCAGCAGCAAGGTTCGTCGACTCAGACAATGGCGACATTTTATCACCAAAAACAGCCCCAGACACAATCGCTCCCACCACTAATGCTGGCGAAAGGCCTAGCGTCACGCCCACACCGAATAGAGCAATACCAATCGTTGACATGACGGTAAAAGCACTACCGACTGCACTGCCGATCACAGCACAAACAATAAAAATTGATGGCACGAACCATTCAATACGCAAAGTCTGAAAACCATAAACCATTAAGGTTGGAATAATTCCCGCTTGAATCCAGACGGCAATCAGGGCTCCCACCAAAATAAAAATCACAATTGGAATAATTCCTGGTCGGATTCCTTCGACCATTCCTTTATGAATTGCATCAAACGAGCGATCTTTCCAATAGACATATCCCGTTAGTACCATCAATACAATCAAAATTGCGATCAAGGCACTCATCTGCACAAAAATGACAAAATACGCCAAAGTAGCAAAAATAACAAGCAAAACAAGACTTGCTTCAACAAATGATGAATCTTTTTTTAACATATATAATTCCTCTTTTTATCTCTAGATAGCTTCAGTTTAGCATATTTTTTTGCGACTCACCTTAGCATTCGCAAACTGACGAGTATCCATTCAAGAATTCATGCAAATGACCATAATCCTGAGACACAAAAAAATCTGTCTTTTAAAATCGTCACGGCGACCCAAAATTAGTTCCAAGCAAAAAGTCCCGAAAATCCAAAAGTTTGAACAACAACTTTCGAATTTTCAGGACCTTTTACTTGGAGCTTTTCAGCTTCAATCTTTGTGGTAGGGTGGCCACATAATCGCCATTATGCGGCCTAATTTTTAATTAGCGACCTTTTTGAATGTCTACTAAGATTTTCGATTGTGATTTGTCTCTAGTCAAAAGACCAAAGCCTTCTTCCACAATTTCTTCTAATTCAATTTTTCTTGTAATCACTGGATCAACAGCTAATTGACCACTTGCAATCGCTTGAATTGTTTGGGCAAATGTCGTACGGGTATAGGCAATGGTCGAAGTGATTTTCACACCAGAGTTAATCAATTGCATTGGGTGCCAAGATATTTCATGAGCAAAAATAGACACAATGACCATCATGCCGCGTGCTTTCGTAACATCTATCGCTTGTTTGACTGTTACTTCAACGCCCGCAACTTCAAAAGCAACATCGACCCCACCGTTTGTCATCGCACGGATTTCCTCAACAACATTTACTTTTCCTGAATTCAATGTGACTGTCGCACCTAATTCTTTGGCTTTTTCTAAACGTTCTTCTGACAAATCACAAACGATAATATCCACCGCACCAGCAGCCTTGGCAGCAGCAGCCACTAAACATCCGATTGGGCCGGCTCCAAAAATAGCAACTTTGTCACCAAATTTTACGCCGCCTTCTTTACACGCTTGTACAGCAACCGCTGTTGGTTCAACTAAAGCTCCTTCTTCAAAAGACATTTCATCTGGCAATTTGTACACGTAATGTTCTGGAACGGTACAATATTCAGCGAAGCCGCCATCTCTTGCCAAGCCAATAAAGTTATAGCCATCATACAAATCAACTTCTTCAACTTTTGCTTCATTTGACATCGTAGGAAAAATAGCTACACGATCGCCAACTTTTACATCCTTCACTTGTGAACCAACTTCTTCAATCGTTCCAGAAAATTCATGCCCCATCGTTAAAGGCGCTTGACCTTTTGCAAATGGATCTGGTTGATCAACGGGAATAAAAATTGGTCCTTCTAAAAATTCATGTAAGTCTGAACCACAAATCCCAGTAAATGCTACTTTTACTCGAACTTCATCTGGTTCACACGCCTTTACTTCGACATCTTCTACACGGACATCTTTTTGTCCATACCATACTGCTGCTTTCATTTGACATTCCTCCATGCATCATTCATTCATCACGTTTCCTTCAAAACATGTGAAGCACTTAGATAATGAGCAAAAAGCGTGCCAAAATTAAAACAGTTGATAAAATCGTACTTTCTTAGAAACACTGTAACAAATCGGAAAGTTTTATGAAACATCATGTTACAAAACGTATCACGATGTATCGTATGCTTCGAATGGAAAAGACAGAAAAACCAGAAGTTGCCTTTCCAACTTTTGATTTTTCTGTCTTTTCACTTATAGTAGAACTTCTGACACACGACCTTAAATACGAATAAACCTTTTAGAATACTAAACTATACGGATTTTCCAAGTAGAAAATGATGCGGCCTAAAAATTCTGCAGCTGGTGAACCGTCTAAGATTTGATGATCGAATGTCAAGCTTAATGGTAATTTCTTCAACTCAACTACTTCGCGATTTTCATCAAATGCTAATTGGCTTTGCATTGACCCAACACCTAAGATACCAATTTCTGGTGTATTGATGATTGGTGTGAAGTACTCTGCTCCACTCTTGCCAAGATTACTGATCGTAAAGGTCGAACCTGAATAATGCTTGCCAGCTAACGACCCATCACGAGCTTCGGTAATCCGACTATTTAAGGTCTTACCTAATTCAGTAAGCGTCATGCGATCAGCGTCTTCAACGACTGGTACAACTAGGCCATCTGCAACGGCAACGGCCATTCCAAGATGAACTGCCTCTTGTTTTTCATAAGAACCATCTTGATACCAGGCATTCATATCTGGTGTTTCTTTCAAAGCCAAGATGACTGCTTTTGAAAGCAAGGTCGTAATACTTAATTGACCATCCTTCAATGGAACACTCGATTTAGATTGCAATTCTTTCTTGAATGCTAATAAATTCGTAATATCTGCTTTTTGTTGGATGGTTACTTGTGCTGTAGATTGTAAGCTATGCATCATACGTTCAGCGATTGTCTTACGCATACCTTTTAAGCCAGCTCCGACGGTTGAAGATGCGGCTGCAATAGTAGTCTCCACACTTGGTTGATGACGCTGTACATCGCGTCGAGTAATTCGACCATTGCCACCTGAGCCATTAATTTGGGCAATATCAAATCCTTTTTCAGCAGCTAATTTGCGTGCTAATGGTGTAATAAAGATACGTTCACCTGCTTTTCTTTCGGGTGCCGCTTGTGCTTTTGGTTCCTCACTTGTTGCCTTATTTTCCTCTACTGGAGCAGAAGTAGGTTCAGTTGGTGAAGCCTCCCCGCTTACTTGTTCACCTGGCTCTCCGATATAGCCGATTGGCGCAGTACATTCCGCATCATCGCCTTCTGCTACCAAAATTTTAATCAATGTTCCATCTACTGACGATTCAATGTCGTAGCTTAGTTTTTCAGAACTAATTGTACATACAACTTCACCTTTACTAACGGCATCGCCTTCTTTTTTCGCCCAATTGTCGACGGTTCCTTCTGTCATTGTAAGCCCTAATTTAGGCATTGTAATTTCTGTTGCCATTCACTATCCACCTCCTCTTATTTCTTTAAGTCCGCGATTAATTCATTTGCAGTTTCTAATACACGGTCTGCATTTGGTAAGTATAATTGTTCTAAGTTTGTAGCAAATGGTACGGGTGTATTTGGTGCACAGACACATTTAATTGGTCCATCTAGATAATCAAATGCTTTGTCTCCGACGATAGATGCAATATCTGTCGCAGTATTATTATGGGGATTGGCTTCGTCAATCACGATTAAACGACCTGTCTTCTTCACTGACTGAATAATCGTTTCTTGATCCCACGGTGCTACAGTAACCAAGTCGATTACTTCTACAGAGATGCCATCTTTCGCTAATTTATCTGCCACTTCAAGAGCAACGTATAACATTTTTCCGATAGTCACAATGGTCAAATCCGTTCCTTCTTGTTTTACTTTTGCTTTTCCGATTTCAACAGTATAGTACTCTTCTGGCACTTCACCTTTTAAGCCATAAAGAGTCTTATCTTCAGAGAAAATAACAATGTTGTCATCTTCGATAGCAGCCGTTAGTAATCCTTTAGCATCATAAGGGTTAGAAGGGACAACTACTTTGACCGCTGGAATAGAGCCAAAAATGCCATAATATGATCCTGAGTGTTGAGCAGCGGCACTTGCGCCTGCACCATGGCACGTACGGACAGTCATCGGAATTTTCGCTTTTCCTCCAAACATATAGCGCATTTTAGAGCCTTGAGCTAAGATTGTGTCAAAACAAAAACCAATAAAATCATTAAACATCAATTCTGGGACTGGACGTAATCCTGTAGCAGCAGCACCAACTGCCGCTCCCATGTAGCCCATTTCTGAGATTGGTGTATCAATCACACGTTCGCGACCGAATTTAGGCATCAGACCTTTTGTGACACCAAACACGCCACCCCAAGCATCTTCATTTGACTCTTCTAAGTGAGGAACCTTTGCTCCTCCGGCAATATCTTCACCAAGTAAGATTACTCGATCGTCACGCTCCATTGATTGTTCTAATGCTTCGTTAATAGCTTTCATAAAAGTAATTTTTCTAGTCATGTTTCTTCTCTCCTTTTTCTCTGCTTAGTCTGCGAATACATCTTCATACAATGCTTCTGGGCGTGGAACTGGACTTTCTTCAGCAAATTTAATGGCATGCGCAATATCAGTAGTTGATTTTTCAGCAATTTCTTCTGCTTCTTTTTTCGTTAATAATTTTTTCGCAATTGCTTTTTCGATAAATTCTGGAATACAATCGCGGTCTTGGCGATTTTTTTCTTCACCATCTATATTTTTGTATTTTTGTTCGTCACCTTCAAAGTGCCCGTAATTACGATACGTTACACATTCAACCAGTGTTGGCCCTTCGCCTTTTCGTGCACGCTCGATTGCTTCCCCAGTAGCTTCATAGACTGCAAACAAGTCATCGCCATCCACTCTTACACCGGGAATGCCATATGCTGCTGCACGTTCGGCGATTGTTTTAGAACCGGATGAATACCATTGCGGTGTTGCTTCCGCAAATGAGTTATTTTCGTTAACAAAAATGACCGGTAATTTCCAAATCGACGCCATATTAATTCCTTCATGGAACGTCCCTTCATTCGCAGCGCCATCACCAAAGAAACATACCGCAACATCTTTTGTTTTTAGATATTTATTTCGTAAGCCCGCTCCGACAGCGATTGGGAAGCCGCCACCGACCATACCGTTAGCCCCAAGCATTCCTTTACCGACGTCGGCGATATGCATCGAGCCACCTTTTCCTTTATTTAAGCCTGTTTCTTTCCCATAAATTTCAGCCATCATGCCATCTAAGTCGCAACCTTTTGCGATACAATGTCCATGACCACGGTGCGTACTTGTAATATAATCATCATCTGTCAAATTCGCACAGACGCCTGTTGCAATTGCTTCTTCGCCAGCATATAAGTGAACGAATCCTGGAATTTCACCTGTCGTAAAAATATCATGCACTTGGTTTTCAAAATTACGGATATCGTACATTGTTTTTAGGATCCATTTTGCTTGATCTTTTGTCATTTTTGTCATTTTCTTTTCCTCCTTATTAACCATGAATTGCTCGTCCAAATAATGAATTGCTCGTCTCACCAATCACTTCAGAAAGCGTCGGATGGGCAAAAATCATTTCATCAAGCTCATCAATTGTTCCTTCTGCTTCTTTTACAGCTAAAATCGTATGAATCATCTCTGTTGCATGGCTTCCGACAATTACCGCTCCTAGAATTTGATGGTAGTGTTTTTCACTAATTATTTTGACAAATCCATCTGTTTCCATCGCTGCAATGGCTTTCCCATTTCCTGAAAAAGGCATCATCTTCACAACTACATCTTGATATTGGGCTTTCGCTTCTTCTTCAGATAGTCCAAAACTTGCTACTTCAGGACTAGTGTAAAGACAACGTGGGACAGATGTTTTATCCACTGGGAATCTCTCAGTACCAAACATCGCCTCGACAGCGCGTATCCCTTCTTGACTGGCAACATGTGCCAATTGATAACCTCCGATGACATCGCCTATTGCATAGATACTTGGAATACTGGTCTGATACGTATTGTTTACGCGAACGAAACGGCTTGCTTCATCCAATTCAATCTCCAGTTGACTCGCTAAAGTCAAATCTGGTTTTCGCCCAGCAGCTACGAGTAAGCGATCATATGCCACAGCTTTCCCAGCTACGATGACTTCCTTATCGGTTACTTGGTCAATTTTTGCAGAAGTCGTAATGGCAATGCCCATTTTTGACAATTTCTTTTTGATGATTTTGCGCGCTTCTGGATCTTCCGTTAGTAAAATATCTTTGGCTACCTCTAATAACGTTACGTCTACGCCCAATGGTTTCATTGCAAATGCCAACTCCACTGCAATAATCCCACCACCGATAACGACAAGTTTTTTCGGTAATTCAGCCATAGAAAAGAACGTATCGGTCGTATTATAATGTGCGTGTTCAATCCCATTAATCGGTGGCACAAAAGGTTTTCCCCCTGTCGCCAATAAAATCTTTTCAGCATGCAATGCTTTCTCAGCTACCTCGACGCACGTCTTAGAAACTAACGCAGCCTCACCTTCGATGTAATCAATTTTATTACTCGAAAACAAATGCTGAATGCCCGATTGCAGTGTTTGAACGACGCCATTTTTTCGATCGACCATTTTTGAAAAGTCTATGGCATTGAGCGTAGTATCTACACCATGTTTTTTTCCTTCTTCCAATGATAAGAGCCAATGCGCATGTTGCAGATAGCTTTTCGAAGGTATACAGCCCACATTTAGACAGGTACCTCCTATTTTATTCTTTTCGACCACAGCTACTTTTTTGCCGAGTTGTGCAGCTTTAATCGCCGCAACATAGCCGCCCGGTCCAGCGCCAATGACAATTAAGTCATAGTTTGTCATGAATTGTCCCTCCTTATTGATTACGCTTTCAGTCTATTAATAAGCAAGTTGCATGCCAACTTTTTTGTGAAACAAGAGAGAACATCTCTCCTTTCACAAATCCTTGCTATACGACTGATTTACGATGTTATACAACAAATCACTCCGGCCATATTTTTAATCTTGAAACACACACTTTGGAATCGCTTACCTTTTTGAGACACAATCGCAACAAAGATGTGATACAGTTTGTCTCATTAGCGAGTTTCTGAGACACAAAAAAAAGAGAAGTTTCCTTCTCTTTTTTTTTTGCTTCAAACTATTTTTTTACTAAAAAAACAAATTTCTTCTCAATTTGCTTTTTTTCACAAAAATTTACCAAGACAACTCGTATTTTTTTAGTTTGCGATACAGTGTTGCTCGTGAGATATTTAATGTTTCTGCTGTTTTTGTCATATTGAAATGGCTCGCTTCTAACGCTTCTTCAATCCGATGTTTTTCTGATTTTATTTTGCTAGTAAAGATAGGTTCGTAGGAATTGGTTGAACCCTGATTTAGGTAAATGCTACCTGTTTGAATTAAGGCGTTCAATTCATCCTCTGACGGTTCTGAATCAGAGTAAAATATCGCCACTCGCGATAGAAAATTATTGAACTCCCGGATGTTACCGTACCAAGGATATCCTTTGGCAACTTTTTCAATCTTCCACTTCCAATCAATTTCCCAATGATTGCTCACCATAAATCGGTCAACCAGTGGAGCAATATCCTCTAAGCGTTCTCTAAGAGGCGGAATGCGGACCGTACATACAAATAAGCGATAAAATAGATCTTCTCGGAACTTGCCTTCTAGGGCCAACTTCCGTAAATCCTTGTTACTTGCCGTAATTAAGCGAAAATCAGTCATGACCGGTTTTCCACTAATAGGGGTCACCATCTTGTCTTCTAATACACGAAGCAAAGATTGTTGCATCTTTTCCGGCATACTATCAATCTCATCTAAAAATAAGCTGCCGCCATTGGCTTGTGATAATTTTCCTTCAAACCCTTTCGCATTGGCCCCAGTAAACGCGCCTGGTGCATAGCCAAAAAGCTCACTTTCCAATAAATTCTCACTAATAGCCCCACAATTAATAGCAATCAAAGGGCCATTTTTTTGTGGACTATTTTGGTGAATGGTCTGCGATATTATTTCCTTTCCACTACCTGACTCGCCAAAAATATGAATTGGCACACTCGTTGTAGAGACCTTAATAACCTGATTCAAAAACTGTTGGTAACTCTTACTTCTAGAAGCTACACCTGGATAGGTCGGTGTGTTACCCTTTTCATTTTTCACTTGATACAATTTGTATTTGTAACCGATTAGTTGGCGATTACGCATAATACTTTCTTGATCATAAATCATTGCTGGACTAATGATTTTACGCATATCCTGCCCTATATGAAACTGATCTGCCATACTAGGCGGTACTTGAATAATGCGAAAATGCGCATCACAAAAAAGAACTTCTTCTAAAAAAGACTTTGCGTACTCTAATAAGTCATTTCGTCGTTGAATGTGCCGTTTCATCAGCTGATTGGATATTTTTTGCGTCAGCATCGTCAATAGTAAAAATGAATCCTTCGCCGTCGAGTTTTGATACGTTGATATATCTAGGACTCCGAGAATTTCATTGTTTTCATCAAGAATTGGTGATGCCGCACAACTCCATTTTCTTGATGCTGCCGAGTAATGTTCTTCCAAAGCAAGACACTCATCTTCTTTTGATCGCAAGGCCAGACCGATAGCATTCGTACCGACTTCTAACTCTGACCAATTACTTCCTTCACGAAAGGCAATCTCATTGGCAAAATCTCTTGCTTGATAATTTCCCGTTCGCCAAATGATATTTGCTTCATTATCGGTTAGAATAAATAGTTGATTTGTTAAGTGAAACTGTTTTTCAATGCTACTTAATTCCGCTTTAACAAGTTGGATGAGTTCTTGATTCTCTTGCTGCTTCGTTGTTAAGTCACTTGCAGTTAAAATTTTTGGTGGTTTGACTAAAAAAGGATCCACATGGTTTTGTAAACAGAATTGCCATGAATTAGCTATTTTTGATGGAAGCTGCGTTAGGACTCTCGTTTCTCCTTGTACAAACTGCTTCCAAATTTGTTTTTCCATCTAATCATCTCCTTTAATCCTTTACACTATTATACAACAAGATTGTGAAATAAAAAAAGGAAGTCTATCTGCCCTTAAATTCTGTCAATCGAGATGGATTCACTAAGCTTTTTTTTTTTTATTTCAGTCTAAAGTCTGTTTTTCCCCCTTCGTTTGTATCTTGGTTTCTTCATACAAGTAATCAGGTAAAAACATGGCAACGGTCGTTTTAACGACTAAAGCATAAATTTTTCGTTGCAAATCGTCCATTTTTGCTAATGCAGATTCGTTAGGTACTTGTTTTGTTGGAATAATGGCGTGGTGTTCCTGTACCTTACTACCGTCCACATAACGCTTTCTAGGCTCTGTTTGAACCATTTCAAGATCAAGTCCTAAAAAACCGCTATATTTGCCAAAATTCGCTTTTAAATAAGCAAATTCGTTCTCTGTAATAAATTGGATTTGAGTCAATATCTTGGACATATTTTAGTAGAGACTGCTAAGACATTTTCTCTGTTTCTAAATCTTCAAA
>NZ_BJDP01000019.1 GCF_005405205.1 Enterococcus pingfangensis | reverse complement strand
AGTACAAAGGATAAGAATCTTAATTTTCAATTATGATTTTAGTCAGTTTTACTTGCGAGGCATGTAAAACAAAAAATCTATCCGTTTAAAGTGCGCCCCCTAAGTTAGACCCAAAAATCTAACTTAGGGGGCGCACTTCAGCTTTCATGTAGGAAGGGATTATTGTTTCTAAAATTAATGAGTAAGCAATAGTTTTACTTCACCTTATGAAATTAGATCAAATTTTGTTGGTTCAATTTTTTTATAAAATATATCGTCTGTACAGGATCGATTGATAATATAGACTTTCTTTTGACACCTTAAATACCCTTTTAAAAGTTTCAAGTCAGCGGTAATGAATCTTACGTTCAGCCAAGCAACTTAAAATATATATTTAGATACCTACTAGCAGAAAAATAAAATCTATTGCGAAGTAATACATTCTGATAGATTATTCTCGCTCTCATAAGTTTAAGCAGATACTCCAAGAGAAAAGTTATTGATTGCTGATTAAAAATCTAGGGAAAAAATTGAACCTTGAAAAGTCTTTTTCCTACTTTGAAATAGAATTATAAGGAAAATCAATATCTGACGATAGAATATACCAATTTTCTGAGGCTACATTTATATGATAACATCATTAGAAATAACAAAATAAAATTAAGTGTGTAGAAAAGAAGAGTATTTTTAGAAAGTTGTTTAGAGAGTCTGTCAGGGTGAAAGCAGATGAAGTTTCTAAAATGAAGATGGTCTTGGAGCACTGGTCAGCAAATAATAGTATATTGTATGCCACGGATACTGCCCGATACAGCAGAGAGTCACAAAAAAGTGACTCACGGAGGATCTTTTTGTGAGAAAAGGTCAAACGAAGGTGGTAACACGGTAGATTCGCCCTTCTTTAAAGTGGGACGGTCTTTTTTTATTTTATCAAGGAAAAGTAGGCCGGAAGGAGAGTATATGAAAAAATTAGATATTTTTAGTAATGAGGGTAGTCTTTTAGGCTAGTTATAAAACGAGAGATTTAATGATGATTAAATCAGAGACCAACGATCAAGTTAATCATCATTTAAAGGCTGTCAGCAATAATTGCTGAAAAAGGAAGAGCTTTGAATCAGCCAGTATGTTAAAAGTACGGCTATTGACGGACTAGGAGGAACACTATGGGAAAAATTTTTGATATAAAAACGGTATGGACAGCTATTCCGCAACTACTCCAATATTTGCCAGTAACTTTGGAGATTACGGTATTATCGATGGTTTTTGGCTTGATTTTAGGCTTGCTTTTAGCGATTATCAAGATTAATCGTGTACCAGTCTTGACTCAAATCACGACGGTTATCGTCTCTTTTGTACGGGGGACTCCTTTGATTGTTCAATTATATTTGAGCTATACCGGGATTCCACTTCTATTGAAATATTACAATTATGAGCATGGCACGAATTTAAATGTCAATGAGGTACCTGCTTTGCTATTTGTATTGGTGACTTTTGCAATCAATGAAGGTGCCTATAATTCAGAAAATATTCGGGCGGCGCTGCAATCCGTGAATAAAGGGCAGATCGAAGCGGCACAATCTTTAGGGATGACTTATAGCCAAGTATTGAGGCAGATTATCTTGCCAGAGGCTTTTGTCGTGGCACTGCCGACATTGGGAAACACATTGATTGGTTTGTTAAAAGGTACATCGCTAGCTTTTGTCTGCGCGGTAGTAGAAATGACAGCACAGGCGAAGATTTTTGCAGGGGTCAACTATCGTTATTTTGAAGTGTACTTAGCATTAGCCATCATTTATTGGGGCGTAACGATTATTATTGAGCAATTGATCCATTTGATCGAAAAGAAAATCGCGATACCCGAAAACGTAAAATTACGATCACGAAAGGCAGGCGACTGGTTATGATCCAGATCCAACATTTATCAAAATCTTTCCAAAGTAATCAAGTCTTGCAGGATATCTCCTTTGATATTGCCTCTGGACAAGTCGTGGCACTGATTGGATCTTCTGGTGCCGGCAAATCAACATTGCTACGAACTTTAAATTTTTTGGAACGTGCAGAGTCTGGTAGGATTACGCTGGATGATCTTAGTATAGATGTCGCTACGGCCAAAAAGACAGATATTTTACAACTACGTAAAGCGACTGCGATGGTATTTCAGCAGTTTAATCTTTTTCAGCAGAAAACGGCATTACAAAACGTAATGGAAGGTCTTGTAGTGGTCAAGGGAATACCAAAAGAAGAAGCTCGTAAGATTGCAGAAGAACAATTAGCTAAAGTCGGTTTATTCGAGCAGGCAGATTTTTATCCGAAGCATCTTTCCGGCGGGCAGCAACAACGCGTAGCAATTGCCAGAGCACTAGCAATGCAGCCTAAGCTTTTACTTTTGGATGAACCGACATCTGCTTTGGATCCAGAATTGGTCGGTGAAGTTTTAGATACGATTAAAGAGGCTGCGAAAGAAGGATATACAATGCTGCTAGTTTCTCATGAGATGAATTTTGTCCGCAAAGTAGCAGATCAAGTATTGTTTTTAGATCAAGGCAAAGTAATCGAATCCGGAACAGCAGAAGAAGTTTTTGAGCGTCCTCAACAGTATCGCACACGAAAATTCTTAACAACTTTTTATCGTGATCGTGGACCAGAATACATGATTTAAAAAGTTTAGTTATAATTAAAATCAATATTTGATGATTAGATTTACCAATTTTTCTAATCTTACCCAAAATGCTATAGTCATAACAAGTTAAAAAATGTTGCGTTGAAAAGAAAAGTACATAAGTTGTTCCCTTCAGAGAGTCTATGGGTGGTGGAAATAGATGGAAATGTCTTATGGAAAATGGTCTTTGAGCATTCAGTAATGAGTCTGAGCAAATGCTAAGATAAGTTATTGACGTTTGTGTCCGTTACCCACACACAGTATCTTATCTATTTAACAGATGATGTACTGATAGAGGCTGTTTTTGTGAAAATGCAGCGCACGAAGGTGGTAACGCGAGATCCGCCCTTCTTTTATAGAAGGGCGGTTTTTTTGTTATCCGAATTTAGAAAATCTGTACTGAAAATCGGAGGGAATAAAGTTATGACGATTCATGAAGTAACAGAAGTTTGGCAATTATTTTTGGTATATCAAATCAGACAGCAAGCTTTCGTAAAGGGGCAGCAAATCCCTATTGAGAAAGAATTTGATGAAGTGTATGGAAAGAATTATCACTATGTATTGCTAGAAACTGACGGCGAGGGGATTGGTTGTGCCCGAATCAATCTAAGTCATAAGAACATCGCCAAAATTGAGCGGGTCGCCATCGCACCTTCCTTTCAAAAACAAGGGTTCGGAAGACAGCTGATTGAGGCTGCAGAAACGGTGATCACAAAGGCGGGCTATCGCAAGATTACGATTACTAGCCAAGTGCAGGCTAAAGGATTTTATGAAGCGTTGGGTTATCAAATTACCGATCCAATACCAAAAGGCGCATTCATTCCGACGGTCACAACCGAGAAAATAATTTCAGAATAGGAGAATCGATTATGAGTGAAGAAATAGTTCATGGTTCAGAAGATCCAAAAGTAACAGAGGTAAAAGATGCTGAAAGGAGCATTCAAATTGCAACTTCAGAAGATGCTCATGAAATTTCAGCGGAAGGTAAATTTGTTCGACAAAAGAATCGGTTCACGACCCCTTTTGGAGATGGTCCAAATGAATTACCGGTAGAATCAGGTCGTTATCGCTTGTTATGGGCAAGGATTTGTCCCTGGGCTCACCGTTCAATCATTGTTCGAGAACTGTTAGGTTTGCAAGATGTGATCAGTGTTGGGACGGCTAGTCCGGTTCGAACTGAGCGTGGCTGGGAGTTTTCTTTAGATGAAGGTGGCGTAGATCCTGTGTTGCAGATTCGCTATCTGCCTGAGATCTATGCACAGACTGATCCAGAATATGAAGGTAGAGCAACAGTACCGACTGTAGTAGATCTAAAGACTAAAAAAGTAGTAAACAATGATTATTTTCATTTGACGAATTATTGGGAAACAGCTTTTAAGAAATTTCATAAACCAGGTGCACCGGATCTGTACCCAGAACATTTGCGCAGTGAAATTGATACCTTTAATGATGGGACCTGCAACAGTTTAGTTAACAGTCGGTTAGATTACTTATTTTCTTCACCTCAAATTGTCGAGGAGTCATCATAAATTTTGTATGGATTCTTTTGTTTGGATAGTAGTCTTCTAAATAATCTTGAATCAACACCTTCATCTCTATTTTACTTTTATGCTTGTTGGGTTCGATTAATTCTCGTTTGATTGATCGATGAAACGATTCGATTACCGCATTGTCAACAGGAGTCCCAGGTTGGCTCATTGAATGTGTAATGTGGTGGTCGGTCAACAGCTCTTGATAGCTAAGAGACCGATATTGGCTACCTCTATCGGAATGAATTACCGTAGGCAATTCTCCTTTATAAATTTGTAATGGATGGATGACAATTTCTTTTTTCATGTTTGAATCCAACATATAGCAACGTGGAATACGAGTTGCTAAGTCAATGTAGGTGGACAAATAGAGGCGACCGTCATTACAAGGAATGTAAGTAATATCTGTCACCCAAACAGCATCGATTTGGCTCTGTTCAAATTGTCGATTCAATAAATTTTCTTTTACTATTTCTTCGATTGCTTTTCCTCTGCCATAAGAAGATTGGCGTCGATGAAATCCTTTTGCGCATAAATTCATTCCACGCATAAGGACCGCCACAACACGTTTATTGGTTTCGATTCCTTCATCGTAAAGTTGTTGAGCGATTCTTGGAGATCCGTATCGACCTTTGTGTTCGTAGAACACTCGCTTAATATTCTGTTTTAAAAAATTATGGCGAAGTTGAGTCCTACTGGGTTGACGATTCCGCCATAAATAATATCCTTGCCTACTTACATTTAAAATCCTGCACAAAGTTTGAATTGAATATTGTTGATGATGTTTGTGAACAAACTCAAAACGAACTACTTTTTTTGCTTCACAAACGTGTCGAACTTTTTTAGAATTTCATTTTCCTCTGTTAGCCGTTTATTTTCCTGTTCAAGAATGTAGAAATCTACTTTATCAGGTAATCTTTTTCCTTGTCCAGCAAAAGCATTTTTTCCGTATCGATGATATTCTGAAACCCATCGGGAAATTGTTGGACGAGAGATATTGTATTCTTCAGCAATTTTCTTGGTAGTTACTTTTTTCTCAAGGATATCCTGTGAAATCTTTAGTTTAAATTCACGATCATATGTTTTTCTCAATAGAGTTCATTCCTTCCGGTAACGTAACTGATAGTCAAGAAAAGTGTATCATAGCCCATTGTATTCTTCAGCAATTTTCTTGGTAGTTACTTTTTTCTCAAGGATATCCTGTGAAATCTTTAGTTTAAATTCACGATCATATGTTTTTCTCAATAGAGTTCATTCCTTCCGGTAACGTAACTGATAGTCAAGAAAAGTGTATCATAGCCCGATGTCTTGTTTCATGATGTCAATAATGGTGTGTATAAAGCAGGTTTTGCTAAGTCACAAGCGGCATATGAGTCTGCTTATGAAACGCTATTTGCACGATTGGATGATTTAGAAGAACGACTTAGTCATCAACGCTATTTATTTGGTGATCATATTACAGATGCCGACGTTCGGTTTTACGTAACGCTAGCCCGTTTTGACGTTGCTTATTATTCTGTATTCAAAACTAATCGTAATCGGATCATTGATTTCCCCAATATTTGGAACTATGCGAAAGATTTATATCAAACAGCAGGATTTGGTGACACGACTGATTTTGAATCAATCAAAAAAGGTTATCAATTAGGGAGCCATTCGCAAAATCCAAATCAGATTTTAGCAAAAGGTCCAGATACATCGATTTGGTTAGAACCGCATGATCGAACTCGGTTTTTAACTAAATAACTGACAAAAAAATAAGAGAAAGCAGGAAATAAGATGGAAAAAGTATTGCGAGAAAGACCTAGTGAATTAGTACAAGAAGTCGATGAAAGAGGATATTTTCATCGACAAAAAAATCATTTTACGACGCCTTTTGGTTCTGAAGAAGGACAGCTGCCGGTAGAAGCTGGACGCTATCGTTTGATCTGGGCAAAAGGTTGTCATTGGTCCAACCGGTCTTCAATCGTAATCGAATTATTAGGGCTGCAAGGGGCAGTCAGTGTCAATCTAGTAGGCAGGACACCTCGCGACAAAGATCTCGGCTGGGAATTCGTCTACGATGCGGATAACTTAGATCCAGTCTTAGGAGTCCAGTTTTTAAGTGAGCTGTATGCTAATGCAGATCCTGAGTATACAGGACGGCCAACTGTACCAGCAGTAATCGATCTAAAGACGAAAAAAGTTGTCAATAATGACTATGTGTGGCTGACTAATTATTTTGAAAATGAATTTCGTTCCTTCCAAGAACCGAATGCACCTGATTTATATCCAATAGAACTACGAAAAGAGATTGATGCCTATAATGATTTTTTATTTGACAATATTAATAATGGTGTCTACAAAGCAATGTTCGCGCAATCACTAGAAGCTTATAATGATGCTTTTGATAATTTTTATAAAGCGCTAGATGCTATCGAAGAAAGGTTAGAACATCAACGTTTTCTATTCGGAGACTACGTAACAGATGCTGATATTCGGCTGTACGTAACATTAGCACGTTTTGATGCTCATTATTTCCGGAATCTAGGACCAATCCGCGACCGGATCGTAGATTTTAAGAATATTTGGGGCTATGCTCGTGACCTATATGCAATCCCTGCATTTAAACACAATACGTATTTTCACGATATCGCTAAGGGAAAAGGGGACAAGCGTTCAATTTTTATCGATTACAACACACGCTTTGCTGATGAGATAGACTTTGACGCTTTATGGAGCCAACCGCAAGATCGACGCTTTTTAAGCAAAGTACCAGCGGAAAAATTTAAACGAAACGGGGAAGAAAAATGAAAAAATTAATTTTGACACTTACTGCGGTTATCGGCATACTGGTATTAGCCGGCTGCGGAACAGCTTCATCAAAGACGAAAAGTACGTCTGATGACAGTAAAAAAATTCCAATTACTATCGCGACTTCTGGAGCGCCAAAGCCGTTTACCTATGTGGATGAAAATGGCGAACTAACAGGTTATGATATCGATGTTGCTAAGGCGATTTTCAAGAAAATAGGAAAATACTCTGTTAAATTTGAAAAAACCGAATTTACATCAGTACTATCGGGGTTAGACACTGACCGCTATCAAGTAGGTGCGAACAACTTTGCTATGAATGACGAGCGTAAAGAAAAATATATTTACTCAGATCCAATCTTCAAAAATCAATACGTGATTGCTGTGGCAGAAGACACTACAGACGTGAATTCTTTTGCGGATCTTGCTGGCAAATCAACTGAAGTATCTCCTGGTTTAAACTATGCGACAGCTTTAGAAAATTATAATAAAGAAAACGATGGAGCTAAGGTGGAAATCAATTATTCAGAGGCAGAATTGTTGAATGTTTTACAAAATGTAGAGGTTGGAAAATATGATTTCCAATTAATCGACCGAGCGATGGCAGAACAATTTATTAAAGAACATGATTTAAAATTAAAATTGATTAATCTATCTGACGAAGATTCTGAGAAAATTGGTTCACCATATAGCTACTTGCTTATTAGTAAAACAGACGATGGGGCAGCCTTAACAAAAGAAATCAATACAGCGCTGGCTGAAGCAATCGAGGATGGGACTATCACCAAAATCAGTAAAAAACATTTCAATGAAGATTTTGCACCTGATGTGCAGTAAAAAAATCAGAACAAACAGATTTAACTTAAAATTAAACAGGATGGTACAAAAAAAGAGGCTAATACTAGTCTCTTTTTTTGTATGGATATGTTACATAAGAGAATAGATTGTTTTTTCATTGGAATCTACATTGTTTTTCTATCTTAGTTTCTTATCTGTCTATTGATAGATTGTGTGTTTAAAACAGAACTGTTAAAAAAATAAAAAGTATATTATGTTATTTTTATGTGGTTTTTTCTTTACGTTCTATTCTTTTATAATATAACGTTTAGCAAGCACAATAATTTCTGTCTTCTATGAAATTATCGACCGCAAGTGCGGTGATTTCTCCGTATACTTAAAGTATCAAATGATTGATATGGGGGAACAACAGATGAAGTGGTATAAATTATCGATAGAAGATGTTTTGAATAAATTAGCCGCACAGACTACTGGGTTGACTAAACAGGAGCGAGAGATACGTTTAAAAAATAATGGGCCGAATAAAATCGAAGAAAAAGAACAAGTGAAATTATGGCGTAAAATCGCTAAACATTTTACGGATTTATTGATGATTGTCTTGATTCTTGCGGCTGTCTTGAAATTTGCGACGGGTGAGTGGGTCGAAGGTGGAATTATTTTCTTAGTTGTTATTGTCAATGGTCTGGTCGGGTACTGGCAAGAGCGCAAAGCGGAAGAATCTTTGGATGGATTGAAGCAGATGATGGGGCAAGAAGCAACAGTCTTGAATGAAGGACAGCCAATCAAACTAGACGCGGAAGAATTAGTTGAAGGCGATGTCGTACTTTTAAAAGCTGGTGATGTTATTCCAGCGGATCTGCGATTGATCGAAGTTCATGATCTAACGGTGGAAGAATCTATCTTGACTGGTGAATCTGAGGCAGTCGAAAAAATAGTGGCGTCGATCGAGCGAGAAGCATTAGCCGGTGATCAGCTGAACATGGCTTTTTCTGGAACGTTAGTACAAACGGGCTCAGCCCGCGGACTGGTCGTTGAGACTGGTGACGCGACTGAAATTGGAAAAATCAATCATGCGTTGCAGGTGATCCAAGCACAAGAGACGCCATTAGTTAAAAAAATGCATCAATTGAACAAACAAATTTTTAGAGGGATTTTAGCTTTGATTCTTTTCTTGCTATTTTTTACTAGTTTCAGATATGGAATGGATTGGAATTTGATGTTTTCTGCTAGTATCGCCTTGATCGTGGCGATGATTCCTGAGGGACTGCCCGCGCGGTCTTGACGATGATCCTTTCGATGGGGGTCAAAGAGATGGCTGATGAAAATGCGATCATCAAAGGAATGCCGGCAGTGGAAACATTGGGCTCAATGACGGTGATTTGTTCGGACAAGACGGGAACTCTTACAAAAAATGAAATGACTGTCCAAGCAGTCGTAACAGAAGAATTGCCGCTAGTCAAAGAGATTATGAACAATTGTCAGGAATTGAAAACGCGTGATGAGCAAAAAATTGAAACGATCCATGGCAATCCGACAGAGCTCGCATTGTTGAAATATATTGCGAAAGAAGAACAGCAGTTAAAACCAGTGGTGGCGAAAATTCCCTTCAGTTCTAGTTACAAATATATGGCGACGATGCACGCTGACGGTGAAGCGCAAGTAATCTTTGTTAAAGGAGCACCTGAAGTATTATTGAAAAAGGCAGCAGATTTAACCAATGAAGAAAAAGCAAATTGGGAGAAACAAGGATTGGACTTAGCTAGCAAAGGGCAGCGCGTACTGGGCTTTGGTTATAAACAAGTATCGTCAGCAGAGTTGACCCATGATTCATTGACGGGTCTTACGTTTGTCGGTTTAGCAGGGATCATTGATCCGCCAAAAGAAAGTGCCGTTCGAGCAGTTGAACAAGCGCAGCAAGCAGGAATTTCAGTCAAGATGATTACTGGCGATCATAAAGCGACGGCACAAGCGATCAGTGAACAGATTGGCTTAAAGCACACGTCGATAATTTTAGAGGGTACGGATATTGATGAGATGTCTGACGAGGAGCTAGCAGAAGCAGTTGGTGTAGTAGATGTCTATGCCCGTACGACCCCAGAACATAAATTAAGAATTGTAACGGCTCTGCAAAAACAAGAAGAAGTCGTGGGAATGACTGGCGACGGAGTGAACGACGCGCCGGCTTTAAAACAAGCGGACATTGGGATCGCGATGGGAATCAAAGGCAGCGAGGTAAGCAAACAAGCTGCAGATATGGTCTTAGCCGATGACAATTTTTATACTATTGTAAAAGCAGTGAAAGAAGGGCGCAGAATTTTTGATAATTTGCAAAAGACGATCAATTTCTTTTTACCAACGGCACTAGCACAAGGCTTGATCGTGATTTTAGCCATGTTGATGAATCAGCCGTTGCCGCTGACGCCAATCCAAATTTTATGGGTCAATATGGTAACAACGATCACTTTATCTTACGCAATTGGCTTTGAGCAAGCGAGTCGAGATACAATGACTCGTCCGCCGCGAGACACGAAGAGAGGGATTTTATCAGGTTACAGCTTCTTTAGAATCGTGTATGTTTCCTTATTGATCATGATCCCAGCCTACTTCTTGTCAATGCGTTTTGAAGGGTCAGCGCTACAGCAAACGATTCTTTTACAAAGTATTGTTTTAGGCCAGGCGGTTTATATGATCAATTGTCGTGAGACGTTTGATCCAGCGATCAATCGCCGCTTCTTCGAAAATAAATTCTTGTTCATTTCATTAGGGATTCTTTTCGTCCTTCAATTAGGCGTAGTTTTCTTGCCGCTAGGGCAACAGCTGATCGGCACAACGGCGTTAAATCTAGTTCAGCAATTGCTGATTTTAGGCAATGCCCTGTTGCTGTTTCTGATCGTAGAACTTGAGAAGCGGATCAGTAAAGAGATTTTCAAGCGAAAAGAAAAAACGGCTATCCGTTATCAAAACGACTAACCATTTTATTTAAAGATATGAATAAGAGGTGAGTTCAGTCAATTGATTGAGCTCATTTTTAGTCGGCGTGGTGGACAAATAGACTACCGGTACTGGGGCTGAGTCTAGCGGAAGATTTGAAAGAATCAGATCGCCGGTTTGGACGGCTAATGTTTTGAGTTGTGAAACCTCAAGCGGAACTAACCTGATTCGTTTGCCTAAAAGGTCAGCCAGTTCTTGCTGCAAGAAATTTTTCCAAGCAGGTTCACTTTGAAAAATAAAGAAGACAGTCCGTAAATGAGGACGGATCGAAAAAATTGCTTGTTGACTCAAAAGAGAAAAAAGATTCACGAAATAGGTAGTGTCCCCAATCATTGAAAATTGCGGCAAGTCATTAAAAAGTTTTGTACTTTCCTTAGTCAAAACAGTATATTCTTCGTTGCGTTGCAGTAAAATCTCTTGGTACTCCAGTTGAAATTGTTTAGACAAGGCAGGAGATTCTGCGTACTTTAATAGAAGAAGCAGTAAATTAGTTGCCAAATCTGTCTGAATCAATGCTTGCAACGACAGCTCATCAGCGATTTTTTGGACGGCATGTTGGGCTTTTTCACGTAAGAACGAATAATTTTCGTTTAAGATGTCTGATACTTGTTCTCCCAGCGGGCTGCTGTAATTCCAACTTTCTAAAAAGCAGAAAAAAGCAAAAAAGATCTCTTCATCTTGCAGATAGACGCCTTCTTTTTTGTATAAATTTTTTAAAAATGGCGTATAAAGCAAGAATAGCGGATCATCTGATGCAAAAGTAAAGTCTTCGATCGAACAGCCGGCTTTGATCCGAATGCTGTTGATGAAAAACCAGCAAATACCAAAAATCTGTTCTGTATCAACAGTGGATTCTTCCGGCAGTTCTTTGGTCAAAAATTGCAAGTAATGCTCCTCGTGGATCGAATAATCCGCAAAGAAATAATTATTGTGGGTGAACGGGAGCAATAGTCGATGATAAAAAATTCGAATGGCACTTTCTTCACCAGCTAAAATTGCTCGCGCGGGTGTTAAGTGGATCTTAATATTAAACGCGGCCAATTGTTGATTGATTTTCGTTTTCTGTCGTTTGAGTGTTTCGTACGAGACGCCGATCTCAGCCAAAAAGCGCGGGACATTCAATTCTTTAGTGAAAAATAATTGCTTGATCAGCTGCAGGCTAGCAGAATGCGGCAAAAAAGCTTCCCAAAGATCATTGGTTAGTGAATTTTTTTGTGCAAGCAGGCGGATGCCGCCTTTGTCCGCAGCTAATTCCCAATTTTCTGGCAAGTAGCTGCGGATCAATTGCAGATCAGAAAAGATCGTTCGTTCGGTCGTTCCAATTTTTCCCGCCAGTTCTTTAGCGGTCAGCTGGGAATGATGCAACAAGTGTTCCAATAGTAAAATTTGCCGGTAAATGTCTTTTTCGGTAATGATTTTTTTTAGCATCGAGTACATCCGAAACGCCCCTTTCAAAATTAAGCATACGGAGAAAAATGAGGCGGGTCAAGTAGCAGCTGTTCAAACGATCGATCAGAAAATGTTCCTCTGAGTGCGGGGGATTTTTTTTATGACCAAATTAGTCTATACTTCTAATAGTAAGAAAAAAATATTTTTTCAGAAGGGATGAACAGAATGTTACAACGAAAAATCGGTAATAGCTACTGGGAATCTTCAGCGATTGCTTTAGGGATTATGCGAATGTCAGCGCTGACTGCAACGAAAGCGGCGGAAGTTTTAGAGACAGCTTTAGAAAGTGAAATTAATTTTATTGATTCAGCAGATATGTACGGCGATGGAAAATCGGAATTGATTTTTGGTGCAGCTCTGAAAGAAGCCAAAATCTCCCGCGACAAATTTTTCATCCAATCAAAAGGCGGTATCGTAACAGGTGCTGATAAACGATATGATTATTCAAAACAACATCTGTTGGATTCAGTCGATGGTATTTTGGAACGGATGGGCATTGAGTATTTGGATAGTTTCTTATTGCATCGCCCAGATCCGTTGATGGAACCAGAAGAAATCGCAGAAGCATTCGATAGTTTACAAGTCAGCGGAAAAGTGCGTCACTTTGGTGTATCTAACTTTAATCCGGAACAATTTCAATTGTTGCAAGCACACGTCGATCAAAAATTATTGATCAATCAATTGCAATTTTCAATCATGCATACTGGTATGATCGATTACGGGATGCACACAAATATGACGGATACACGTTCTTTCGACCATGACGGTGGTGTATTAGAATTTTCTCGACGCAAAGGTGTGACGATCCAAGCATGGTCGCCATTCCAATACGGCTTTTTCGAAGGGGTGTTTGTCGACAATGACAAGTTCCCAGAATTGAATGAACAATTAGAAAAATTGGCAAAGAAATACGATACCAATAAAAACGCGATCGCAACTGGTTGGATCTTACGCCATCCGGCTAATATGCAAGTGATCTTAGGTACGATGAATCCAACTCGGATCAAAGAAAGTGCAGCAGGCGCAGCAGTAACATTAACAAAACAAGAATGGTATGACGTCTACTTTGCAGCAGGAAATGATCTACCATAAGGATTGAAGAGGTTGTGACAAAATTTTTGTCACAACTTTTTTTCTGAATAAATGGTTCTACAGCTTCCGTGGGAAATATGCCGAAATTGCTAGAAGCTGCCACTGCTGTTACAACCTCATTTTTCTAGAATTAAATAAAAAGAATCAATCGGTGAATCGATTTTCGTAACGGCTGCTGCAGAAATGGACGAAAGGGACCACTTTATCGGCGTGATCAGTCAATTTTTTCGGAGAACTTAGCCTAATTCCAGTGAAAAGGAGGCGAAAAAAACAATAAACAGAATTTATATGAAAAATAAAAAACGTTTTATTTGAATTTGATTAGAAGAGGAGACGTCGCTAAAAGACATCTCCTTTTTTCTTTTACATAAAAATATTTTTATTTTTGTGATAAAAATACGGTTAAGTGTTAGTGATGATTTAAATGGTATACCAGCTTTTTCTGCGATAAATCATTTGTTTTAAAGTGATAAACGCTTTGATTGTGAATATAAAAACTTATATTCTGACGGAATCGACGGATTAAAAAAATGGTTGATTTTTAGATCGGACAGAACTTTTGCAGCTATTAAATAAAACAAATTAGAAACTCTCTAACTTTTATGATAATTCAAAGAATTGTCAAGATATAAAGTTGTAAACGTTATCAACTGCCGATAAACTAAGTATGTAATTTAAGAAAGCGCAAACAAATATCTAGGCTGTTTATTTTTTAAAAGTTTATAAATAACAACTTTAATTGCGCAATAAATAGTATGGAGGAGAATAGTTATGAGTTCAAAAGTTCTTGACCAATTTCTAGAAACGAACTTGGAAGATCTAAAAGAAAAAGGATTGTTTAGTACAATTGATGTTTTAGAAGGAAGCAATGGTGCAATCATTACTGTTAAAGGAAAGAAAATGATCAACTTAGCTTCTAACAACTATCTAGGATTTGCGACTCGACCTGAATTGATCGAAGCAGACGTAGAAGCAACAAAACATTATGGTGCTGGTGCCGGTGCTGTTCGGACAATCAACGGAACTTTAGACATTCACCAAAAATTAGAAGAAAAAATTGCTGAATTCAAAGGAACAGAAGCAGCAATCGCTTTCCAATCTGGCTTCAACTGTAACATGGGTGCAATCTCAGCAGTCATGAAAAAAGGCGATGCGATCCTTTCTGACGAATTGAACCACGCATCAATTATTGATGGCAGTCGTCTATCAGGCGCTAAAATCATCCGCGTAAAACACCAAGACATGGAAGATTTAGAAGCAAAAGCAAAAGCTGCAACTGAAAGCGGCGAATACAATAAAGTAATGTACATCACTGACGGTGTCTTTTCAATGGACGGCGACGTTGCTAAAATTCCTGAAATCGTAGAAATCTGTGAAAAATACAATGTCATCACTTACGTTGACGATGCTCATGGAACTGGCGTAATGGGTGAAGGCCGCGGAACAGTTAAACATTTCGGCATGCAAGATCATATTGATTTCCAAATGGGGACATTATCAAAAGGTATCGGCGTTGTCGGCGGATATGTTGCCGGAACAAAACAATTGATCACTTGGTTAAAATCACAAGCGCGTCCATTCTTATTCTCAACTTCATTAACACCAGGAGCTTCAGGCGCTTGTATCAAGGCAATCGAATTGATTGAAGAACATCCTGAATATGTAGAAACACTTTGGGAAAATGCTAATTACTTCAAAGCAGAATTAAAACGTATCGGCTATGACATCGGCCATGCAGAAACACCAATCACACCAGTAATCGTTGGTGATGAAAGATTAGCTCAAGAATTCTCTAAAAAATTATTAGAAAACGGCGTTTATGTAAAACCAATCGTGTTCCCAACAGTACCACTAGGAACTGGCCGTGTACGTAACATGCCAAATGCGGGTCATACAAAAGAAATGTTGGATGACGCAATCAAAGTTTACGAAAAAGTCGGTAAAGAATTAGGAATCATCAAATAAAAAAAACAAACGAAAGATAATTAGGGAGGAAATCACACTTATGAAAAAAGTATTGATCACAGGCGCATTAGGACAAATCGGTTCAGAATTAACTGAAAGACTACGCAAAGATCTAGGTGTTGAAAATGTTATCTCAACGGATATTCGTACAATTGAAGGCAGCCCAGTTGTTGAAGGCGGACAATTTGAAGAATTAGACGTAACAGATCACGATAGTTTCTTAGACATGGCAAAACGCTATGAAGTCGATACAATTATTCACTTAGCTGCATTGCTTTCAGCTACTGCTGAAAAACGTCCAGCATTTGCTTGGAATCTAAATATGACTGGCTTGATGAATGCATTAGAAGTTGCTCGTGAAATCGGACCAGAAACAAAATTCTTCGCTCCATCATCTATCGCAGCTTACGGCCCAGATGCTGAACCAGATAACACACCGCAAGACACAGTAATGCATCCAACTACTATGTACGGTGTAACAAAAGTTGCCGGCGAATTGTTGGAAAACTACTATCATTCAAAATATGGTGTAGATACTCGTTCCGTACGTTTCCCAGGCTTGATCTCATACAAAGTAGAACCTGGCGGCGGAACAACAGACTACGCTGTAGATATTTATTATGAAGCATTGAAAAACAAATCTTACACATCATTTATCGATAAAGGCACGAACATGGACATGATGTACATGGACGATGCAATCGAAGGAATCGTGAAATTAATGAATGCGGATGCAAGCCGTTTGGAACACCGCAATTCATTCAATATTACAGCAATGTCCTTTGAACCAGAAGAAATTGCAGCATCAATCCGTCGTCGGATCCCTGAATTTGAATTGAACTATGATGTAGATCCAGTTCGTCAAGGTATCGCAAATTCTTGGCCAAATTCAATCGATGACAGCGATGCACGTAAAGAATGGGACTTCAGCCCAAGCTTCGATTTAGATAAGATGACTGATGAAATGTTAGAAAAATTATCAGCGAAATTTAAAGCTGAAGGTGTCGAAACAAAAGTATCTTTTGACAGTGTAAATTCTTAAGATAGTTGGTCTTTCTTAATAAAACATGAAGGGTAAATGAGAAAAAAGGGAATGTTTAAAATAACGTTTCCCTTTTTCTTTCCCCATGTTAAAATAATATCTGGGCAAGTAAAAAAGTTATTAAATACTTGGTATAACGCAATTTTTTATTCTGTTTCTTTTATCTAATAACTTTATCTATTTGTTTTAAAAATCAAGTTAAGAAGTGAACAAGCAGTCGCTTCGAAATTAAGGAGGAAAAATTATGTCAGACAACCAACAAGATGTCGTTGGTTCACACGAAGGTGAATTGAAACGGACGATGACGTTCTTCCCGGCTCTTTCAACGGTAATGGGTACCGTAATCGGAGCGGGAGTATTCTTTAAAGCAGCCAGTGTTGCTACGGTAACAGGATCAACTAGTTTACATATGTTATCTTGGTTTCTAGGAGGCTTGATCAGTGTCTGTGCCGGCTTAACGGGTGCAGAATTAGCAGCAGCTATTCCAGAAACTGGTGGGATGTTGCGTTATATCGAACGTGCCTATGGAGAGTTTTGGAGTTTCTTACTAGGCTGGGCACAAGTTATTATTTATTTCCCAGCAAACGTAGCAGCCTTAGCAATTATCTTTGCTACTCAGTTCATCAACTTGTTTGATATGAGCCAATCACTATTAGTACCAATTGCCATTATTGCAGCTACATCTATTATGTTGATCAACTTCCTAGGCTCAAAAGCCGGCGGGATGTTCCAATCAATCACCTTAGTTTGTAAGTTGGTTCCTTTAGCATTGATCGTTATCTTCGGCTTATTGCGTCAAGGCGATGTATCAGTCAGCTTGTTCCCTGTTGAAGCAGGCGCAAATGTTGGCGGCTTCGCTCCAGCGCTAGGTGCAGGACTATTAGCAACAATGTTTGCTTATGATGGCTGGATTCACGTCGGAAACATCGCCGGCGAATTAAAGAACCCAGCGCGTGACTTGCCTCGTGCCATTGCTGGCGGGATCTTAGGAATCATGGTCGTTTACTTATTAGTTCAATTCGCTTTCCTACGTACAATGGATATCTCTGTTTTAGCAGGAAATGAAAATGCAGCGATGGAAGTAGCGAAAACTATTTTCGGCGGCATCGGCGGCAGATTAGTAACGATCGGTATTTTGATTTCAGTATACGGAACAATCAACGGATATACGATGACCGGAATGCGTCTTCCTTACACAATGGGTCTTGAAAAACAATTACCATTCTCAGACAAATTAGTAAAATTAAATAAAAACCAAGTTCCTTACGTTGCTGGTATCTTAGAATTAGTAATCGCGATTGTTTTAATGATGGCTGGCGGATTTGATATGTTAACTGACATGTTGATTTTCGTTATCTGGATTTTCTACACATTAGTATTTATCGCGGTAATCAAATTAAGAAAAACAGAACCAGATTTGGTTCGTCCTTACAAAGTACCGCTTTACCCAATCATTCCAATTATCGCAATCATTGGTGGCATATTTATCTTGATCATGACATTAGTCAACCAATTCCAATTAGCGATGGTCGGTATCTTGATCACAGCGTTAGGGATTCCTTTCTACTTGTACATGAAGAGAAAATATAAATAAAAAGTTAAAGCCAGTAGCTTGTGCCGCTGGCTTTTTTTAATCATAACTTTGTCATAAAAAAAAGCCGCTAGCAATTTGCCGCGGCTTAATTTATTTCTTTGGTCGTTTCATAATAGTCTAAAAATAATTGATGAAGCTCAGGATGTGTTTTGCGCAACTGAACTAAACGATTAGACTCAGAAGACATGAAGCAATGCTGACTCCTTCCCGTCGTCACCAATTTTTCACTGTTATAGATATGATAGTCAAAGTCTAAGCGTGTACCGGTGTATTTGGTGACGGTTGGCCGGATCAAAACTTCATCGCCGAAACGGACCATTTCTTTGTAGTTACAACTAACACCGAGGACTGGGATCATGATTCCATCAGCTTCAATCTTTTCAAAAGGATAATCCATAAATGTCAGCACATCGACACGAGCTTCTTCAAACCAGCGAATATAATTTGAATGATGGATGATTCCCATCTTGTCTGTTTCATAGTAAAAAGGTTTGCGCAAATAGCCGGGATAGTTTTCCATAATCATTTCC
This sequence comes from Enterococcus pingfangensis, assembly GCF_005405205.1. Taxonomy (GTDB): domain Bacteria; phylum Bacillota; class Bacilli; order Lactobacillales; family Enterococcaceae; genus Enterococcus_A; species Enterococcus_A pingfangensis. Next base: position 8,662 of record NZ_BJDP01000019.1, on the reverse strand, counting down.
TTTCGCTCGCGTATTTTTTCAGATAGCGGGGCAATGCTTCGCTGATTGAAGTGGGGAGGACCACATAATTTGTTTTTGCTAAATCATCGCCAATCAAGCTGTGCAGATAGACTGCTGCTGCAAGTGTGTCGCTCTTTTTTTCAAACTGAGCCAAAAAACCAGTGATCATTCCAGCCAAAGTATCCCCCATACCGCCGGTCGCCATCCCTGGATTACCTAAGGGATTTTGACAGTAAGCGGCGGCTTGATCATAGATCGTTGTGCGATGACTTTTTAATACGATCTTAGCACCTAGGCGCGCCTGTTGCTCACGATTAGTTTCTTCATTCTGTTCGTTGATTGGCAGACCGCTCAGCCGTGCCCATTCAGCTTGATGCGGAGTGAAAACAGTTTGCTCAGGGAAATTCAATGCTAATTGGTATTCACTAAAAAGCGAAATTGCCGAGCCGTCGATCACCAGCCATTGCTGTGCTTGTTGATTTTTTAATACTTTTTGTAAAAGCTTTAATGCGGTTTGATCTAAACCAAGACCTGGACCGATCAAAATGACAGCCGCTGTTTTTAAGACAGAATCAATCAATGCGGTCTCTTCAAAAGTTACCGCCATCGCCTCTGGCAAACGAGCATGGAGGGGACTGTGATTTTTTGCCGCTGTGATCACCGTTGTAAGTCCTGCGCCGCTTTTAATACAGGCTTCTGCACTCATGATGATCGCACCGCCGTATTGCGAGTTGCCGCCGATCAGAACAGCTCGGCCAAAGGTTCCTTTGTGAGAGATCTCTGGTCGTTTTGTAATCACTTTAGATAGAATCTTTTCGCTTAATCGGATCATTTCATCACTTACTTTCATTCGGTTGATTTTTTTTAAGCGGTTCTATGAAAAATAATGGGACAAAATTCGTTATGAGTTTATTATAAGGGAAAAATAGTGTCTATCCCAGTATTTCTTAAAGAGTTATCATTGTTATTCTATTGGATAGAGTGCTATCATTATAGTGGTTTTAATTAAAGGAGGAATCTTTCAATGACAATCGATTTTAAAAAAGAAGTCGACGCACGTAAAGAGGATCTATTAGCTGATCTATTCACCTTATTACGGATCAAAAGTGAACGTGAAGACGACAAAGCAACGAAAGAAGCACCATTCGGACCTGGACCGGTCGAAGCATTAGAAAAAATGCTTGAGATCGCAGAACGCGATGGCTTCAAAACAAAAAATGTCGACAACTATGCCGGTCATTTTGATTACGGTGACGGAGATGAAACATTAGGAATTTTTGGACACTTAGATGTCGTACCTGCTGGCGACGGTTGGGATTCAGATCCTTACGAACCAGAAGTTCGCGATGGAAAATTATACGCTCGTGGATCAAGCGATGATAAAGGCCCATCAGTTGCGGCTTATTATGCAGTTAAAATCATCAAAGAATTAGGTTTGCCAGTTTCTAAAAAAATCCGTTTTGTCTTCGGTACTGATGAAGAAAGCGGCTGGGGAGACATGGACTATTACTTTGAACATGAAGAAAAACCTGACTTTGGTTTCTCACCAGATGCATATTTCCCAATCATCAATGGTGAAAAAGGGAATGTGACCATGATCCCTCATTTTGACGGAACAAACGGAACTACGTATGTTTTAGTAAGTTTCGAAGCGGGTCTGCGTGAAAATATGGTTCCAGGCAATGCCGTTGCAGAAGTAACAATTACGGATGCAGCAGCAGCTGAAAAATTTGCGGCAGATTTTGCGAACTACATTGAAAGCAATCCAGTTAGCGGGAAAGCGGAAGTGTCTGGTTCAACTGTTACTTTACATTTAGACGGAAAAGCAGCTCACGGTGCCAGCCCTCAATTAGGGACAAACGCCGGAACTTTCTTAGCTGTTTTCTTAAACAATTATGACTTTGACAAAGGTGCAAAAGCCTTTATCGAAAACAGTGCAAAATATATCCATGAAGATGTTTATGGTAAAAAATTAGGCGTTGATTTCGATAACGAAAAAATGGGCGAATTAACAATGAACGCCGGCATCTTCAGCTTCAAAGAAGGTCAAGATAATGACAACCGGATTACGTTGAATTTCCGTTACCCTAAAGGGACATCAGCTGAAGAAATCAAAGCAAAACTTGATGAATTATTCGGTTCAGATGTGAATGTGACTCAAGGCGGACATCACATGCTGCCTCACTACGTACCAGCAGATGATCCATTAGTTGCTACTTTGTTGGATACATTTGAAGAACACACAGGGATTAAAGGCGAAGAAAAAGTGATCGGCGGCGGAACATTCGGTCGTTTACTAGAACGCGGTGTTGCATACGGCGCACAATTCCCTGGCTTTGAAGATACGATGCATCAAGCCAATGAATATATGTCTGTTGAAGATATCTTAAACTCTGCAGTCATCTATGCTGATGCGATCTATCGTTTAGTAAAATAAGTTTGATTAGATTAAAAGGTTCAGTGGAAAACAAATTGAATCCTAAATTGTGTTAGACATACTAATGGGGTGTGACAAGATTTTTGTCACACCCCATTTTTTTGCTAAAAAATCATAAATCAATCAGCCAGCGATCATTCGATCAATACTTAAAACGGCACCGGTCTTAGCGTCTGCTTTAAATTCATACGCCACTAAATGATCATCTTCTGTACGGGTGATCCCACCAGAAAGGATATCCATCGTGATAGCAAATTTTTGCATCCGTTCAGTATCAAAAGAGATCCATGAACCTTCGATCGGGCCTTCTTTCAAAAAATCAGCTTTGATTTGATCTAAAACTTTATCGGGAGACATTTTTTGTTTCTTTTTGTAATAATGATGTGCAGCGATACCGGCAACTAATCCAACCGACGAGCCGATAGCGAGACCTTGGACAAATTTTTTGGCTTTCTCCATCATACAAACCTCCTTGTTCTTTTACTAACTTTCTCAAAAGATAAAGTGAAATCAGCAATTGTCACTTTCATTTCGTACTCATCTTATTTTAACATAAATCCGCTCGAAGACTGGTAAGAAAGACGATGAGTGACCTTCTTTCTCAAAAAAGATTGAAAAGTGTATAATCAAGATAGTAAAAGAAAAGGTCGTGACGAAATGATTATCCCTAAAAGTATTGAAGAGTTAGCTAGTTATGCCGAAAAAGGAAAGAATGTTTTCTTCTTTACCGCGGGCTGGTGTGGTGATTGCAACTTTATCAAGCCGCAGATGCCGGAGATCGAAGCAGAATTCCCGCAGTTCCAATTTATTCAAGTCGATCGCGATGAGTATATCGATGTAGCGGCCGAGTGGAATATTTTTGGAATCCCTAGTTTTGTCGTAGTGAACGACGGGGAAGAATTAGGTCGTTTAGTCAATAAAAATCGTAAAACAAAAAATGAGATCGCTGAATTTTTGCAACGAGTAGAAGGGTAGGAAAGTGTTATGTTCACACAATCATATCAAAACATCTTAGTAGGAATCGATGGCAGCGACCAAGCAATGGAAGCTTTCAAAAAGGCTCTAGCTGTCGCTAAACGAAATCAAGGAACGGTATATGTAGCCAATGTGATCGATCATCAAATCTATACGTTCATGAGCTACTCACCGTTAAATCAGAACATCATGGATCAGCTGGCCGCTGATGCGAAAGATTTGATCAACGAATGCAAAGATTTTGGCGCTGAATTTGGTTATAACAAAATTGAAGGCATCATTGCCTATGGATCGGCGAAAGAAGCGATGGCAAAAACATTGCCAGAAAAATACGACATTGATTTGATCATGGTCGGACAATCTGGTCTGAATGCTGTGGAACGATTTATGACGGGCAGCGTAGCTAGTTACGTTATCAAAGAAGCATTGTGCGATGTCTTGATCGTTCATCCAAGTGCTGAATAAAAGCTGGCTTGTCCAGCTTTTTATTTGGAGAAAAAGAGAATAACTACCAGCAAAGATTTTTGGTGGTCCATAAAATTGTGTATACAAATAGTATTGATTGAATCATTTGTACAATGAGCACTCATTTACTAAGCTGGAAATGAAAAAAAACTCATGCAAAAGTCCTGCTAGATTTGTTAAGATACGAGAGGACTATGACTGGAGGTAGAACCGTGATTTTTGCGTATAATAAACAAAATGTTGGCGACACGTTGATGGTGATCGTCAAAAATGATGAAAACAAAGATAATGCTATCGAGAAAAAAGGGGACGTTGCCCGCATTCAAACGACGGATGGGACAACAGTAGCCTGGAACTTTTTTGATGTTTCAAACTATTTGACGATTCATGGCAATGGGCAAGTAGAATTGGCTGAAAAAGAAATCGAAATCTTAAATGAACAGTTGAAGCTAGCTGGTTTTGAAGAACGTTTGGCAACAGATCTTTCGCCAAAATTTGTAGTGGGTTATGTGAAGACTTGTGTCCCACATCCCGATTCAGACCACTTGCATATTACTGAAACAGAGATCGACGGCGGTAAGACCTTGCAAATCGTTTGCGGTGCGCCGAATATTGCGGCAGGACAAAAAGTTGTCGTCGCAAAACCAGGTGCGATGATGCCGGATGGTCAAATGATTTGGCCAGGAAACTTGCGCGGTGTTGATAGTTTTGGAATGATTTGTTCAGCTAAAGAACTCCATCTGCCGAATGCGCCAGAGAAAAAAGGAATCTTAGTTCTAGCTGAAGATGCTAAGATCGGTGAAAAATTTGAAATAGGCAAATAAAAAATTCCGTTGAGTCAGCTCAACGGAATTTTTTTTGTTTAATTGTTACTTTGTTGCTCGGTATTAGATTGCAGTGAAGTTGTATCAGTACTCAATTTAATTGAAACAGTCTCTTTCTTATCTTGACGATAGTAAGTAATTTTTACAGTATCGCCAACTTGGTATTTGTACAACGCCGATTGCAGTTCGACGCCAGTTGAAACTTCGGTATCACCAATCTTAGTGATCACATCATATTTTTTCAAACCGGCTTGATCTGCGGGTGTAGAAGATTGAACTTCTGCGATTACAACGCCATTCGTAACAGAGCTTGGTACTTTAACGATTTCACTCAATTGTTCTGTTGATAAATCAGATAGGTTGACCATTGAGATACCAAGCGCAGGTCGAATCACTTTGCCGTCTTTTTCCAGTTGGTTGATGACATTGACCACATCGTTACTTGGAATGGCAAAACCAATTCCTTCAACACTGACATTTGATTCCGTTTGGACGATCTTGCTAGAGTTGATTCCGACTACTTGACCGGCCATGTTTACTAACGGTCCGCCAGAGTTGCCGGGATTGATCGCAGCATCCGTTTGGATCGCGTTGATGTTGACCGTTTGTCCGTCTTCATTTTGATTGACGACTTGACGGTTCAAGGAAGAAATGATCCCTGATGTAACTGAGTTTGCATATTGAGAACCAAGAGGAGAACCTAAAGCAATTGCTGGTTCGCCTACTTTTAGATTGCTAGAATCACCAAAAGTAGCTGCTGTGATATCTGCCACTTTATCTGATTCAACTTTCAAAACAGCTAAGTCAGTATACGCATCTGTTCCAATCAAAGTCGCTTTGACTTTCGAACCATCTTTCAATAGAACTTCAAGGCCATCTTGGCTTTCCACCACATGATTGTTCGTTACGATATAGGCAGTCTTGTCTTCTACTTTATAGATGACACCAGAACCTTCCGACGCTTCTTCTAGCTGATCATCGGAACTTTCTGATTGCTCTTCACTGCTGCCGAAAATATCAGAAAAGCCGCTGAGGCCGCTTTCCGATTGCTGAGTTTGTAAGTTGATGACCGAAACGACCGCATCTTGTACCTTGCTGGTAGCGTCAGTAACATCAGAATTAACATCTACTTTCATATTGCTGACAGTTGTATTACCAGCACTTGGCGAGCCGCTGGTGCTTTGAGAATTTGGACTAAGCAATGAGCCGTTTGCCACATAGAAAATCCCAATCGTAAAAACAGCGCCGAGTATGCCACCTAACAAACTAATCCCAAATCGTCTAAAAAAACCCGCTGATTTCTTTGGCGTGGGTGTAATATCTTTTCTTATCATATTTTTCCTCCACCTCTACTATAATTTAAGTTATATTGAGTATAGTATTTTTCTGTAAGTTAAGTCTACTACACCGATTTGACTTTTTTATGAAAAAATTTTGTAGGAAAATATAGAGAAATTAAGAAAAATCGTTTTCCACAAGAACGGTGGAAAACTAAGGAAAAAGATTGTTGATTAATTAAATTATGTTATCCACATAATTGTGGATAATAGGGATAACTCAGTGGAAAACATATGTTTGTATTATAAACAGCCTTAAAAAAGGCTAAAAAGATCTTGAATCTGGGGATAACCCTGTGACTAGTGTGTATAACTCAGTGGAAAAAGGTGGAACAATATGAATATCAAAATTATTTCTGTGGGAAAATTAAAAGAAAAGTACCTCGTCCAAGGAATTTCAGAATATACTAAACGCTTATCAAAGTATTGCAAGATCACGTTAATCGAAGTAGCAGATGAAAAAGCGCCAGAAAAACTCAGCGACGCCGAGATGATCCAAGTCAAAACAAAAGAAGGCGAACGAATCCTCGCTAAAATCAAAGAACAAGAATACGTCCTCGCATTGGCAATCAATGGCGAGAATCCCAGCAGTGAAGCTTTCGCAGCTACATTAGACAAACTCCAAACCAGCGGAAAAAGCCAATTCGTTTTCGTCATCGGCGGCTCATTAGGCTTGAGCGATCAAGTCCTAAAACGTAGCAACGCACAAATCTCATTTGGAAAAATGACCTACCCGCACCAACTAATGCGCCTGATTCTAATAGAACAAATCTATCGAACATTCCGAATCAATGCGGGAGAACCATATCATAAATAATGATATTTTTGAAATTTTAGTTGATAGGACAGGAATTCTAAAAGGATGTTTGCTGGAAAATTGTAGGGTGTGATACGGGGGGGGGGGGTTGATCCAAAATTATAATTTAAATAACTTTAATGATTTCTAATAGAATCAGGTTAAAAAATTAACTCAGATAAAAGCTTTGCAGTTTTAATTTTTTTGTATACACTGAAAGTATCGATTGTGGCAATTTCTAAAGAGCTAAATTTTTGATATAAGTGATTAATGGGAGATGAATAAATGGCAACAATTAAGGATTTGGCTAAACGACTAAACGTTAGCTATTCAACTGTTTCGAAATCTTTGAATAATGATCCCAATGTATCTGAAAAAACAAGATTACGAGTTTTAGCAGAAGCAGAAAAAATTGGTTTTGTCTTCAATGCGAATGCTCGTGGATTAGCTAAACAAAAAACACAACGGATTGGGATTTTAGTAGCAAATCAGTTCAATACAAAGGATTATCAATGGTTTTTTGGAAATATTCAGAGTATTTCCACTAAGGCGGTTGAGGAGTCAGGTTACGATTTTTTTATCCAGCCTCATAATACAATTCATGGTGAAAGTAATATTTTTCGGATGGTAAATGGAAAAACGGTTGATGGAATTATAATATTTTCTCGTACCGTTACTCGCGAAGAGTATGATTTTTTAGCAGAAAAAAAGTTTCCTCATGTTTATTGTTATTACAATCCAACTTTTATGAATGAGCGTGATCTAAATTTGTTTTTAGATGATGATGAATATGGTGGGTACATTGCAACGAAGCACTTGATTGAATACGGTCATCGGCAAATTTTAGCTATCAAAGCTGAGGACCCTGCGATGAAGATGTATACAGCGAGAACGGAAGGCTATCTACGGGCTACTCGTGAAGTAGGAATTACACCAACCATTGTTGAAATTCCAATGACATTTTCAGCAGCTAGACAGTTAGTCCAAGAACGATTAAATTTTTTGAGAAATTTTACAGCCTTTTTTGTAGAGCAAGATAAAGTCGCTATTTCGATGATTAATGAGTTTTCAAAATATGGACTGAGTTTAGGGCGAGATTATGGTATGATTGGTTATAATAATATGGACCTAATTGAGGACTTGGCAATTCCACTGACTTCGGTAGAAGATCCGATGGATAAAGTCATAAACAGTGGGGTTACAGCTTTAGTTTCGATAATTGAAAAAAAATCAGAAGATTGTACTCGACTATTCTATCCAAAGTTAATTGAACGTGGTTCTGTTTTAAAAATTGAAAATCCTTAATATAAGAAACAGCAATTCTCCTTGATGAATAGTCTGCTGTTTTTTATCACTATAATATTTTACAACGTTGTAAAATATTATAGTGATAAAGTGAGCAATAAAAAGAAATGTACTTATAGCAGTGTTTTATTAAAGCTGTTTTTTTACTAAAAAAGCCTTTACATTTACAACGTTGTAAATTATGATGTTTTTGTATTAAATATTAAGGAGTGAGTGATTAATGGCAGAAAAAACACAAAAAAGTACAAACTCAACAACAGAAAATGCAAGCGCTGTATCTGAAAAGGAGGAAACTAGTAAAAAAACAAAATATCCTAAAAATACAGACTTAGTTTTTTATGGAGATCGTGACCAAGTAACCCCACTAGATCATTGGGATTACAATGATTATTTAGTTCAATCTGTGAAAAAGCAGGATCTACCAGGTTTTGATGAAGATTACAATGATTGGTGTTAGTATCAAATCTTAGACAACTTTTCGTAGAGACAGAAATAAATTAAACTTATCTACGAGAGGATGGAT
>NZ_BJDP01000018.1 GCF_005405205.1 Enterococcus pingfangensis | reverse complement strand
TAATTCTTTGGTCAGAACTATTTTGAGTGTAGCACAAATGGCTTTTTTAGTTGTCTAGCTTAATTTTACAATCGGCGAAATAAAAAACGCTCAATTTAGCGGATTTAAAAAAATTGTCTTCTATTTTAATTCTTATTATAATATAATATTAAATAAGGAGAGTTAACACCGTGAAAAGGTAAACAAAAATATAGGTGTGTTATTTATTAAAAAATATTATTGTTTTATATAGAATGGATTTTATTTTTATTATTAAAATTTACACATTAAAATGTAATACAAGAACGCTGTAGCGTTTAAAAAGGTGGTTCTCATGAAAAATGATAAACAAAGTGAAATGCAGCAAGTTGATGATGCTAAGAAAACATTTTTGTCAGGTGAGAATTTCTACACACACCATTTTTTAGGTGCTCACCAAGTAGAAGAAGGGTATGTCTTTCGAGTCTGGGCGCCCAATGCATTGTCGGTGTTTTTAGTTGGTGATTTTAATGCGTGGCAGGATGATCTGCCAATGGAAAAAGATGACACAAGCGGGATTTGGCAAATATATACGGACCGTGCCAATGAAGGGGATCTTTATAAATTCAAAGTGATACAAGCCAATGGACGTGAGATTTTAAAAATCGATCCATTTGCGGTTCGGTTTGAAAAACGACCTGGTGACGCGGCTGAGCTGTATCAATTCCCCCAAAAAAAATGGAAAGATGGTCTATGGCGCGGACGAAGCAAACGTTCTAATCACTTTAAACGGCCGATGAATATTTACGAGATCCATGCAAGCTCGTGGAAACAACATGAAGATGGTACGCCATATAACTTAGCTGATTTAACGAAAGAGTTGATTCCTTACTTAGTCGAAATGAATTACACTCACGTTGAATTTATGCCGTTGATGGAGCATCCATTAGGCCGTTCTTGGGGGTATCAGCTGATTGGCTACTTTGCAATGAGTTCTTACTATGGCACGCCGGCACAATTTCAAGATTTTGTTGAAGCGTGTCATTTGAATAATATCGGTGTATTCGTGGATTGGGTACCAGGTCATTATTGTATCAATGATGATACGTTGCCGTATTATGATGGGACTCCGCAATTTGAATACGTCGATCCTGACCGGGCTAAAAATAATCGTTGGGGCTCGATCAATTTTGACTTAGGCAAACCGCAAGTTCAAAGTTTTTTGATTTCTAGTGCGATGTTTTGGATCGAGATGTTTCATATTGATGGGATTCGAGTAGATGCTGTTTCAAGTATGATCTACCGAGATTATGATGATGGTCCGTGGACCCCTAATCACGAAGGCGGAAACCGCAACCTCGAAGGATATTATTTCTTACAGAAATTAAATGCCGTAGTCAAGTTAGCACACCCAAATGTTTTGATGATTGCAGAAGAAAGTTCTTCTGAAACACCGGTGACTGGGCTGATCGAGAGTGGTTCGTTAGGGTTTGATTTTAAATGGAACATGGGTTGGATGAATGACGTCTTGCGCTTTTATGAGATGGACCCGCTTTATCGGAAAGATCATTTTAATCTAATCACTTTTTCTTTCATGTATATGATGCAAGAGAATTTTATTTTACCGTTATCTCATGATGAAGTCGTTCATGGTAAAAAGAGTTTGATGCACAAAATGTGGGGAGATCGTTACAAACAATTTGCGCAACTGAGAAATCTGTATACGTATCTTATGGTCCATCCAGGGAAAAAATTATTGTTTATGGGCAGCGAATGGGGACAATTTTTAGAATGGAAATTTGCCGAAGGGTTAGAATGGGGCGATTTGAATGAGCCGCTGAATCATTCGATGCAGTCTTTTACAGCGGAACTGAACGATTTTTATAAAAATCAACCAGCGTTGTGGGAATTGGAAGATTCTTATGACACGATCGAAATCATCGATGCAGACAACACAGAAGAATCCGTTTTGACTTTTATGCGAAAAGGAAAACGCAAGAAAGACTTTTTGATCGTCATATTGAATATGACGCCGATCGAACGTCGCGATTTTACGATCGGTGTTCCGTATCCTGGAAAATACAAAGAAATTTGGAATACAGAAATGCAAAAATTTGGCGGAACTTGGACAAGTCACAATGAAGATTGTCAAAGTGAACCAGTCGGATTTAAAGAGTACAGTCAAGTAATCAAAACGACTGTTCCAGCTTTAGGCGTTATTATTTTAAAACCGGAATCAATCAATACACGCAAGAGATAGAGGGGAGGTCGATGAAGGAATGTCCTTCATCAAAATAAAATGAAAACAGAGATATTAGCAATGATTTTAGCTGGCGGAAAAGGTTCTCGTCTCGGCAAACTAACACAAAAAATTGCAAAACCTGCTGTCCCTTTTGGTGGTCGTTATCGAATTATTGACTTTACATTGAGCAATTGTATCAACTCAGGAATCAACAATGTTGGCGTAGTGACACAATATCAGCCGTTAGCTTTGAACAATCACATCGGAAATGGTTCAAGTTGGGGATTTGATGGACTGAACTCAGGTGTGACAATCTTACAACCGTATTCAAGCAATGACGGCAGCAAATGGTTTGAAGGAACGGCTCATGCACTCTATCAAAACATGGATTACATTGATCAGATGGATCCGCAGTATGTTCTTGTTCTATCAGGCGATCATATTTATAAAATGGACTATGAAGCGATGCTGGAAAATCATAAAGCCAACAATGCTTCACTGACTGTTGCGGTAATTGAAGTACCGATAGAAGAAGCGCCACGTTTTGGGATCATGAATACGGATGAAAATGATCGGATCATTGAATTTGAAGAAAAACCAGCAGAGCCTAAAAGCAATCTGGCATCTATGGGAATTTATATTTTCAATTGGAGCCGTTTGCGCAGTGTCTTGTTGAATAGCTACAAAAAAGATGATCAAATGTTGGATTTTGGCAAACACGTGATCCCCGCCTATCTAGAGAGTGGTGAAAATGTTTTTGCGTATCGGTTTGATGGCTACTGGAAAGATGTAGGGACGATCGAATCATTATGGGAAGCTAGCATGGAGTTTATCGATCCTGCCCATAGCTTGGATATCCGCGATAAAAATTGGCGGATTCTGGCAAAAAATACAGTTTCTCCGCCGCACTTTTTAACAGAAAATGCGGAGGTAAAAGACGCGTTAATTGTAGACGGCTGCTATGTAGCAGGGCAAGTGGAGCATAGTATTTTATCAAATGATGTACAGGTCAAAGAAGGGGCGAAAGTCATTGACAGTGTGATCATGCCAGGTGCAACAATTGGAAAAAATGTACAGATCAAAAAAGCAATCATTGGTGAAAATGCGATTATCGGTGATAATGCTGTGGTCGACGGTTCAGAAGAAATTGCCGTTGTAGGCTATTCAGAAGTGATTGGAGTGTTGACAAGTGAGAGCGAATAAAATGAGTGCGATTTTGGGCAATGTGTATGAATGTCCAGAATTATTACCTTTGACTGAAAAAAGACCGCTGGCAACTTTGCCTTTCGATTGTAAATATCGTCTGATCGACTTTAATTTATCGAATGCCATCAACGCGAATATCAAATCTGTCTATATGATCTTTAATCAAGGGACTACGCAATCAGTTTTTGATCATATCGGCGGTGGCCGCGAATGGCATTTAGATAGTGTAGATAGTCGTTATTTTGTCCACTATTATCAAGATTTCTTAAAAAAGAAAGCAGAAGGGCGTCCGTATTTTGAGTCAGTGATTGATTATTTGAATAAATCAAAATCAGAATACACAGTCTTCATGGGAAATCGGATGCTTTGCAATATTGATTTAGAAGCAGTATTGAAAATCCACCAACAAAGCAACAGCACGATGACGGTCGTCTATAAAAAGATGCCCAAAGAACAGGTCTATCGGCAAGATGAGATTTTAGAAATTGATGAACATGGGCTTGTTCAAGGACATCATAATTTTTTAGAAGATAAGTCAGACGATGAATTATTTAATCTTGGCATGAAGATCTTTATTTGCCAAACCGAGTGGTTGATCAATGCCTTACAGGAAGGACAAAATTCAGGTAGTCCTGTAGCGCTGCTGGATTTCTTTACTCTAGCGATGAACAAAGTAAAAACATCTGCTTATGAGTATACCGGGTTTTTAAGAAATATTTTTGACATTAAGTCCTATTATGATGCCAATATGGATATGTTGGATCCTAAAAAATTCACTTCTTTACTATATTCAAAACAAAAAATCTATACGAAATTAAAAAATGAAGTCGCGACGTATTATTCACCAACTTCTGAAGTGAAAAAAAGTCAATTTGCCACCGGCTGTTTAGTTGACGGTAAAACGCACGGATCACTTTTCTCACGCAGTGTCGTGATTGAAAAAGATGCCGCAGTTGAAGACTCGATCGTGATGGCAAACTGCCGTATTTGTGAAAAGGCGGTTGTTCAATATGCGATCTTAGATAAAAATGTCGTGGTAGAACCTGGGATCAAAATCATCGGCTCAGCTGATAAACCCGTTGTAATCAAGAAAAATACGCATGTATTAAGTGACGTTTACGGAGGCGAATAGACGTGAAAACATTATTTGTAGCAGCGGAATGTGCTCCGTTTTTTAAAACTGGCGGATTAGGCGATGTTGCGGGGACGTTGCCCAAAGCCTTGCAGAAAAAAGGTACGGACATAAAAGTCGTTCTACCCTTTTTTACTAAAATGCCGCAGCATTATCAGGAACAGCTGCAAGATTTATTTTCGTATGAAGTTCAGGTTGGCTGGCGCAAGCAGTATTGCGGTGTAAAATATCTTCGAATGAATGAGATTGATTATTATTTTTTAGACAATCTTTATTACTTCGACCGGCCAGAATTATATGGGTATTATGATGATGGGGAACGCTTTGCTTTTTATCAGCAGGCGGTCATTGAGCTGATGGAAAAAATTGAATTTATTCCAGATGTTATGCACTTGAATGATTATCATACGGCATTCATTCCCTTTTTATTAAAAGAAAAGTATCGCTGGATCCAAAAGTTTAGTCCGATTCAGACAGTCTTGACCATCCATAACATCGAATTCCAAGGACAATACGACCGTCAAATCCTGGATGATTTATTTGGGATGGGTTATGAACGTTACGATGACGGAACTATTCGTTTTAATGACTGCGTAAATTTTATGAAGGCTGGAATTCTTTATGCTGATCGCGTGACTACGGTCAGTCCATCTTATGCTGAGGAAATCAAGACCGCTGAATTTGGTGCAGGATTGGATCCAATCTTACGGATGGAAAGCGGAAAGCTTTATGGAATTTTAAATGGGATTGATTACGAAGCCTTTGATGCTGCTAAAGATCCTGCCATTTTTACAAATTACGATCAAGAACGGCTTGATCAGAAAATAGAAAATAAAGTTCAATTGCAGAAAAGTTTAGGATTGCCTGTTCGACCAGACGTTCCAGTCATCGGGATCGTCAGCCGTTTGACTTATCAAAAAGGCTTTCATTTATTGTTGCAAGAAATGGAAAATTTGATGCAGTTTGATGTGCAATTAATCCTGATTGGTACCGGTGATCCGAAGTTTGAAGAGCAATTCCGATTTTTTGGACAAAAATATCCGGATAAAACAAGTATCCAGATTGCTTTTGATGTGAATTTAGCACAAAAAGTTTATGCCGGGGTCGATATGTTTCTGATGCCGTCAGCGTTTGAACCATGCGGATTGTCGCAAATGATCTCAATGCGCTATGGTACGTTGCCAATCGTACATGAAATCGGCGGGTTGAAGGATACAGTCCAACCGTATAACCCGATCACAAATGAAGGAACTGGTTTTGGCTTTACTATTTTTGAACCGTTCTATCTGATGAATGCGCTGAAACAAGCAATAGAACTCTACCAAGAGCATCAAGATATTTGGCGCAAAATGATGGTAGAAGCAATGTCACGTGATTTTAGCTGGACTGGCTCTAGTCAGCAATATTTAGATCTATACAAATTAGTGTAGAATTCAAAAAGCCAGAATCTAGGGCCCTCGGCTGTGGATTTTGGCTTTTTAGTTCATTATGTAGTAATGAAATTAAAGCGTAGTTGGAGATGATAAAATGGATAAAACAGAATTTAAACAATGTTTCAGTCGCCGCTTAGCCGAAAAATTTGCTATGGGAGTCGCAGATGCTTCACCGAATGAACTTTATCAAACACTGGGTTCATTGCTGACTTCAACGTATTCGCAAAACTGGCAGCAGACATGGACCGATTATCGAGAAGCCGAACAAAAGCAGGCGTATTATTTCTCAATCGAATTTCTACCGGGCAAGATGTTGAAGAGCAATCTTTTAAATATGGGTTGGCTTGAGCTGGTGACTGAAGGTCTGGCTGAATTAGGGATTGATTTAGAAGATTTAGCAGAAGTCGAACCGGATATGGCGTTAGGCAATGGCGGACTCGGTCGTCTGGCTTCTTGTTTCATGGATTCAATCGCTTCGATGGGACTGCCTGGTAACGGCAACGGAATCCGATATGAATATGGATTATTCAAACAGCATTTTGTTGACAATTACCAAGTAGAGTTGCCCGATAAATGGCTGCACAAAGGAAATTTATGGGAAATCCGTAAAGAAAGCAAAGCCGTGGATGTTCATCTAGGTGGAGAGGTTTATCTGAGTCCTGACGCTGCCGGTAATTTAAAACCTAATTATCAAGGCGGAATGACTTTACGCGCGGTTCCTTATGATACGGGAATGGTCGGGTATCAAAATGATATTGTCAACACGATGCGTTTATGGTCAGTAGAGATTCCGCCAGAAGAAGAAGAAAATTATCGGAGCATTGAAGATCGCCGGACAGTAGAAGATTTGACCTCCGTGTTGTATCCAGATGACTCTAGCGAAGATGGCAGAAAACTGCGTCTTTCACAAGAATATTTCTTTGTCTCAGCGGGTGTTCAAAGTATTTTGCGCTATTATAAACAATTAAACAAACCGATAGATAAGATCAATCAATCTATTGCGATCCATATCAATGATACTCATCCAGCGATGTGTGTTGCAGAATTTATGCGGCTTTTAGTTGATGAAGAGAGCATGAGCTGGGAACGGGCTTGGAACTTGACTCAAGAAGTCATGAGTTACACGAATCATACGATTATGGCAGAAGCGTTGGAAAAATGGTCAAGCGATATGATGAAAAGTGTTTGTCCCAGAATCTACCAAATCATTGAAGAGATCGATCGTCGTTTCGTCGCAGAAATGACCGGAGTTCATGATTTTGATTTGATTCAAAGAACTAGAATTATTCAGGGCGATCAAGTCCACATGGCTCATCTTGCAATTATTGGTTCTCATTCAACGAATGGTGTTGCGAAATTACATTCAGATCTTTTAAAAGCGGTCGTCTTACACGATTTTTATTTGCTTTATCCAGCACGGTTCAACAATAAGACCAACGGAATCGCGATGCGCCGTTGGTCACAGTTAGCCAATCCAGCGCTGAGCAAAGTATTGGATGAAACGATCGGAACTACATGGCGTAAACAGCCGACTAACTTGCGTTTGTTGTTGAATTATGTAGAAGACAATCATGTGTTAGCTGCTTTAGCAGATGCAAAACTGGCAAATAAGAAACGGTTAGCGGCGTACATCCAAGAACATTGCGGTATCGAAGTGAGTCCGCAGGCAATTTTTGATGTTCAGATCAAACGATTACATGCTTACAAACGCCAATTGCTGAATCTTTTACACATCATTAAACTGTATTTAGATTTAAAAGAAAATCCTGACTTGCCGATTGAACCGCGTGTCTTTATTTTTGGTGCAAAAGCAGCCCCAAGTTATCATTACGCAAAATCAATTATTAAAGTGATCAATGAGACAGCTAGTTTGATCAATCAAGATCCAACAATCAACAATAAACTAAAAGTCGTCTTTTTAGAAAACTATAATGTCAGTTTGGCTGAAAGAATCATTCCGGCAGCCGATGTCAGTGAACAAATTTCACTCGCGTCAAAAGAAGCTTCCGGCACATCAAATATGAAATTGATGCTAAATGGTGCCGTGACGATCGCAACTCTAGACGGTGCAAATGTTGAGATCCGTGACGCAGTAGGTGAAGAAAATATCGCTATTTTTGGTTTGACGGAATCTGAGGTCTATCAATACTATGAAAATAAAAATTATTCTGCGCTGAATATCTATGATGAGAATGCGACGATCCGCAAAGTACTGGAGACATTGATCGACGGCACTATTCCGAATATCAGCGCTGAAGGGTATGAGATATTCGATTCATTGATCAAATACAATGACGAATTTTTCGTCTTGCGTGATTTTGAAGATTACTGTCTAGCGCAAGAATCCGTCAATAAAGCGTATCAAGACAAACAGCGCTGGCGTCAAATAAGTTTACGCAATATCGCAAACGCAGGGCGCTTTTCTGCAGATGATACCGTCCAACGTTATGCCGATGACATTTGGCAAATAGAGCCTGTCTTTGCGCATGAAGATCCGCGAGGTGCAGAACATGACTCCTATTTACTTTAATCCGTGGTTAGAACGTTACAAACAGCCGTTTGGCGCTGTGCAAGAAGGAATGATGGTAGATGTTTGGCTGTCTGTTTTAGATCAGCAAAACGCCAAAGCTTTCTTAGTCGTCCGCAAAGAAGGCAGCTCGGTTGGTCAAAAAATATTTCCAATGGAAGCTGCATCAGAAGATCGTTTTCATTTTCAAACGATCATGGATCAAGGCTGGGGGCTGTACTTTTATTATTTTAAGATCGTTCGTGAATCAGCTGGCTGCGAAACGATCCAGTATTACGGTTTCAAAGGACAAGGCGGCGAAGGACAGATTTACGGTTCGGAACAAGAGGTCATTCCTTACCAATTAACGTGTTACCAAAAAGCAGAAGTTGCACCGACTTGGTATCGCGATGCGGTCTTTTATCAAATTTTTCCTGACCGGTTCGCTAATGGAAATCCAGATCGAATAATTAATCAACCAAAAAAGAATTCATTTATTTATGCGACCGAGGAAGACACACCTTTATATATTCGCAATCAGCAAAATGAGATCGTCCGCTGGGATTTTTTTGGCGGAAATTTTAAAGGGATCCAAGCTAAAATTCCTTATTTTCAAGAATTAGGAATCACGGCGGTCTATTTGAATCCGATTTTTGAAGCCACTTCAAATCATCGGTATGATACCAATGACTATTTTAAAGTTGATGGTGTTTTAGGGACGGAGGAAGACTTTCGAAAGTTGATCGCAGCACTGCACGAGGCAGGAATCGCAGTTATCTTAGATGGAGTATTTTCTCATGTAGGCAAAGATAGCCGTTACTTCAATATCTCTGGTCTTTATGGAGAAAATACTGGGGCTGCCCGTAATCCGCAAAGCCGCTATCGCGATTGGTTCACTTTCAATCACTACCCGGATGATTATAAATCTTGGTGGGGAGTAGCTGACCTACCAGAAGTTCGCAAAGAAGATCCTAGTTATCAAGAATTTATTTATGGGGATTTGGATAGTGTCTTATCAAAGTGGACCTCAATGGGTGTTGACGGCTGGCGATTAGATGTTGCCGATGAGTTGACGGATGAATTTATTTCCGGTATTCGTAAAAATCTATCTGCCTATCAGGAGAAAATTCTGATCGGCGAAGTTTGGGAAGATGCTTCAAATAAGATCGCTTATGATACACGGCGAAAATATGTCTTTGGTGATCATTTGCAAGGAGTTATGAATTATCCATTACGGCAACAAATCTTAGCTATCTTGCAACAATCGCGGTCATTACAAGATATTTGTGAGGAAATGATTCGTTACCAAGAAAATTATCCGATCGATTTTTATTACAATCAATTAAATAATATCGGGACACACGACACAGAACGAATTTTGACTATGTTAAACGGCTCAGTTGAAGCTTTGGATCAGGCCTGGGGATTAATGTTCATGATGCCGGGAATTCCTTGTATCTATTATGGCGATGAGGTAGGTTTGACAGGCGGTAAGGACCCTGACAATCGCAAATTTTTCCCTTGGCAGTCGATCGATCCAAACTTATTCAAAAATTGTCAAAAATGGATTGAACGAAGAAAGAAATACGATGTATTAAAAGAAGGGAAATTTTTCCCGTTTTATTCGCAAAAACAACAAATTTTCGGAATCATCCGCTATTTAGAAAAATCGTATGTCGTCTATGTTATCAACCTATCTGATCAAGCACAAAGTTTAAAAGTAGGGGAGTTGACTAGTCCGCGTGCATATCGCGGGGATTACTCCGTCTTGGATCGGATCATGGAAGGCAAAACATTGGCACCAAAAGAAAGTTTATTTGTTTGCGACCTGAATTAGCTCATCTATTTTTATTACCGGTTATTTGAAAGCATTTCTCGAGCATTTATGCTAAACTATGCTATATCAGAACAATGAGGATGATTTTATGCAAACGTACAGCAGAAAAAAGAGCCGATTCCCTGCCTTTGATGATGAATTTGGCGTAAAGTTAGTACAGAACAATCAACGTGTCTTGTTTAACGGAGAAGATGACTTGATCACAAATTATCACTTGGAAGCCAAGGATATTTTTGAACGCTCATTACCGAAGACAAAGCGAACCCGACATGTTAATTTAGCTGAAGAACCGCACAGAGAATTAGCGCAGCACAAAGCAAATTTGCCGATGTATGACAATGACCGGAAAGAATCAAAGAAAGCAAAACTATTTGAGGAACACAAACCTAAAGAAGCGACGACACCAAAAAATATGTTCCATTCACGGAGTGCTCGCAGTGCGACTCCATTTGCACCCAAATATGTGCCTTCTTCATTAATTCCTGATGCACCAGCTGATGCAATCTCACCGAGAGAATTGATGCAGCGAATGGAGAAACCGCGTCATTCCTATGTCTTGTTTGCTTCAGAAGAGGAAGAGCAACCCTTGAATGAAAGAAAAAAAGCACGCCAACGTTTGGATCGTTCATTGCGTGGGATCATGGAAGAGGACAACTCAAATATCGAAAACAGCAAATATTTTCGCGACTAAAACGAAAGATGCTCACGAGCATCTTTTCTGTTTTAGCTTGCTGAAAGGAAGATTAAAAGATGAATCCATTTGAAGAAAAAATTCACCAATTACGAGCAGGCGAGATCGATAAAATCGCGGTATCTCGTGAGGAATTCTTTTTATTCCGTGAAGCATGGAGCAAACAAGAAGATAAGAAATTCTTTCGAGGAATCGCTGGTCTTAAAGGAAATATCACCTATGTTTATGACACGACGATTGTGTAAACTATTGACTTTTTTACTTTCGCTCGCTATCATAAAAAAGGTTTCACGCGGCGGTGTTGGAATTGGTAGACAAGCATGATTGAGGGTCATGTGAGAGAAATCTCGTGTGGGTTCAAATCCCATTCGCCGTATCAAGAATACACCCGTCTGAGGTGTCTTCTTTTTTTTGGAAAAATCGGTGTCAAAAAGTAGGAGAGAATTTTTTTCTCATTTTAGATTAATCCGTATCTATATTTGGACCCCATGAGTTGCTTGTTCGTTGACCATCAGCTAGAATGGGGCTATTGAAATGTGAATTTGCATATTTTGGAGGAATCAGCAATGGCAGTAATTGGTGAAGTCTTAAAAGATTTCAGAAAAGAACATGGCATGACACAAAAGGACCTTTCGCAAGGGATCTGTTCTCAAAGTGTCTTAAGTCGGATCGAAAATAATGAAGAGATCCCCAATGTTATTGTGATTCAGCAACTTTGTCATCGATTGGGAATCACTATCGACCAATTGATGCTTGATTTTTTACCAGAAGAACTATTCTTGCGCAAATATTTCAACAAGATGTTCATGTATCTGCGGATTGGGAAATATCAAGAAATTCAAACGACACTAGAGTATTTAGATGAACGCCAAATCACTCATCTTGACAAAGATCGCCAGCTCGCTTGTTTTTTTAAAGCCGTCTGCGCGTATTTTATTGACGAAGACCCCGAGAAAGCTTTGACTCATGTTGTCCACGGACTTTCGATCAGCGTATCAAAAAAATATGACGGTTATTTTGACAGCCGGATCTTACTTTTGAGTTTTGCTGGTAAGATGTATTCAGTTTTAGGTGAAGTAAACAAAGCGAATAGTTATTACAGTCAAAGCTTCGAATTATTCCAAACGATGATGGCCGATTATTCAGAACGTAGCGAACTAAGCAATTTATTCGTTAATTATGGGACGTTTTTATTTAGACAGGAACGCTTTGATTTGGCTGAAAAGGTCGTTGATATGGGGTTGAAATGGAATCGTCAACAATGCAGTTATTATAAATTAAAAGAACTTTTAGAATTGAAGATCCTCATGTTGGAGAGTCGCGATGAGCTTTATTCGGTGATTAATTATCGTAAAATACTGCGGGCTTTAGAAAAATTAAAAGATTTGTAGAATGGTCTACACCATTCTTGACTTACAATGGATTCAGGAGTAACTTTAAGATACAAAGAAAAAAGGAGAACTCACGATGAAAACATTTATTTATGCTGACAAATTCTTTTTAAACTCTGGTGTTAAAAACGCAGGTTATTTAGATGTCACCGATGGCATTTTTGGAACGTATACAAAAGAAAAACCCGAAGCTGCAGAGATTATTGATCAAAGCGGAAAATGGATTGCTCCCGGCTTAGTCGATACACATATCCACGGTTATAAAAATCATGACGTTATGGATAACGATGCAGAAGGTATCAAAGCAATGTCTGAAGGTCTTTTATCTTGTGGTGTGACAAGCTTTTTACCAACGACACTGACTTCGTCTAAGGAACGATTGAAAGATGTTGCAGCAACGATTGGAAAAGTTTATCAAGACGTAGACGGCGCGAAAATTCAAGGAATCTATTTTGAAGGTCCGTTCTTTACTGAAGAACATAAAGGAGCACAAAATCCTAGTTACTTTGGCGACCCTAGCTTAGACACATTCCATGAATGGCAAGAAGCTTCAGGCGGATTGATCAAAAAAATCGCATTGGCGCCTGAACGTAAAGGGGTAAAAGAATTTGTCAAAACTGTTACTGACGAAGGCGTAGTCGTTTCATTAGGACACTCAAATGCAACGTTAGAAGAAGCACAAGAAGCTGTAGAAGCAGGTGCAAGTGTCTTTGTCCATGCCTATAATGGGATGCGCGGATTGAATCATCGCGAACCAGGAATGGTCGGAGCTTTATTGACCTTGCAACATGTTTTTTCTGAATTGATTTGTGATGGACATCATGTTCATCCGCAAGCAGCAGAAGTGTTGATGGAAAAAGCGGGCCACGATCATGTAGCCTTGATCACTGACTGTATGATGGCTGGCGGGATGCCAGATGGCAATTACAATCTAGGCGAATTTCCAGTAGTTGTTAAAGAAGGAACGGCGCGGCTTGAATCTGGCAATTTAGCTGGAAGTATCTTGAAATTAAAAGAAGCAATCAAAAATGTTGTTGAATGGGACATCGCAACGCCCGAACAAGCAATCATGATGGCTTCATACGTTCCAGCTGTCAGCTGTAAAATCGATGATAAATGCGGATCAATCGCTGAAGGTCGTGCAGCGGACTTTATCGTTTTAGAACCTAACATGGATCTAGTAGCGACTTATTTAGACGGTGTTGAACGTTACCACGCATAATCAATGAGTAGTTCTTAACCTCGGTCATTTTTTTGACCGAGGTTTTTTCTGTCCAATGATTGTGCAGAAAGGGGCAGATGATCGGTTTGTTTTTGAACTTTCCATTTGAATAAACCTAGTTTAAATTAGTGGAAATATTTAAAACTTAGCCGTATTTTTTAAATCTGATTAGGATCTATTGTTGGCTTTTGGTTTTACTATGTTAAACTAAAAAGTACAAACGCTCTTTTGGCTATTTTTTGACGGATGAGGAGGAGCCAGCATGTCATATATTGATGTAATTGATGAAAGCAAATATTATCATATGGGTGAAACCATAATTAAGGCAAATGAAAAAATAAATTTCTCAATCGAAAAGGGAGAAGTTGCGGTGATTCTTGGACCTAGCGGTGCCGGAAAATCGACGGTACTGAATATTTTAGGCGGGATGGATAATTGCGATGAAGGAAAAGTAATCGTGGATGGAACGGATATTGCGACTTTTAATGATAAGGAACTGACCACTTATCGGCGCAATGATGTCGGCTTTGTTTTTCAATTTTATAATTTGGTGCCTAATTTAACAGCAAAAGAAAATGTAGAGTTGGCGTCGCAAATCGTAGCAGACGCCATGGAACCCGCAGCAGTTTTACAATCGGTTGGGTTAGGGGAACGAATGGATAATTTTCCCGCGCAATTATCAGGCGGCGAACAACAACGGGTAACAATCGCGCGTGCGTTAGCCAAACGACCAAAATTATTGTTATGCGATGAGCCGACAGGTGCTTTAGATTTTGAAACAGGCAAACAGATCCTAAAGATCTTACAAGATACCGCACATAAAAATGGCACCACTGTTGTGATCATCACCCACAATTCAGCAATCGCTCCGATGGCTGACCGGGTCATTCGAATCAATGACGCACATGTACGCAGTGAAGAGTTGAACCCCGCACCGCAATCCATTGAAGACATTCAATGGTGAGTTAATGCAATAAAAAAACGTGACGACGAGATCGTATTTTTTGATGATCTCCGCTTTGATTTTCTAAAGTATCAGCAAATTGAATCAGGCAAGCAGTGAAGCTTGTAGTTTTGGATCAGTCTTATTTTTGCGACTGATCCTTTATTTGTTTTCGGACACTATAAAGCATTTTATTTAATTCGGCTTCTTTTTTTCGCAACTCAACTAAGTCTTCTTTAATTTGTTTTTCTTTTTCGTCTGTTTGCGGGGAAATGACGCCATTTAAGGAAATCCCGATAATCGTGCCAATAAAGGTATCAAGAACTCGATTCAAGGCATAAAGAAACGACTCTCCTTGGGGGATACTCAAGGCGATCAACAGCATCGTAGCGATTGCGGAAATGATTCCGGAATTATTATTGAGGCCATCAGAAAGTACGATGACTAAGATGACGAATAAAGGTAAGATAATTATTTCAACATAGAAATCATTTTTAAAAAATGATTGGATATAGTAGAAAATTAAAGCCAGCAGTCCACCAAGCGAATTGCCTAAAACCCGCGACCGGCCGAATGAGATACTGGTAGTCAAATCTTGCCGCAAGGAAAAAACAGCAGCTAAGGCAGCAATCAAAGGAGAACCACGATCAGTCACCTGAAAAAGTAAAATACATAACATGACAGCTAATGCAGTTTTCAACGTTCGCATCCCTAAACGAAAACGACCAATTTGCACTGGACTCCCTCCTTTTTCTTTATATATAATAGTTTAACTAAATTATGACAAAAAAACAAAAGACCTCACTTGGCTGAAGTCTTTTGTAGCAAAATTATTTATTTAGCTGCCACTTTTGCTGCATTTGATCTAAAATCTCGATAACATCTTTAGTAAAGAAAAGAGATTTGTTTGGTCGTTTTCCTTGGATCATTTCCACCATATTTTCAATCTCATAATTCATCGCATTACCGGTAAAACCAGCTTCGATAAAGTCTTTTGTTCCATCATTGAAAAACAGCTCAGCCTTGTCAGCTCGGGGATAATCTTCAACGGTCAAATAACCATTCTCAAAAGCGACGATTCCTTTTTTCGGCATTTTGGCTTGGAAAGTCAAACTAACTGTTGCCAGCTCATTCTTTTTATTTTGTAAAATCGTGACAGATTGTTCATCGACACCGGTTGAAAATGGGACCATGGTAGAAGCGACTACTTCTGGTTGTTCAGTTAAGAACCAGCGGGCAAATGAAACAGCATAAGTCCCAATATCCAGCAGAGCGCCACCGGCTAATTCAGGATTAAAAAAACGGTTCGTTGGGTCAGGATCTTTGTAACTACCAAAAGGCGCTTGGATCATTTTTAATTTGCCCATTCGCCCGCTTGCAATCAAGTCATGCAGTTCTTGATATAACGGCATATTAAAAATTGTCATAGCTTCTGCCAAAATCAACTGTTTTTGCTCAGCTAATTCAATGACCGATTGTAATTCTGCTAAATTCATTGTGATGGCTTTTTCGCATAAGACATGCTTGCCTGCTTCTAAGGCTTGGACGATGTGCTCGTGATGTTGGCGATTTGGAACAGCTACATATATAATAGAAATATCCTCATCAGCCAATAGTTCTTTGTAACTGCCATAAGCCTTTGATAAATGATAGCGTTCTGCAAATTTTTCAGCTTTTGCCAAAGTACGCGAAGCACAAGCCGTGAGACTACTTGTAGTTTGGTCGAAACTCTCGGCAAAATCATGAGCAATGCCGCCAAGACCGACGATGCCCCATTGTAAGTTAGTCATAATGCTCCTCCTAGTCAAATAAAATTTTTTTAATTTAAAAATCGGCGCTCATGGTGCAGGATAAGATTGATCGTTTCCATATTCAAAAACAAATAAAATTTTTCAAGCGAAACAGTTGTGGAACTTTAAATCAAAAGTTACCCGTGAATGAATCTTGTAAAAGTTTGAAAAAAAATAGAAGCTTTTTTCAAAGTATAGCAGTAAATATTAAAAAATTTCAATCCATTTGCTAAAGAGATGTATTTTAGCCAAAAATTCAGTAGAATAGAAGAGGAGGGATTTGCGTGAACCAAATTTATTTAGATTTAGTAATGAGTGCAATTTTTGAACAATTTCATACAGAACAAGATTTTTATCTGGATTACTTAGGTGTCAATGAGGTGCAATGGCAGCAGTGGAAAGCCGGCCAAAATAATTTATCGCCGGAAGCAAATCAGAAAATCAAAAACTTATTCAGTGATTATGAATGGATGTTGAGTCAAAAAGTCATCCGTCAAACGTTTTTATTCCCTGAAAAGCGACCCACAGCAGTCGCTGAGTATCGCGAGATGAAGACGATCGTTGCACAAAAATGGATCGCTAGCGGGTTAGCTCAAGTGGAAATGATCCCTTTTAAGAATAAAAATGAAGAAGAAAATCAAGATTTTATTGATTTGCGTGTCACGATTGATTACGATAGCTGGGGCTATAGTGATATACTAAGCTTTCGCCTGCCGGCACACATTCAAAATCAGATTGCTAGCGCGCATAAAAAAACAGCCTTACTTGATTGGGTTAACGAAAATCTAACAGAAACTTATACGTTGCTAGATGATTAATGAAAGGATTTTTTAATTGAAAAAAACAGTAGGACTACTTTCAGTCATTATCATGCTCGGGATGACTGCTTATTCACTTTTTTATAGTACACCTACAGACTCAGACACAAAGCAAACAACTGCTACAACTTATTCATTTGAAAAGAAAACGGCGGCTAAAAAGGAAAATGCTGTTCAAAAAGCATTGCCGGATTCCAATGCAAACGATTGGAATCTTACGCTCGTCGGTCCCAACAATAAAATCGAAGAAGAAGTTTCTGAAGATAAGCTGACTACGTTGTCAGATAATAGTCACCAAGTCGATAGCCGCATCGCTGAAAGTTACGAAGCTTTTTCTGAAGCGGCAACCAAGGCAGGATTTCCTTTAGTGATCATTTCTGCTTTTCGTTCAGTTGATGCACAAAAGGAAGTCTTTGATACAAATGTCAATAGTTTGATCAGCGGAAATGGCCTGTCAGAAGAAGAGGCTATCGCAAAAACGAAAGAAACGATCACTGAACCCGGCTATAGTGAACACCATACAGGACTTGCTGTTGATATCGTCGATCAAGATCGCTACAATTCTTATTCAACACAAGTATTGGAAGCTTCTTATGGCGATGAGCCTGGGGCAAAATGGATTGCTGAAAATGCGCCAAAATATGGGTTTATCATTCGTTACCCTAAAGACCGTCAGGACATTACAGGCATTACTTATGAACCGTGGCATATCCGTTATGTCGGGAAAGAAAATGCCGAATATATTACTAAACATGATCTGACACTAGAAGAATTTTTAGAACAACTGTCAGCCAAGTAAGGAGGCATTATGCCTAAAAAAATAGGTCAAAAACGAAAGTCCAAGGCTTCGATCCCGCTTATCTTTGCGGGAATCTTAGTTATTGGGTTAGCTTTCGTTTTTTCTTTACAGCGATTATCTAATTTTGGAAACGAAAGCGGGCAGCCAGAAGAGACACTCACCCATCAAGCGTTTATCGATCAGTTGGTCCCGCATGCACAAGAATTGCAGCAAGGGTACGGTGTTTTACCGAGTATTATTTTAGGACAAGCAATTTTGGAATCTAATTGGGGGCAATCTCAGTTAGCTAGTCAGTACAAAAATCTTTTTGGAATAAAAGCTTCTGGAAATCAACCCAAAGTCAGTCTTGAAACAAAAGAGTATGTCAATGAACAGTGGATCACGATCCAAGGTGATTTTAAAGTATATAATTCGTGGGAAGAATCCTTAGACGATCATACGATGCTTTTTGTAGAAGGAACGAATTGGAACCCGCAACTTTATGCGGATGTCTTAACAGCCGCTGATTACAAAGAAGCAGCGCACGTTCTGCAAACCGCAGGCTACGCCACAGATCCTGATTACGCGAATAAAATTATTAGCGTAATTGAAACATATAACTTGGGTCAATACGATCATCCATAGTAGAATTGTTTTAAAGAAAAGGAGTGGGCTTATGACAGAAAACAACATACCTGAAATTATGACTGAATTACGGCAAGATATCGTACGCGTACCAAAAGTAATCGAAAAAGCTTCAGGAATAGTAATTTTTGGCAAGAAGATTCGGTCGATCATTTTCACGACGGATATCGCGATTATTCGAAATACAGATGCAGATGCAGTAATTGCTGTCTATCCATTCACTCCGCATCCTGCGATCACTAAAAGCATTATTGAAGCCGCTGATATTCCAGTTTTTTCAGGCGTTGCCGGAGGATTGACGCATGGTGTACGATCAGCCTACATGGGAATGTTCGCAGAATCGCAAGGAAGTATTGGCGTCGTTGTGAATGGTCCAACTCCAGTAGATACGATTCGGGCAATCTATGATGTCGTGGATGTTCCAGTAATTGCTACAGTCACTTCAAAATATTCTAAAATCAAAGAGAAATTAGAAGCGGGCGTCGACATCATTAATATTAGTGCAGGAAAAGACACCGCCGAAGCAGTCGGCTATTTCCGCAAAAAATATCCTAAATTACCGATCATCGCAACAGGCGGTCCAGATGAAGCGACGATTGAAGCCACGATCAATGCTGGTGCAAACGCAATTACTTACACACCGCCATCTAATGGTGTTTTGTTCAGCAAAAAGATGGAGAAATATCGTAAAACAGAATACGATGAGAATCATCAATAAAAAGATTGTCGAAATCATTAATGATTTCGACTTTTTTAATATGAATTTAGGTTCAGTTAAGGTTGTTTTGAGAAACTCATTGTGAAGTACAACGTAAAGTTGAGGTGAGGAAAATCAGACGTTTAATAAAATGGATAAGTCTCATTGTTTTGCTTGGCGCGATTTATTTCGGCTTTTTCTCTCAAAAGCAGTCGCAGAGCAGCAGCGATAAAATTGATGAAGTAGGAAGTTCGGAAGTTTTGCTTGCCGCAGATCAAGCAACAGATGCGGCTTTGATCGATGTTCCGCTGGAAAATCAAAACGCTGGAGCAGTTCCTTTAGAAAATGGTTGTGAGATCACAGCATTGTCGATGTTGTTAAATTACTATGACTACGATACAAATAAAAATGACTTGGCCGATTTGCTTAATTACGTACCAGTGTATGAAAATGAAGCCGAAAATATCCACGGAAATCCACACGAAGGTTTTGTCGGAAATATTTATGGCGGTTTGGATGCAATGGGAGTAGCCGTTGAACCGATCGCAGATGTAGCGAGTGAAATTGTTGGAGAAGAGCAAACGATTGTAGCTGACAGTGGCACATCGTTTAGTGATTTAGCAACAGTAATTGAATCTGGTACGCCGGTCTGGGTAGTGACAACAGTTGACTTTGAAGTTCCCACAGCAGACGATTTATTGACTTGGCAGACAACGGATGGAGAAGTAACGGTTTCACCTTTATGTCATGCAGTAGTTATCACTGGTGTAGATGAGGACTATGTATATGTCAACGATCCTTATGGATACAAAGATCGAATGGTCGATCGAGCTGATTTTGAAAAAATTTATCAGAAGATGGGCGAACAATCGCTTTATATCACAAATAGTAAAGCATAAAAGCAATCCTGATAGAAGGAGTCTTATCCCTTCTTCCGAATAAACGGTGTTCCAGTTATCTCTATGGAATAAGCTGGAATATAAGCTGGAATTTCACAAAACTTGAGAAGCAAATTTTCAACAATTCCTTCTTATTTTTGTGGTTACTCATTGCTGGCATGAACGCTTTTTCTATGCAAAAATAGTTGTTTTTTAGCATTTCTGATTTAAAAAGATTTATTTTTTGAAATCAATCTATTATGATAGGAGGAAAGTAATAGACAGGAGAAAATTATGCGCAGAAAAAAGAGACAAGTCACTGATCTGACAGCCATTAAAGATTTTGTTGAAGTATCACAGATTGTACGAATCGCAATGAACGGTGAAGAGTATCCATATGTTGTCCCGGTAAATTTTGGTTATGAATGGAATGAGGACAAACTAATACTTTTTGTTCATGGAGCCAGTGAAGGGGAAAAAATCAATCGGATCAAAAACGATCCTAAAGTATCCGTCGAGATGGATGGCAATCATCAATTGATTCAAGGAAGCATGGATGCTGCGACTTATTCCTATGCCTATCAAAGTTTGATTGGTTTCGGCCAAGCTGAAATTTTAGCGGACTTAGCAGATAAAAGGCATGCACTGCATAGGCTGATGGCACATGCTGCTAAAGGACAGCCCTTTGACGAAATACCCGAAAAGATGCTGAACCGGACAGGGGTCATTAAAATTACGCTGAATTCATATACGATGAAAGAAAATCTTCATCCAGCCAGTAAATAAAAAAAATCCAAACCAGATCTGGTTTGGAATTTTTTTATTTTTTTATTTTCTTTAGTCGGTATTCTTCAAAGTAACTGGCATTTCCGCGGCTTTGAATATGGGCGAAGATTCCCATCAGGACTGCGCCGAGCGTGTTAGTTAATAGATCTCCCATAGTGTCCATCAAAGCAGCACGGCCAATCAATAATTCGCCGGTAGATGTCGCATAGCGCTGCAGATTCATGCCTGCAACAGTGTCGCAAAGTAATTCCCAGAATTCCCAGAAGACACCACAAACACCTGCAAAGGCAAAACCAAACAGCAAGAACAGCCAAGGCGAGGTCTTGCTGATATCGGCATCTTTCATTAAGAATCCAAGCAATCCATAACCTAATGCTGTCAAGACCATTGGACTGACTGTATGCAGGATTTTATCCCAGAAAGAAACAATTGAGATCATGTGCAAAGAAGTTCCTAAAAAGACTGAGATGACAAGGAAGAACCAATAAAAATAAATGATTTTCTCAGGCAAAACAAGTCTGAATAGTTTAGCAATGATCTCTGGCAAGAAAATGAGTGCAATGCCGGCTAAACATTCGATGATGAAAATGATTCCTTGACGTGCTGAATATTTGCTTATAGCAAACTCGTATAGATTGTAGCTGAGGCAAAGAAGGCCAAAGATCAACAAAGCAATCCGATATTTTTTATAAGTCATGGAAATCACTGCCTTCTAAAAAAGATTTGATTTTTTCTAATAGTGCATCTTCCGTAGCAACGATCGTTCCGTTTAATTTGATCAATCCGACTGTATAAAGATTTAAATAATGGAATTGATTTTCTGCAGGTGTTTGCAAGGCAGTCAATTTTTGCTGATTGTCGGCACCTTGTTGACGAGAATCGGTGTATAAGCCGATTACTGGAATTCCTTTGGCATATGCCACGCCAATTTCAGAAGCCACACCAGCATCAATTGTCAAACCATCTAACAAAGCGATCATCAGGTCACTTTTCAAGACCTCTTCGGTATCGGCAAGTGCGATCATTTTACTATCTGCGTAGGCCGATTTATCGTTGATTCCGTCGTTTTCTTGTGGGAGATAGACAGTCAGCTCTGCTGAGATTTTACGAATTTTTGCTGCTAAATGTTGATTATATAAAAGATCACTTTGTGCAAATAAGGGTGCTGCAAAATAAATATGTTTAGAAGTAGTCACTGAAATACGCCTCCATATCCGGTATTGTTGTTTCTAATAATTCGATTGCTTTTTTGTCAGCCTCTAACCGCTCGATTCGAGCAAGGTAGGCGGCTCGGCGATAATTCATCAGCATACAGGTCAAGGTTTGAATATTCAAACGCACTCGTTTGCCTTTTGGTTGATCTGAGATACTCAATTTTCCAGCGGCGTTCCAACTAAGCGCGAAAATACCGTTGTTCCATTCAGCGATCGGATCATCCACCACAAAATAAAAAGGTTCAACTGGTTTTGCAAAAGGATAGCTCAATAGAAATTCCTTGACATCAACGATTCGCGCCATAAAAAATGGAGCGATCGTTTCTGTGATCTCGCTATCATCAAGCAGAAAAGATAAAGGTTCGTTTTTAAAAATATCGCCTTTGACCCAATAGACCATTGAAAAGTGTGCGCTGATAAAGTTCCACAACCCATTGCGGGCTTCCTGATTCAAGTAAAACATTTCTTTGATATGAAACACTTCATCAGAGATCCAATAAAAGAGCACACCAGTTGCTTTTTTATTGGCATCATAATAAATCGCAGCAATCCGTTCTTCTTCATTTTCAAATCGCCAGTATTCTTCCCAATTCAATTCTTTACGAATCATCGCGCCATGATTATTTAAGGCGAATTCATGATATACTTGGTAAACATCTGGATCATTGACATCTTTGCGCTCAACAATTCCAGGAACATCTACTTGTTTGGGTAGCTGGGTATCTTTGACTTTGAAGCTGAGCTTATCTGACATGATCTCCCAACCTTTGCGGCGATAATAAGGAATATTATAAGGATACAAATAAGAGATCCATTGCTGATCCTTGCGCATTTGATTCAAAGCTGTTTCGATCAGGTCCTTCATCAGACCGTGATTGGCATATTCAGGATAAGTACCAACACCGGTAATGCCGCCCATCTTAAACAGTTTCCCATGAATGTTCACTTCACAAGGATAAATAGCGATTTGTGAAATCAAATTATCCTCTTGAAACCAGCCAAAAACTTTCGACTGCTCTAAGACTGGTTTTTTAGCGCGAACCATTTCTCGTTTGTTTTCATAGCCGCTGTTTTCAATATCGCTTTCAGTTACTTGAAAAACATAGCTGAGCAGCTCGTCATATTGAGCCAAATATTCTTCGCCGACAGGCTTTAAGACTAATCGTTCCCTAAAGTCATTATCCATTCTTTCATCTCCTAATTCATATATGGAATCATTTTTTGACAAAAATGAATTCGGATTTTTACTACGTAGATTATTTTACTAAAATGTACCAAAAAAAGATCGGACAACTTATTTATAGTGTACAACTTTTTTATAAAAGGTGGGGCATCTTCAATAAAGAAAACCACTGTTAATAAAAGCAATTACTTATTCGATCACTTACTAAAAGCAAAAAAGCAAAGCAAAAATCCAATGAATGTTCTAAGTATAGCAAAATCAGAATGATATTTCTCTTACCGACTTTGGGAAATAGGGGAAAAGACTTTTTTTCTATTAGAAACGTTGGTATAATTGACAGTGCTGATTAAAAGAAATGAGGAACTTTAATGAATATAGAAGAATTGAAGAAACGCCAAAAAATGA
This sequence comes from Enterococcus pingfangensis, assembly GCF_005405205.1. Lineage (GTDB taxonomy): Bacteria > Bacillota > Bacilli > Lactobacillales > Enterococcaceae > Enterococcus_A > Enterococcus_A pingfangensis. Next base: position 4,735 of record NZ_BJDP01000018.1, on the reverse strand, counting down.
TCCGAAATTTTTCGATCATTGCGCATATTGATCACGGAAAATCGACTTTGGCTGACCGAATCTTAGAGCAGACCAATACCGTAAGTTCCCGGGAAATGCAAGAACAGCTGTTGGACTCGATGGATCTAGAACGTGAACGTGGAATTACAATTAAATTAAACGCTGTAGAATTACATTATACCGCTAAAGATGGTCAAACATATATATTTCACTTGATCGATACACCAGGACATGTCGACTTTACTTATGAAGTGTCCCGCAGTTTGGCAGCTTGTGAAGGGGCTGTCTTAGTTGTCGATGCTGCACAAGGAATCGAAGCGCAAACATTAGCGAATGTTTATTTAGCCTTAGATAACGATTTAGAAATTTTGCCAGTCATCAATAAAATCGATTTGCCGGCGGCTGATCCAGAACGAGTACGGAAAGAAATCGAAGACGTGATCGGGATCGACGCAGAAGATGCTGTTTTAGCAAGTGCAAAAACAGGAATCGGGATCGGTGATATTTTGGAACAGATCGTCACAAATGTACCCGCACCAAGCGGTGACTTAGAAGCGCCGTTAAAAGCGTTGATCTTTGATTCAATTTATGACAGCTATCGTGGGGTTGTTTTGAATGTCCGGATTACAGATGGAATCGTTCGCCCTGGAGATAAAATTCAATTAATGAGCAATGGCAAAACTTTTGACGTAACAGAAGTGGGTGTCTTCTCGCCAAAAACAGTTCAGCGTGATTACTTGATGGTAGGCGATGTTGGGTATATCACTGCCAGCATCAAATCTGTACAAGACACTCGCGTAGGGGATACCGTTACACTTGCCAATAATCCAGCCAAAGAAGCATTAGATGGTTATCGTAAAATGAATCCAATGGTCTTTTGCGGATTGTATCCAATCGATACTTCTCGTTACAATGATTTACGTGAAGCACTAGAAAAATTACAATTAAATGATGCAGCCTTACAATTCGAACCAGAAACTTCTCAAGCACTTGGTTTTGGTTTCCGTTGCGGCTTCTTAGGCTTGTTGCACATGGATGTGGTCCAAGAACGTTTGGAACGCGAGTTCAATCTTGAATTGATCACAACGGCACCGTCTGTTATTTATCATGTGAATTTAACAGACGGTACACAACTGATCGTAGATAATCCATCTGATTTTCCAGATCCATCAAAAATTCAAAACGTCGAAGAACCCTTTGTAAAAGCCAATATTATGGTACCAAATGAATATGTCGGTGCGGTGATGGAACTTTCACAACGTAAACGTGGCGAATTCATCACGATGGATTACTTAGACGATTATCGAGTAAATGTCGTTTACCATATTCCGTTATCAGAAATCGTGTTTGATTTCTTCGATAAACTAAAATCAAGTACTAAAGGATATGCTTCATTGGATTATGAAATGGCGGATTACCGCGAAAGCCGCTTAGTGAAGATGGACATTTTATTAAATGCTGAAACAGTGGATGCCTTAAGTTTCATCGTTCACCGTGAATTCGCGCAAGAACGCGGACGTGCGATCGTTGATAAACTAAAAACCTTGATTCCACGACAACAATTTGAAGTTCCAATCCAAGCAACGATCGGTACAAAAATTGTCGCCCGGACAGATATCAAAGCATTGCGAAAAAATGTTTTGGCGAAGTGTTACGGCGGCGATATTTCTCGTAAACGTAAATTGTTAGAGAAACAAAAAGAAGGTAAGAAACGAATGAAACAAATCGGTTCAGTCGAAGTACCACAAGAAGCCTTCATGGCAGTGCTGAAAATGGATGAGGATGAACCGAAGAAAAAGTAAGGATTCATGCGATGGTTTTCATAAATCTCAATTGAAAATAAAAAGAAATTCGCCCTATTTCCACCCTGAGTTTGTGAGGGTGAATGATAGGGCGAATTTATACATTTTGATCAAGAAAGGGCACATTTATGGAACGAATTAAAGCTCTGTTGTCAGAAAAATTTGGTTATACGCAATTTAAAAATGGGCAAGAGGCGATTATTCAAAAGGTATTACAACAACAGAATGTTTTAGGGATAATGCCAACAGGTGGAGGAAAGTCGATTTGTTACCAATTGCCGGCGCTTGTTTTAGAAGGTTTGACTTTAGTCATTTCTCCATTGATTTCCTTAATGAAAGATCAAGTCGATAGTTTGAATGAAGTGGGTATTCCAGCAGCTTTTATAAACAGTACCTTATCTAATTTAGAAATGAATGAACGGGTCAGAAAAGCCGCTCGTGGTGAGATCAAATTGCTGTACGTTGCACCAGAGCGACTAGAATCTGCGGATTTTCGCGAACTGCTACGTTATGTACCCATCGAACTTTTAGCAGTCGATGAAGCACATTGTATTTCTCAATGGGGACATGATTTTCGGCCTAGCTATTTACGATTAGCCGAAACCATTCAAAATTTTGACCAGCAGCCGACCATCATCGCTTTGACTGCTACGGCAACACCGCAAGTAGCAGACGATATTTCTAATTTGCTGCACATTCCCAAAGAAAATGAAATCAAAACCGGATTTGCTCGAGAAAATTTGGCTTTTCAAGTGGTAAAGGAACAAAAGGATTTATATCTATTGGAATATTTGAAGCTAAATAAGGGGCAATCTGGAATTATCTATGCTTCTACTCGTAAAGAAGTTGAACGCTTATATCATCTATTAAAGCACCATGATTTTGCTGTGGGCAGATACCATGGCGGATTAAATGATCAGGAACGGTTACAAAATCAAGAGGATTTCTTATTTGATCGCATTGAAGTAATGATTGCTACCAATGCATTTGGTATGGGAATCAATAAAAGCAATGTTCGTTTTGTTATTCATGCGCAGATACCGGGAAATTTGGAGTCTTACTATCAAGAAGCAGGACGAGCGGGTCGAGACGGATTGCCAAGTGAGGCAGTCTTGTTATACGCGCCGCAAGACCTGCAGGTGCAGAAATTTTTCATTGAACAGTCTCAATCAGAGACCGCTTATCAACAAAATGAATACACAAAATTGCGGGAAATGAATCAGTATGCCCATACCCAAATGTGTTTGCAGCGTTTCATCTTGAAATACTTTGGCGAAGATCAGCCGGATTGCGGAAAATGCAGTAATTGTTTAGATGAAAGAGAACAAGTGAATATCACGACGGATACGCAAAAAGTTTTATCCTGTGTCAAACGAATGGGAGAGAAATTCGGTAAGGCATTAGTAGCAAAAGTATTGACCGGATCAAACGATCAAAAAATCAAACAATGGCGTTTTGAGCAGTTGCCGACCTACGGACTAATGAAGGAGTATTCGCAAAAAGAAGTAGCTAGCCTGATTGATTACTTGACTGCGGAGCACTATTTAGTGCCATCAGAAGGGCAATATCCTTTATTGTCAGTTTCTGAACAAGGAGTTTTGGTTCTTTTAGGCAAGCAAGAAGTTTATCGCAAGCAGGCGCCGGTAAAACAACTTGTCGCAGATGACGAGCTGTTTGAAAAGATGCGCAGCTTGCGTTCACAACTCGCACAAGAAAAAAATCTGCCGCCGTATGTGATTTTTTCTGATAAGACGTTGACCGAGTTGGCTGAAAAGCAGCCACAAACATCGTTAGAATTCTTACAGATCAAAGGTGTTGGAAAGAGCAAGCTTGATAATTATGGCGAGCAATTTTTAGCACTTTTAAAAAAAGAAAAGCAAGGAACTGAATTAGATAAATAAAAATACATACTTATATTTTAGCTCTTTGTCAATGATGTTGGTAAAGAAAAATCTTAGAATTATTAGAGATCGAGAGGGATTTTTCCTCTTGGTCTTTTTAACTTAAGATCAATGTACGTCTGTGACGAATCAGGCTACACAATTTAAAGTTGTAAAAGCTACAATAAACGTCAAACCAATAGTTAAAGCGAATTAATACGGGGAGGTAGATGTTAAGAAAAAATTTTTTAAGCTGTTTCATAAAAAAAACAGCAAAGTTCTTTGCTGTCGGTGAAAAAATAACCATACTAAATTAGAACCATAATGGGAACATCATTGAACTCATTGCTATGCCCTTGTAAGTTTCTGCGTCACTTTTTAATTTGTAGTATAACTTTATCATTGCTTCAGGAAATTGTTCCTTGTTGCTAAGATAATAGAAAGAGATGGCATTGCAAAGTTTGGTGGATACCAATTTAATATCGCTTGTTTCATCCAATTCTTGGGCCGCTTCAAGAATGATAGTTTGTAATTCCGGGATTCGGGATACTTCTTCATCTGAATAGGAGGAACTCAATTGGTCCATCAGCGTCTTTAATTTATCTTCTGACATTTAAGCACCTCCTTAAAGCATAAATCATTAGTATGATACCTAAACTAGTTAAAAAACTTTAAAAAAAATATATGGATTCCATAATGACACCCCTGGGGCTATGATAAAAGTAACTAAAAAGTATGTGAGTAGGCAAAGTAGACTATGATCTTGGGTATTTACATAGAAAAGTTCACTCAGTCTAAATTATACTGTTCGTTTTCTTAGAAGCTAGATTCATATTGATTACGAAGTTGATGAAGAAAATGAAGCTAGCGATCTTAGTGATATATCCAGAACCAAAAATTAGAAGAAGTGCAGAAAGAAAATTTAGTAGAGCGATGTAAAGAAAAATATTGTTCAATTTTTTCATTCAATACAACCTGGTGTTAGTATCAAATCTTAGACAACTTTTCGTAGAGACAGAAATAAATTAAACTTATCTACGAGAGGATGGATTT
>NZ_BJDP01000017.1 GCF_005405205.1 Enterococcus pingfangensis | reverse complement strand
TAATTCTTTGGTCAGAACTATTTTGAGTGTAGCACAAATGGCTTTTTTAGTTGTCTAGCTTAATTTTACAATCGGCGCTATAAAAAAATACAAGACAAAGTTCGAAGGAATAAGAATATTGAAACTATGTTTTTTAAGTATGGAAGAATATGAAGCAATGAATAGGAAAAATGAAGCTGTCTACTTTCTTTAATTGAATAGTTCTATCGGAGTCCGTAAGAAACGGCTGATTTTTGAGAGATCAGGATAGTATTATTTTTTAGAATGTGAGTATTACTTATTAAGTAGTGAAAGTAACGATTTTATCTAGAAAATTAAAGCGAGAGATACGATGAAAACGCTTTTTAATATTTGCTTAAGGGATTTTTTGATGATATTATTTTATTAAATAGCAAATGATATTTTTAAAGAAATATTTTTTTAGATTTGTAGGCTTAGAAACAAATTAAGAGTTGGCTATAAAATGGAAAAGAAAAAGATTAAATTTCATGTGGGGTGAGAGATTATGAAAAAACGACAGTTGTTAGTATGGGTGTTAATCATTTGTTTAACGTTTTCTCAGTTTTTAGGGACGATTGCTTACGCCGTGGCGGAAAATGGATTACAAACATCGCCTGCAAGCAGTACCTCAGTAAAGTCGGCGGGTTCGGCGACATCTAGTAATTTACAAACAGTACCTGAGAACGCTGCTACAACAGAGACGACCGATTCTTCAGCTTTTTCTGAAGGAACAGAGCAATTGGCAGAAGGAAAATTTGGAAGTAGTTCTTGGTATATTACAAGTGATTTTACTTTAGTCATTCAAGCTGGAAAATTTGCTAATACAGTGGGGGAATCCCCTTGGATAACCTATAAAGATAAAATCCAAAAGATTTTGATTGCAGGGGAAGTCACTTTAGGAAGTGAATCGAGCCATTTATTTCAAGGCTTATCTGAACTTATCGAAATTGATTCAATTGAAAATTTGAAGATTCTAGAGTCAACAAAGATGAATAATTTTTTTGATGGCTGTGAGGCACTAAAAGAAGTAGATTTTTCGAAATGGGATACAAGAAATGTAAGTGAAAATGATGCTTTTTTGAGCGGCTGCGAGCAGCTGGAAACAATCAAGCTAGGTGATAATTCGAACTTTCAGCCATATGGAGATGAGAACAAACAAGATCAATCCTTGTTCATCTGGAAGGGGGCTAATTCAACAAAAACATTTAATAATATAGCTGAATTATTAAGTAATAATGGGGGGGGGGGCTGAAAGCTACTCCAAAGTACTCGCTCCAGAAAAGGCTGTAATCGTTGTAAAATATTTGGATGAAAACGGAAAAGAAATTCATGAGAGTAAAAAATTAGCTGGTACAATTGGAGAAAGCTATAACATTGGAACCGAAGACTATCAATTGGAAATTGAGGGTTATTTGATTGATGATACTCGACTACCAAATACTAACGGAAATTTCCAAGAAGCAAACTCGACTATCAATCTCTATTACAAAAAAATTGCTGCACAGGATGAACAATCTGCTGAGACTCCAAGTGTTCTTTACCGATCCCATGTTCAATCCAATGGCTGGCAAGATTTTGTAAAAAATGGCGAAGTATCAGGAACAAATGGTCAAAATAAAAGGCTTGAGGCTGTCCAACTACGAATAGAAGACACCAGCTTAGACGGAGGTATACAGTATCGAACACATATTCAAAGCATCGGTTGGGAATCTTCTTTTAAAGCTAACAACGCATTATCTGGGACGATTGGCGAGTCCAAAAGGTTGGAAGCCATTCAAATAAAACTTACTGGAGATGTTGCTAAGTATTTTGATGTTTACTATCGGGTAAATGTACAAGGGTTTGGTTTGCTCGATTGGGCCAAAAATGGTGAAAGTGCGGGAACAGAAGGGCTGGCATATCGATTGGAATCGTTGCAAGTTAGACTCATTAAAAAAGGTTCTAACGAGCTAACTAGTAGTTCAAAAGCTTTTGTAAAACGGCCGATTTTATCGTATCGCTCTCATGTAGAATCGATAGGTTGGCAGGGGTATGTGACTGATGGTCAGAAAACAGGGACCAGCGGTCAAAATAAAAGACTTGAGGCCATTCAAATCCAAATTGAGAATAGTGGGTTGACAGGAAGTATTCAATATCGAACACATATTCAAAGCATCGGTTGGGAATCTTCTTTTAAATCTAATAATGAAATTTCCGGAACAACGGGTAATAAAAAAAGACTAGAAGCCATTCAAATAAGCCTGACAGGGGATATTGCCCAATATTTTGACGTTTATTATCGGGTTCACTCCCGATCACTTGGTTGGCTCAGCTGGGCTAAAAATGGTGAAAGCGCTGGGACAGAAGGAATGGCTTGTCGAATGGAAGCTCTAGAAATCAAACTAGTCCCCAAAGGTTCCAATCAGCTAGTAAGCAGTCCAAAAGCTTTTGTACGGGCACCTAAAATTTCTTACCGGACACATGTACAATCAATTGGCTGGCAGAATTATGTGGGAAATGCTCAAACTTCCGGCACTAGCGGACAAAGCAAAAGAGTAGAAGCTATTCAGATTCAAACAGAAAATAATACTTTGGCTGGCGGCATCCAATATCGAACGCATATCCAAAGCAAGGGGTGGGAATCTTCATTCAAGTATAACAATGAGGTATCTGGCTCGACTGGTCAGGCGAAACGACTTGAGGCAACCCAAATACAGCTTAGTGGCGAAGTAGCTAAATATTTTGATATTTATTATCGAGTACATGCCCAAACATTTGGTTGGCTTGGTTGGGCTAAAAATGGTATGAATGCAGGAACAGAGGCTTACGGTTATCGGTTAGAGGCCATTCAAATCAAAGTAGTGCCTAAGTGGGAAACCGCACCTTCTCCACTATCGAACAGTTACAAGAAAAAACCGTCGAAGCCTACTCTTTCAACTTTTTTAGGAACAACAAAGAGTCGGATCTTCAACGAACTGCAAAAACATGAAAATGATTGGTATTATCAAACAACACCTTTTGTAGGAAGTCTTGGTATTAATGAATCAGTGATGAGTCCACGTGGAAATCCAACTAGGTATGGTCCCGGGATGAACTGTACAGGTTTTATTGCTACTGTTGCTAGACAAGGAGGCGGGAATCTTTCTGCAATCACTCGAGTGTCTAATCAATATGGAGGACCGGCTAATGGCTATAACTGGAGGAATGCCTTAGTACCTAATATCCAATATTATAGTTTCAGGACTGTCAGTGATTTATTGAGAAGTGGTCAGGCGACTAAGGGAGATCTTATCTATTTTGAAGCGGATTTCTCTCGACCTAACCCTGATTGTCATCTCGGATTTTTCTGGGGAAATAATTCCTCTCATGACCGCATTTGGCACTCGACGTTTCCAAGTAATAAGATTTCGCAAATTTACTCAGCGACACCTTATTCAAAAGTGTATCTTTTCAAATTATAATGAATGAATTTGCAGCCAAAATTTTTGGCTGCTTTTTATAATCTTTGAGTGTTGAAAACTTTAAAAGGATACCACGGCATACCTCTGCTTAAGTTGACATCTAGGTACAAAAAAAGTATGCTGTAATGGATTTACAGCGGTTCATCAACCATCCCGCTTTAAAAAAACTCGGAGAAAGAAGGAATATTTATGAATATGGTAGAAAGAAGCCGAGTCAATGTCGTAGTGACAAATGGAATCATCATGGCACTTTATTTGGCTTTGACAATTTTAGTTTCGCCGGTAGCATCTGGTGCTATCCAATTTCGAATCTCAGAAAGTTTGAATCATCTAGTCGTTTTTAATCGAAAATATCTATGGGGGATCTTTGGCGGAGTCGTTGTCTATAATGCGATCTTTGGCATGGGTTGGCTCGATGTTGTTTTTGGCGGCGGACAGACACTTTTAGCATTGGCTTTAACGGCGTTATTACAAAATACTATTAAAAATGCGAAGATTCGTTTAGCTCTGAATGTTGTGTTTTTCAGCGCAAGTATGTTTTTGATCGCGCTGATGCTGAATTTGACGGCACAGCTGCCTTTTTGGCCGACTTATGGTTGGACTGCCTTGAGTGAAGCGATCATTATGACGATCTCAGCACCGATCATGTACTATTTAAATACACGATTGAATTTTGCAAAACAAATATAAAAAATGGCGGTCCTACTAATATAGGATCGCCATTTTTTTAATCATGCAAAGTTAAAGATTCGACTTCTTGGATCTCAAAATGTTTCCGCTCAAGATAATCGATGATTTGATTCAATTTGTTTTCATCGACACCCGCGGGCAGAGTGAACAGGGTGCGGCGACCTTTGAAATCTTTGCCGACATCTAAGGTGATACAACTTGCGATGGGGGTAAACTTAGAGATGATCTTAGCCATCGCTGCTAAATCACCGCGTTTTCCAGCCGAAACGATCGTTAAAACATAACTGCCGGTTTGGATATTCCAAGATTGCGACAGCATGTTCAACAAGGTGCTGTGCGTCAGGATACCATAGAAATGATGATTCTCATCTAAGACAGTAATATACGGCAATTCTTTGATCGTAAAAAAGATTTTAAAGAACGATGTGTCTAGTGAAATAAATTTTGTTGCATTTTTTAGCAAATGAGTGACTGGCAGATCCATGTCGCCGCCATTCGCTTTGTGTCGATAAATGTGCATCTTATAAATATTGCCTCGGAAAATTTGATTACTTTCATCAAGGATCGGAACACAACGAAAGCCGGTACCTTCTAAAATGTCCAATGCTTCTTGTAATGTTGTTGATTCATTGATCGTCGTCAAATTCTCTTTGGGGTAAATAAGACTTTTTAATAACATCCAATAACCCTCCAATAAAGCTATTCATTCTTTCATCATATTATCATATTCTATCAGAGAAAGAAATTTATTTTGGAAACAATTCCAATCACACAACCGTTTGTTAAAGAAAAGAGACGGGTTTTAAAGGATGATTGACAGGGAAAAGGATAGATGATAATGTTAGTCTGTGACTTTGTGGAAGGATCGATTTTGTTTTTTTCAGATGGCAGTGTTTGAACTGTCAGCAAAGGTCTGGATTGGAAAAAGCAATCACAGGATTATCCAAGAGGAACAGTTGTTTTATCTTTTATAAAAAAGTCTATCAGAATTAGGAGTAGATCGCTATGGCAGCAAAAAAAGCGGCTCTGGCCTGTACGGTCTGTGGTTCGAGAAATTACACGAAATCAGTAAGTGAAGGCAAACGCGGTGAGCGTTTAGAGATCAATAAGTTTTGTAAACATTGTAATCAATACACGTTACATAAAGAAACAAAATAACTACCGAACTAGGGGGAGAATCGATTGAATTTTTTACGTAGTGTAAAAGAAGAAATGAAGATCGTTACATGGCCTTCGAGAAAACAATTGCGTCATGATTCGCTTGTTGTAATCGAAACGGCGATCATTTTTGCCTTGATGTTTTTCATCATGGATACAGCAATTCAAGCGCTGATCAATTTGGTCATTAGCTAGTAGCCAATTCGAAAAAAGCGTGTTATACTGTTTGAGAGAAAAAACCTTGGGATTGCTGAGGTTTTTTTATTTTAGAACGAGGAGCCGATGGCGAAAATGGAATCTTTTGAAAAACAATGGTATGTGCTGCATACTTATTCCGGCTATGAAAATAAAGTAAAAGCAAACTTAGAATCACGTGCACAAAGTATGCGAATGGAAGATTATATCTTTCGAGTAGTTGTCCCTGAAGAAACTGAAACAGAGGTTAAAGGCGGCAAAGAAAAAGAAATCGTCCACAAAACGTTTCCTGGCTATGTGTTAGTAGAAATGGTCATGACAGATGATTCTTGGTATGTTGTTCGTAATACACCGGGTGTAACAGGGTTTGTTGGTTCGCATGGCGCCGGAAGCAAACCAGCACCATTGATGCCAGAAGAAATCAATCATATCTTGCGTTCATTAGGAATGAGTACTCGTCAACACGAGCTTGAAGTCGAAGTAGGCGAAACAGTGAAAATCATTGAAGGTGCCTTTGCAGGACTTGAAGGTGTGATCACTGAAATCGATGAAGAACGTGATAAGATCAAAGCTAACATCGATATGTTCGGTCGTGAAACAAGTACAGAATTAGACTTTGACCAAGTCGATAAAATTTAAATTGCTAAGCTGAAGCTGCTGCTTCAGCTTTTTTTGACTAGTGCTGTGGCGAAGTTTTAGAAGAAGGTAGGAAACAGCAAGATGAAAAAAATATTTATGGGGCTCTTTGCGGTAATAGCTATTTTTACACTGGCTGGTTGCGGCAAAGGACAGGTAAAAGCGGCAAAAAATGTGGAGGAAGCAAAAGCGCCCAAAGTCAGCGCAGATATCAATCACAGTGCGGTGCCGACGGTTTTTATCCATGGGTATGGTGGTACGATCAATTCTTTTGGCGGAATGATCCAACGGTTAACTGACGAAGGAAAAACAAAAAGAGAATTATTGATCACCGTTCAAACAGATGGCAGCTTGCAAGTTGATGGTCAATTAAGCAAGCAAAAGGACAATCCCAGCATTCAAGTGTTGTTTGCGGCTAATAAAGACAATGAATGGAATCAAACAGAATGGGTTTATGCCGTCTTAAAGTATTTAAAACAACAAGGGATCGAACAAATCAACTTAGTTGGTCATTCGATGGGCGGCGTCAGTTCATTGCGTTACTTGACTACTTATGGCCAACCGAGTGACGCGCCAGTCATCAACAAGTTCATTGCTATTGGCGCTCCATTCAATGATTTTACGGATACATCAAATGAGCAATCGATCGAAGAACTGCTGCAAAATGGACCAGCACCGCAGGCAAGTCGCTATTTAGATTATAGTAATGGAATAGAAAATGTACCGAATAAGCTGCCGATTTTATTGTTAGCTGGAAAATTAAGTGAAGATACTACTTCTGACGGTACCGTCTCATTGTCGAGTGCGTTAGCAACCTATTCATTATTAAAAAATCATGGAAACCCGATCGAATATCAGATTTTTACTGGAGCTAACGCCCAACACAGTCAGCTCCACGAAAATCTAAAAGTTGATCAGGCAGTTGCCGATTTTTTATGGAACTAGCTGCCTTTATTTTTGTTTTGCAGTAAAAAAACTATAGTTATCTTTTTGCAAAACATAGAAGACAAATCGCTTGCTTACTTTTTGTAAGAGTATTATGATATTCCATGTAATCAAAGGAAAGAAGGAATTGTCATGGCTTATCAAACAAGTAACGAAGAACATCCAATCGATATCGTAAACATTGCTTCATTAGAAGGACGCGTTAAAGAACGTATGGATAAAGGTGCGTTCGGTTATATTCGCGGCGGTTCTGAAGATGAATGGACAATGAAAGAAAATACGACTTCATTTAATCATAAAACAATCATGCCTCGCGTATTGCGCGGTGTCGATCATGCTGATTTAAGTACAAAATTATGGGGTATTGATCTAGATACTCCAATCATTCAAGCTCCATCTGCTGCACAAGGCTTGGCTCATGAAAAGGGCGAAGCAGATACAGCGAAAGGTGTTGCTGCAGCTGGTTCGATTTTCTCAATCAGCACGTATGCAAATACAACGGTTGAAGATGCTGCAGCTGCCGCTCCCAATGCTCCGCAATTTTTCCAATTGTATATGAGTAAAGATGACGGCTTCAATGAATTTATTTTAGAAAAAGCGGTGAAAGCTGGAGCGAAAGCAATCATCTTAACGGCTGATTCAACGCTTGGCGGGTATCGCGAAGAAGATGTCATCAATAATTTCCAATTCCCGCTGCCAATGCCAAACTTAGCAGCTTACAGCGAAAAAAGTGCAAGCGGCAATGGCGAAGGAAAAGGAATCGGCGAAATCTATGCCGCGGCTAAACAAGGTTTAGTTCCTGAAGATATCAAGAAAATCAAAGATTTAACAAACTTACCGGTTTTTGTTAAAGGAATCCAATCACCAGAAGATGCAGAAGTTGCAATCGCTGCTGGAGCAGATGGTATCTGGGTTTCAAATCATGGCGGTCGTCAATTAGATGGCGGGCCCGCATCATTCGATGTGTTGCCAATGATTGCTGGTGTCGTAAACAAACGTGTGCCAATCGTCTTTGACAGCGGTGTGCGCCGCGGCGAACATATCTTTAAGGCTTTAGCTAGCGGAGCGGACTTAGTTGCCATCGGTCGTCCAGTTATTTATGGGTTGAATCTAGGCGGAGCAGAAGGGGTAAAATCAGTCTTTGATCATTTGAACAAAGAACTTTCTATCACTATGCAGCTTGCTGGAACGAAGACAATCGAAGAAGTGAAAAACACAAAGCTAGGCTAAATAAGAGTCAAAAAAACCGCCAAGAAAATTTTTCTTGGCGGTTTTTTGCTGTAGAGCAGAACACAATTTTTTGATCTATTTAGACGGTGGCTTTTTCTGGTTCGCCAAAAACTTGTTTTTGCAGGCGCAGTCCAGTTGGTGTCGTTGCGACACCGCCTTCAGCCGTTTCTTTGAAGATTTGCGGCATTGCACGGCCGACTTTGTACATTGCTTCAACCACTTCATCTGGCGGGATCACACTGCGAATACCGGCCAGCGCCATATCGGCTGAGATGAATGCTTGAGACGCGCCCATTGCATTCCGTTTGACACAAGGCACTTCGACCAATCCAGCTACTGGATCGCAAATCAAGCCCATAACATTTTTCAAAGTGATCGCTAGGGCATTAGAAGCCATTTCTGGCGTTCCGCCATTTGCTGCGACTAAAGCTGCCGCTGACATTGCGCTGGCTGAGCCGACTTCAGCTTGACAGCCGCCTTCAGCACCGGAAATTGATGCGTTATTAGCCATCACTAAACCAAAGGCACCTGCAGTAAATAGAAAATCAATTTGTTCTTCATGACTTAGATTCAATTTTTCGCGTGCAGCCATTAAAACGCCAGGTAAAACGCCGGCGCTCCCAGCAGTTGGAGTAGCACAAACTAAGCCCATCTTAGCGTTGACTTCATTGACAGCAATCCCGTTGCGAACGGCGGTCAAAATCGTTTCGCCGCTCATAAATTTTCCACTTTCAATGTAGTCATTCATTCGTTTCGCGTCGCCGCCGGTGATCTTAGTAACTGAAGTGACGCCTTTGACGCCTTCTTCAATCGAATTTTCCATCACTTCTAAATTGCGTTCCATCAACGCAATGATTTCTTCGCGGTTACGGTCAGTTAGTTCCATTTCAGTAGCGATCATCAATTCGCCAACTGAAGGATAATCCTTGGCTTGTTCGACAAGTTCCTGGATTGAGTAAAACATGACAATTCCTCCTCATTCGTATTCATGTAGAAATTTTTTTAGTAAAAAATTTCTCTGATAAAATCGTTTCATTATTTTTCGTAGATAGGATCGCTTTGATCGAGCAATCGCCTAAAGAGAAACCGCTACCTATTTGAAGTAGGTGACGCTCACAACATCTTCTTCTTGTTTGATCTCTTTCCGCAAGCCTTCTGGATCTTCCGGTGTATCATCGATCTCTAAAAGAACGATCCCGTTTTCGCCTTTCGTTTGACGAGTCATAGTAACTTTTCCGATATTCAATCCGTGTTTCATAAAAATTGCAGAAACGCGTGATAGCAGACCAGGTACGTCTTTATTGATAATGATGTAAGTTGGATTTCCTAGTGACAGCGAAATGCTGTAACCGTTCAATTCAGTAATTTGAATATTACCGCCGCCAATTGAAACGCCTGTGATTGTCATTTCAAAATTGTCTTTGATCATTCGCAAAGTAACGGTGTTAGGGTGATCTGCAATTTCTTTTTTAGGTACGAATAAAACTTCCATTCCTTGTTCATGAGCGATTTTCAATGAATCGGATAGATGCGGATCGTCGGGTTCCATTCCTAAAATACCACCTACTAAAGCGATGTCTGTTCCATGTCCGCGATAGGTTTTGGCAAAAGATTCATATAAATCAAATTCGACTGAATCAGGTCGTTCTCCAAAAATCATTCGGCACACTTTTCCGATCCGTGCCGCGCCAGCGGTATGCGAGCTGCTTGGTCCGACCATTACTGGTCCAATAATGTCAAAAACACTTCGATATTTTAAAACTTCCATTATTTTAACCCTCCTTAATTTATCCGATGAAAAGTCTCATCAAGTCGACCATAGTGTAACATATCCGCTTTCTGAAAATAGCTAGATTAATAATTTATTTTGTTATTCTCATAGTAGTTAAAGCGATTGTGAAGCGTTTTATTATTGTCAAAAAATTTCAACAGTAATGAATCCAGCTTGCGTTTTAATAAATAATCTGCTATGATACCAAAGTGTGTCTTTGTACACACTGTTTTAAGTGGGAGGAGAAATTTTGATCTCCAATTAACCACATCACGGACTCAAGGAGGTTTGTCTCGTGGCAAAAAAAGTAGAAAAATTAGTTAAATTGCAAATTCCTGCAGGGAAAGCAACACCAGCTCCCCCAGTAGGTCCTGCACTAGGTCAAGCGGGTATCAACATCATGGGATTCACAAAAGAATTCAATGCTCGTACAGCTGATCAAGCAGGTTTGATCATTCCAGTTGTGATCTCTGTATATGAAGACCGTTCATTTACATTCGTCACAAAAACACCACCAGCTGCAGTATTATTGAAAAAAGCAGCTAAGATCGAAAAAGGTTCAGGCGAACCAAACAAAACTAAAGTTGCAAAAGTTACTAGCGATCAAGTAAAAGAAATCGCTGAGTTGAAAATGCCAGACCTAAACGCTGCTAACGTTGAGTCAGCAATGCGCATGGTTGAAGGAACTGCACGAAGCATGGGTATCACTGTCGAATAATTTATCGACGAACCCAAGAAAGTAGCTTCTCAGTTGGCTCCCTATCTAAAGATACGGAACACGTGGGAGGTTCTACCGTTATAACCACATCAAGGAGGAAACAAAATGGCTAAAAAGAGCAAAAAAATGCAAGATGCATTAAAAAAAGTTGATACTACTAAAGCTTACCCAGTTGGAGAAGCAGTAGCACTAGCGAAAGAAATTAACTTCGCAAAATTTGACGCAACGGTTGAAGTTGCATACAAATTAAACGTAGACCCTAAAAAAGCAGACCAACAAATCCGTGGAGCTGTCGTGCTTCCAAACGGAACTGGTAAAACACAAACTGTTTTAGTCTTTGCTAAAGGCGATAAAGCAAAAGAAGCAGAAGCTGCTGGCGCTGATTTCGTTGGCGACGACGACATGGTTGCAAAAATCCAAGGCGGATGGTTCGACTTTGACGTTGTTGTAGCAACACCAGACATGATGGCTACAGTTGGTAAATTAGGTCGTGTGCTTGGACCAAAAGGTTTGATGCCTAACCCTAAAACTGGGACTGTAACAATGGATGTTACGAAAGCTATTGAAGAAGTTAAAGCTGGTAAAGTAACTTACCGTGTTGACAAAGCCGGTAACGTTCATGTACCAATCGGTAAAGTATCATTCGACGATGCTAAATTGGTTGAAAACTTTAACACAATCAACGAAACTTTAGTAAAAGCAAAACCTGCAACTGCTAAAGGTCAATACATCAAAAACATTTCATTAACAACAACATTTGGACCTGGTATCCATGTTGAACAAACTGCTATCTAATTTAATTTAGAAAGTACTTGACTCGATTAGCTTATCTATGGTAAGTTAATCGAGGTTAATTATTAACTGTACCGAAGACAGTAGGTGACGCAAGTCTTAATTTCCTACCGAGGACGTTTATTGAGAACATTCAATAGTCCCTCTATGTCTACGGTGGCATGGAGTTTTTTGTTGTCTCAACACCGTAATTGGCGAGTCTTTTCTCGACAGGATGTTGAACAACGCTGGTCGACTGCAAGAAGAGGCGTTTCCTTTTAAAAGAAACAACTCACTCGCTGTCCTTCCAAGTGTAAAAAACTCTTCCATCAAAATCAGGAGGTGAAATATATAATGAGTGAAGTAGCAATCGCTAAAAAAGCCGCTATCGTTGATGAAGTCACTGAAAAATTCAGCGCAGCAGCTTCAGCTGTTATCGTCGATTACCGTGGTTTAACTGTAGAACAAGTGACTGAATTACGTAAACAATTACGCGACGCTAACGTTGAAATGAAAGTTATCAAAAATTCTATCTTGGTTCGTGCCGCTGAAAAAGCTGGCTTGAACGGATTAGAAGAAGTATTCTCAGGACCAACTGCTGTTGCATTTAGTAATGAGGATGTAGTTGCCCCAGCTAAAATTATCGATGAATTCGCTAAAACAGCTGAAAAACTAGAAATCAAAGGCGGGATCATTGAAGGAAAAGTAGCTTCTATCGAAGAAATTACTGCTCTTGCAAAACTACCGAACCGCGATGGACTTCTTTCTATGCTATTATCTGTCCTTCAAGCGCCAGTCCGCAACGTGGCTTACGCTGTGAAAGCAGTCGCAGAAAAAGAAGAAGAAGTAGCTTAATCGCTGCATAAAACAAAAACTAAAAAAACTTACCTAAACGGAGGAAATTTAAAATGGCATTGAACATTGAAAACATTGTCGAAGAACTTAAAGGCGCGACAATCTTAGAATTAAACGACTTAGTTAAAGCTATCGAAGACGAATTTGGCGTAACTGCTGCTGCTCCTGTAGCTGCTGTTGCTGGCGGAGCTGCCGCTGGCGCTGCTGAAGAACAAACAGAATTTACAGTTGAATTAACAGCTGTGGGTGACCAAAAAGTTAAAGTTATCAAAGCAGTTCGTGAAGCAACTGGCCTAGGCTTGAAAGAAGCTAAAGCTGTAGTTGATGGCGCTCCTGCACCAGTTAAAGAAGATGTATCTAAAGAAGACGCTGAAGCATTAAAAGCTGCTTTAGAAGAAGTTGGCGCATCTGTAACATTAAAATAATTTTTCTGAATTATTTAGAGACTAGAAACCTTGTTAAATCAGGGCTTCTAGTCTTTTTTTATTTTATAAAAATAAAATTGAATAGGCTTTTGAATAGGTTTTTGCTTAATTAGCCATAAATAGAGCAAACTTTTCACCAGTATTCGTAGCCATTTTAGGTGTGACTTTAGCATAAATGTTCATTGTTGTTTGAACATCTTTATGGCCTAGTCTTCCTTGAACTTCTTTCATACTTGCACCAGCTTCAAAAAGCAAACTGCAATGGGTGAATCGGAAGCCATGAGCTGTGATTTTTTGCATATCCTCATGACGATTATAAAAGTTCCTTAGCCAGCCATTGACTAGGGAAGGGCGAATAGCTTTGTTTTGGTTATTACTAAATATTAGTTGGTCTTTCTTGTTAGTATTAAAGCCTAGCTTGAAATACCATTCCCGCTGTTCCTTTTGCCATTCTTGGAGTAGCTGCATAGTTACTGGATCTAAGTTAATCGTACGGTAAGAGTTTTTAGTTTTAGGCGATTGTATAATGATCTCACTATCTTCATTGACTGCTACTGTACGGCCTACTGTTAGCTCATGCTTTAAGAAGTTAATATCTGAATACTGCAAAGCGAGAGCTTCACTTTTCCTTAGACCTGTATAAGCTAAGAGATGAAAGAACACATATTTCATTTGATCGCCTTCAGACTCATAAAGAGAAAGAAATTGCTGTAACTGCTGCTTAGTGTAGAAGTTGACTGGTTTATCTTTCTCTTTTTGTCGTGGTGTCTGTGTCTTTTTCATTGGATTAGTGGCGATTAGTTCCAAGGAGACCGCATAATCAAGCACTAAATTTAATTTCATCTTAAAACCTTTATATCCTCGATACTCCTCATACCAACCATCCAAAACTTTTTGACAATAAGCCACAGTAATTTTATCAAGTCTCATCTTTTTGAAGTGTGGCAAGATATATAAATCAAATACAGTGATCGTAGCTGCTACCGTGGAAGGTTTGACCTTGTTTCGATACTTTGGAAGCCAGTCCTTATAAAGTTGTTCAAAGGTCATAATCTTATTTTGTATAAAGCCATGTTCTTCAATTTCAAGCAATAGCTTGTTGAGTGCTAATGTACATTCTTTTTTAGTCGCAAAGCCACGCCTTGTGGTGTAGCGTTGCTTGCCTGTAATTTCATCTACTCCTAAGTAAGTTTGAAACTGCCATGCTTTTTGTCCATTTTTCTTTGTGTAGCTTGTAATTGTTGCCATTGTGTTTTCTCCTATCTAGCCAGGGCAAGCGAGATATGTATGGAGAGATTATTGTTTGAGTCCAAAATTTCTAATCGGCATTGTAAAATTGGTCGTTTACCTTTCTTAAATTATCATAGGTCTCATTTAAAATAGAGTTTAATTTTTCTTGAACTTGTACATAATCATTAAAACCTAAAACTGATAAACTTACACTACCATCAAATGCAGTCCATTCTTCCAATGTTTTGTCGAAGTCATTTAATCTGGTAATGACGTATACAAGATCGTCGAATCTCTCAAGATTATTATGCTCAATACTTCTAAGGAATAGACTTGAAAAAGCATCAAATGCAAAGGCATAATCGCTCTTTCGAGCCCCACTTAATTGGTTAAAGATTTCTTCTGCATTTGAATAAGAGTTATCGAAGGCCAGCTTTGAATAAGAAATTTCCTGCTTTTCACCAGCTAGTAAGTACGCTACAGACACCTCTCCTTCTTCCGCAATTTTCTTTAATCTTTCATTATTGGGCAATGAAGATCCGCTTTCCCATTTAGAAACGTTGCTTTTTGAAGCGCCATTAATTTTCCTTCCAAATTCATCCATTGTTAATCCGAGCTTTTTTCGAATAATAGATATTCGTTGACCAACTTCTTCTTTATTAATATCCATAAAATTACTCCTCGATGATTTTGGACTAATTATAGCATAAAGAAAGATGGAGTTTCGAAAAGTATAAAAAAAGTTTGCACTTATAATAATAACATGGTACACTTGTTTCGTAAAGTTGAAAGGAGGTGTTTTTATGTATGAAAAGGTTTCAGGATATAGAAAATTGATTGGTCTAACACAAAAAGAGATGGCGAATGACTTAAATATATCGGTTCAATCCTATAGAAATAAGGAAAGAGGTCGATCAAGTTTTAGTGATAATGAGAAGATGATTTTTAAAAATATAGTAAATAAGAAAATGCCTAACGTTACAATTGATGAAATTTTTTTTACCTCTTGGGTTTCGCAAAGTTGAAATTTATTTGATTATCAAATAAATAATTTTTTTCAATTATATTCAATCTATTATCATCTTAATAGTCATAGAAAGGAAGCTTCCTTATGCAAAAGCTAGTTTTTACTGGATCAAACGATTTAAATAGTTCACTATTTACTACTGATGAAATTATTGCTGAATTTTCAGGTAACAGTCGTGATAGTGTTACTAAGCTGATTCGAACTTATAAGAGTGATTTAAAAGAGTTCGGAAAGCTCGGATTTCAAATCCGACCTATGCCTAGTGGCCAAAAGGCAAAAGTGTTTCATCTCAATCAGCAACAAGCCACACTACTTATAACTTATCTTGACAATACCGAGCCGGTACGTTGGTTTAAAAAGGAACTTGTGCGGCAGTTTTATGAAATGCAGGCCGAATTAACCGCTAGACGGTTGGAACGTTCCAAAAGCAAACAAATTCGCTTATCAATGACAGACGCAATCAGGCAAATGGGATTTTCCCCTCATTTCTATAAGCATTTCACGGATTTAGTTTACAAGAAGGCGCTAGGCTTCAATGCCAAGCAGTTACGCGAAGCGAGAAACGTCGAACCCACAGCCACCCCGCTTGATTTTTTAAGTATTGAAGAGCAAGCAGCAATAAATCAGATTGAGATATTAACGACTGGTTTAATTACTTTAGGTCGTTCCTACGATGAGATTAAACTTATTTTAAACACTGGTGTAGTATTTTATCGAACCAATCTTAACACACCGATAGCAGTTCATTAGGAGGTGATTAAATGGATCGATCTACGCCACCGCTCAAAGTTGAGGTATCACATACGCTAAGTAAAGAACAATTGGACAGTATCTCTTCTCAAGTGATTCAAACAACCTTAGAAGCATTGGAAGAAGCAAAGCGAACAGTAGGAATCAAACAGCTTCTAAATAAAAAAGAAGCTTGTCGCTTCCTGGATTGTAGTCCTCAACAGCTAGAACTATTTATTTCTAAAGGACTCAAATATCACCGTGTCGGTGAAAGAACCTATTATTTTGATCGTGATGAGATTATGGCTTTTATCAAACAATTTTAAATGCCAGGGCAGGCGAGAAAGTCACTAATCTATTCAAAACACATATTCAATTAGTAGTCACAATAGCCAAATGATTGTTATATCAAGGATTTATTCAAGTAAGAAATTGTATTAGGAATATAAAATTGGAGGAAATCAACATGAATGAAGAACAAAATGCAGCAATTGAAAAAGTATTATCGAGAGTTGTTACAGAAGAAACTGCTAACGAATTAGCTAACTTAGAAGGTAAATCACTAGAAGAAACGTTTGAATGTTTGTATGAACAAATGGAGTACCAAAACTTAATGCAGCAAGAACCAACTGTAAAAAGCGTAGTTCAAGAGCTTTATGAGTTAAGTATAGCTCGTTGGGATGATATTGACCGTGACACTATGCAAGATTTGTTTTATCACCAAGTTGATCAATTAGCAAACTTGCTAGGGATTGAATTGGAGGGTTAAGTACATGAGGGCAAAAGAAAAAGCCATTATCCATAACAGTCTTGGCGGACAGGATAAAGGCAAACAAAATAGTACAAAACTATTAATCTTTTGTCCTTCAATTATAACACATCAATTTATTGGAGGAAACTACGATGAAACATTTAACTAATGACGAACTCTTAAAACAGGCAGAGAAACTAACCGAATGTGCGCAACAAATTAAGGTATTACACCGACTGGCTGAAAACCTGGAATACTCACGAGTCAGCGGGGATCAATTCGCGGTGAATCATCAAATACAAAGCGGGTTGCTGGAAGATATGTGCGATAACCTTCAAATAATTGGTGAAGCTATCCAAGAAATATCTAATACCATTTGTCCAGATTAGGAGGGAATCATTATGAAACGAAACTTAATTATCGCAAGTATATTAATCGGCGGAATTTTCGGCTTATTACCATTAATTGCAAAAATAGCTATCTTTGCAGGATTGGCGTTGTATCTATTTAATGCTTATGACGAGTACGACTATCAATTAAGAACTGGAGGGCATAAGTAGATGTACAAAACAAAACTATTAAACCAACTCGATAGCTTTGAATTAGAGGAAATTAATCAAGGGATCGCTGAACTAGAAAATAATATCGGGAAAACCTACTTTGGAAATTCATTCAATGAAAAACTAACCGTTTTGTATGTACTTAAAAAACATGCAGATCACAAACTAATTTGTCGAGAAATCAACGAGCTAAAAAATCAGATTTTAACCGCATGGTTAAACATTACTGATATACGAGAAGCGAGGGCGAAAACATTTAATACATGGGTAAAGTATCAGAATCAATTAAAAGGTGCTGAATTTGTTCGGGATGGGTTGAAGTACGAGCTCAAACAGTTGCAACTCATGGAGGTGTCCGAATGAGCGTTGATAACTGCGAAACGTATTTAGAAATTCGAAATCGGTTGAGCGATATTGAAGTTCAACCATTAGTCAGATACACGGGTGGTCTTTCGAAACGAGTATATCCTCATCAATGCTTTGATAAAGCTTTTGATTTTATGAAGCGAAATTCTGACCTTGTAGGTGCTATGTACGTTGAAGGCATTTATACAAACTTAAATTTAGATCATGCTTGGGTAGAAATTGGAGGAGTTGTTTTCGATGGAACTATGCAACGCTTCTATGATAAATCACTCTATTATAAAAAACAGTTAGCGGTCAAAATAGTTGAGTATGATTACAAGGGAATGTGGAATGTACTTCTTGAAAAACAACAAAAAGGTTTTAATGAAAAATTTGAGCTAAAAAAATCGGAGTATCTACGAAAGCTGGTGTCCGAATGATTTATATAGGAATATTATCATCTAAAATTTTGGAGCGAGGTGAAAGTGCATGAGTAAAACGTTGCTAGAAAAACAATACGATCCGATAGGAAAACCAACTGGAAAAATTATGCTGATTGATCGTTGGGGATTCAAGGAAATACCGATCGATACACCAATTTTATCTCATGCAGCAACAGTTGGTGCTGGAAATGATATGGATCGAGAAATCACTCTTTCTGTTTTGACTGATGTGAATGGGGATAATAATCCGCAATGGTTGAATTTTGAAGCACAGCAAGTGTGGCTTGTGTTTAACGATCGTTTTAATGAAGATGGCACAAATAAAGCGATATACGCAAGCTAGGAGGTAGTACAAAATTATGGCTAATAGACGAATGTTTTCAAAAGATGTGATTGATTCAGATAGATTTTTAGATATGCCACCAACAACACAAAATTTGTATTTTCATCTAGGTATCCAAGCTGATGATGATGGATTTGTAGCAAGTCCTAAAAAGGTTAAAAGAGCTTCTAGTGCTACGGATGATGATTTAAAGCTTCTTGAAGCCAAAAAGTTCATTATCTCATTCGAAAGTGGAGTAATAGTAATTGCTGATTGGAAATTAAATAATTATATTCAAAAAGATCGGTACACTCCAACAATTCACCTAGAAGAAAAAAAGCACATTAATACTACCGAAAATAGGTCGTATAAATACGTGGATACACCTTGTATACAGAATGTGTCCAACATGGATACACAGTATAGCATAGCAAAGGATAGCATAGATCAGTTAAGTAAAGAAAAGGGTAGGACAGCAGAGGGAAGCATAGAGCAGAGCAGTTTAGATCAGACTAGACTAGAAGAAGATACCTTTTCTTATGCTGAGAATGCTTTGGATGAGTCTAAATCTATTAATTTAAATGACTGTATTGATTTTTATCAATCTGAAATTGGTAGGCTAGGAAATTTTGATGTGAAAACTCTAGAACGATTGTCTAAAGAATATGGCATTGATTTTCTCTATGAGTCTCTTGAAAAGACTGCTTTTAGAGGGGATGTGGCTTCTCCTTTGGCTTACGTTACTACTTTATTAAAAGAATGGAGACGTAAAGGTTTCACTGATATAAGTGATATTACAAATGAACAAGAAGAGTTCAACGAACAATTTGAAGAAGACCTTCCATTTTAAGGACTGTTTAAGGCAGAGTCAACAAAACATGTTGGTAAAGGAGAGATAGCATGAAGGATATTGATTATCAAGTTTTGAAACTTATTCCAAGTTCAGAGAAACGAATCACTACTAGAGAAATTAGTAAACTATTGAGAATAAGTGAACGCCAAGTATTTTCTTCTACAGAACGATTGAAAAAAGCTGGTGTACCTATTGTTTCAGAACGTATCGGAAATAAAGGGATGTTCATTGCACGAACAGAAGAAGAACGTCAAATAGGGTTAACAAGCTTTAGAAGTCAGATCAGAGCAATGGAGGAACGTTTAAAGCAAGTCGAGAACGCTAGACTTGAGACATGGAACTATGATCTTAAAGACCCACAATGGAGAAAGAGAGCCACAGGAACGCAACGTGTAAAATTAAATGGTAAAGAGTTTACGTTGAATTTTGAACTTTCCGGAGACGATACAACAAAAGGTTATGCCACAATACCGGATGAGTTTTTTGTAGAAATTGAGAAGATGAAAAATAAAGATGGGAGAGTTGTAAATGGATAAAGTGTACATTGATAACAATAAAAAAGCGGTGGCTGTTGAGTTGCCCAAATATGGGGAAGTATCCTTGCTGATAAAAGATGGGAAAGTAGTAAAGTATGACGTCATTTCTTCACACTTATTAGGTGAAAAAAAGAGATAAAACAGCATTAAAACAACAGTTAAATGTATGAAATTTGTTGTAAATGTGCTATAATAAGGCAAGTTGAATAACAGTATCTTACTAGGAAGAACCAGAGGATATGAGATGAAACGCAATCTATTGCGAATTGTCTTGTGTCCTCTTTTTTATGTCAACAAATAATCTGAAAATCCAACAGACGATGATCCACGACAATCGTTTTTATTCAGGAATTTACTTATAAAGGAGGATTAAAAATGGCTGAATTAAATATAAGGCAAGATCGTTTTTTGAAAGCTTTGCTAGAATGTGCTTCTATCGATGAAGCATGCAAAAAAACTGGAATTAATAGATCAACAGGCTACAAGTATCTAAAAGATAAAGAATTTATGGACGAATACCGAGGTTTGCGGCGTGATGCAATGCAGCAAGTTACTGCTAGGCTGCAAAAAGCGTCAGAGGAAGCGGTAGCAGTCCTAAAAGAAATAATGAACAATACAGAATCACCACCAGCTTCACGAGTAACTAGCGCTAAGAATGTGCTTGATGTGGCCTATCGTAGCTTAGAGCTTGATGATTATCAGAAAGAAATCGAGGAAATCAAGTCAATCATTGGGAGGGGGCAAGATGAGTAACCTCAAAAATGAAATAGCAAGATTGAAGAAAATTGTCGGACAGGCTTCACCGCAAGACGTTGTTTTCATGATTAATGGTGAAGATGAGGCAGAGGAGTTTGTGCTTGTGGACGGTCAGAAGATGGCGTATGAGGACTTCTTAGCTAAGTATCCCGGTTACAAGCCGGAATCCTTTGAGATAGAGATGGGGGAATGGCATGAACCTTAGAAATGAAATCTCAAGCTTGAAGAAGGTTGTAGCGAATGAATTTTTGCATACTAACCAGAAAGAAATGCTAATAAGTGTGTACTTAGATAGTCTAGAAGATTGGATAACTAACCCAACAGCACAAGTTATGCCGTTTTCAAAATTTGAAACAGCATTTCATCAGTTAGATCAAGAAGAAAAAGTTCAAGTGGCGTTGGAATACCGGCAAACTGGGACAGTTAAACAAATAGGGGGATTTGAAAAATGAAAGAATTGAAAAGTTCGAAATTGGTAATTGATTACATTGAAACCGCAGTTCGATTGAGCAATAAGTATGCCCAAGATATGGATAACATGAAGAAAAAACTTGCTGATGACCTTCTCACAGGCAAGGGCTTCGAGCTAAAAAAAGCGAACTTAGAAAATGAACTACTTACTACAATGGAAAATAAAAAGAAGGCAATCGTGCAACAGATTGAAAGTGATCGTGCTGGAATCAAAGCCATTGTAGATAAAAGTAAAACAAGTTTAACGCCGGAAGATATCGAAGTTTTGAATTTCTTGGGCAGCATGGAGACCGTAACGGCTGAAGATTTAACACCGTATCAGCTTCAATACCAAGATACACCACTTGCACTGAAACGTATTGGAGAAATCGCTAAGCAAAAGGATTTATTCTTGCCTGAATTAACCAATAAATATGAAGAAGCAGAAAAATTATTTTCGAGCTTAGAGAAAGTGATGAAAGATTTTTCCACTACCTACAATGTAACGACTACTACAAGCGAAGTAGCAATTTCTTATAAAGCGATGGCCGGAGCTTTTGTTGATAACATTAACGATAAGACAAAGACAGTAAATGAATTATTTGGCTTTCAATCTATGGGTAATGCGGTAGAGAGTGCAGCACGCTTTATAGAAGAATTTGATAAAGAAAATGAACCTAGTTTTCAAGATCAACTACGGGAGATTGTTTCAGCTTATCAGCAATAAATCATTTAGGAGGCTGCTTATCGGTGGCCTCTTTACATAATATTTAGGGGGCTTGCCTTGTGGACGTGATGGACGAGTTGGTAATTAAGGAATACTTCAACCTGGGTAGAACAATCGAACGCCTAAAGAACCGTAGAGACAGCCTTCACCGGGAGTTTTACCAGCAGTCCATGACAACCCGTCTCGAATATAACGCCCTGGGCATTGTATCAAGAGGCTTCCGTCCTGATAGCGAAGTAGTCAACCTATATGACCGTATAGACGTTGTGGAGCGTAGAATAGAGCGCAACAGCTACCGTTTAAAGCACTTCAGCGCCTATCTAAAGCGTTTGCCTAGCAGTGAAGTATATGGCCTGAAAAGGAAGTATATGGGCTACCACGAGGCGTATATAAAAGAGGAGACTTTGCAAAAAATTCTTACTGAGATTGGCGAGATCGAAACGGCTGTTTGTTTTCGTGAAGGGATTGAACCAGAGCCGGAGCAGGTTCGGTTGTGCGGTGATGTGATAGCAGATATTTATAATATGGCGGAGGTGTTCGCATTATGAACATTTGGCAAACAAAACATTATTTGAGGCTATGGCAAGGCTTTGCGGAGCTTTCCGGCGAGTTGACTGAGTGGGACACCAAGGCGGCAACTGTGTTTTTCAACGCTTTGAAACAGGTAGACGAGGCTGATGTAAAACTCTTATCTGATAAGTATGTCACGCATATTAAACGGCGAGTAATCAGTCAGCAGTATGGCAAGCCGTTTAGTGCTGAACCAGGGACAGATAAGGCAATGGCTGACCTATACGGTATTGAACCGCATGAGTATAGACAGAGACGGGTTGAAGCAGAAGCAAGGCTAGAAACGCAAATAAAGGGCATTACAGACGTGTACAACGAAAAACAAATAGCAAGATTGCCAGAGTTCAATCTAAAAATGGGCAAGCTGTATCTGAAAAGCTATGAGCCTTCCTTCCTAGGGATCATACGTGATGAAGTGGTATTTACACTAGACCCAAGCAAGGCGAAAATTTTCAAACAAGGTGATGAAGTTGCAGCGGAATTTATGCGATTCCTGAAACTAGAGAAGTGTGAAGTAGACCGCAATAGCGTTGGAATGTCGCTTATTGTCGATTGCAAGCTATTATAGAAAATGAATAATAAAAAAACCGCCCACGAATGAGCGGCTGCCTTGCCCTGGTTAATTGAGATTTTTTGAATATGCTTTTGAATATGTTCGAAGATACTTTGACGTTTTTTCAGTTAGTCTTATATCTTATGAAATAGCATTAAATAGGGAATAACTATGTCGTGTTTCTTCCTATTATAATGTATGTGTTGTAACATTAAAATAATCACTTTTGATTATTACGAGCTAGAATCCTTAGTCTATAAGGGTTCTAGCTTTTTTTGTTTGGGAATATATCGGTTATATACTTAAATACAGTCTTGTTCATAAATCATTATACTGGTAGTCCTCATCATGTTTGCCCGGCATAATAATAAACAGCAAAAAATCCGAACAAATTTTCTTTGTTCGGATCAGTAAAATTCAATTTTTTATTGAAGGACTTCGATCATGACGTCTGTTTGATCAGCGGGAACGTTTCCAGCGTAATTCGGTGTTGCTAATGATAGTCCGCCATGCAGATTATGAAAGAGATAGAGGTCACCGGATTGGTTATTGGCGTTTATCGCACCAGAAATCTGCGAGCCGATTGAAAGTGCGGTGCTTACTTTCACTTTGCGAATGTCAGTCGTATTGGCTGAAAAAATTCGAATCGTTTTAGCAGAAATATTTTGCATCGTAAGATTATAGACAGCTTCTTGATCAGATCCTGAGTTAAATGTGATCTGATTGGTATTTGTATTGATATTGATCGATTCGGGTACATTCATCCCATCAAAGTAAAAAGTTGCATAGCCACCAAATTCACTGCTGGAAACAAAATCTTGCTGTGACTCTGGAGCGGCTGAAGTACTAGTAGAGACCGTTTCAGTGCTTGACTGACTGATTGTTGTTGAGGTTTGGGGATTGCTTGATGAGTCAGTATTCGCTTGTGTGGAGCTTATGGTGACTGAATCACTAGAAGCTTTTTTATCTGAATTTTGAGCTGGGGTGCGCGTACAGCCAACGAGTAAAAAGGCTGCAGCTAGACAGATCATAAAGAGTTTTTTCAACGAAAATCCCTCCTTCTTACTCTGATTATAGCAAAAAAACAATAATTTGTAATCGGTTGCACAAATTTTTTTGTCTTTACTAGAAAAACTTTTTTGTTTTATCGAAAACGCCTTCTTTTATGAGCAGAATCTTTGTATTATTAAATAATAATAAGTAAACTAATAATTAAGAAGAAAAGGAGTGAGAAAATTTGAAAAAATTATACGAAACAGCAATGATCAACCATGGTGGACGTGACGGAGAAGTCCAAGCACCAAACGGTAGTATGAAAATGAAAATTGAAGCGCCTTCTATTCACGCAGAAGGAACAAATCCAGAACAATTATTTGCGGCAGGCTATGCATCTTGTTTTAACGGTGCCGTTCATCATATGTTAGAAGAACATAAACTTGAGTCAGATTCAGAAGTTAAAGCACGTGTGTCTTTATTCCAATTAGATGATGGTGGTTATAAAATCGGAGTGATTTTAGAAGTATCATTACCTGGTGTAGAAAAAGCAGAAGCACAAAAAATTGTTGAAGAAGCACATGAATTCTGTCCATATTCAAAAGCAACTAAAGGAAACATTGACGTTGACGTTGAATTAGTCTAGTTATTTGATCCCTCGTAATTTCGAGGGATTTTTTTAATTATTGAATCCGCAAAAATGTCCGATCACTTTAAATAAGAAGTGATCGGACATTTTTTTATGCTTGTTCAGTTAGTGGATCTGTTTGTTTTTTACGATAGCTGAAAAAAATCACCAGATAGATACCAGCGGTGAAAAGTGTCACTCCGATTGGATTATTCATCAGAATACCGATGAAGATCAACCCAAGGACTACGATCACTAATCCGCTGAAGAAGCGTTCACTATTTTTTTCTTTTCTCAGCGCCAAAACAAAGGCTGCCACGCTGATCAATAACCAAGTAAGCAAAACAGAATAAGATAAAGAACCAACTAGGTAATTAAAGAGCTGATTGCCTAGGAAGTAAGATAGGACCACACCAAGATAAAGTGTACCGGTACAGAATAAAACTGCTCGCTGCGGTACTTGGTGTTTGTTTAAAACAGCTAGTTTTGAAGTAAAACCGGTGTTTTCTCGTACTCGGAAATACAATGTTCTAGATGAAGCGTAAACTCCAGAATTAATCGAAGAAAACAAAGCCAATACGATGACAAAGTTGACGATATCAGTTGCAAAAGGAATGTGCATTTTTTGGAAGACCATCACGAAAGGACTAGCAGTAGTTGCTGCCAAAGCATCCCAACGATAAATAATCAAAAGCAAGGTCATTGGTACGATGTAAAATGAAATAATTCTTCCCATAACACCTTTGATCGCTTTAGGGATCGCAGTTTTAGGATCTTCTGCCTCACTGACTGTAATAGCAATCAATTCAGAGCCGCCATAAGAGTAAATCACGACTAAAAGCGAATTCACTAGTCCATTCAAACCATGAGGAGCAAAGCCGCCATGACTATTCATCCGAGCGAATGTATCAAGAAATCCGATTTTAAAGATTTCATGACCGACCAGATAGACACTGAAAATAATCAAAATGATAATTACAGCAATTTTGATGAAGGCTAACCAATACTCTGTTTCCGCGAATAAACGAACGGAGTATAAATTGATCAGTGTAGTTAAAAATGCTAAGGCTAACACGAAAACCCAAGAAGGGACGTGGGGGAACCATAACTGCATAAAACTTGCAGCAGCGACCGCTTCAGCGATGATATTGACCATCCATAATGACCAGTACAACCAATCGATAAAATCTGCGGTTCGTTCACCTAGAAAAGGCTTGATGATCCCGGATAATCCATGAGCATTATCGCCACTCAAAACTAAGCGTCCTAAGCCGTTCATAACAATAAAAAGTACTAAACCGCCGAGTAAAAAGGCTAGAATAACGGAAGGTCCGGCAATACCGATCGCTTCACCACTGCCTTTGAATAGGCCGGCTCCAATCGCACCACCGAGCGCCAACATCATAATATGGCGCGAAGTCATTTGTTTTTGTAGCTTGTTTTCCATAAAGTTCCTCGTTTCTCACAATAGATAGAATAATTTGTAGATTTTAAATATTCAGATAATTATCCGTCTATAATACCAAAATATTCAGACAATTCTATTTTAATGAAAGAAATTTCATTTTATTTTCATGGTTAGAAAATAATCATTTAGTATTTGTTAAAAAACTAGACTATTTTAATTTTAATAGAAAAAATATTGCGAATGAACAAATTGATAAGCCACATTTATTAGAAAAGCTAAATCTAATTCGGGATAAGAGTGTCTATAAAAAAATACGGTTCATTAAGCAGGATTTA
Organism: Enterococcus pingfangensis; assembly: GCF_005405205.1. Taxonomy (GTDB): domain Bacteria; phylum Bacillota; class Bacilli; order Lactobacillales; family Enterococcaceae; genus Enterococcus_A; species Enterococcus_A pingfangensis. The sequence continues at coordinate 9,097 of NZ_BJDP01000017.1, read as the reverse complement.
AGCAAAATAATAGAAAAAAATGAAGATTATTTGTAAAATAAAGGTGTAATCATTCTATATAGAAAGAAGGAGAGGCAAATGAGTTGGTTATGGACGTTGATTATTGGTGCAGTAATCGGTGCGGTTGCAGGAGCAATTACTAAAAAAGGCGGATCAATGGGTTGGATTGCGAACATTATCGCTGGTTTAGTTGGTGCTGCGCTCGGTCAAGCATTGCTTGGTTCTTGGGGACCTAGCTTAGCAGGGATGGCGTTAATTCCGTCTATTATCGGTGCAGTGATTGTCGTCGTAGTAGTTTCCTTCTTTATAGGAAGGAAATAACGGGTCTCTTTTCAATTAATAGATGCGTTCCATTATGAAAATAAGCTGATTGGTGTTTTACTGAAATCGTCAGTGTTCAGTCGCAGTTGACTACACAAGTCTCTGAATGGGGAAAAGTTAGATATCTTCCATTTAGAATTCTTGATTTAAGCCAGCTGCGGCTGTTTTTTGTATTCAACGATAAATTTTGATCATTCTTTCGGAAAATCAAAATCGGAATTACAAACGCTTCTCTATAAATGAAAATATAAAATTTCGGGTGTCACTCGAAAGCGCAGCGGAGGTCCCGTTGTTCCCAAGCCAGTGTTGACGACTAGGTTTGTTTGCGGCGTTAATTGATAAATTCCTTGATCATAGAGTTTCGAGCCAAAATTTTTGTAAGGAAAAAGCGGAAATCGAATTTGCCCACCGTGACTATGGCCGGCTAAAATCAAATCAAAGTGCTCAAGTTTTGGTAAATGTTTGATTTGATCGGGTTCATGGATCATCAGAATAGAGAAGTCAGCTTTTTCTGGCTTTGTGCTGTAATCGGGTCGCCCCATTTGACCATCATCAATTCCTGTCAGACTTAATTGATCGACGAGTCTGCTTTGATTGGTTAATAAAATAAAGCCGCCAGCGGTCAACATATCACTAACCGCTTCATGGCCATCACGGCGATAATCATGATTGCCTAAAATCGCAAATTTACCCTTTGGTGCGTTGATCCGAGCTAATTGCCGGCTGACGGCTGCTGAGTCATGCGTTTGCCAATAGCGCTCATTTTCAATCAAATCGCCGGTAAACAAGACAATATCCGGCGTTGCTTGATTTAATCTAGCAATGATTGAATCAAACCGTTTGGGTTTATAAAAAGCCGAGAAGTGGCTGTCACTAATTTGCGCGATCGTCAGTCCATCATTGGTCCCCGTTTGGATGGATAGTTTTGTATCTTTTGTGAATTTAAAATGTTTCTCAGTCAATTGATAAGTCAAGTAGCGGCAATAGAGTAGAAAGACGATTACGAGTACGCTTAAAAATAAGAACATCTATACCACTTTCTTTCTGATTTTTTGCCAGTATAGCCAAAAAAGCGACCTGCCGCAAGTTGGGCAGGCCGCTTTTAACGGTAACTTAAATCGCACGGACCGTTTCTCTTTGGATCAAATGATGCGGTACGACTAATTGAACACCGCTGGATTGTTGCTGATTGATTTGTTCCAGCAATTTTTGTGTACCTAAACGACCAAGGTCAGAAATATCAATATCGATCGTTGTTAAATAAGGATGGACCAATGTCGCAAAAATTGAATTGTTAAAACTGATAACCGACAGATCGTCTGGAACAGCATAGCCATGCAAAGTTGCCAATTGGATCATCCGCAAGGCAAAAATATCGTCAATCACGACTAAGGCTGTTGCGCCAGTTTCTTTGATCACTTCAGGAAATTGTGTGTAGTCTTCCAGTTGGAGCATCGTTAAAGGCGGCTGAGTAGGCAAGCCTTGCAGCATCATCGCTTCTTGATACCCAAAGTAGCGTTCAAAGAAAATGACTTCTTGATTGACATTTGAGACGAATAAAATATTTTTATGCCCCTTAGCAATCAAATATTCCGTCGCTTGTTTGCCTAATAACTGATTGTCATTGTCGACATAAACGATGTCTGTCTCTCTTTTTGCTGGGCGACCGATCAATGTAAACGGAACTTGATTTTGATAAAGGTATTCGGCAACGGGATCATCTTTTTCAGAATAGGCCAAAATAAATCCATCGACTTGTTTCTGACGGTGCATCCGAATAACATTTTCCAATAAGGTCTCACTATTATTGGCTGAAGCAACAGCGGTAGTCACTTGCGATTCTGCGGCTGTTTCATTTATCGCATTCAATAGTTCTAAATAAAGCGGATTGCCCAAACGTTCGCGCGAATCTAATGGAGGCAAGATCACACCTAAAGAATTTGCACGCTGCTTGCCGAGATTTCGGGCAGTGATATTGGGAAAATACCCCATCTCATCCATAATCTTACGCACGCGTTGTTTTGTTTCAGCAGAGATGCTGGGGTGATCATTGATCACGCGGGAAACGGTAGAAGGAGAGACTTTTGCTTTTTTTGCTACATCTTTAACTGTCGTCACGATTTTTCGCTCTCCTCTCTCGATTAATTATCCCACTGTTTTTCTAGAAATGCTAAGGTCAGTTCAGCTGTTGATCCTACTAAGGAAATGTCATTGCCTAATTGCTCAGCTTCTCCGACACCGACAGGGAAGGCACCGCTAGCTTTGATGGCACGAATGCCTGCTTGAGCATCCTCGATCCCTATGCACTCTATAGGTTTTAAGCCGACGATTTCGGCAGCTAAAATGAAAATATCTGGTGCCGGTTTTCCTGATTTGACGGCTGCTGGATCAGCGATTCCGTCAAAATAAGTAGTCAGTTCCATTTGTTTCAATAAAAATGGGCCGTTTTTGCTGGCTGAAGCCAAAGCAATTTTGATATCCGCTTGTTTCAAAGCTTTCAACAAATCCAAAATTCCTGGGTAGACATCTTTTGGTGAAACGGCTTGGATCATTTCAACATAATTATCATTTTTTGTTTTAGCTAGCTGATTAAATTCTGTTTCAGAAAAATCATTTTCGCGCTTGTCGTGTGCGAGGATGAGTCGCAATGAATCTTCGCGGCTGACTCCTTTTAATTTTTCATTGAATTGACGATCAATTGAGATTCCTAGATCATCCGCTAGTTTTTTCCAGGCTAGATAATGGTACTCAGCAGTATCGGTAATCACACCATCTAAATCGAATAAAATGCCTTTAAACATTTGGCTCCTCCTTTTGCAATGGAACCGTCGTTGAATCGCTTAAAGTAATTGCTTCTCCATAAAGCATCATAGCTAAGGCGGGACCATCTTTCAAGTCAATTTGAACTTCTTTTTGATTTACACTCACAGCTAACAGACGGCCGCGATAATTAATATGGAAAGAATAGTCTTTCCAATCAGTTGGTAATAATGGTGCAAAGCTCAATGTGCCTGTGCTTGTTTTCATTTGGGCGAACCCTTGAACGATTGTTAACCAGCTGCCGGTCATTGAAGTGATGTGCAATCCGTCATCAGTGTCGTTGTTGTAGTTGTCTAGATCCAAGCGAGCCGTTCGTTGATACATTTCCATAGATTTATCTGTCAGCCCTAATTCAGCAGCTAAAATTGCATGAATAGAAGGAGAAAGAGATGATTCATGGACAGTCATCGGTTCATAAAATTCAAAGTTTTTACGTTTTTCTTCTTTAGTAAACTGATCACCAAAGAAATAAATTCCCTGTAAAACATCTGCTTGTTTGATGAAGCAAGAACGCAAGATTTTATCCCATGACCAATTTTGGTTTAATGGACGATCTGCTGGACTAAGGTCAGAGGTCGGCATTAAATCTTTGTCCAGGAACGTATCATGTTGAACAAAAATTCCTAGTTCTTCATCTGTCGGGTAGTACATGTGTTCGATAATATCTTGCCATTTTGCTTGTTCTTCTGCAGAAATCGAAACGGTCGCTTGTGCTTGGTACTTTTCATAATTTTCCAAAGTATAAGATAAGACCCAAGCGGCTAAATAATTCGTATACCAGTTATTATTGATATTATTTTCGTATTCGTTTGGTCCAGTCACGCCGTGGATCATATATTTTTGTTGGCGTTTTGAATAATGGACCCGATCTGCCCAGAAGCGAGCGATTTCTGTTAATACTTCTAGACCTTCTTTTTGAATATACGTTTCATCACCTGTATAAGTTGTGTAATTGTAAATCGCATGGGCGATGGCACCGTTACGGTGGATCTCTTCAAAAGTGATCTCCCATTCATTGTGGCATTCAACACCAGTGAAAGTCACCATTGGATATAAAGCACCGTTCAATCCTTGTTGTTCAGCATTGTGTTGGGCTTGCGGCAATTGATTGTGACGATATTTCAACAGGTTTTTTGTGACGTTTGAATCAGAAATTCCTAAATACATTGGAACAGCATAGGCTTCTGTATCCCAGTAAGTTGCACCGCCGTATTTTTCGCCGGTAAAACCTTTTGGTCCAATGTTCAACCGTTCGTCTTCGCCGTAATAAGTCGAAAACAATTGGAAGATATTAAAACGAATCCCTTGTTGTGCCTCATCATCTCCACCGATCAAAACATCGGCTAAAGCCCAACGATTTGCCCAAGCTGCATTTTGTTCTGCCAATAACTCTTCATAAGAAGTGTTGTACTTAGTTAGCAATGCGACAGCTTTTTCACTTTGCTCTGATTCAGGAACATCCCGGCTAGTCAAAATGACGACTCGTTTTTCCAATTGAATCGATTGGTCCGCTTTCAGATCATACGTAAATGTTTCAGCGACTTCTAAAGTGTCTTCTTGCTGCAGTCCAGTCTCGGAGCTAAGATGTTTCATCGCTCCGGTTACTGAAAATTGTTCGATTCCGAAATTATTCGGAATGGTCTGTGTCGTTAAGAAACTGATATCTTTTTGCTGACCACGCAGCTTTTCCAACCAGAACATTTCTTCGTAATTACTATCTTCATTATGGACATTGCTGTCTAATTTAGAAACTATTTTCAGTTTTGCGTCGCCGGCTAAACTTTCAGCGGTAAGCCGGATCACGGCTAATTCTTGTTTGACGACACTTAAAAAACGTTCAAATGTAAAACGGATCTTTGTTTGATCAATCGTTACAACAAAAGAGCGGGTGAGAACACCGTTTTGCATATTCAATTCTAAATCAAAATCTTCAAATTCGGTGACTGCTAAATCAATTTCTTGATCATTGACGAATAGTTTCATCTGAATAAAATCAAGCGCATTGATCACTTTGCCGAAATATTCGGGATATCCATTTTTCCACCAGCCAACGCGCGTTTTGTCAGGATACCAAATACCTGCAAGATACGTTCCTTGATGATGATCACCGCTGTAGCTTTCCTCAAAATTGCCGCGCATACCCATATATCCATTTCCGATACTGGTTAAAGATTCCTGCAGTCGACGATTTTCTTTGTCTAACTTTGTAGTTCTGATTTTCCAAGGGTCGATTTCAAAAAGACGTTGAACTTTTTTCATGATTGTCCTCCTTAAGGTCATAACTCTTCATATAGAAAATAATTTTTTGTTCATCAGTAACTAGCCAATTGGGTGCTCCCGCGGATAATGCTAAGGTGGTGCAGGCGGTATCATTGATCAGCTTGTCAGCTGTGAACTTTCTTAGCTACATAATAAACGCAACCGGTTGCGTAAGTCAAGCGTTAATCGCTTTTTATAATTTTTAGTAGAATTCATCTATAATATTGAATAAAAAATAAATTACTTGAAAGAGTTTACAAAAATGAATGATGAGTATATAATGCAATTTAGCGAAACCGATTGCGTAAAATATTCGCAATAAAAATTAGGAGGAACAAATATGAAAGGAATCAAAAAGATTTTTAGTTTTGAATTTTGGCAAAAATTCGGGAAGGCTTTAATGGTGGTGATTGCAGTCATGCCGGCTGCCGGGCTGATGATCAGTATTGGGAAATCATTACCATTGATCAACGAAAATCTAGGGTGGTTAGTCACGACCGGAGGAGTTGTTGAAAACATTGGTTGGGCCATCATCGGAAATTTACATTTGCTTTTTGCGTTAGCAATTGGCGGAAGTTGGGCAAAAGAACGCGCGGGCGGTGCATTTGCTGCTGGGCTATCATTTATTTTAATTAATCGAATCACCGGTGCGATCTTTAGCGTAAGTTCCGACATGTTAGCCGATCCTGCGGCAGTGACCCATACATTATTTGGACAAAAGATTATGGTCGACGGCTACTTTACCAGTGTACTAGAAGCACCTGCGTTGAACATGGGGGTATTTGTAGGGATTATTGCCGGATTCGTCGGTGCGACTGCGTATAACAAATACTACAATTTCCGGAAATTACCAGAAGTATTGACTTTCTTTAATGGAAAACGATTTGTTCCTTTCGTAGTTATCTTGCGTTCAGTAATCGTGGCGTTAGTCTTAGCACTTATTTGGCCAGTTATCCAAACAGGAATCAATGACTTCGGTAAATGGATCGCAAATTCTCAAGACACAGCACCAATCTTGGCGCCGTTCTTATATGGAACACTGGAACGTCTGCTCTTGCCATTTGGTCTGCACCACATGTTGACCATTCCAATGAACTATACACAATTAGGTGGTACTTATGAAATATTGACTGGCGCACAGGCTGGAAGTCAAGTTTTCGGACAAGATCCATTATGGTTGGCTTGGGCAACTGACTTAGTTAACTTGAAAAATGGCGGAGACACAGCACAATATCATCAAGTGTTAACACAATGGACACCGGCACGTTTCAAAGTCGGGCAAATGATTGGTTCGACTGGGATCTTAATGGGACTGACTTTGGCGATGTATCGCAATGTTGATCCTGATAAAAAGAAAAAATACAAATCAATGTTCCTTTCTGCTGCAGTCGCTGTCTTTTTAACTGGAGTAACTGAACCATTAGAATTTATGTTTATGTTTGTGGCGGTGCCATTATATGCTTGCTATGCGGTCATCCAAGGGGCTGCTTTTGCAATGGCGGATTTGATCAATTTGCGGGTCCACTCATTTGGGAATATTGAGTTGTTGACGCGGGTACCGATGGCATTGCGTGCTGGGCTAGGTAATGACTTGCTTAATTTCGTATTGACCAGTATCGCATTTGGCGTATTCACTTATTTCTTCGCAAACTTTATGATCAAGAAATTCAATTATGCAACACCAGGACGAAATGGTAATTATGAAGTGGATAATGAAGAAACAAACACAACGACAAACGGAACTGTTTCAGCTGATTCACAAATTGTAGACATCATCAATCTTTTAGGCGGTCCACAAAATATTACTGATGTTGATGCATGTATGACACGCTTGCGGGTAACGGTAGCAGATAAAACGGCTGTTGGAAGCGAAGAAAATTGGAAAAAAGCTGGGGCGATGGGGCTTTTAGTTAAAGACAACGGCGTACAAGCAGTCTATGGACCCAAAGCCGATATCCTTAAATCAGATATTCAAGATCTATTAGACTCAGGCGCAACAATACCGGCAAGCAATTTTCAAGACAATGCAATAAAACCAGAGACACCGTCAACTTTCAAAGGACTGCATGCAGAATTTGTTGCTCCAGCCAATGGCGAGTTGATTCCAATCGATAAAGTGCAAGATGAAGTGTTCTCACAAAAAATGATGGGTGAAGGATTTGCAGTTGTACCAGAAAATGGTGAAATCGCTAGCCCGGTGTCAGGAACAATCGTTTCAGTTTTTCCGACAAAACATGCGATCGGCATCAAAACCGCTGACGATATTGAAGTGTTGCTTCATATGGGGATCGATACAGTGGATCTAGGTGGAGACGCGTTTGAAATCAAAGTTGCTGAAGGTGAGCAAGTGAAAGCTGGCAAAATTGTAGCAGTCGCTGATTTAGCTAAAATTGAAAAAGCAGGAAAAATGACAACGATGATTGTCGTATTTACCAATGGTGACAAAATCGAAAATTACCATTATGATAAAACAGGACTTGTTTCTCGCGGAGAAGCAATTGGAACAATCGATTATTAAAGCGGGGCGGAAACAATTAAAGTACTAACATTGAACACGCATAGTTGGATGGAAGAAAAAGATCAACAACAGATCGAAGTGTTGGCTAATAAAATTGCTAAAGAAGAATTTGATTTGATCGGCTTGCAAGAAGTGAACCAGCTTCTTGCAAGCCCGTTAGCCAAAACTGACCAATATTTCCAACCAACGACAGATCAACAGCCAATTCATCAAGACAATTTTCTGTTTTGTTTAATAGAACAGTTGAAAAAATTAGGCTGCTACTATTATTGGAGTTGGACCTATAATCACATTGGGTATGACATCTATCATGAAGGGATCGGTTTATTATCGAAGACGCCGATAGAAGCCGACAGCCAAGTGGTATCTGAAAGTTCTGATCCAGCAGATTATCATACAAGAAAAGCGATGATCGGCGAAACAACGATTGCGGGAGAAAAAGTCATCGCAGTGAGCGGTCACTTTTCGTGGTGGCAGACAGCAGATAAAACTTTTGCATATGAGTGGCATAAGTTAGAAAAAATCTTAGCTGAACAACAAGCGGCGCTAGTTGTTATGGGAGATTTCAACAATGATGCAAAAAAAATCGGCGAAGGTTATGACTTGATTCAGGAAAGTCCATTAGCTTTACAAGATACTTTTGCTGTTGCAAAAATTAAATCTGGGGAGCATACCGTGGAGAAACAGATCGATGGTTGGGATACAAACGCTGAAAAATTGCGGATTGATTATATTTTTACTTCTAAAAATTTCAAGATAGAAAGCTATCAAGTTGTTTTTGACGATAAAAATGCGCCTGTAATTAGTGATCACTATGGTGTAGCAGTAACGATGGATTAGCAATTTGCTAATCCATTTTCCATTTTGTTGAAATAATTTTGAAAAATCATTGAAAAGTGTTTGACATTATTTTTCAATATGATATTATCAATAACGTTGCTGAAACAAGTTGATATGACAACGGAAAATAATTGTTGACAAGCGTTTTGTTGAATGTTATTATTTCGAAGTTGTCAATTGTGTTTCAAAACTTCTTTCACAAAATTGAAAAAAGTTATTGACATTCATTCAGCAAGCTGTTAAGATATAAAAGTTGCTGAAACAAAGCGACAAACAATGTAGACCTTTGAAAACTGAACGAATAAAACAAACCAAATGTGTAGGGCGTTTCTATTTAAT
>NZ_BJDP01000016.1 GCF_005405205.1 Enterococcus pingfangensis | reverse complement strand
AATCCATCCTCTCGTAGATAAGTTTAATTTATTTCTGTCTCTACGAAAAGTTGTCTAAGATTTGATACTAACACCAATAATAAATAGGTACGGCTTCCATCATGAAGTAGTGATGGGAGCCGTTTATTTCATGAACAAAGGAGTAACCTATTATGACTTTTACAAAAGAAGACGGTTTGATCCAACGGGTGGCATTGTTGAATCAGGCGATCACGATTCATGTAAATCAACTGTTTGACTCACCACATATTAACTCGACCAATTATTTTTACTTATTGAAATTGTTGGATCATCCAGAAATCACCCAGAGTAATTTTTCTGCTTTAGTTAAATTGAATCAAAGTACGATCACCCGAGCGATTAATACACTAGTGAAAAATGGCTATATTGATAAATTGAGTTCAGAAGATAAACGCAGCTCCTTATTAAAATTAACTCCGATGGGAAAAGAGACCGCTTTGTCGATTAAAGAAAAAGTAGAAGACTTGAATCAGTTTTTATTACCAGAACATAGTGATAGTCAGATGGTCCAATTACTTGAAAAAATGGAGCAGCGATTAGATAAGTTGGATCAAAAAAATCCTGAAAAAAATTAACAGCATGGGAATACAATTATTTAAAAAAGTATCAAAAAAGGGAAAATAAGAAGGCCTCTACCGCTTAATTAGCTATAGAAGTCTTCTTGTTTTTCTCTTTTCCGAAAGCAAATTGAATACCCTTTGACATTTTTTAGCAAAAATATCGAAAATTAAAAACGACTAAATCCTTATCAAATCAAGGGTTTAGTCGTTTTTGAAATCTAGTGAAAACTACGAAATGGAGCCGGCGGGAGTCGAACCCGCGTCCAAACATATCGACACCTAAAAATCTACGCTCATAGTCATACTATTTAAATTTCGCTTTGTTCTCTGCCGCATGACAGGCCGCGAACATTGCTAGTCTGATGAGCTCTTTTTCAACTTGCAGACGGAAAGTTGAAACGTATCCCACTTAGAATAGGACCCTTACTCGAGCACATGGGCGATACCGAGAGGATCTACGCTAACTGTTTTTAGGCAGCTAAAGCGTAAGAGTTGTTGTTTTGTTTTGCAGTTATGTTTAACTGTAACGTTTTTGCGTAGACGTAACCTACGAAGCGCAATTCAAGCTCAAACTATGCCTGTCGAATCCGTAACGGCCCCCTAATAAATATTTTGTTGCAAAGATGAGTATAGCATCCTGTTATAAAAAATGCAAAGAAGTAACGACTAATTTAAGAATTCATGCTAAATGTCAGAAAGATTGAAGAAAAAACAAATTGTTAATGAAGATATGAGTAAGGTAATGGTTGAAAAAAATGAAATAGAGTATACTTATAATGAGAATCAGATGATATCAGGGGGTAAAGTATGAAAATTTTAATGATTGAAGACAATGAGTCTGTTTCTGAAATGATGCAGATGTTTTTTTTGAATGAAGGTTGGGAAGCGGAATTTAAATATGATGGCAAAGAAGGATTGGAGACTTTTAAAGCGGATCCTGAAAAATGGGATATGATTACACTAGATTTGAATCTGCCGAGTATGGACGGAATGGAAGTCGGGCGCCAGATCCGTAAAGTCTCTAAAACAGTACCAATCATCATGTTAACAGCAAGAGATTCTGAAAGTGACCAAGTCATTGGTCTAGAGATGGGAGCGGACGATTATGTCACAAAACCATTTTCACCATTGACTTTGATTGCTCGGATCAAGGCTTTGCACCGCCGCAGCGAGTTGACGACTGAACCGCAAAAAGATACGGAAACAGCTGATGAAAGTTTTGATATCCAGACGGATCATTTCAAGATGAATTTGAAGACCCGCGAAGCATATTTAGCTGGTAAACCGATTGATGGTTTGACGCCTAAAGAGTTTGATTTGTTGTATACGATGGCGAAGAAACCGCGGCAAGTATTTACCCGTGAGCAGTTGCTAGAACTAGTTTGGGACTATCAATATTTCGGTGATGAACGAACAGTGGATGCTCATATCAAAAAATTACGTCAAAAAATCGAAAAAGTCGGGGCGCAAGTTATTCAAACTGTTTGGGGTGTAGGCTACAAATTTGATGATACCGAGGTTGGTCAATGAAATACCTGTATCAACAACTACTAGCTTTTGGCGGATTGATCATCCTGATTCTGCTGACGTTAGGGGTGTCTTTTACACAATTTACTCGTAAGACGCTTGAAGATAACAATTACAAAACACTGCTTGGCTATGCTCAATCGATGGAAAACAATAATCTCTCGTTGAGCAGGGATATTCGTTTTGAGGGGATGTCGAGCAATGAGATTTTTCAATTTGCGATTGGTGTAACTGAATCAAGTTTGAACCAGCAAGATGTTTCCTTCGTTTTTATCAATAAAGACAGAACAGTTCAATATCCTGAGCAATCAGGAAAAATCAACCGGGATCTAATCAGCGATACGCAATGGAAAGCGTTAAAAGAAGGCCAACAGCAAAAAGAAACTAATTCAAAAAATGTAATGGGACAAAATAAAACGACGTCTTATGCGATGGTCCCTTTTTTCACAGATGGCGAATTCTTTGGTGTGTTACTCGTTAGCCAACCTGCGATGAATGTGGAAACGAGTGTCAATTTGATTGTAACTGACTTATTCAAAGCCTTTATCATCGCTTCACTTGTTGCGATCTTCGTAAGTTACTTCTTCGCGATGCAGCAAGTAAGACGAATCAACCGAATGCGTTCGGCGACTAAAGAGGTTGCGGCGGGGAATTTTGATGTAGTCGTGCCCAATCGAAATCGAGATGAATTCGATGATTTAGCCAATGACTTCAACCAGATGACGGTCTCGTTAAAAGAGTCGAACGAAGAAATCGAACGGCAAGAAGAACGGCGCAAACAATTTATGGCAGATGCGTCGCATGAGATGCGGACGCCTTTGACAACGATCAATGGTTTGTTAGAGGGGCTGCAATATAATGCAATTCCCGAAAATCAAAAAGAAAAAGCGATCAAGCTGATGCAAAATGAAACTTCGCGTTTGATTCGATTGGTCAATGAAAATCTGGATTACGAAAAAATTCGGACCAATCAAATAAGTATCGTGTTACAAACGTTTAATGCGACTGAAGCTGTCGCGTTGCTGGTCACTCAATTGCAAGCAAAAGCGGAAGCGTCAGGAAATCAGTTAACATTGCAAACAACGGATCCAATCAATGTCTATGCCGATTATGATCGTTTTGTCCAAATCATGGTCAACTTAGTTCAAAATGCGATCCAGTTTACAAAAGATGGAACGATCACGATTGCGATCAAGAAGTTGGAACAGGCGACAGAAATCGCGATATCGGATACTGGGATTGGTATGACTGAGGAACAAGTGAAAAATATTTGGGATCGTTATTACAAAGCAGATCCATCACGAAAAAACACGAAATATGGCGAGTCAGGTTTAGGTTTGTCGATCGTAGAAGAATTGGTTCATTTGCATCGAGGCAAAATCGATGTCACTAGCCAGTTAGAAAAAGGGACGACATTCACGGTCGTATTTCCCGATAAACCTGAGAAATCAGAAAAAACTGAAGAATGAAAAAGAGCCGTGACAGGATTTGTCACGGCTCTTTAACTATGAAAGATTATTTTATAAAATGGCCAAGATAATAAAGTTCAAGATGAACAAAAGATCAACGATCCAAAGAATCGGAGAGATCTCTTTAGATTTTCCTTTGACAACTTTAACGATCGTGTAGAAAATAAAGCCGGCTGCGATCCCATAAGAGATACTGTAGCAAAGTCCCATAAAGATGCTGGCGAAGAAAGCAGGAACGGCTTCTTCTAAATCTAACCAGTTGATATCAGCAAACGAAGCTAACATCATAACACCGACTAAAATCAATGCTGGTGCAGTTGCTTGTGCTGGCACGATTGCGATCAATGGAGAGAATAGACTGCTTAATGCAAATAAAATAGCTACGACAACTGAAGTAAGACCTGTCCGTCCACCAGCACCGATACCGGCAGCTGATTCGACATAGGTAGTCGTGTTAGATGTTCCGAAGATTGCACCAATAGATGTAGCAATCGCATCAGCGAACAACGCTTTGTCCATTTTAGTTTTGAACCCGCGAGAGTCATTGGCTAAGGCATTTTCATCTTCTTTTGAGAAGATCCCTGTTCGACGGCCGGTCCCGATGAAGGTTCCAATCGTATCAAAAGTATCAGATAAACTGAAAGCTAAGATAGTCATAAGAACTTGCGGTAATTTGGCTGAATCGGCAAACAACGATCCCATGCCGTCAGAACCAAAGGCTGCCCCAAAGGTTGTACCAAGTTCTTGGATCGAACTGCCTAATGAATTTGCATGCCAATCGATCGAACCTAATTGGACGACACCCATTGGGATTCCTAATAAGGTTGTGATCACAATGCCGATCAAGATCGCACCGCGAACATTTTTAACGACTAAAATAGTAGTAATCGCCAAACCAATCACCGCCAGTAAAATCGGTGCATTATTAAAGTTTGCCAAAGCTGGAACGATTCCGCTGTTGATTGAAACATTGGTCGCTTTTCCGGCTTCAACCACACTGCTGGTGATTGCGGAGGAGTCTGCACTAAATGAAAGTAAGCCGGCATTTTTGATTCCTACATAAGCAACAAAGATCCCAATCCCGCCGCCAATCGCGTGCTGCATACTTTCAGGAATTGCATGAATGATCAATTTACGAATTTTTGTAACGGTGATCAAAATATTGATGATCCCACAAATGAATACCATTGCTAAAGCCTGTTGCCAAGAATAACCTAATCCGAATACGACTGTGTAAGTAAAGAATGCGTTCAATCCCATGCCGGGTGCTTGTGCGTAAGGAACGTTTGCAAATACCCCCATGACTAAAGTCCCGATGACCGAGGCGATGATCGTTGCTAGAAAGACCGCTTGGAACGGCATTCCTGATGCTGATAAAATACTTGGATTAACGAACAAAATGTAACTCATGGCAAAGAATGTTGTGATTCCAGCCATTACTTCAGTGGAGATAGTGGTTCCTTGTTCCTTTAATTTAAAGAATTTATCCATTATTAGTAAACGCTCCTTAGAAATAAGTTCATTATATCGGTAAAAACCGAATACTTTATAAGTATAATGAAGAAATAATCGACTTTCAAGCGTTCGCTGAATAAAACAATAAAAAAACCGAGGAATGTTCGTGTTTAATGAACGTTTCTCGGTTTTTTAAATGAATCTAACAGACAGAAGATGATCGTTAATAGGCATAAACATAAGGAAATATAGAAAATAGCTTTGATTAGCGAGCCAAAAAACAAATCTAACAACGTTGTCGAAGATAATTCAGAGGAGAGAGGCGAACGAAGTGAGTAAGCAATCCCGCTTGTGCCATTACTCAAAACAAAGTTCGGCAATTCTTTTAGCTGATTCAAACCTTGATGGTAAAAAATTTGCAAAAGCGATTCATAGACGGGCTCGAAAACAGTAAAAAATAAAATCAAACAGAGGCTTGCAATTAATATACTTAAGAAACATTCTAGACTGGTTGAATAGATGAAACGTTTTGCTGGGAGCGGGCTTTTTTTCTGCCGATGGATCCGGATTCCAAAAAGTATCAGCAATAAGATAAAAAAGCCGATGGCGCTAATTGATAATCGATCAAAAAAGTATTTTTGGAGTTGTTCTGCTTCTTCGTTAGTGAACAACTGGATCTGATTGGAGGAATCGACTTGTTTCAAGACTAGTTTTAACATATCCAAACTTGTTAAGACAAAAAGCGCGACGAGATAAATCGCCCAAGAAATCAAAAATTGGATACGATGTTGTTTGATCGTTGAAAGTGTCATTGAAATAAGTTCCATAGATTCCCACCTCTTACCCCTAAGTATAAAATCCTAATTTGAAAGAATTATGAATTCTATCCGAAGAAATAAATGCAAAAACACTCTTCACAAAATCGTGAAGAGTGTTCATTAGAATCTGATTATTGGCTTTGTTCTTGATACTGCTTGTACGTTTGAGTCTTGTACAGCTCTTGAGTAGATTTCTTACCATTTTGATCAAATACGCTGGTCGATTTATCCCCCAGTTTGTTTTCAGCTTTTACTAGTTTGTTAAACCCATCTTTGTAATCAAATTGCGAAGCATCGATTGGTTCCAATCCGCTGGCTGAATAGAAGCGGAGGAGGTCACCGTTATTGATATTATCTGAAGTACTTAACTGAGTAGAAACAGCATCTTTCCAAGCATCCGCTTTTGTTTGCAGCGCTTGGTCAGGTTCAGCTATCGGTAATCCGCTTTGATTATCGTATAAGTTTCCACTGTAATACGTGTAATCAGGTGTGACATAATCCCCATCGCGGAAAGCAACGAGTTGATCATTATCTTCTGATAATAAATCTTGCCCTAATTGAATATACTTGCTTGTATCAGTACCCAAAAGATGCAATAGCGTAGGCAATGCATCGACTTCACCACCGTAAGTATGGTTGACTCCGCCTTTATCTTGTCCAGGAATGTGAACCATGTAAGGAACACGCTGCATTTGCGCATTGTCAAAGTTTGACCATGTTTCTTTTGATTTACCAAGCAACGGTGCTAAGTCAGGGTTTCTTGAATTAGAAATTCCATAATGGTCACCGTACATAACAATGATCGAATTATCATATAAGCCTGAAGATTTTAAGTAAGTGAAGAATTCTTCAACCGCTTTGTCGAGATAATTGGCTGTTGCAAAGTAGCCGTTGATCGTTTCATCGCTCGTATTCGCCATTGGGAAACCAGCTTCGTCATTTTTAAATTCACTATATGGATAGTGATTTGAAACGGAAATGAATTTTGAATAGAACGGTTGTTGCAGACGTTCTAAGTATTGCACAGATTGCTGGAAGAACGGTTTGTCATGTAAGCCGTATTGGAATGAATTTTCATCATTCACATCATAGTAAGAAGAATCAAAGAAATAGTCGTATCCAAGATTCTTATAAGTTTCAGTCCGGTTCCAGAAGTTTCCTGAATTTCCGTGGAATGCCGCGCTCGTATAGCCGGCTGTTTGTTTCAAAATATCTGGTGCTGCTTGGAAGGTATTTTTTCCGCCTAATTGTGAGAACAAAGAACCTTGATTCAAACCGAACAATGAATTTTCCATCAATGTTTCAGCATCCGAAGTTTTTCCGGCTTTTACTTGATGGAAGAAATTATCAAAAGCAAAGGTGCTGTTACTATGGAAAATACTATTTAAAAATGGGGTTACTTCATGTTCTTGTCCATTTTCATCTTTTAGTTTATAGTCGATCACAAATTGTTGCAGACTTTCTAAATGGATTGTAATAACATTGCGGCCCTTAGCGATACCATAATACTCACTGTTAGGCGCAGCGTAATGTTCTTTTACGTAAGATTCCACTTCTTTTAAATCATTTGGACTAGCTTCAGCTCGAACTTGGTTCGTTTTATACGTTTGGATACCATCGTAAACGGTGAAGGCATTCACTCCAAGGTATTTGATTAAGTAGTCGCGAGAAAAAGTCCGCGTCAGTAATTCTGGACGATCAGCTTCAGCTAAGAAAAGATTACCTGAGAAAATCATAACTGCAAGAGCCGTCATAGCAAAAGCCATCCGCGCTCGAACGGGCCGTTCTTCTGCTTTGATGCGTTTGCGCCATAAGAGCAATGGTAAGATCACGATATCGATCAAGTATAAAATATCGTAAGGACGGAATAGCCGCATTGCACTTTCTCCTAAACCGCTGGCAACTTTGCCGGCACCTAAGAAAGTATTTACAGTAATGAAGTCGGTGAATTCACGATAATAGACTACATTGGCAAATAGCAAGAAACTTGCTAAACCGTAGATGATCATCATCGTTAGATAAGAGGCCTTTGATCGGCGCACATATAAAGCAATCGATAATAAAAACATTGTCGATGCAATTGGATTAATAAACAGGATGAAATACTGAGTTAGGCTTTCAATCCCTAAATTGAATTCAAATAAATATGCAAAAACACTTTTTGCCCACAATAAGAATGTCAGTAACGCGTAGAAGCCGAGGCGTTTATTCAAAAATGCAGGAGCTTTTAGTTTTTTCAATGGAAACTTCCTTTCTGACGCAGATAAACTGCGAAACGTTCACTTGTTATCAGTTTACTCGCTTCCGCTAACCTCGTCAATTCTTATTAAATCAAGAGCAATCAGGCTTAAAGAAAACTTTATAAGCGAAAAATACTAATTTTTTTTGATATACTAATAGAAGAAAGCGGGGATGAGTGTGAAAATAGAATTAACTAATTATGGAATCAAACGAATTCGCCAAGGGAATCCATTGATTCAAGAAGAAGACTTAAAACAAAGTATCAAAAAAGTTCCCTTAGAGTGGGTGGAATTTGTTGATAATAAACATCATTATGTCGCGACTGGGTATTTAGGCAAACAGAATAAGGGATTCGGTTGGGTGATCGATCAGACGCAATGTGCGATTAATCAAGACCTTTTAGCGCAAAAATTCCAACAGGCGATTCAAAAGCGCCAAGCCTTTTTTTCAGATGAGACGACGACGGCTTTTCGTTTGTTCAATGGCGAAGGCGATGGTTTTGGCGGAATGACGATTGATTACTATGCAGATTATTTGGTAATTTCTTGGTACAATCAAACCATTTACCATTTTCAAAAGATGATCGTAGCTAGCTTGCTGCAAATTTTTCCAACTGCAAAAGGGCTCGTTGAAAAGATTCGCTTTAAAAGTGAACTGCCAGAAAGTCGTTGGTTGGCTGGTGAAAAACCGCAAGAACCGCTGATAGTAATGGAAAATGGTGTTTCCTATGCCGTATATCTAGATGAAGGCTACATGACCGGTATTTTCTTAGATCAAAAAGAGGTTCGTGGACGGTTGACTGAAGGACTGGCTGCTGGGAAAAAAGTCTTGAATATGTTCAGTTATACAGGAGCATTTTCAGTCGCTGCAGCATATGGCGGTGCGCTAGAGACGACCAGCGTGGATTTGGCACAACGCAGTTTAGCTAAAACGCAAGAACAATTTGAAGTGAATGGATTGCCATTAGAGCAACAAAAAATCATCGTGATGGATACGTTTGACTATTTCCGCTATGCGGGAAGAAAGAATTTAACTTATGATGTGATTATCTTGGATCCCCCAAGTTTTGCCCGCAATAAGAAAAAAACATTTTCAGTCGCCAAAGACTACGGGCGATTGATCGAAGATAGTGTCGAGATTTTGACTGATGACGGGTTGATCATCGCTTCAACCAATGCAGCGAACCTTTCAATTAAAAAGTTCAAGTATGTGATCGAAACCGCGTTGCAAAATAAGAAAGTAGATTATCAATTAGTAGAAAGTTATCGTTTACCAGCAGACTTTCCAGCTAGCGACTTTGAAGAAAGTAATTACTTGAAAGTATTGTTTTATACGATAAAAAAATAGAAGAAACTGAGGTGTGAGAAATTATGATGGATATTCAAGTAAGAGATGTCCGTTTTGATGCGGGAAAACCTAAGATCTGTGTACCGATTGTCGGAACGACATTTGATGAGATCATCGAACAAGCCGTTCAAGCGAAGAAAGTTGCTGAGGTGATCGAATGGCGTGCAGATTATTATGAAGATATCTTAGATGACGAGAAGTTGAATACCACGCTGTTAGCATTACGCGATGAAATTCGGAATATTCCATTGATTTTCAATTTACGGATGGCGGAAGCGGGCGGAAAAGTCGAGCTCTCGTTGAACCAGTATCGGCATATCAATGAATTTGCTGTTTCTTCACGCGCGATTGATTTGGCGGATGTAGAAGTTTCGATCATCGATCAATTATCGACGTCTTTTATCAAATGGATGCAATCATTAGATGTACGAGTGATCTTGAGTTATTACAATTTTGAAGAGACACCAGAAGATGCCGTCATTTTATTTCGTTTGAACTTAACAGAACATTGCGGAGCAGATATTGCAAAAATCGTCGTCCAACCGCAAAATGAAGCCGATGTCTTGCGGCAAATGGAGATCGTAATGAAAGCTCAAACCTTTGTTTCTTTACCAATCATTTCAGTCTCGTTAGGACGGTTAGGTAAATTCTCGCAAGTCAGTGGATCATTAGATGGATCTTGTATGACCTATGGTTGTTTAGTAGGCCAGTCTTATCCGGATGCTCAAATCGAAGCAGAGAAATTAGCTATGATGATCGACGAATTGAAATAAAATTAATCAGCGAAACTAAATAGCCTATGTAAGAGTACCGACTAAAGAATTTTTTTAGTGGGTATTCTTTGTTTGCTTGACTAAGCGATTTTCTTGCTCCGACTTATCGGCTATCTGGTTTGTTTTGAATCATTTTTTTTGCTAGACTTTAGAAAATAAATGAAGTGAGGGATTGATTTGGCTAAGAAGAAAATTCAAAAGACCAATGCGATTCGTTTAGTCGAACAAAAAAAGATCGCTTATATCGAACATGAATATTCATGGAGTGACAATGATCTAGGCGCAGGTCATGTGTCTGAGCAAGTTGGGATCGAGGCTGGACGGATTTTTAAAACATTAGTAGCAGTAGGTAATAAAACCGGTCCAGTTGTAGTAGTTATTCCAAGTGACCATGAACTAGACCTTAAAAAAATCGCAAAAGTCAGCGGCAATAAAAAGGTTGAGATGCTCCATTTGAGAGACTTAGAAGCGACGACTGGTTATATTCGCGGCGGCTGTTCACCGATTGGGATGAAAAAGCTTTTTCCGACTTTTGTGGATACTTCAGCAAAAAACTTTGAACAGATTGCGATTTCAGCTGGCAAAAGAGGGCTGCAAATGGAAATCGCCCCCGACGCCATTGTAGAATTGACGCGGGGACGATTTGCGGAGTTGACGCAAGATTAAGAAAATGCGTGATACGCAGCGTGTGTGCCGGCAACATAGCCGGTACAAAAAGCGGTAGTAATATTATAGCCGCCCGTATATCCATTGACATCCAGTACTTCCCCGGCAAAATAAAGCCCGGGGATTTTTTTGCTGGCTAATTCTTTTGGATTGACCTCTTTTAGTTCGACGCCCCCGCCAGTCACAAATGATTTTTCTAAACCAAATGTTTTGTTGGCAGTCAACGACCAACTCTTACAATAGGAAATAAAGGTATCTAATTGTTCTTTGGACGTTTGATTATAAGTTTGGTCGCTGATCCCAACTTTTGTTAAGAAGTAAAGCAGCAGTCGTTCAGGTAAAAGACCAGCTAAAGCATTTTTTAATTGTTTGGTCGAATCCGCTGAATAGTCAGTAATTTCTGTCAACAATTCGCTGTCGGTTTTATTAGGAAAACAATCTAACACTAAGGTCGCTGTTTTTTGAGTGCGCAACAATTGATTGACAAAACTTGAACAGCGCAAAGCCGCAGGGCCAGAGATTCCAAAATGAGTAAAGAGCAAGTCCATTTCGTGACTAGCAATCGTTTTATTTTTTTCATCTAAGACAGCTAATTTTACATCTTGCAAAGAAAGACCTTGCAAAGTTTTATCCGCAATAAAATCATCCGTTAAAAAAATCGGCGATTCTGTCGGGTATAAAGGGGTGACATGATGCCCAAGGGATTTGGCGAAACGATAGCCGTCGCCTTGTGATCCAGTCGAAGGATAAGTGATCCCGCCAGTTGTTACTATGACACTTTTAGCAGAATAGTCGCCTTCTGCAGTTCGGACACCTTGAATGACCGTTCCATCTGTAATCACTTTTTCAATCGGTTCTTTAAAGAAAAGGGTGACAGCTAATTTTTCCAGCTCCTCTTTTAAAGTGTTCACGATTGTTGCCGATTTATCAGAAACTGGAAAGATTCGTCCGTGATCTTCTTCTTTTAAAGCGACTCCCCGCTCGCTGAAAAAGCGCATGACATCTTGGTTGTCAAATTGTGAGAAGGTACTATATAAAAAACGACCATTACCAGGAATGTGAGTGATCAAGTCATCAACTGGCCGATTGTTCGTGACGTTGCAGCGGCCGCCGCCTGTCATGAGTAATTTTTTTCCTAAGCGTTTATTTTTTTCAAACAAAGCCACCTTGGCACCATTCAGCGCTGCGGTAATCGCCGCCATCATTCCGGACGGTCCTCCGCCAATCACAATCACATCAAATTTCTTCATTTTATTTTCTCCTTATCCACGAATTTACTTATAAGTCGGTCTAATCATACTGTAAATCCGAACGATTGGCATTCAATTTGTAATGAAATTCAAAAAAATTTTCACTTTTATTAGAAAATGATGTAAAATATGTGTATTAAATGTGAGGAGGAATTTGATGGAAGTAAAACAATATGTAGAGCAGATCCAAAAAGAACTGGTGAAAAAAGATCCGAATCAAGAAGAATTTTTACAAGCGGTGGAAGAATTTTTACCAACAGTCATTCCTTTTCTAGAAGAACACCCAGAATACGTGGAGAAAAATATTTTAGGCATGATTCTGGAACCGGAACGATTGATTCAATTTCGTGTCCCTTGGCAAGATGATAAAGGCAACTGGCAAGTGAATCGCGGCTATCGAGTACAATTTAACTCAGCGATTGGGCCATATAAAGGTGGATTACGTTTCCATCCAAGTGTGAACCTAAGTATCTTGAAATTTTTAGGTTTCGAACAAATCTTCAAAAATAGTTTGACGGGTCTTCCAATCGGCGGCGGCAAAGGCGGCTCTGATTTTGATCCGAAAGGCAAATCTGATGCTGAAATCATGCGTTTTTGCCAAAGTTTCATGACTGAATTAGCTAGACATATCGGTCCAAATTTAGATGTGCCAGCAGGTGATATCGGTGTCGGCGGTCGTGAAATCGGGTATCTATTTGGTCAATACAAACGTTTGCGCGAATATGATATGGGTATACTAACAGGTAAACCTTTAGGCTTCAACGGAAGTTTAATACGGACAGAAGCTACTGGTTATGGTGCAGTTTACTTTGTCAAACATTTATTAGAAGATCGCAAAGATTCTTTTAAAGGCAAAAAAGTGATTGTTTCAGGTAGCGGGAACGTAGCAATCTACGCAATCGAAAAAGCACAAGCGTTAGGCGCAACGGCTTTGACTTGTTCTGATTCAAATGGTTATATTTACGATGAAAACGGAATCGATGTTGAACTGTTAAAAGAAATTAAAGAAGTTCGTCGGGCTCGTTTAACTGAATATGCGAAAGAACGTCCATCTGCAGAATACCATGAAGGTTCTGTTTGGGATCTTAAAACGGCGGCAGAAATCGCGTTGCCATGTGCGACTCAAAATGAGATCGATGATGAAAAAGCTGAGATCTTAATCAAAAATGGTGTGAAAGTAGTCGCTGAAGGAGCCAACATGCCAAGTACAAACGAGGCAGTTAAGTTGTATCATGAAAATGGTGTGCTTTATGGTCCAGGGAAAGCAGCGAATGCTGGCGGTGTTGCAGTCTCAGCGTTAGAAATGAGCCAAAATTCACAACGTTTAGCATGGTCAGCTGAAGAAGTTGACGGCAAATTAGATGGCATCATGAAAAACATCTATGAAACTTGTCGTGATACAGCAGAAAAATATGCTGAAAAAGACAATTTTGCAGCTGGTGCAAACATTGCAGGCTTCGCAAAAGTTGCTGCTGCGATGGCTGCTCAAGGAACAGTTTAATTTTTTAAAAGGTTTAAACTTGAAAAAATATTAAAAGAAACGTAAAGTATAGATTGTATGAAGTGACTTTCAAGGAGGAAAAACAATGGCACACATTCATTTCGATTATTCGAAAGTAGCACCGTTCGTGAGCGAACATGAAATGGACTACATCAAATCTGAAGTAGCATTAGCTCACAAATCATTACGCGAAGGGACTGGCGCAGGAAATGATTTTCTTGGCTGGATCGATCTTCCAGTAAACTACGACAAAGACGAATTTGCTCGTATCAAAAAAGCAGCCGAAAAAATTCAATCTGATTCTGAAGTATTGGTAGTAATCGGAATTGGTGGTTCATACCTTGGAGCCCGTGCAGCAATCGAATTTTTACATCAAAGTTTCTTTAATGTCTTGGATAAAGAAGACCGCAAAGCACCACAAGTATTCTTCGCAGGAAATTCAATCAGCTCAACTTATATCGCTGATTTGATCGAAGTGATCGGTGACCGTGATTTCTCAGTTAACGTGATCTCTAAATCAGGAACGACGACTGAACCAGCAATCGCCTTCCGTGTCTTTAAAGAATTATTGATCAAAAAATATGGTCAAGAAGAAGCGAACAAACGGATCTACGCAACAACAGACAAAGCTCGCGGAGCTGTAAAAGTTGAAGCAGATGTAGCAGGTTGGGAAACTTTTGTTATTCCTGATGATGTCGGCGGACGTTTCTCAGTTCTTACAGCAGTTGGTTTATTACCGATTGCAGCGAGCGGCGCAGACATCGATGCATTGATGAAAGGTGCAGCAGATGCGCGTGAAGCTTATTCAAGCGAGAACTTGGACGAAAACGAAGCTTATCAATACGCAGCACTTCGTAATATTTTATACCGTAAGGGCAAAGTAACTGAAATTTTAGTTAACTATGAACCAGGTATGCAATATTTCAACGAATGGTGGAAACAATTATACGGCGAATCAGAAGGAAAAGACTTGAAAGGAATTTATCCATCAAGTGCCAACTTCTCAACTGACTTGCATTCATTTGGACAATACATCCAAGAAGGCCGCCGCAATATCTTCGAAACAATCGTAAAAGTTGAAAAACCTCGTAAATCTGTTGCGATTCCTGCACAAGAATCTGACTTAGACGGTTTAGGTTACTTAGAAGGTAAAGATGTAGACTTCGTTAACTCTAAAGCCTACCAAGGGACACTATTGGCTCACACTGATGGTGGAGTGCCTAACTTTGTATTGAACATCCCAACAATGGATGCTTATACTTTAGGTTATGCAATGTACTTCTTTGAAATTGCTGTAGGTATTTCTGGCTACTTATTGGGCGTAAACCCATTCAACCAACCAGGTGTAGAAGCTTACAAAAAGAATATGTTCGCTTTACTTGGAAAACCAGGCTTCGAAGACTTAGCAAAAGAATTGAACGATCGTTTATAAAATAAAATGTAATAACTTAAGCACTTAAACGAAAGTGTGCCCCTAAGTTAGATTAAAAATCTAACTTAGGGGTTTTTTAGTAATCAAATAGAAAAAATTTCAAATAGAGAAAATTTCAAAAGATTTTTTTCAAAACTCGATGAAATGGAAAAGATAGCTAAGATGATTTTGATAGTTCAGTTGAAGCGAGAGCTAATGAATAAAGGGAGACGATCGAACGGCCATTTTTTTAAATCGGTAAAAATTGCTCTCATAAAAGAAGTTTAGTAAATGGATAAACAGTTGAACAACATTATCCCTGATGAAATAAAAGGATAGAATCGTGTGGACTTTGTTAGTTTTCTTATTTTCGCTATCACTTTTGATATCTAGCTTATTTTCTTTACAGCAATTATTTCATCTTTTTTTAAGCAGCTATAATTCATATTTTTACTAAATAATAGTAATAAATCGATTTTATACGCTAAGTGTCAGAGCAGCAAGCGTGGGACTGCCAAACATTGACTCAGTATATTATGAAAAACTCTCAGCTGAATGTAGTATCTCCAGAAAGCTAGATTAAAAACCTAACTTTTGGAGATTGATACATAAATAACTGAGAGTTTTTTGTGCTATTTGCTTGATCGATTTGAGCTACAAGTAAGTGCACGAATAAAAAATATTAGATTATTGGTATAGTAAAAATGAGAGCTATACAACTCAATTAATGATAAAAATATGATCGAAAGAGAATAGAAAAGGCGTAAATGAATAAATATAAAATGAATAAAGGATTAAAAATAACCATAGTTGTTTGTATAGTCGTTTTCGAAATTTTCTAAAAATAGTCAAAATTCCTTATTTAGCGCCATAAAAATAAATAAAAACGTTTTCAATGGTTGCATATTGTGTTATTATAAAAACGTAGAAATAAAGGGGGATTATTATGGAAACTATTGAAATTGGTCTTGCTTATGAATGTCGAGCAATTGGAATAAAAAAAGAAGTTGTGGGGATCGTTGAACAACTTTATAACAATACGATTCTTATTAATGTTCTCGACTGTGATTAAATAGATCGTGCGACCGTTATCGAGTTGCAAAATCGGTTGTTAGTGAAATATGAGGATGTTCTTTCGTGTATTGAAATCGAGTGTACCGCATAATTGATCATACGAAAGGGTAATAATGGAAGAAAAGAGATTCGGATCTTTTAATGGGTTCGATTCTTTTTTAGTTTATAAAATGAAAAAAGGCTAAACTTTCTTCTTATAAATCATACATTTGAATCTCGCTAAAAAATAAAAGCCTAACAACGATCTCTTTTTAACAGATCGTCGTTGGGCTTTTAATAGAATTGTAAAATACTAGCGGTCTGAGACTTTATGTCATTCGAATCCTCCGAAAGGACAGTTAGATCATCAGATAGCAAACCACTTACTTGTTGAAAACGAAAGACTGTTGCTTGTTGCTTTGAGTTGATCGACCAAACATAAACTTTTTGTTTTTGCTGATGCACGTATTGGATCAAATCACCAGTTGCTGTTTTTGATTCAATGTTAACAAAATCTAGCGAGGTTTTCGGCACACCTAACAGATCAAAAGGCAGGATATAGCCGACCGATAATGTCGGAAAAAGTTTTTTCATTTGATTGGCCGTATCCAGTTCCATACTTTGTAATTGATGACCGGCTAATTCCTTTTTTAAAGGCAGCAGTTGATGAATAATCGTCGCTTTTGTTTTGGCGGTGACTTTTAATTCAATCAATAATGGCTGATTCAATTGATTCGCGGTTGTTAAGTAATCAGAAAATAGCGAAATTTTACTAACATAGCCATTTTCTTTTAAAGAAAGTTCTTTTAACTCTTTCCAAGCGGTTTCGTCGATCCGCAAATTTTTATGGGCAAGTGTTTTTAAATCTTCATCGTGAATCACAACTAACTGATGGTCGGCAGTTTCTTGAACATCCATTTCGATGAGATCTGGCCGCATTGATTTATTCGTTTTTTTGAGAGCCTCGATTGAGTTCTGAACCCCATTGCGGTTAGAAACGCCTCGATGAGAGATCGTCAAAGGAGTTGTGGCACGCTGCATTTGATTGATCTGAGTATAGTGCAGAAAATAAAGGCTGAGACAAGCAATCACTGTCAAGCTCAACCAAATTTTTGAGGCCTTTGTCTGAGAATCAGTACTGGCAGACATTGGACTTACAGTTAAATAAAGGAAAAAAAGTGCCCGCAGTATATTTTGGCTCACGCGATGCAGCAACAATAAGAGCATCGCTGTATTCGAACTGCTTAATAACTGAGTCGACCAGATAAAACTATTCTTAATCAGCAAACTGATGACAAAAAAAGCGATAGGAATGAGTAAAAAAAGAATGAATTGTTCAACGATGCCTTTTTTTGTGTTCGCCCAACTAAACTGCATGCTTGCTTTCAACCCATAGCCTTGCTTGAGATAGCTAGGCATTAATATAGTCCGGTATAAGAGATAGAGGATGGCTAAATAAAATAAGATGAGTACCGGTAAAATTTTCCGGCGGTAGAAAAACAAGAAAGACAGCAACTCTGCTGGTAGCGGTTGCCATACTAGCAATAAGTGATAAAAGCGAAAGAAAAAGATAGGAGATAGCAGCAGCCAAAAGATCAAACTAATACCCGTTGCTTTCAATGAAAAGTTTTGTAGAGCCTTTTCTTTTGCTTGGACTTGAGTGAAAAAGTTGCTGTAAAGAAAAATTAAGGCAAACAACAACAACAGGTAAAAAGGACGATAACGGTTATCCAGAAAACTCTGACGCAAAAATAAAAAGAGTCCCTCCGTTAAAAATGGGAGACCAAAAGCGAGCAGTAAAAAATTATTTAAAGAAAATGTGCTGAAAAAATGGGTGAGTGGTTGGCGAATAAACTTCATGATTCCTCCAATTAAAAAATCCACTAAAAATTAGTGGATAAGTAAGTTAGATAATAAGCTGCCTCCTTGCAGTAACGCCCAGCTATATAAAAAGACTGAAGCGGGTTTTGCTAGCAAGATGATTGCGCTGTATTTTTTAAAAGAGATATTTGTCAGGCTAGCCATTAAACATAAGGCGTCATCCGGTGCGATAGGCAGAAAAATCGCCCAAGCGAATATTTTTTCAAAGCGCGATTGATCGTCAAGGCAATGAATGTACTTTTGATATACCTTATCACTTACAAGATGCATAATCAAGGGTTTACCATAGTGTCTCCCCATCAAGAAAAGAATCAAAGAACCAATTACGATTCCAACATAATTATAGATAAAGCCCCAATATGGACCAAAGATTAAAACGCCCGCTGCGAGACTGATTCCGCCGGGGATAATTGGAATTACTACTTGAACGATTTGAATCAGAATAAAAATGAGTGGACCGGCGATCGGTGAATGGCCGATGAGTTGCCGCAATGAATTCATATCATTAAATACCCCTAGGTGATAGAAGTAAATCGTCACACTGATCGTTAAGGCAATCCCTGTCAACGAAATGATATTTAATAATCTTCTAGATTGAACAACACTCATTAGATTCAGCTCCTTTGGCTTTCTAAAATGAAGTATATCGGATTCATTTATAAAATGCATAGGTCTAAGGTTGTAAATTTTGAATTTTGTGTGAAACTTAAATTTTTTTTAGAGATTAAATGGTTGCGCTTGCACGGAAGAGCTAAAAAAACAGGAAGCATTCTCCTGTTTACTATACTGCTATTTTATTTGGAAATTGGTGCGGGTCCGTTTTAAGGCACGTTCAATTAAATTCGTGAACATAAAACCGATCGCGATTGCTCCGGAAGTGACTAATACCGTAACAACGGCTTCCATTGATTCAGTAAACTGCTGATTCATCATATGACGCACAGCCATATAGGCAGGACCTCCAGGAACTAACGGAACTAAACTGGGGACGTTGAAAACAATCACTGGCATGTGTCGGATCCGGGAAAAAAAGATGCTGATCAGTCCAATCATTAAAGCCCCTAAAAAATTGGAAATACCGATATTTTGTTGGAAGTAGGTGTGCAAGATCCAAAAAGTCATCCAACCTGCAGCCCCCGTAAAGCCGCAAGCTAAAAAGGCGCGCCGCGGAATATTTGTGATGACGCTAAAGGCGATTGTACTAAACATACTGAATAGAAAGTTGATAATAAAGTTCATGAGTGGCCTCCTGATTGCTAGTGAGAGTGATAGTAGCAATTGATAGTTAGGGTGTTTGGCATTAGAGATGTTGCATCTAACCATTGATTAAAAGAAATTAAAAGCAATGATGATTCCGCCGCCGATCGCACCCGCGATGAATAAAGCTTCCGTTCCGCGAGCGACACCGCTGATCAAATGTCCCGCCATGATATCACGAAAGGCGTTGGTGATCGCTAACCCTGGAACCAAAGGCATGATCGAACCGATAATCAGGCTGTTCACATCTCTTGCAACTGAAAAATATACCGCAACCAGCGACAGATAGCCGATGATCAAGGCAGCGACAAAATCATTTAGAAAATTCATCCGTAATTTTCTGCCAAAAAAGGTGTGGACCGCAAAACCGATCATTCCAATAATAAATGTTGGAATAAAATCAAACCAAGTACCATTCAAAATGATCATTAACGTACTGCTGACGATTCCCGCCGCGATGATCTTCCATAAATAAGGAAAATCGGGAGTCGCTTGATCGACTTCTTCCAAATAAAGATAAAAATCCGGCAATGACAATTCACCATCCGCAAATTGGCGAGAGCCTTGATTGACGGCAGTCACTTTCTCCAGATTGATCGCCTGCTGAGTGATCTGAACTACTTGGCTATTTTGTTCAGAAGGAAAGCCGATAATCAAACCCGTGGCGGTCACGTAAGTTTGGATATCGTCAAAACCAGCATTAAGGGCAATCCGTTTCATCGTGTCTTCCACGCGATAGACTTCTGAGCCGGACTCCATCATGATTTTTCCTGCCTTCAAACAGGTATTTAAAACAAGTTGTGTATAGTTTTGCTGTTCCATCAAGCTAACCACCTTTATCTATTTCATTACTATAGTAGAGAAAATAAATAAAATAGACAAGAAAAAGAATAAGGATTGTCACCAACTGTTAGAGAAAGTATAATAAAGTAACAGCAAATTTTGTTTTGAGAGATTTTATTTGCGGGATAAAGAAACAAAATATGCCTCATATGCATAACGGATTTTTTATTTTAAAAAAAAGTTGATTAAATCTCAATAAGATAATAAAACGGTTCCACTCCCTTCATAAGAAAAAATATAAAAAGAATTTTTTTTATTTTAAAAAAAATATGTAAATTTAGATAACATATTGGATAAGGGTTGCAAAACTAATCAGTTTTTGATTAAAATAAAATGACGAGAAAAATAATAACATTCTGGGAGGAATTAAAATGAGAAGAAAAGTTTATACTAAGGACCAGATTCTAAAAGCTGCCTACGAAGTTGTCGAAAGTGAAGGGTTCTCTGGATTTACAGCACGCAATATTGCCAAAAAAATGGGGATCAGTACACAACCAATCTATTTAGAGTTCAAAAACATGAGTGATCTTAAAAATACTTTATTAGATGAAATTTGTAATCACTTATATTACGATATTTTCCCAGAAGTTCGCACAGGTGATACGATCATTGATTTAGGGTTGAACTATGTTTATTTTGCAAAAGAACAAAGCAACCTTTACAACGCGTTGTTTGCTCAAGAATACGGCGGCGGTAAAAAAATGCATGACTTTTCTTACAATTACTTCCATCAATTAATTGTCGAGCATCCTAAATACGGTCAATTGTCTGAAAATCATATCAATGCTTTGCATGTCGGAACGTGGATCTGTGTTACCGGGATCGCAACGCTGATGTCTTCAGGGATCATTGAGCCGACTCAAGATGAGATCGTTCATTTGATCAACCGGACAATCGTCAATATTTTAGAAGAAGAAGATACTTCAGTTTTAGATACACTATAAAATCTTGACATTTGAAATAAAAAAGGTAAGATAAATAATGCGGAAGGTTGGCAGAGTGGTAATGCACCGGACTCGAAATCCGGCGAACCGGCTAATACCGGCGCGCAGGTTCAAATCCTGTACCTTCCTTATTTATCTGACTGGTCGAGCTAGAAACAACGATGCAGAAGTAATTCTGTTGATGTTTCTGGTTCTTTTTTTGTGATAACTTTTGATTAACGTTCCAGATAATGCATTCGTTCATTAAGGCTTTCACGTTTTTTAAATCATCTATGCGTATTATTAAGGCTTTATTTGCGGTTCTGCTATACTAAAGATAAGTTCTCAAAGGAGTGGATAGAGATGGAAGAGACAGTCTTTTTTAATTTAGGTAATGCGATTGCAGCTAAGCGCGATCCTAAAGAATTGATTAAAGAAGCTCAGATCGTCAAGGACAAACGTGATCCACTAGGCAAATTAGTAATCGTGGAAGATGAAGGTGAGACGCTTATTTTATTCGATTTAGCAGATCAAGAGGAATCTTCCGAAAATAACCAACCATTTAAAATTAAAAAGATCATTGATTAAAAAGAAAGACCTTCTAGTTGAATAAGAAGGTCTTTCTTTTTGGCTGGGCTGTACAAAAATTAGTAGAGAAGAATGAAGCGGAAGACTCTTTTTTATGATCTGCTTTTTCTCGAAAGGATGAGTGGATTTTTGAGGCGTATTATTCGACTCAGCGACACTTTTTTTATAAGCTAAGGAAAAAAGATTTGAGGAGAATCCAATGATTAAATTAGTGGTTGAAATCGATCAAGAGATAACGAAAATCCGATTCGATGAGCAAGGAACGATGGCGATTTATCGTGACTTAAAAAAAGTACCGGCATTGAGTCAAGATGAGTTAGTATTATACTATAAGGGACGAGAAGCTTACGCGATTGATTACGGGCAAAAAATCGATCCGAAAATTTTAAAAGAGTCTGAAAGTTTAATAACCATCAGTGTTCCCTGGGACATTGAGCCAAAGAATCTGGCGCAGCAAATGCTAGATGCTTGGAATGGAAATTCACTTAAAACGATTGGACTGTTTGAAGCTCAAAAAATCGCGGCCAATCACTTTCCGGTCGTAGCTGAGTATCAAAAAGAATTATTCGAGATTCTGGCTACTTTTGGCTATGAAAATCAAAAAATCAAGAAAGCCCCTGCTAAAGCACAGCATCGCTGGAATAAAAAAGTCAGCGAGATTCCCTTTTATATCGATTACAACGATGCAAAAGGCGAGGTCGTTTGGCAAAAGCGCAATGAGATGCTGTTGAAAGCCGGCGCAAAACTCAAGCAAGAGATGCCGCTGAATAAAGATGGTTCGGTCGGGTTTAGTGCGCGCTTCACAGAAAAATTGCGGGCAGATCACGCAGACAAGATTTCAGATTTTACTACAACTGAGGATATCGTTTTGAAAAGTGTGAATGAGATCGGGATTTTTCTTTATTATGCTGGAACAAACGGTTGGTTCGTATTAAAAGATAAAGATGGTAAAACGATTGATGAATACACGGTCGTGAAGTAAGAAAAGTTTTAGATAGTCCATTAAAAAACTGAGCCAAAGGATCCAAGTTGATCCAATGCCTCAGTTTTTTTTTCATTTAGCAAACGCAGCAATGATAATTCAAAGCCGCAATGTTTTATAAGTCTAAATAGTTAGTTAGATAATCAGCCAGACCGTCTTCGGTATTTGGCTTTTCAGTGACAGCATCGGCAACCGATTTTAATTGATCTGTACCGTTAGCCATCGCAACACCCCAACCGGCAAATTTCAACATGTCTACATCGTTGTGTTCGTCGCCGAACGCAATGATATCTTCGCTGTTCAAATTGAAATTTTCAATCACACGTTTTAATCCATGGGCTTTTTGAATGCCTTTAGCAACGACTTCTAAAATCGGATTAGGTCCGCCCCATGTATTGACTTCAACTTCATGCCCAAATTGTTGTTTCAATTCTTCAGAAACACCGTCAACATTTTCAGGTTGGCTGCGCAACAAGACAGAAGTCGGATTGGTTTTCAGCGTGTTAATCGTCAATAAGTTGTCATTTGTCGCAAAATCGCTAGCAAAAAAATGCTGATCAAAAAAGTTTAGATCATCGATAAAAAAGGTTTCGCGATTTTCGGCGGCAATGAAGTCTAATTTTAGATTTTTCTTTTCTGAGAGCAAATCAAATACGATTTTTCGATTGAACGATGTTTCCTGTTCGCCTACCCATTGTTTACCTGGAAGATGGACAAGTGCGCCGTTAAAATTAATCATCGGCATCGTTAGTTGCAACTGGTGATAAAAATTCTTGCTCATACGGTATGGACGACCGGTAGCAATCACAACGGAATGACCATCTTCAATCGCGCGATGCAAAGTCTTTGCCGTTTTATCACTAATTTTAGAATCTTGATTCAGCGTCGTCCCGTCTAAATCAATTGCGATTAATTTCTTCATAAAAATTCCTCATTTCGATTTGTTTTAGTCTAGCATATTCATCAAAAAACGCAACTGTAGCGCTTGAAAAAGAGAAAAGTATTAAGAACTTGTCAAGAGAATCGAGAGAAGAGAAAAGTTTTTTTTGCTAGAATCTGTTAGTATAGAATTGAAAATGGTGAGAAAGGGGATACAGAAAATGAAGATCAATTGGCGAAGGAATCTATTGATTTCTTGGATCGGTTGTTTTTTTACTGGTGCAAGCTTCAGTTTAGTGATGCCTTTTTTGCCAGTCTATATTGAACAGCTGGGGACGGCTCAATCACAAGTCGATTTGTTCTCAGGTCTGGCAATTTCTGTAACAGCATTCGCAGCGGCGATCGTTTCGCCGTTATGGGGGAATTTAGCCGATCGTAAAGGAAGGCGTTTGATGATGATTCGAGCGGCGGCTGGAATGACGGTTACGATGGGTTCTTTAGCGTTTGTCCCAAATGTCTTTTGGTTATTGCTTATGCGGCTTATGACGGGCGTTCTCTCTGGTTATATCCCAAATGCAACAGCATTGATTGCTTCGCAAGTTCCTAAACAAAAAAGTGGCTGGGCTCTCGGAACACTCGCGACCGGCAGTGTTGCCGGAAATTTGATTGGACCGTTGATCGGCGGGATGTTGGCGCAATGGTTCGGATTACGGAATGTTTTTATTATCACAGGGATCATTTTGCTGATTTGTACTGTTTTAACGGTCTTTATGGTCAAAGAAGATTTTAAACCGATCGAAAAAGCAGATGTGATCAGCATGGCGGAGTTGCGCAAACGGATCAATTACATGCCGATTTTGATGGGATTGTTTGTAAGTTCGTTGATCTTGCAAGTTGGTGCGACCAGTATCAGTCCGATTTTAACGCTGTATATTCGTGATCTGAGCGGAAGCAGCAGTAATGCGTTAGTCGTCAGCGGGTTTATCGTTTCCGTTGCCGGGGTATCAGCGATTGCTTCTTCGCCGACATTAGGTAAAATCGGCGATCGGATCGGGAATCATAAAGTTTTGTTAGCGGGTTTAGTCTTATCGTTATTCTGTTTTATTCCGATGGCTTTTGTTAAGACGCCGTTCCAGCTAGGTGTACTGCGGTTCTTCTTAGGATTTTCAACGGGGGCATTGATGCCGTCAATCAACACGCTCATCAGCAAGATTAGTCCGCCAGAAGGAGTCAGTCGGATCTTCAGTTACAATCAAATGTTCAACAATTTTGGACAAGTCATCGGACCGATGCTCGGTTCGACTGTGGCGCATACGATGGGGTATCCAGCAGTATTTTTAGTTACCAGTGCCTGTGTTTTTGGAAATATTATTTTAAGCCTCTTTAATTTCCGCAAATTGCTAGTAACAAAAACAAAGATATAATTGATTTGAAATAAACAAAAAACCAGTTACAATAAAGTAACTGGTTTTTTCTATGCTTCGGCTTTTTTAGGTGAAACAAACTGCGCAGCAATGATCACGATAACTCCAATAATCAGCGAAACAATCGTAGAGAATTCGAAGTTATAAGTACCAATCTGCAGAGCACCGCCTAAATAACAAACGGCTTGTCCAATTGCGAAAGCCCAAAATAGTGTAACTAAATATTTCATAAAGAGCACCTCTTTTCGCAATAATATTTAGGTACAGTTTAGCATTCTTTTTGAAAATGTAAAGAGAAGCCCCGAAAGTTTAATCAGAGACAAGCGAGAATCACATAGGAGGGAAACTATGCCATTACCACAACTTTACACGAAAACTTCCTATTCATTATTGAAAAGTACATTAACGATTAAAGAATACGTAGCAGCGGCGAAAGATCGCGGATATTCGGCCATCGCGATTACTGATGAGAATGTTTTGTATGGCGCGGTTGAGTTTTTTCAAACGTGTCGAAACAATCAAATGATCGGGATCATTGGCTTAGAATTGGAATTTTCTTTTGAAGAAGATACGGAGAATATCTTATTTTATGCTAAAAATGTTGCCGGTTATCAAGAATTGATGCGTTTGTCCAGTACACGCATGTTA
The DNA here is from genome assembly GCF_005405205.1 of Enterococcus pingfangensis. Lineage (GTDB taxonomy): Bacteria > Bacillota > Bacilli > Lactobacillales > Enterococcaceae > Enterococcus_A > Enterococcus_A pingfangensis. The sequence continues at coordinate 11,322 of NZ_BJDP01000016.1, read as the reverse complement.
GCGGAAGCACCGCTAGCTCTGTCAGATTACAAAGTCGATGCTCAAAATCTTTTCACTGTTTTGCCGGTTGATCATTTAAGTAATTCAATCGAAACGATTTTGCCAGAGATTGAAGCGATGATCGATGGAGAATTTTATTTAGGAATCTCACCAACAACGAAAACAGCTGATTTGCCGGAGAGTTGTGCAAAAATCGCTATTCATGAAGTGGCGTATTTAGAAGCGGATCAAGCTTTTGCCGTCAAGATCATGAGTCACATTCAAAATGGTAGTCAGCTGCCAAGAGAAGAATTGACCAATCAGCAGGGTGGAAACTATTTAGTCGAGATGGAACAGTTGATCGCTGAATTTACAGACGAAGCGGCTTTGGCAAATGCCCAGCGATTAGTTGAAGCGTGTCAATTTGATTTGCCGCTGCACCAAAAATTGCTGCCCCATTACCCGGTGCCGACAAAACAAAGTGCCGATACTTATTTACAAACGCTTTGTTGGCAAAAATTGCCGGAAAGAATTTCTGAAGTAACTGAGGAATATCGTCAGCGGCTAGATCGTGAATTAGCGATCATCCACAATATGGGATTTGATGATTATTTCTTGATTGTCTGGGATGTCATGGATTATGTGCATCGCAGTAAAATCGTTTCCGGTGCCGGCCGCGGATCTGCCGCAGGGTCGTTGGTTGCTTATGTCTTGAGTATCACCGATGTAGATCCGATCAAATATGAGTTGTTGTTTGAACGATTTTTGAATCCAGAACGAAATAGTATGCCTGATATTGATTTAGATATTCCGGATAATCGTCGGAACCAAGTCTTGCATTATGTCCATGAAAAATATGGTCATTTCCATGTTTCGCAAATCGCGACGTTCGGTACAATGGCTGCCAAGATGGTCTTGCGTGATGTTGGTCGTGTCTTTGGTCTATCACAAAGCGAGGCAAATCGCTGGTCAAAAGCAATCCCAAGTCAATTGAAGATCACGCTACAAGAAGCTTATGAAAAATCGGAGTCTTTAAAGCGGTTAGTCAGTCATGACGAACGGAGCCAACTGCTTTTCCAAACAGCGTTGGCCTTAGAAGGTCTGCCGCGTCACGTTTCGACGCATGCAGGCGGCATCGTCATCAGCGATCAAAACTTACTGGGCATTGTCCCGCTTCAAAAAGGTTCTGAAGATATTTTACTGACGCAATTTACGATGACTGACGTAGAAGCGATTGGGCTGTTGAAGATGGACTTTCTAGGTCTGCGCAATCTTTCTATCATTGATAATGCGCAACAAGCGATCCGACGGGTTTATCACGAAGACTTGGATTTGAAAAATGTTCCTTTAGACGATCCGAAAACGTTGGATTTGTTCCAAAGAGGTGAAACGAGCGGTGTTTTCCAATTTGAATCTGCTGGTATTCGCAAAGTCCTGCGCAATTTGTATCCAACTTCATTTGAAGACATCGTTGCAGTCAATGCGTTATATCGTCCGGGTCCTATGCAGATCATTGATCGTTTTGTCGCGCGTAAAAACGGCACAGAACAAGTGACCTTTCCCGATCCTTCTGTTCAAAAGATCTTGGCACCAACGTATGGATTCATTGTCTACCAAGAGCAAATCATGCAAGTCGCCGCTCAAATGGCTGGTTTCAGCTTAGGTGAGGCCGATATCTTGCGGCGCGCGGTCAGCAAAAAGAAAAAAGATTTATTAGATGAAGAAAGACGTCATTTTGTCACAGGAGCTGCCGGGCGCGGACACAGTCAAAAGAGTGCCGAAGAAGTATATGATTATATTGAACGCTTTGCTAATTACGGTTTCAACCGATCGCATTCAGTGGCATACAGTTTTGTCGGCTATCAGATGGCCTATATGAAAGTCCACTATCCGGGAGCGTTTTACACGGCTTTGATGCAGTCAGTAAGAAACGATCCAAAAAAATTACGGGAGTACATCGCCGAAGCCAATCGTGCTGGCGTGAAACTATTAGCGCCGGCTATCAATCGCAGCAGCTATAGTTTTACATTGGTAGAAAAAGAATTGATTCGCTTTGGTTTAGATGCGATAAAAGGAATGCGGCGCGATTTTGTCAGCGATATTTTAAAAGCGCGTAAAGAAGGCGGCGCTTTTGAGTCATTGGATCAATTTTTATTGCGGATCGAAACACGCTGGTTAAAACCTGACTATATTCAGCCGCTGATTCTGATTGGAGCATTTGATGAGCTGCATCCCAATCGTCGTGAATTAGCTGACGGACTGGAAGGAAAGATCCAAAACGTCCAATATAGTGGGGGCAGTGTGACATTACTAGATGTGATGAGTTTAAAAGAACGTGAGATCGCCGATTATTCATTGGCTGAACGTTTGGATTATGAAGAACAATATCTTGGTTTATATGTTTCTGGTCATCCGACAGAAAACTATCCAAAACTGTTGAAACAGAAGGACCTGCAGTCGGTTACGGAATTAGTCGTAGGTAAGCAGGGAAGAATTCTCTTCTATTTAAAAGACATCCGTGAGATTCGAACGAAAAAAGGTGAGCAAATGGCTTTCTTAACCGGTAACGATCAAAGCGGTGAAATCTCTTTAACGATCTTTCCGCAAAATTATCGCCGCTTGCGCAACGAGCTTGAGTTGGAACAAGTTTATTTGGTTCAAGGAAAAGTTGAACGCAGCAACTACGATCAAACGCTCCAATTATTAGTTGAAACACTGACGCCGGCTCAAACGGCGGAAGAGGATATCAGCGATAAAACATTATTCTTGCGAGTCCAAGCAAACCAAGAGACTCCGGATATCCAAAAAGAGATCGCTGAAACGCTTCAATTGTCACCGGGAAAAGTGCCGGTTGTAATCTATTATGAAAAAGGCCGCCGAAAGATTGCGCTGGATAAAAAGTTTTGGATAGGGATTAATGAACCCATCTTAGCGGCTTTAAGCGACATATTAGGGGAGCAAAATGTCGTAATAAGATGATTTCTTGTAACTTTCAAAAACTTTTTTCAAAAAATAGGCTTTTCCCAGGGACTTCCCAAGACTTTTAGATTTTTTTTTGATAGAATGTACCATGGATTAAACGATGTATGTTTTTGAGAATATTTATGAGGTGAGAAAATGAAACGCATTGGAATTTTAACAAGTGGAGGAGACGCTCCCGGAATGAACGCTGCTGTTCGTGCAGTTGTACGTAAAGCGATTTTTGAAGGCATGGAAGTCTATGGCATCAATTATGGTTTTGCTGGTCTAGTTGCTGGTGATATTCGTCGTTTGGATGTTGCTGATGTTGGTGATAAGATCCAACGAGGCGGAACTTTCCTATATTCAGCTCGTTACCCAGAATTTACTACTGAAGAAGGTCAATTAAAAGGAATCGAACAATTGAAAAAATTCGGAATCGAAGGTTTAGTTGTTATCGGCGGTGACGGATCATATCATGGTGCGATGGCATTGACCAAACATGGTTATCCAGCTGTTGGAATCCCAGGCACGATCGATAATGATATTCCAGGAACAGACTTTACGATTGGTTTTGATACAGCAATCAATACCGTATTGGAATCAATTGACCGCATTCGTGATACAGCGACTTCACACGTTCGTACATTTGTTATCGAAGTAATGGGACGTAATGCCGGCGATATCGCTTTATGGTCTGGTGTTGCAGGCGGAGCAGATGAAATCGTCATTCCTGAACATGATTTTGATATGGAACGAATTGCTAAGAAGATCCATGCAGGCCGCGACCGCGGGAAAAAACATTGCTTGATCATCCTTGCTGAAGGCGTGATGGGCGGAAATGAATTTGCTGAAAAATTGGCTGAATATGGCGATTTCCATACTCGTGTCAGTGTATTAGGCCACGTTGTCCGTGGTGGTTCACCAAGCGCCCGCGACCGTGTATTAGCAAGTAAATTTGGTTCATATGCTGTTGATTTATTGTTAGAAGGTAAAGGCGGATTATGTATTGGTCTTGAAGACAATAAAGTTACCGCTGCTGATATCGTTGATACTTTAGAAAACAACAAACATAAACCTGATTTATCTTTATATGATTTGAACAACCAAATCTCATTTTAATCTCGTTAATAATAGTGAATACTATATATTAAAACAATCAAGAATGGAGCGTATTACGTAATGAAAAAAACGAAAATCGTTAGTACATTAGGACCAGCAAGCAACACGGTTGAAACAATCTCTCAATTAATTGAAGCTGGTGCTAACGTGTTCCGTTTCAATTTCTCACACGGAGATCACGAAGAACAACTTGCACGTATGAACATGGTTCGTGAAGCAGTAGAAAAAACTGGTAAAGATGTAGGTATTCTTTTAGATACTAAAGGTGCGGAAATCCGTACAACTGTTCAAAACACTACCGAAGCAGATTATGGCCGCGCTGGCTACATCGAATTTAACGTAGGCGACAAAACTCGTATCTCAATGGATTCTGAACATAAAGGGACTAAAGAAAAAATCGCCGTTACTTACCCAGGTTTATTCGACGATGCACACATCGGCGGACACATCTTATTCGATGATGGTTTAATCGATATGGAAATCATCGAAAAAGACGCAGAAAACCGCGAATTGATCATGCTTGTTAAAAATGCAGGTATGCTAGGTTCTCGTAAAGGGGTAAATGCTCCAGGTATCTCAATCAACTTGCCAGGGATCACTGAAAAAGATGCAGACGATATCCGTTTTGGTTTAGACAACAACATCAACTTTATCGCTGCAAGTTTTGTTCGTAAAGCACAAGATGTTCTTGATATTCGTGAAATTCTTGAAGAAAAAAATATGACACACGTTCATATCTTCCCTAAAATCGAATCACAAGAAGGAATCGATAACATCGACGAAATCATCAAAGTTTCTGATGGAATCATGATTGCTCGTGGGGATATGGGTGTTGAAATCGCACCTGAATTAGTACCGATGGTTCAAAAACGGATTATCAAAAAATGTAACTATGCTGGTAAAGCAGTCATTACAGCAACTCAAATGTTAGAATCAATGCAAGAAAACCCGCGTCCAACACGCGCTGAAGCTTCTGACGTTGCTAACGCCGTATTTGACGGAACAGATGCTACAATGCTTTCTGGTGAATCTGCAAATGGTAAATACCCAGTTGAAGCTGTTGGCACAATGGCTCGGATCGATATGGAAGCTGAATCTGCATTATCAGAACTAGGCTCATTCCAAATCAACGAATTTGATAAATCAAACGTAACAGAAACAATTGGTTTATCTGTCGCTCGCGCTGCGAAAAACTTAGGCGTTAAAACAATCGTTGCGGCAACTGAATCTGGTCACACGGCACGTATGATCTCTAAATACCGTCCAGACGCTGACATCTTAGCTGTAACGTTTGACGAAAATACAAAACGCAGCTTGATGGTTAACTGGGGTGTTTACCCAACAGTTGCTGAAAAACCATCAACAACTGATGAAATGTTTGACTTAGCAGCTCAAAAAGCAGTTGAATTAGGCTTTGCTAAAGAAGGCGACTTGATCTTAATTACTGCGGGTGTTCCAGTCGGCGAACGCGGAACAACAAACGTAATGAAAGTTCAAATGATCGGTTCTAAATTATTAGAAGCTCAAGGTATCGGTGAAACAACAGTCGTTGCTCATGCAGTTGTTGCAAAATCAGCTGAAGAAGCAATTAAAAACGCTAAAGACGGTATGGTTTTAGTTGTACCAACAACTGACAAAGACTACATGCCTGCAATCGAAAAAGCTGCTGCTTTGATCGTTGAAGATGGCGGATTGACTTCACACGCTGCTGTTGTCGGTATCGCTCAAGATATCCCAGTAGTCGTTGGCGCAAAAGAAGCAACTTCAACAGTTGTTGATGGTGAATTAGTCACTATCGATCCTCGTCGCGGCATCGTTTACCGTGGACAAACAACAGCAATCTAACCTTTAGATTGTTAGGAAGCGGACCAGGTCATCGGTTCGCTTTTTTTATCAATTGTCCTGCATAGCGCTCTTTAAGTTTGAACGGTAATTGAAGTTTTTTAATAACAAACCGCATTATAACGTTTTTTACAGGTGTCAAGAAAATTTCATTGACAAAGATTTTTTACACCTGTATAATAGCGATTGTTGCTTAGAGGTGATGAATAATGAAATGGTCGATTGGCGAATTACGCCGCTATAAAGAAGAAACCCTGAACTTTTCAGAAACGATTGATGTGAATGACGCATTAGCAGCCCGTGATAATGAGATCTTAGCCGTAGCTCCGGTTACTGTAACAGGAATCTTATCTGTCGGGAAGAATGAATATATTTTACATTATCAACTGAAAACTGTTGTAACTGTTCCTTCAGCTCGTTCTTTGGAACCAGTTGATCTGCCGCTTGATCTTTCAGTGGACGAAGTATTCATGACTAGGGAGCAATGGTCTTCAATGGAAGCCGAACGAGACGAAGAGATTCTTGTCTTAGACAGTGATACGATCGACTTAACAGATTCTATCGAAGATAACATTTTATTAGCGATTCCATTGCAAGTATTTTCTGAAGAAGAATTGCAGACAACTGATTTACCAAAAGGAAACGATTGGGAAGTTGTCAGTGAGGAAGAGTATTTGCAAAGAAAAGAATCCGCTGAAACAATTGATCCTCGTCTTGCAAAATTATCTGAACTGTTCAATGAATCAGAGGATGACAAGTAAGATTGGAATAAAATGTATCAGAAAATGATACTTCATTTTACAAGGAGGTGTAACACCCAATGGCAGTACCAGCTAGAAAAACATCAAAAGCTAAAAAGAACAAACGTCGTACTCACTACAAATTGACCATTAAAGGATTGAATGAATGTCCTAACTGTGGCGAAATGAAGAAGAGCCATCACGTATGTGCCAACTGCGGCTACTATGATGGAAAAGATGTTATGTCTAAAGAAGCATAAGCACTTTTTAATAGAGAAAGTCAAAACCTCGAGACTAACCATGGAGTCTTGAGGTTTTTTTCTTAGAAAAACACTATTCATTTTCCATTCTTACTTTCTTAGGATATAATGAGAAACGTATTGAATATTTAGAGTATCAATTCTGCTGATTTTATTTTAAATAGGATCAATGGGAGTGTATACGTGGTGAGAATCCACCTTATTTTTCTATCGGAAAATAAGACCATTCATATGAACTAGGAGGATAAATTATGTCAAAACAACAATTCGGCGTCGTAGGTATGGCTGTGATGGGGAAAAATCTAGCATTGAATATCGAAAGCCGCGGCTACTCGGTGGCTTTGTATAATCGGACTGGATCAAAAACAGAAGAGGTCGTTGCAGAACATCCTGATCGCAACTTAAAAGCGACTTTTTCAATCGAGGAATTTGTTGACACAATCGAAAAACCACGTCGTATCATGTTGATGGTGAAAGCAGGACCGGCAACTGATGCCACAATCCAATCATTATTGCCACACTTAGATAAAGGCGATGTTTTGATTGATGGAGGAAATACATTCTTTAAAGATACGATTCGTCGTAATGAAGAGTTAGCTAATTCAGGCATCAACTTCATCGGTACCGGCGTTTCCGGCGGTGAAAAAGGTGCGTTAGAAGGACCTTCTATGATGCCGGGCGGACAAAAAGAAGCATATGACTTAGTTGCGCCTATTTTCGAACAAATCGCTGCTAAAGCTGAAGACGGTGAACCTTGTGTCACTTATATCGGAGCAGATGGTGCAGGCCATTATGTAAAAATGGTCCATAACGGGATTGAATACGGCGATATGCAATTGATCGCAGAGTCTTATGACTTGATGCAACGTTTATTAGGTCTTTCAGTAGAGGAAATGGCAGACGTCTTTTCTGAATGGAACAAAGGCGAACTAGACAGCTATTTGATCGAAATCACTGCGGATATCTTGACACGTAAAGACGATGAAGGAACAGACGCACCAATCGTTGATGTGATCAAAGATGCTGCCGGCAATAAAGGAACAGGTAAATGGACGTCACAAAGTGCCTTAGATCTAGGTGTGCCGCTACCATTGATCACAGAATCTGTTTTCGCTCGTTTTATCTCGGCTTATAAAGAAGAACGTGTTGCAGCCAGCAAAATCCTTTCTGGTCCAGCACCTTATAAATATGAAGGCGACAAACAAGAATTGATCGAAAAAATCCGCGAAGCGCTTTATTTCAGCAAAATCATGAGCTATGCTCAAGGTTTCTCTGAATTACGTGCCGCATCAAAAGAATTCGGTTGGGATCTGCCATTTGGCGAAATCGCAAAAATTTGGCGCGCTGGTTGTATCATCCGTGCACGCTTCTTGCAAAAGATTACCGATGCATATGAAAAAGATTCTGATCTAGCAAACTTGATGTTAGATGATTACTTTAAAGAAATCACTGAGAAATATCAACAAGCTGTTCGTGAAGTTGTTGCAATTGCTGTTCAAGCCGGTGTACCGGTACCAACATTCTCATCTGCAATCACATATTACGATTCTTATCGTGCAGAACGCTTGCCTGCAAACTTAGTTCAAGCGCAACGGGATTACTTCGGAGCACATACGTATGAACGTACAGATAAAGAAGGAATCTATCATTATAGCTGGTACGACGAAGAATAGCAGGGGTTATTTATGATATTAGTACTAAGTATCTATAGCTTTTTGACAGGTTTAGCCCTATAATAATAGAGGCTTAATGAAATTTAACTTGGAAAGGAACTAAAAAAATGAGTAATATTCTGATCATTGAAGATGAGAAAAATCTGGCTCGTTTTGTCGAACTAGAATTAAAGCACGAAGGCTATGATACAGAAGTGCATTATAATGGTAGAACTGGACTTGAAGCTGCTTTAGAAAGCGACTGGGATGCAATTTTACTTGACTTGATGCTTCCTGAATTAAATGGCTTAGAAGTTTGTCGTCGTGTTCGTCAAGTGAAAAATACACCGATCATCATGATGACAGCTCGCGACTCTGTGATCGATCGTGTTTCTGGTTTGGATCATGGTGCTGACGACTATATCGTTAAACCTTTTGCAATCGAAGAGTTACTTGCGCGTTTACGTGCATTACTTCGTCGAATCGATATTGAAGGCGATAAGAATGTTGCTAAACAAACAACGATTACTTATCGTGATCTAACTATCGAAAAAGAAAACCGTGTCGTACGTCGCGGAAATGAAATCATCGAATTAACGAAACGTGAATACGAATTGTTACTGACCTTAATGGAAAATGTCAACGTAGTTCTTGCTCGTGATGTTTTACTAAACAAGGTTTGGGGCTATGAAACAGAAGTAGAAACTAACGTAGTCGATGTATACATTCGTTATTTGCGTAATAAAATCGATGTACCAGGTGAAGATAGTTATATTCAAACTGTCCGTGGTACTGGGTACGTTATGCGCTCATGAGAAAATTTATCAAGAAACAAAGAGAACTGAAGGGGCCCTCACTCACCATCAAGTGGGCCTTTACAAGTTCTTTCTTTATATTCGTAGTATTTACGATCTTCGCTGTGATCACTTATAAATCTTCCGTGAATTTGATCGTAACGAAAGAAAGAACTAATGTAGAACGTACGATTTCTGAAGTGACCTCACGTTTAGCCAATGCCGATGAAGAGCTGACCTTAGTGAACACGTATCGAACATTGACTGAAAGTGACAAACAAGACAGTGCCATGTACGATCAAAACATGACGCTAGAAGGCAATATGATGCGGATCGATGATTTTATTTCAGAATTAGGTCAGCGTCAACTGTCTTTAGACATCTATAATCTGGACAAAAAGTTGATTTTTAAAACGCAAAAAAATTACCAGCCGCTAGTACAAACGAAGTATAAAGAACCGACGATTACGACAGTCGATGACAAAAATGGTTTCTTATCGATTGAACCGATCTATTCTAAAAAAACGGATAAGAAGATCGGCTATGCCCAAGTCTTTTATGAACTATCTGATTTTTATGAGATGCGCAGCAAGTTGTTGCTGACGTTGATCGTGTTGGAGATTGTTTCACTGCTGTTGAGCAGTTTCTTAGGATTCTTGTTATCTTCTTATTTCTTGAAGCCTGTTAAGATCCTACGCGACACGATGGAGATCATTCGGCAAGATCCGCAAGCAGAAGTACATGTTCCGGAGATTAAGACTAATGATGAGTTAGCTGATTTAGCAGTAATCTTTAATGATGTTATCGACCGGATACGAATGTATATCGAACAGCAAGAACAATTCGTTGAAGATGTTTCCCATGAGCTGAGAACGCCTGTAGCGGTTATTGAGGGTCATTTGAGTATGTTGAATCGTTGGGGAAAAGACGATCCAGAAATATTGGATGAGTCGATCCAAGCCAGTTTGCAAGAACTTGTCCGTATGAAAAGCCTTGTTCAAGAAATGTTAGACTTGTCTCGAGCAGAACAAGTCGATGTTTATTATGGTAATGAGACAGCCAAGGCAAAAGAAGTGACGAATCAAGTGTTTAATAATTTTAAACTACTTTATCCTGAATTTACTTTTACTTTGGATGATGATCTTGATGACGAAAAGATTTTGAAAATCTACCGTAATCATTTAGAACAGATTTTGATTATTATTTTGGATAATGCGGTGAAATACTCAACTGACCGAAAAGAAGTTCACGTTTCAGTTTCGTCGACTCTTAATAAGTTTGAAATTGCGATCCAAGACTTCGGTGAAGGAATTCCAAACGAAGACATCGATAAAGTTTTTAATCGTTTTTATCGTGTGGATAAAGCCAGAGCTCGAACTAAAGGTGGAAATGGCCTCGGCTTATCTATTGCTCATAAACTTTTAGAGAGTTACAAAGGGAGTATTAGCGTAGAAAGTTCCGTTGGTAAAGGGACAATCTTTAGAATTTTTATTCCAATGGTAGAAGAAAAAGCAGCCGAGTAGAACTTGGCTGTTTTTTTATGCGAAAATTAAAAAATATATCTTCGAAAATAGCGTTATTTTTGTTTTAAAATCGAACGTTATTTTAGAGTTTCAAATGAACGTTCGAAAAATAAAAAAGATCGAAAAAACATTCAAAAAATAGTTGCATTATAGCTTTAAGATTGCTATATTATTATCTGTTACCGAGAGAAAAAAACGTCTTGATATAAATTGAAAATAATTGTTGACGGATGAAAAATCTTGTGGTATTTTTATAAAGTCGCTTGAATGAGACGTGATATAAACTTGTTTTTTTATCAAAAAGTTTTTAAAGAAAAGCCATTGACTTTCACTTGAAAAGCTGATATGATATAAAAGTTGTTGAAACAAAACAATAAACAATGTAGACCTTTGAAAACTGAACGAATAAAACAAACCAAATGTGTAGGGCGTTTCTATTTAATAGAAACAAA
>NZ_BJDP01000015.1 GCF_005405205.1 Enterococcus pingfangensis | reverse complement strand
TTTTTTATAACTTCATATTTTTTCACACAAACGCCGTATGTTTCACTATCTTATACAGTGGAGCATACTAAATCATTCTATAATATTTGAACAATATATAATTTAGATTACTTCCACTAAGTGAAGAGAAAATCTAAAGAAGTAGTCTTAACATTATGAATAATTAAGCAATTCCAAATAAAGACAATAATATCCCTAATACTACTACCAAAGCAATCAGTAATGCGAAATTCATTTTCTTTTTCGATAATAGCCAGAAACATAAAACAGTAAATAAAATAGGAACAATTCCAACAAAGATTTGATCCAAAACATCTTGAACAACTAACTCTTGGCCGCCACCTAAGTTGAAGTTTAATTTTGATTGAAAAGAAACATTATTAGCCGTCATTCCACCAATCATAACTAATCCTAAAATACTTGCTGCTTTGGTTAATACACTAATCATTCCAGATGCATAAAGCTCTTCAATATATTTTGCACCTACAGAAAATCCAAATTTAGTAAGATACCAACGAGTAACCATAGACGGTACATTATATACTAATAAGAAGATTAAAGGTGCTAGGGGATTGCCTTGCTCACCAAAAGTCATAGCTATTCCAGCTGCTACTACTCTCAAAACTCCCCAGAAGAGCGTATCACCAATACCAGAGAATGGTCCCATTAAACTTGCCTTAACAGTATTAATAGAATCAGCATTGAAATCTGGTTTTTCACTATTCTCCTTCTCCATGGAAGCTGCTAATCCCATGATAAAGGTCCCTACATTAGATGTAGCATTATACCAAGTTATATGTCTCTTCAATGCAGCAATTCGATCTTCTTTTGTATCATAGTATTTATTTATAAAAGGCATCATTGCATAACAAAAGCCACTACCACCTTGTTTTGCATAGTTGAAGGGGGCGAATACAGTGAACGATCTAAAAAAAATTGAACGCAACATTTTTTTTTCATCACTAGACACTGCTTCAGTTTGATTACTCATGATAAAAAATCCTCCTCTTCCATTTCTGAAATATTCCCACTTGTTGTTGCGACATTCGAATTTTTATGCTTTAAAAAACCTTGATCGATATCCACTTGAATTACCGAAGCAATTACACCAATGGTAGCTACTGCAATCAATGGTAATTTTAGATATGCAACACAGATAAAGCCTAACAAATAATAAACTGCTAGTTTATTTGACCAAACCATTTTAAGTAACATTGCAAAGCCAACCGCAGGTAATAGTCCTGCTACTACACCTAAACCGTTTGTTATAAACTCAGGTAAACTATTAACAAAATTGGAAACGGGGGTTGCACCAGCTAAAACTGAAACAAAAATTACTACAGAAAAAATCAAATATTTTAAAAACCAAACGCCGTAGTGTAGAAATATAATCTTTTTTTGATCTCCTGCCTCAGCTGCTCTGTCAAAAGCTCCACCAAAACCAGCGAATAAAATATTAGTCCCAATTTCTAACAGCCCTCCTAATAATCCTAGAGGCACTGCAATTGCTAAAGCAAATTTTTGATCACCACCACTCAAAATTGCAAAAGCAATGGCTAAGGTAGTCCCAAATGATGGGTTTAAAGAAACGGCTCCACCAACGTTAACAGCACCAATAAACAACGCTTGTAAAGCAGCTCCTAAAATTAGACCCGTTTGTAAATCTCCCAAGAGAAGACCTACTAACGGTCCTACCACTATTGGCTGATCTGCCATATTTTGTGCTAATAACCAGTTTCCACCAAAACAAATAAAGTAGGCAATAGCACAAAGTAAAGCTGCAGTTAGTGTTGACATAGTTTTTTCCTCCTTTTTATTTGTCGGATAACATATCTCTGATACTTTTTACTCCATTATCAGGGATAATTTGATGAACTACTTTTAAATCTGGGATTTTTAATAATTGATCAAGAGCATTTTTTTCGTTTTTATTTAATAAAATTGCTGAGCCAAGAGCGAGTTTTTCTTCTTTGGGTACCCCATCAAAACGTCCAACGTTCGCCAAATTTACCCTGTCTATCAGATCAGTTAATGGTTGAGCGAGTTTTTCAGCATCTACAACATTTCCAACAATTACCATTAGATTCGCCTCTTGAGCTTTTGGGTTTTCAAAAAAAGCTATCGTATCGTCGACAGAACGAACCAACGCTTTCACATCGCTTGGTAAAGCCATCTTCAATGACATTTGTTGTGTTTTATCTTTACTAGCAGCATCATTTGCAACAATAATTCTATTAATACCTAATGCTTTAGGCCACGTTAAAGCAATCTGGCCATGAATTAAACGGTCATCTACACGTAAATCCCTAATCATTGCATATCTTCCTTTCTTAAAGAAATTCTTCCTCATCTTCAGATTTTTCCAAGTTAACTAGCAAAAGTTCTTGACGACATCTTCTAACTATTTCTTCTATCTCTAGGATAGTTAGTGGGTTCCCGGCTAGAACTATTTCTAGCAAGATTGGCAAATTGAAACCTGTAATTAAATGAAAATCATATTGATTTTTATAAACTAGCATCTTCTGATTCACACTGCCGCCCAATAGGTCAGTAAATACAAAATATTCATCTTCCTCTTGATAATTAGAAAAAAATTGACTAATTTTTTCAGTATAATCACTGTCATCAATATAAGCATCAATTACTGATATTTCAGATTGATCTCCAATAAGTAGGTTTAAGCTTCCTTTAATACCTGAAGCAAAGGAGCCGTGCGTGGCAATCAAAATATTTCTCATATGCTTCTTCCTTTCAATTAGTTATAAAAAGTCCCATGGTTTCTTAATATCTATTAATTTAATCTAAGATACTTTTCTCCCCGTACTCACTGTCATCATTCTGTTCTCCCTTCCTTATGCTTTGTTTGATGATCCAAAGATACGAATTTTTTCAACTATATTTTCCTTAACTAATTCTATTGTCTTTAGATCTAAATCAAATAGAAAAGCGTCTGGATTATTATTTAGAAAATCGCGTAGTCCATTTGTGACTTCGTAAGACATGGTGGAGTAATAATTAATTTTAGTAATACCATTTTCAATAGAATGACGATATTCTTGATCACTTAGGCCAGATCCACCATGCATAACTAGCGGTTTATTAGTTTTATCACTAATTTCCTTGATTCGTTGGAAATTTAGTTTTGGTTCTGCTTTATATAAACCGTGAACTGTTCCAAATGCAATCGCTAAAGCATCAACATCTGTTTCTTCAATAAACTTTCCAGCATCCTCAACATTAGTGTAAGTATCATCCATTTTTTGATAGTCTAAATCTCCATTACCGTCTTCAGTATTCATGATTCCTAATTCTGCTTCTACCGAAATATTTAAAATACGAGCAATTTCTAATACTTTATTCGTCATACTCATATTTTCTTTAAACGGCTTAGCTGAAGCATCTACCATTATGGAAGAAAAACCTAGATGCATTGCCTGAATAATTGTTTCAAAGTTCTGTCCATGATCTAAGTGGACACAAACAGGAACAGATGCCTTTTCTGCCAATTCTAAATACATAGCTGCCGCTTGCTCAATCGGAATATATTGTTTATGAACTTCAGCAAATTGCAAAATCACCGGTGAATTCTCTTCTTCTGCAGCTTCTACGATACCACGTGCTGTATTTAAATCAGTTGCATTAAAAGCACCTACAGCATATTTTTCTTTTCTCGCCTTTTCTAGAATTTCTTTTAAATTTACTAGCATAGATATAACTCCCTTTCGATAACTCTTGATATATTTTACATTTGTAGAATACCACTAAATAAAGCGTTTTCTTACAAATGAAAGATATGAAGATATTCAGTCAAAAAAACGTCACAAAATGATTGTTATCAGTCATTTTGTGACGTTTTGTTCTAGTATTCATTTTTATAAAATTTACTCATTCCAGTAAACCAACTCATAATTCATTTCATCTTCATTACTAATGACCTCCCTTGATGGTTTTCTGTCGGTAATTACAAAGTCAATTTCATGTATCGATGCAGTTTGAAAGGTATATCGCTTATTAAATTTAGAATGATCAAATAACAAAGCGATCTTTTCACTATTTTTTAGAATAGTCTTTTTAATCCCTGCTTCTGTTTCCAAAATATCAGATGCACCAAAACTCCTATCAAAACCACGACAAGATATGAAAGAAAAATCTACATGGAGTTCACTCAATAAAAACTCACTCAAGGGTCCTCCAACTTTCCCGTCCGCTACTAATCCCCCAACACAGTAAACACTATTTCGAGAACTACTATTAATCTCTAGAGCTGTTACCAAACTAGGGGTTATAATTTTTATATTTTCTCTACTTTTATTAATCTTCTTTGCCAAAAAATGACAAGTGGAACTAGCATCTAAAAAAATCGTCGAATAATCTTCAATAAAGTCAAGGGCTAACTCTGCAATTAGACGTTTTTCCTCTATATTAGTTTTATATTTAACTAAATGAGGTGGTTCGATTAAATCATCCTTTACTAATATCGCTCCACCAGCAGTTCGCTTAATCAAATTCAATTTTTCCAAAGTCGTCAAATCCCGTCGAATTGTACTTTCGCTATAATGAAATTTTTCTACTAAATATGCAACTGAAATATACTTTTTCCTTTTTATCAAATTCAAAATTGCTTCTTGTCGACTCTTCATTTTTTATAATTTCGCTCCTTTAATTCATTTTTTAAAACTATAACATATAGTTTTAAATATATTTAAGTGTAGGAAAATATACTTGATTATTTTCACCTAACTAATAGTATAATAATTTTAAAATTTAAATAGTTCATAAATGTATGATTGTATGGATTTTAATCACTTTTCAGTTCTATAACAAGCAGACCTCTCCTCCTTTCTATTTTTTTAACGATATTCTCACATTTCGTTTACTTTAAAACATGATGCTAGAACAGTGTTCTCATGATAAGCTGTTCTAAGAGTAATTGCTGTGAATAGACCTCTTTAAGAATAAAAAATTTTTGTATACCAAAATATTAAAAAAATTAAGGTTCAGAAATCAACAAATGATTTCTGAACCTTAGCTGCTTCTTCTATTGGGCAATTGTGACCTCTGTATAATAAAACACCCCCTTCAATTTCTCATACTTTTCTAAAAGTTATTTCAGCTAAGAAATCAGTGAGGTATCTCTTTTGATTCAATTCTTATCATTAGTATCATAAAAATAATCATCCCCACTTATTGCAGCAGGGATGATTATTCATTTCTTCTTATTAACGTCACCTACCTTATTTACCTGCTTATTTACTTCTGCCTAAGAAAAATGAAACAATCAGTACTAAGATGATCGCCCCAATAATCGACGGCACAAGTGCCATTCCAGCAAGCGAGGGTCCCCAATGTCCCAATAAAGCTTGGCCTAATGCTGACCCAACTAATCCTGCAATAATATTGGCAATCCATCCCATACTGTTTCCTTTACCTGTGATCGCACCTGCTATCACTCCAATGATTGCTCCGACAATTAATGACCAAATAAATCCCATGATAATTCCTCCTCTAATCTGTTTTTATTCTACGCGTGGTTCTTGTTGTTCTTCGATTTTTTCTTGTGCCGTATTGGTTCCACGGCTAACGGCCTCTTTTGCTTTGTCTGTTTGTTTTGATGCAAAGCGTCCGGTTGTCTTAGCTGCGCTGGTTACTTTATCTTGAACGGTTTCACTTTCTTCTTGGTATTCATCTTTTGATTTGATATCAACAACGTTAACATTTACTTCAATTACTTCAAGATGTGTCATGTGGGCTACTTCGTCATGAATGACTTGCTTAATTCGCTCCGCAATTTTAGGAATGTCGCGACCATATTCAATGACCACATCCATATCGACGGCTACTTGTTTCTTGCCGACTTCGGTTTCAATTCCTGAAGTAACATTCTCTGTATTGACTAGCTTTTCTGCGATATTTGAGAAAAATCCGCCATCAACCGTTAATAATCCATCAATTTGATCGACAGCTGTTCCAACGATTTTTTGAATCACCTTGTCAGCATACGTCAATTCTCCTTTGATCTCGGTTGATTTAGCAGTATCTGAAAAGTTTTCATAGTTTCCATCAACTGGATTTACTTCTACTGTTTTATCGTGGATATCTTTGTTTTCAAAATTATTGACCATTATAAATTCCTCCTGTTAGATAAATTTTTTTATTTTATACATTTAAAAAAACTATCGGCAGTTCTTACTATTTGTTTCGAGGCTTAAAAATATCTCCAAACAAGCCGCTTTGTTCCAAATAAAACCCAAGCATCGTGCCTAAAACCGTAAGAACAACGAGTAATAATGTTTTAAAAAAGCCAATCGAAACTAATAAGATTGCTAGGATCAATCCCAATCCCCCAAAAATAATCGGGAGTTTATATTGGTAAATGAATTCTTTCATGTGCTCCCTCCTATTCCACTCTTGAGCGACTTGCGGTCCTTTGATCCTCTTTTTCAAATTCTTTATATGCGACAGCTACTTTGACCTTTTCCTCTGAACCTAAGATGGTTTGCAGCTCATCTTTGATTTCTTCCATTAAGGTTCCTGTTTTCCCAATAATAGAAGAGGTTCGCGTTAATTGACCAGTCACATAAATTTTTATCGTATTTTTCGTTGCATGAACTTTGACTTTTGGTGAAGAAACAAAACCGACTCCTTTTAGTTTTGAACGGACAAAACCTTCGATGGCTTTTTTATCCAAAGATAAGCGTCCTCTGTCTTCATTTAGTACAAAAGTCTGTTTGATTCTTGGATAAAAAATCAGAACACAGATAAAAATCACTAAAAAGATGGAGAAAATGATCGCGCTCCAAAATAGGAAGAGTTGAAAATATTCATTTGACAGCAAGTCATAAATAACTCTTGCCCGCCTAATTCCAAACGGAAATTCCAAATAAGGCGTTGTAATGGCGCTCATCATTAACAAAACAGACATTAATATCAATGAGAGGATTATTCCAATCGCTTTGATCCCACGATTCATACTGCACCTCCTTCAAAAATTGTGAAACTTGTGCTGGCTAGAAAACTACTCATTAACGACCTATGCTTTTTTTCTCCGCATCAAAAATTTACTGAACAACAACGGAAGCAGATTGAGCAACAACAATATACCAATGGATTTCGTTCTTTTTTTCATCGTCGTCCTCCTACAAGTTGATTGCTTCGCCGCCTGTTACGCCATAAATTTGAGCGGTGACATAGCTGGCATCATTTGAAGCTAAGAAAACATACACTGGTGCCAACTCAACAGGCTGTCCGGCTCTTTCCAAAAGGGCTTCTTGACCAAATTCTGGTATCGCTTCTGGTGGTTGTCCCTGATCTAATTGAAGCGGTGTCCAAATCGGTCCGGGAGCTACGCCATTTACGCGAATTCCTTTTTTCGCTAACTGTTTCGCTAAACCAACCGTAAAATTAGCGATCGCCGATTTTGTTGCGGCATAGTCTAATAAATGATCGCTAGGGTTAAAGGCTTGAATAGATGTTGTCGTAATAATGCTGCTGCCTGCCGGCAAATGCGGCAGAGCCAATTGAACCAGCTCAAACATCGCGATAATATTTATCGTAAATGAATCTTTTACTTGTTGGATTGGCAACTCTTCAATCGATTTTTGTGAAATCTGTTGGGCAGCGTTTAGGACTAATGTATCTAATCCGCCTAATTCTGCGACAGCCTGCTCGATGATTTGTTGCGGTGCCGTCTCAGTTCTTAAATCATACGGTAGTAAAACTGCTTTTCTACCGGCTTTTTCGATATATTCGGCAACTTGTTGCGCATCTTTTTCTTCCCCTGGGAAAAATTGAATGGCAACATCGGCACCTTCTCGAGCAAAGGCAATGGCAGCTGCGCGTCCAATTCCTGAGTCGCCTCCGGTAATGAGCACTCGCCGGTTTTCTAATTTTTTATTTCCAACATAACTTTCTTCCCCGCAATCCGGTCGCGGCTGCATATTTGTTTGCAACGCGGGAGTATCCTGATCCTGTTTGGAAAACCGGTCAGAATAAAATAACTCTCTCGGATCTTTCAAAACTGGTTTCATTCTAACATTCTCCTTTCTCTCTACTTCAGAGTGTACCGTAGTCTCATTTTTATACAAAATATTTTGCTTAATTCTTTTTTTAGAATGATTTTTTTGTTAAAGTTTGACAAATCAAAAGAAATGAACAACTATGATTGATAATAAGAGAATCTGGGTGGATTTTAGCAACATTAATTAATAACAAACAACAATAAAATCGGGGTGAAAAATATGATTCAATATTTTGAAATCAATTCAACAAATGGTGTCAAAAAAAGCCATTCCAAACAGGGAAATTGGCTCGTCGTAACAGAAGCGACAGCTGATGAACAGGCAGAACTTATTCGAACCTATGGATTGCCTGAAGAGATTTTTATTGGAGCGACCCACGCGGAAGAAGTCTCCCATTTAGAACCTTTGGAACAAACTTCGCTGGAAGATGCTTATGCCCTTGTCCTGACAAATCTTGCAGATACAAACGAAACGATCGAAAAACGATTAGAGCCGATTATTTTCATTGTGTCTGAGTCGATTTTGATTACTTATGTCGGTAAAAACTCCTCGTTTATAGATAATTTATTAAAAAAATACCAAAATAAACTAACTACTTTTGAAGGCCTGATTGCTTTTAGTATTTTCATGTTGTACACCCACTACATTGGAGAACTGATGGAAATCAAAAAAGAGATCGATGCGCTTGATGAAGCAGCAAGAAAAACGACCGAAAACAACTCATTGTTTCAATTGGCAGATACTAGTAGAAAAGTTGTTTACATCGATCACAAGCTTGCTGGGCAAAAAGAAACTTTAGAACATTTATGGGAGAAAGAGAATTTTCTTGAAACACTGAATAATCCCAAAGTCCTTTATGATATTCGCCTGCATCAAAAGCATGCAGAAGAACTCATCAAGATTTATCGAGACTTACTAGAAACAGTCGGCGGCCTTTTTACTGATATGATGGATAATAATTTGAATCATCTGATGAAATATCTTGATTCTGCCGCTCTAATTCTAGCAATCCCGGCACTCATCTCTGGAATATGGGGAATGAACACCGGTGGCTTGCCTGGAAAAGGCTCCAGTACGGGTTTTTTTCTAGTAGTGGGCGCCTCGATTCTTTTAGCAATCATCGTCGCAATCTATCTAAAAAAGAAAGACTTTTCAAAATAAGAGTTCCGATTATACGATGATGCAATCAATCGGCAAAACAAAAAGTAAAACTAACTTGAACAAACAAAATATATTTGACTATGTACTCTTTACAACTTGTAACCTACATTCATAGATTCACTCATAACGAGAAAAAATTTTTTAGAAATAAAAAAATTATGATAAAAGTAAACAGCTACAAGAAATAAGAAGGACTTTCCTAAAATCGCTACTCAAATCTTTGTGAAATTCAAACTTATTTACAAAGAAGCTGGAACACCATTTATTTGAGAAAAGGGGTTGTGACAATAGTCTTGTCACAACCCCTTAAATGAAACTTTGTTCAATTTTGTCCCCGCCAATATGATTTGATGAAAACTCACAAGTAAGTAGAAGTATGCAATCACTCTTTAGCCAAAAGAAAAACCCCGCTCTATAAGAGCGGGGTTCACGTTGATACATCAACGTTTATAAGCTTATTTGTTTAATGAATCTTTTGCTTGGTCAGCTAGTGCTGTGAAAGCAGCTGCATCGTGAACTGCTAAGTCAGCTAACATTTTACGGTTGATTTCGATACCGGCAACTTTAAGACCATGCATTAATTTTGAGTAGCTCAAGCCGTTCATACGAGCCGCTGCGTTGATACGAGCGATCCACAATTTACGGAAGTCGCGTTTCTTTTGACGACGATCGCGGTATGCGTAGTTGTATGAATTCATTACTTGTTCTTTAGCTGTTTTAAATAGAGTGTGTTTTGAACCGTAGTAACCTTTAGCTAATTTTAATGTCTTTTTACGACGTTTGCGAGTTACAGTTCCACCTTTAACACGTGCCATGTTTAATTCCTCCTAATAAATAAATCATTGAATTTTTTTAATTGTAAAGCGGGTTGCGCAATTATTTCATGCGTGCCAATTGTTGGCGGATACGTTTGTAATCGCCCTTTGATACCATAGATGCTTTACGTAATTGACGACGTTGTTTTTTTGTTTTCCCGTGGAATCGGTGACTCGTGAACGCGCGGAAACGTTTCAAACCGCCGTTACCAGTGCGTTTTACGCGTTTTGCTAAACCGCGATGTGTTTTTTGTTTTGGCATGACTAAATTTCCTCCTACTTTTCATTTCGCATACTCTTCAACTAGTGTCAAAGAAGCATTCTCAAAATTATTGCTAGTCTTTCTTCTCTTTCGGTGCAAGCACTAAGAACATGCTACGTCCGTCCATCTTCGCTTTTTGTTCCACTGTCGCGATATCGCCAGTTTCTTCAGCCAAGCGATCAAGAACTTTTTGACCAATATCTTTGTGGGTAATGGCACGGCCCTTGAAACGGATCGAAGCTTTCACTTTGTCGCCTTTTTCCAAGAATTTGCGTGCGTTACGAAGTTTTGTATTAAAGTCGTTTACGTCGATCGTTGGACTTAAACGAACTTCTTTAACGTTGATCACTTTTTGTTTCTTGCGAGCTTCACGTTCTTTTTTCTGTTGTTCGAATCGGTATTTACCGTAATCCATAATACGCGCTACAGGTGGTTTCGCACCAGGAGCTACTAGGACTACATCAAGATTAGCTTGTTCAGCAATTTTTAAGGCTTCTACTTTCGATATTACACCTAGTTGTTCGCCATCTTGTCCGATCAAACGTACTTCACGCGCACGAATGCCGTCGTTAACCATCATATCCTTTGCTATGGTCATTCACCTCCAAATTTTTTGAGAGAAAAAAAGCGAATAAAAAAACGAGTTCTTTACGAACCCGCACGTAGTTCGACTCATCGAAAAGATCAGTCAATAACTATCTAGCCCAGCGAGATATTCGCGTAAGGCGAGAAGCGGGTGCTTCTGCTTTCATTTCTCAACTTTAACAGTATACAAGCTATCTGCTAAGATGTCAACCTCTTTAGTTTTTATTTCTAACTATTTTCAGAAACTTTCTGTTGAGTTTTCTTTAATAAGTATGCTAACTTATATATGAAGGAAGTGATAGAATGGAACAATCTTTTTTTAAAGAATTGATTCGTTACAACAAACCAAAGGAATCCCCTTTTCGTTTAATTGGCGCGGGCCTTTGTATGATCAGCATCTTACTCACCGGTTATTTATCTCATCAACTAGCAGTCGCTAGTTTTGGTTCACTAGGTATCTTTACTTTTCTCTACTATCAAAGTCTCCCTCTAAAACAATTAATGCTGCGTTTATCAATTGTCGGCAGTTTCTTAACTTTAGGGAATTTTCTTGGTATGCTTTCAACTCACGCGGATTGGACTGCCCCTATCGTCGTCGCCTTCATCGGCTTTTTAGGTCGTTTCTTTTTTCGGCTGCACGGTATTGCTAAACCAGGTCCTTTTTTCATCGTCATGGTTACAGCATTGGGCACAAGTACGAAGATCCCGTTGGCTAAGATTCCCTTAATGAGCGGCTACTTTCTTGTCGGCGTACTTTTTGCCATCGCCTTTGCGTTCATCCTGCACTTTATGGAAAAAGCACCCCTGCCGGAAACTCAACCTTCTATAACATTGAAATCACGAATTGCTGATGATCCGGCTGTGATCATCGAAAGTCTTTTTTATAGTGCTATTTTGTTTTTTGCTGTGTATTTAAGTATGGGACTGCGCTTAGAAAATCCTTATTGGCTGATCGTCTCTTGCGCAGCGATTTTACAAGGTGACACGCTTCGGGCGATGGCTCATCGAAATATCCAGCGAATCTTCGGCACGATCATCGGTCTTTTGATCGCCGCCTTTTTACTAAATTTATCTTTATCTATTTTTGAAACGCTGATCGTGATTACTTTGCTGTTTGTGACTGTCGAATACTTTATCAAACGCAACTACGCGATCGCGCAATTTTTTACTACCCCTATGTCGTTGATGTTGGCGATGCTGGCAAAACAGCAATACATTTACACGTTGATCCAATTTCGCTTTCTTGGAATTGTGATTGGTAGTTTATTGGGTCTTCTTGCCGCTTACTTGATGCATACTAGTTTTAATTTTTACAATCGCAAGTTTCATCCAAACGAATAATAATAAACCGAGCGAGTCTGTAGTAACCTCCGAAAGTTAGACCAAAAATCTAACTTTTTGGGGACGGTACAGTCTGCTTGGTTTTTTGTTATAATAAGGACAATAAAAATAAAAGGAGGCCCTTCTATGTACCGATTGATTGCTTGTGATTTGGATGAAACACTGTTGGATAAAAATCGACAGGTTTCCAAAAAAACACAAGAAACAATAAAAAAAGCCGAAGCTCAAGGTGTAGTATTCGTACCGGCGACTGGTCGCGGATTCTATTCAATCAAGCAAACATTGGAAGAATTAACGGCAGAAAATAAAGCGAATCACTACATGATCGGTTTTAACGGCGGAGTGATCGTCGAAAATCAAGGACCTGTGATCATCAAAGCTTTTCCTTTGAGCTTTGAACTGCTTACTCGCCTATTTGAATTTGGTTCCAAATATGAGGTGGCGATCCATCTTTATACGTTTGAACAGACGTACCTTTATCACAGCAATCCTGAAGAAGATGCCTACTTGTCGACGATTCCTCACGAAAAAAGGCAGGATGATGATTTTGGTTTTCTGAAAAACCAGACTTGCTACAAAGCCTTGTTCCAAAATACGGATCGCAGTTATCTAGAAAAATTAGAACAAGAACTGCCAGCCGAACTGCGAACAGTCTTAGAAATAAGCTACTCTTCCAACCGCTATATCGAATTCAATCCAAAAGGCGTCAGTAAAGGGACGGCTTTGCAAGTATTGGCAGATCAGCTGAAGATTCCTATGAACGAAACGATTGCTATTGGCGACAACACAAATGATTTAGCGATGATTCACGCCGCTGAATTAGGTGTTGCAGTCGCGAATGCGGTCCCTTCCGTTAAAGCAGCGGCCCAACATACAACTATTGCCACCCATGAACAAAGCGCTGTAGCTGAAGTCATCGAAACGTTTATTCTATAAAAGCAAGAGGCCGTGACCTGATGCCACGACCTCTTTTTTTAAACTGTTTTTTTAATGACTTCTTGCTGTTTTTCCAAAAAAAGTTTTATTATCACTTTTTACCGTATTCTGCGCCATAAAATCAAGATCAACCATACAGATAGTCCTAAACTGATAATCAGCGTTATGAACCAGCCGGCTTCAGAATGCGCAAAAGGCAATGGCATATTCATTCCAAAAAAGCCTGTCACGATCGTTGGAATCGTTAACAGCAGTGACCAGATCGTCAAAATCTTCATCGTGTCATTCAAATTATTGTTCAACAAATTATTGTAGGTCCCCGATAATTGATCCAAAACCTCACTGGAAAGTTTCGTCATCTCCACCGCTTGCTTTGCCTCGATCAATGCATCGTCTAACTCTTCTTTTTCTTTATCGGTAAAACTTGAAAAAAGTACTTGTGCTTTGACTTGTTCTAACAGCACCGCATTTTGTTTAGTCGCAGTCACTAAATAAACTAAGCCGATCTCTAAATCAGAAAGTGCCAATAAATTTTTATTGGTCGTCTTTTCACGCAGTTTTTTGTTCAAATGGATCCGCTGACTGTCCACTTCTTCTACTAAAGGAAAATAATAATCAGAAATCAAAAACAAGGTATGGAATAATAAACTTGCTGTGCTTTGATTCGGTTCATTCGCTAATAAATTTTCAATGATATTTTCAACGTAATCTGTCCGCTCATTTACAAAAGAGAAAAAATAGTGCTCTTTTAAAATAAACGCCATCGGACTCGTTTCATAATGATTATCTTTTTTCAAAAGATTCGGTACATTAAAAATCAACAAAAAAGCTTTCTCCAGCGGATCATACTCCACCCGCGCCCGCTCGTTGTCATCAAGAGCATACGTCAGCATCTCATCGCTGATCGCATAACTGGCCTGTAATTCTTTTATTTCATGCGATTGCGTACTGTCCACATTGATCCAGGTACACTGCGCTTGATTGAATGTTTTTTCACTGTCCATCAAAATCCTCCTGTACTGATCCTGCTCACAGTATACCAAAAATCACCATTCAATATTAATTCCGCACACATCAGAAGTTTTCGTTGACTTTTTTAATACCTCGCTTTATTATCTTTATGACACGAGGTATTAATTAAAAGGAGGTACAAACTTGGAAATCGATAAAGAAGTCTTGCGCGGATACATCGATCCGATCATCCTAAGTATTTTGGCTAAAGCTGACAGCTATGGTTATGACCTTGCGCGCCAAGCAAAGGAACTGAGTCACGGAACCTTTGAATTGAAAGAAGGAACTTTATACGTTGCATTCAAACGTTTAGAAAAAAATGGGTATGCAGTCGGCTATTGGCAAGAAGGCCAAGCGGCTCGGCGTAAATACTATCATATAACAGAAAAAGGCCGGACTTTCTTGCAGCACAAAAAACAAGAATGGCAATTTATCAAACAATTAATGGACACTTTTTATAAAGGAGACGAAAACTAATGAACACATCAACCGATAATAAAATCCAAAAATTTGCAGAAGAAATGGTCAGAGAAAGTTTGAGCAAAGATCAGCTGAGTTACCCCGAACGGATGTCCTTGAAATTACAAGAACTTCGCGAAAAAACAATCCAAAATCTAAAACCAAATCGCCAAGAAGAAACAGATGAGATTGCAGGGTATGTCAAAGATTACTTGACTCAATTGATGACCGAAGAAAATTTAAGCGAAGAAGATGCTTTGAATCGAACAATCGCTGTTTTCCAAGCAGATCGTCCACTTTCAGATGAAGAACAAAAAAATCTGGAACGACAAGCTTACTATCAAGCCATCGATCCGCAAATCGAAGAGTCGATCGGTTTAGGCTATGCCAGCAATTTATTTATTGGAATCGTGATCGGTGTGATCATCGGTATTTTTGGGCAAATTTTATATACCGGTGATTTGATTGGGATCGTCTTATTTTTGATGATCGGACTAGGTTTACTGCTGGGGATCGCCTTAGGTTTGAGCAAACACAATCGCATCATCAGTCAGCATCGAATGAAATAATCCATAAAAAAGGAGCTATGACAAAAAAATTTGTCATAGCTCCTTTTTTGTGTGACACTCCAGAATCCTCTTCGGAAAATAAGCCAAAATTACTTGTAGCTGCCCACTTCTGCCACAATCTCTTTTACTATTCAGCAGGTACTGCTTGAACTTCTAAGATTTTTTCATCGATAATCCGAATTACTTCATCGCGTGCTTGTTCGTCATCGACAAAATTTAACCGATCGCCATCGATTTGGATCTTAGGACTTTCATTATAGTCTTCATACCATTGATCGTAACGGCTGTTCAATTCTTTATAATAATCATATAAAGTTGGATCAGATTCTAATTGTTCATATTCACGGCCACGTTTTTGGATACGTTCCATCATCGTTTCAAACGAAACACGGATATGTACTAATAGATCCGGATGTTTTTTGTGCGCCGCATAAGGCAGCTCTTGCATCATGTTGCCCAACAATTCATCATAAACCTTCACTTCTGTCTCAGTTGCTCGACCAAGATCAGCATTTAGATGGAACAATAAAGAATCTTCATAGATTGAACGATCCAAGACATTGTTATCATCTTGCATAGCTTTTTTGATACTATCGAAACGTTTATTTAAAAAATAAATCTGCAATAAGAATGCATATTGCTCTGGATCGGCATAAAACAATGGCAATACTTCATTATCATCAATCGATTCATAAAAAGCTTGACTGTCTAGATGCTCTGACAACATTTCGGTCAAACTTGATTTTCCTGCTCCAATGGTTCCTGCTAATACGATCACGCTCATAAACCCCCAACTCATTTCATACAAAATATAGTGCGTATTTTTCAACTTATACAATATACCCCCAATATCTGGTGTCGTCAAACAAAAAATTCGAAAAATTTGATTCTTTTTTTCTTCTAAGGAATGTTTAAAAAATCGTTGTTTTTCAAAAACTTTTCAGTAGTTTCGTTTACTTGTCGGCGTTCTCTGAGTAAAATGTAAAGGAGATTGAAATGAATAACTATTATTAAATAAAAATTATCCCCTGTTTTTCAGGCGGGGCTAACACAAGATTGCGCGAACCACTAAGCGGCAATCAACTATTTTTCTCTGGGGGGAAAAATAATCACTCTAAAACGAAATAGGGGTTTTTATATGAAATCGATTGGCACCGGTTATGCCAGCGGGAAAATCATATTAATGGGAGAACATTCGGTTGTCTACGGAGAACCGGCGATCGCCTTTCCTTTTTCTGGAACAGGCATCCAAGCGACTATTCGCGCGAACAAATTAGAATCGTGGATCGAATCTAGTTTTTTTCACGGACCAATTTCAAAAGCACCTAATACGATGCGAAATGTTACGGTCTTACTTTGGTATTTAGTTAAATATTTTAAAATTCCAGAACCATTTTACTTAAAAATCGACAGCTCGATTCCCGCAGAACGTGGAATGGGTTCTAGTGCAGCGGTCGCTGTAGCGATTACCCGTGCTGTCTTTGATTGGATGGAAGAACCGGCAACACAAAAAAAAGTTCTCCATTTTGTCAATCAAGCCGAAGCCGTTGCTCACGGAAATCCTAGCGGGATCGACGCGACAACGATCAGCGGGACGGAACCCATCCTTTATCAAAAAGGGATCGGCTTCCAACCTTTCCAACTGAATATGGATGCTTTTTTAGTAGTTGCTGATACCGGAATCAAAGGTCAGACTCGCAAAGCAGTCAGCGACATTGCTCAGTTGATGAAGCTGCGTCCTCATGAAACGAATAAGCAAATCCAAACATTGGGTAAATTAACTCGCCAAACCCAACAAGCGATCTTACAAAACCGCCCTAAAATTTTAGGCGACTGTATGAATCAAGCTCAGGGATTGTTGCGCTTATTAGGCACCAGCAATCGGCATTTGGATCATTTGATCACGACCGCCTTAGACAATCAAGCGCTCGGTGCAAAACTGACCGGTGGCGGCCGCGGCGGCTGTATGATTGCTTTAGCAGAAAATGAAACGAGCGGTCGGCAGCTGCAGCAGATCCTATTAGATGCCGGCGCACGAAATACATGGATCGAAGGGTTAGGTGTGTATGCGCATGTTTAGCGGCAAAGCTCGAGCTTATACCAACATCGCCTTGATCAAATATTGGGGCAAAGAAAATCAAGAACTGATCATCCCGATGAACAACAGCTTATCGCTGACATTGGATGCTTTTTATACCGAAACTCAAGTCATCTTTTCAGAAGACCTGACTGAAGATTGCTTCTATTTAGATGGTCACTTACAAGATTCGAAAGCGACTGTAAAAGTGAGTCGCTTTCTTGATTTAGTTCGTTCTCAAGGCAACACTTCTTTATATGCAGTCGTTAAAAGTCAAAATTTTGTCCCGACAGCTGCCGGGTTAGCTTCTTCTGCAAGCGGATTGGCAGCACTAGCTGGTGCAGCAAGTGCCGCATTGAAGTTAGATTTAGCCCCGGAAGATTTGTCACGATTAGCACGCCGCGGTTCTGGTTCAGCCTGCCGCAGTACTTACGGCGGTTTTGCAGAATGGCAAAAAGGCAATTCTGATCAGACTTCTTATGCTGTAAATGTTCCCAGCAACAATTTCGAAAATGACTTAAGTATGATTTTTGTTGTCGTCAACGATGCCAAAAAAGATATTTCCAGTCGTGACGGTATGCAGCGAACGGTTGAAACTTCCGCGTTTTATGACGGTTGGTTGCAAACTGTGCCGCAAGATCTAGCTAAAGCTAAAAAAGCAATCGCTGAAAAAGATTTTAACGCGCTGGGAAAAGTAACTGAAGCTAGTGCTTTGAAGATGCACGGAACAACTTTAGCCGCTGATCCGCCGTTTACCTACTGGTCAGCAGAAAGTATGCAGGTCATGGATCTTGTCCGTCAACTCAGAAACAACGGCTTGCCTTGTTACTTTACAATGGACGCCGGTCCCAACGTCAAAATTTTAGTGGAACGAAAAAATGAGGACGCTTTGTTGCACGCTTTAACCGGCCAGCTCGACCACCAACAATTAGTGGTTGCTCATGCAGGTCCCGCAATTGAGATCTTAACGGAAGATACTCCCCTTCCATCTTTTTAGTTTGTAAAAATAGCACGTAAAAATGAAAAAGGAGTCAGCAAATGATTGAAGTCTCTGCACCAGGAAAATTATACATTGCCGGCGAATATGCTGTAGTCGAACCTGGACATCCAGCGATTATTGTTGCGATCGATCAATTTATCTCGGTCTCAATCGAACCTGCCAAAAAAATCGGCAGCATTCAATCTGCTCAATATAGCGATCTGCCAGTGCGGTGGACTCGCCGCAACAATGAATTGGTTTTGGATCTTCGCGATAATCCGTTCCATTATATTTTAGCCGCGATCCATTTCACCGAAAAATTTGCCCAAGAAAAAGGAAAAAAACTCGCCTTCTTCGATTTGAAAGTAACTAGCGAGTTGGATAATTCCAATGGCCGCAAATATGGTCTCGGCTCTAGCGGCGCAGTGACGGTCGCTACTGTCAAGGCGTTGAATGCCTTTTATGATTTGCAGCTTTCACAGTTGGAATTATTCAAATTGGCCACTTTAGCGCATTTAAATGTACAAGGCAACGGTTCTTGCGGTGACATCGCTGCAAGTTGTTATGGCGGCTGGCTGGCCTTTTCTACTTTTGATCATGACTGGGTTTTAAACAAGTTAGCTACCGAAAAGTTATCAGCTTTGATTGAAAGTGATTGGCCAAGTTTGCAGATCGAACCACTACAAGTACCAGAAGACTTGCGCTTGCTAATTGGTTGGACGGGCAGTCCGGCTTCGACTTCTGATTTAGTCGATCAAGTCCATCAATCCCGCCAAGATAAAAAAACTTCTTATGAAAATTTTTTAAGCGACAGTAAACAATGTGTCGATCAAATGATCCAAGGCTTTAAACAAAAAGATGTGGCTTTGATCCAAAAAATGATCCGGAAAAACCGCTATTTATTGAATCAGCTGACTAGTTTGAGCAACGTATCGATTGAAACAGAAGAATTGAAACGCTTGAATGATCTTGCAGAAAATTACGGCGGTGCCGCAAAATCATCCGGTGCCGGCGGCGGTGACTGCGGGATCGTGATCATTGATAAACGTGCAGGCATCTTGCCTTTGATGAGCTCGTGGGAAAAAGCTGGCATCACGCCGCTTCCTCTGCATGTCTATCATTTCAAGGAGGATCGTCATGAATCGTAAAGATGAGCACGTCTCTTTAGCTCGCGCCTTTCATCATAAAATCAAAGAGAATGATTTTGATGCCATTCGTTTGATCCATTCTTCTTTAGTGACCACTCGCCCCGAAGCGATTGATCTAAGCACTGAATTTCTCGGTTTACAACTAAGTGTGCCCTTTTATATCAATGCGATGACTGGCGGCAGTGAGAAAACGAAACAGATCAACCATGATTTAGCTATCATCGCTCGTGAAACTAATTTAATGATGGCGACAGGATCCGTTAGTGCCGCGCTCAAAGATCCCAGCGTAGCAGATTCTTATACGATCATCCGCCAAGTCAATCCCAACGGTTTGATCTTAGGAAATATGGGTGCCGGCAGAACGAGTGCTGACGCAAAAAAAATCGTCGACTTGCTTCAAGCAGACGGCCTGCAAATTCATTTGAATGTACCACAAGAATTGGTTATGCCTGAAGGCGACCGCGATTTCCATACTTGGTCGGAAAATATCCAAGAAACGATTCAACAAACGACTGTTCCTGTAATCGTTAAAGAAGTCGGTTTTGGGATGGCTAGCGAGACGATCCAACGATTGAAAACACTCGGAGTAACAGCTGTTGATGTTTCCGGCCGTGGCGGCACGAGTTTTTCTCAGATTGAAAATGCTCGGCGTCCTAAAAAAGAGTTGGATTACTTAGCCGACTGGGGACAATCTACGGTGATTTCTTTACTAGAAGCACAAAAAGATCCAGAGATGATCTTGCTTGCTTCTGGCGGTATTCGAAATGCCTTCGATATTTTCAAAGCACTTTGTTTAGGCGCTAGAGCTGTTGGGATTTCCGCGACGATTTTAGATACGCTGTTGAGCCACGGTATTGAAGCTACTATTGAAATGATCGAAGACTGGAAAATCCAACTCCGCCGATTGTATTTGATGACCAATAAAGCGACGACTGCTGATTTGATTCGCAATCCGCTGATTTTGAGCGGCGCTCCGAAAGAATGGTGCCAAGCTCGAGGAATCGATTATAAAAAATTAGCTACACGAAAATGATCCGCTCTTACTTTTAAAATCGTAACTAATCGAATCGAATACAAAAAGGACTGCGACAAATGTCGCAGTCCTTTTACTCTTCTCCATGAAAGGTACATTTTACCTTCTAAATAAACGTTGTAGCCAATTTTTCTTTTCACCGATCCGAATATTTCCGCTGATCTTTTTCTCGTCCAGCATCGATTGAAAAAGGATATTATCTTGCAATAACAATTGATTGATAATTTTCAAACGTTTGATTTTCCGTACTTTTTTATCATAAAGTTCTTGCTCATCGTGACCAAGTCCTTTATTTCGAGCATAGTCTCTTTGAATGCTCTTCATTAATTCGTATTGCTGTGTAAGCAGATGATTGATTTGCTTGATTTCAGCCGGTATCGCAGAGCTTTTTGAATCCGAGGGAGCTAGTTGCTTCAGCGCGGCGACATAATCTTGCATATCCAACATAAAGATATGATTCACCTTACTTGTCATCAAGTTTTTTTCCGTCGTCAAATAATCAATTACAGCACCTAATCGTGCATTCGATTCAGCTAATTCTTGGATCTCTCGTTTCAGTTTCTCCATACTCTCGAACCTTTCCTCTCATCCTAATCCTAGTCTATCGTTTTTCACAGACTATAACAATCAAAGAGAGTCATTTTAGTTAAAAAGTCGGCTCTTTTAAACAAAAATAAATAAAGGTTTCTTCACGATTCACAGATTTTTATAACGAACATTTTGTGAAACAACAGCCACTGCATCATTCACGCTAAAAAAGAAGTTGTGACAAATAGCCACAACTTCTTTTGATCTTATTAAGCTTTGTAATCGTAAGCTGTTAAGATGATTTCTTTCAGCTCGCTGATCAATGGTTCTTTCGGATTTGCTGTTGTACATTGATCTTCGTAAGCTAATTCTGCCATCCGATCAACTGTTGAATCTAATTTTTCTTGCGTAACGCCTTGCGCTTTCAAGTTCATTTCGATACCAACCGTTGTACCTAAGTTGTAAACTGATTCAACTAACGCTTTGACTAACTCTTCTGTCGTATTGCCTTTCAAACCTAAGAATTTTGCAATATCGGCATAGTCTGTGTCTGCACGGAAGTAATCATATTTAGGGAACATCGCATGTTTTTGCGGATCTTTCGCGTTGTAGCGAATGATGTGCGGCAACAAGATCGCATTGGTACGTCCATGAGGGATACCATATTCGCCACCAATCTTATGAGCGATTGAGTGAGAAATTCCCAAGAATGCGTTGGCAAAAGCCATCCCAGCCATCGCTGAAGCATTATGCATTTTTTCCCGGGCTTCTGGATCTGCTGTTTTCACTGATTTTTCCAAGTATTCAAAGACAAGTTTGATTGCTTGTAAACTCAAACCGCGAGTATAATCAGATGCCATTACTGAGACATATGATTCGATCGCATGCGTTAGTACGTCCATCCCAGTATCAGCTGTAACTGACGCAGGGACTGTCATCACAAATTGCGGATCGATAATCGCTACATCTGGAGTCAAGGCGTAGTCCGCCAATGGATATTTTACATGCGTTTCACTATCCGTGATAACCGCAAATGGTGTTACTTCAGAACCAGTCCCAGAAGTTGTTGGGATACATACAAACTGAACTTTTTCAGAATCTGCAATTTTATACGTCCGTTTACGAATATCTAAGAATTTTTGTTTTGCGCCGAAGAATGAAGTGTCTGGGTGTTCAAAGAACATCCACATTCCTTTCGCCGCGTCCATTGCTGATCCGCCGCCTAAAGCGATAATTGTATCTGGTTTGAAGTCGTTGATCAATTCCAGACCTTTATAAACAGTGTTTGTTGAAGGATTTGGTTCAACTTCAGAAAAGACTTCGACTTTCACATCGTTTTTACGACGACCTAAGACTTCACGTACGATATCTGCATAACCGAATTGAACCATCCCTGGGTCGCAGACCAACATAACACGTTCAACTTTAGGCATTTTTGTTAGATACAATAATGAGTTCTTTTCAAAGTAAATCTTTGGCGGAAGTTTAAACCATTGCATATTATTTCTCCGTTTCGCGATAGTTTTAACATTGATTAAGTTAATAGCAGATACGTTTTTAGATACAGAGTTCTTACCGTATGAACCACAACCAAGAGTCAATGATGGAATCATTTCGTTGTAGATATCACCGATACCGCCTTCAGCAGATGGTGTGTTGACTAAAATCCGGCAAGCTTTCATGCGTAAGCCAAATTTCACTTGTAAGTCTTCATCTTCTGTATGGATTACTGCCGTATGCCCTAATCCGCCTAATTCCAACATGCCTTGACATAAATCAAATGCATGAGCATGATCGTTTGCTTTGACCATCGCTAAAACTGGAGAAAGTTTTTCACGAGATAATGGATAATCTGCACCGACACCATCTAATTCTGCAATTAGGATTTTAGTCCCGGCAGGAACTTTGATTCCCGCACGTTGAGCGATATCCTCAGCTGAATGACCAACGATCGCAGGGTTGACTGCGTATTTTCCTTCGTTCATTACAGCATCTTCTAATTTCTTCAATTCTGCTTTTTTCACTACGTAGACTTGATGGGCTTGGAATTCTGCTTTTACTTCATCATAGATCTCTTTATCAACAATGATCCCTTGTTCAGATGCACAGATCATCCCATTATCAAATGTTTTTGATACGATCAAGTCATTGACTGCTCGTTTGATTTTCGCTGTTTTTTCGATATAAGAAGGCGCATTCCCTGCCCCAACACCTAAAGCTGGTTTTCCAGTTGAGTAGGCTGATTTGACCATCCCAGGTCCGCCAGTCGCAAGAACGATTGCTACACCCGGATGATTCATTAACATTGATGTAGCATCGATCGATGGTTTTTCGATCCATTGGATACAGTTTTCAGGAGCGCCGGCTGCGATTGCTGCGTCGCGAACAATCCGCGCTGCTTCAGCCGAACATTTTTGAGCACTTGGATGGAAGGCAAATACGATCGGATTTCCTGTTTTTAATGCGATCATTGATTTGAAAATTGTCGTAGATGTTGGGTTTGTCGTAGGAGTTACCCCACAAACAACACCGACAGGTCCAGCAACTTCAATCAAACCTTTTTGTTTATCTTCACCAATAATACCTACTGTTTTATCATGTTTGATGCTGTTCCAAATATATTCAGATGCATACATGTTTTTGATGGCTTTATCTTCAACAATTCCGCGGCCAGTTTCTTCAACCGCCATTTTCGCTAACAGCATATGTTTGTCTAATGCAGCCATCGCCATTTCATGAACGATATGGTCTACTTTTTCTTGGTCAAAATCTTCCATTTCTTTCAGAGCAACATTTGCTTTTACCGCTAATTCGTCAATTATCTGTTCAACGCTGATTACGTCTTTTTCTTTTTCAATCGCTTTAGCCATGTGTATCCTCCTAGAAATTTTTGTGTTCCTTTTCACATGATTATCATACAATACTGGAAAACGTTTGTAAATACTTTTTTGTGATTTTTTTCACACCTAATAAAAATTCTTAAAAACAGCTCTATTTCAAGGAGAAAATAATTATCTTTCTTTACCATTAATAAAACGGAATCATTCCGATTATAGAACTTTTTTCACAAATTATTCTGTTTGCTTGAGAAGATCGTCTCCAACTTGATCTGACATACAAAAAAAGAAGATGTGACAAAAATCTTGTCACATCTTCTTTTACAGAAAATATTGGAACTATTACTTATCTTCAGTTTTTTCTGTTTCTTCTTCAACTACTGTTTCAGTTGGTTCTGCTTCAACCGTTTTTGTTTCAACGGGTGCAACTGTTGGGCCAACGCCAGCTTTAACTGTTTTGATTGAAGAACGGTCAAATACTAAATAAATGCCTTCACAGTCTAAAGTAACGGTTTTGTCGCTCGTGTTGACCTCAGAGATCACACCGTGCAGACCGCCGATTGTTACAACGCCGTCTCCAACCTTCATTGCATCTAATAAACTTTGACGTTCTTTTTGTTGTTTCTTTTGAGAACGGTTCATCATAAAGAACATTCCCAGCATCAACACAAGCAAGATAATCATTGAAAAGTTTCCCATTTTAAAATTCCCCTCGCATTCTTAGTAATCCACTTTTAACTGTATCAAAGTTTCCAACGTTTCACTAGCTTTTTTGCCTAGTCTTTAGAAACTTTTTGCGTTTTGCTTGTTAAAACCGTACTCTTCAAAAAATGCTTGGCGGAATTCTAACAAATTATCATCCATGATCGCTTGACGAACTTGTTTCATCAAGTTGATCAAGAAATACAGATTGTGATAAGAAGTCAAACGAATCCCAAAAGTCTCGTCACAATGAATCAAATGACGGATGTATGCTCGTGTGTAATTGCGACAAGTATAGCAATCACATTTTTCATCTAACGGTCTGAAGTCATGCGCGTATTTCGCGTTTTTAACAACTAACCGCCCCCCAGAAGTCATACATGTTCCATTGCGGGCAATACGTGTTGGTAACACACAGTCAAACATATCCACACCGCGGATCACGCCATCAATCAAGGAATCGGCCGCACCAACCCCCATCAAATAACGCGGTTTGTTTTCAGGAATCAACGGTGTTGTAAATTCTAAGACTCGATTCATCTCTGATTTTGGTTCGCCGACAGAAAGACCACCGATGGAATAGCCAGGAAAGTCCATGCTGACTAAATCTTTGGCGCTTTGACGACGCAAATCTTCAAAACCGGCGCCTTGGATGATTCCAAACAATCCTTGTGTTGCTGGATTCGCATGGGCGATCAAGCCGCGTTCAGCCCAGCGCGATGTGCGTTCCACAGATTTTTTAACATAGTCGTAACTTTCATCAAATGGCGGACACTCATCAAAACTCATCATGATATCTGAACCTAATTTGTTTTGAATATCAATCGCTTTTTCTGGCGATAAGAACATTTTTGAGCCATTTAAATGATTTTTAAAATGAACGCCTTCTTCGACGATATTACGCATATCAGCGAGTGAGAAAACTTGGAAACCGCCAGAATCCGTTAAGATTGGTTGATCCCAATTCATAAATTTGTGCAGTCCGCCTGCTTCGGCGACTAGATCTTCTCCTGGTCGCAACCAAAGATGGTACGTATTACTCAGAATGATCCCCGCACCCATCTCTTTTAAATCTTCTGGTGACATTGTTTTTACGGTAGCCAAGGTGCCCACTGGCATAAACATTGGTGTTGGAAACGTTCCATGAGGGGTGATGATCTCTCCTAAACGTGCTCCTGTATGTTTTTCTTTCTTTATTAAACGATAAGAAATGGCAGGTTCAGTCATTTAATTTCCTACTTTCTTCTATGTATGTATTTCGCGACTTGTATCATAATACTGGTTTTAATCGGCTTTTGCAACTTTCTATGCAGAGCTTAAAACTTCTTATTTTAAGAGAAAATAAACGATTTGATCAGAGCAACACAAAGTTTCATTAGTTTTATTTTTTTTGAACAAATTTAAATGACATTTTTTATCTCGTGAAAATACAATTTTAGCCTAAAATTATTCTCTAACGTGTATCGCAGCTCTTTTATCGAATTATATTTTCAAAATTATAAGAGAACGCTCATTATATTTTATTCAGCATTCTTCATTGTGAAATGAATATTTAGTTAAGAAAGCGTTTACATAAGATGATAGAGCGATTATGATTAGGTTACCAAAAAAAGTACTGGGAGGAAAAAAATGGTTAAAACAGCTGAGAAAAAGAAGGAAACAATTAATGTTGAGGATATGATCAACGAACTAGCAGCAAAAGGAAACGATGCGTTAAAAATTTTATCCCGCTTTGATCAAGAAAAAGTAGACCATATCGTTCATGAGATGGCGATGGCTGCTTTAGACAAACATATGCTGTTAGCGAAAATGGCAGTTGAAGAAACTGGCCGCGGTATCGTTGAAGACAAGGCAATCAAAAACATGTACGCCTCCGAATATATTTGGAACAGCATCAAACATGACAAAACTGCCGGCATCATCTATGAAGACAAGCAACGCCATCTTGTCCAAATCGCTGAACCAGTCGGCGTGATTTGCGGAGTAACACCAACGACCAATCCAACATCAACGACTGTATTCAAATCATTGATTGCAATCAAGACACGGAATCCAATCGTGTTTGCCTTTCATCCAAGTGCACAAAAATCTTCAGCAGAAGCCGCACGGATCATTCGCGATGCTGCGATTGCAGCCGGCGCTCCTGAAAATTGTATCCAGTGGATCGAGCAGCCTTCTCTTGAAGCAACGCAAGGCTTGATGAATCATCCAGGAATCGCCATCGTTTTAGCGACTGGCGGAAGCGCAATGGTTAAATCAGCCTATTCGACTGGCAAACCGGCTTTAGGGGTTGGACCAGGAAATGTTCCCTCTTATATTGAAAAAACAGCAAAAATAAAACGGGCGGTCAATGACTTGATCGTATCGAAAACATTTGATAATGGGATGATTTGTGCATCTGAACAAGCGATCATCGTCGACAAAGAGATCTACGATGACGTGAAAAAAGAATTCCAAGCGCATCAAGTTTATTTTGTTAAGAAAAACGAATTGCGCCAACTGGAAGATGCTGTGATGAATGAAGGCAAATATGCAGTGAATCCAAAAATTGTTGGCTTTTCTGCTAAAGCGATCGCGGAATTAGCCGGTATCAATGTCCCAGACGGAACGAAACTGTTAGTCGCAGAATTAGACGGCGTCGGCGCTGATTATCCATTATCTCGTGAAAAACTTTCTCCAGTTTTAGCGATGGTTAAAGCAAACAACACGCAACAAGGACTAGACTTAGCCGAAAAAATGTTGGAATTAGGCGGACTCGGACATACCGCTGTGGTCCACACTGAAGATCCAGATGTTGAATTAGAATTTAGCTTACGCATGAAAGCTTGCCGGATCTTAGTCAACTCACCTTCATCTGAAGGCGGGATCGGTGATATCTACAATGAATTGATTCCATCATTAACTCTTGGTTGCGGATCATACGGGAAAAATTCAGTTTCTCATAATGTATCTGCCCTTGATCTTATCAACATCAAAACTGTAGCGAAACGGAGAAATAATATGCAATGGTTTAAACTTCCGCCAAAGATCTACTTTGAAAAGAATTCTTTATTATATTTAACTCAAATGGAAAATGTGGAACGCGTCATGTTGGTTTGCGACCCAGGAATGGTGCAATTCGGTTATGCCGATATCGTGCGGGAAGCTTTAGGCCGTCGTAAAAATGATGTGAGAGTCGAAGTCTTTTCTGAAGTTGAACCAAACCCTACAACGAATACTGTTTACAAAGGTTTGGAAATGATCGTAGACTTCCAACCGGATACAATTATCGCTTTAGGCGGCGGATCCGCGATGGACGCGGCGAAAGGAATGTGGATGTTCTTTGAACACCCAGACACTTCATTCTTCGGTGCAAAACAAAAATTCTTGGATATTCGGAAACGGACTTACGGAATCAAACCAGCAGAAAATACCCAATTAGTATGTATTCCAACAACTTCCGGAACTGGTGCTGAAGTAACACCGTTTGCGGTTATCACGGACAGTGAGACGCATGTGAAATATCCATTGGCAGATTATGCGTTGACTCCAAACGTAGCGATCATCGATCCACAATTTGTATTGACATTACCTGCTTCTATCGCGGCAGATACTGGGATGGATGTCTTGACGCACGCTCTTGAATCGTATGTTTCAGTGATGGCATCGGATTATACTCGCGGCTTAAGTTTGCAAGCGATTCGGATTGCCTTTGACTATCTAGAAAAATCGGTAAAAACTGGTGATGAAGAAGCCCGGGAAAAAATGCATAATGCTTCAGCGATGGCTGGGATGGCTTTTGCCAACGCATTCTTGGGAATTTCTCACTCGATTGCTCATAAGATCGGTGGAGAATATGGTATCCCTCATGGACGTACCAATGCAATCTTGCTGCCGCACATTATTCGTTACAATGCGAAAGATCCGCAAAAACACGCAATGTTCCCTAAATACGATTACTTCCGTGCGGACACAGACTATGCGGATATCGCAAAATTCTTAGGTCTGAAAGGCAACACGACTGCCGAATTGGTCGAAGCTTTGGCTACTGCAGTTTATGAGCTGGGAGTATCTGTCGGTATCGATATGAACTTGAAAGCGCAAGGCGTTACACAAGAAAAATTAGATTCAACAGTTGATCGGATGGCAGAATTAGCTTACGAAGATCAATGTACGACAGCAAATCCAAAAGAACCATTGATCAGCGAGCTGAAAGGCATCATCGTGACTGCTTACGATTACAAACAATAAGTCGGATCACAAAAAAGTCTTCAAGGATAATCCTTGAAGACTTTTTTATTGCTGATCTGCTTTATATTTCAAAATATCGCCGGGTTGACACTCCAATACACTGCAAATTTTATCTAATGTCGAGAAACGGATCGCTTTTGCCCGATTGTTTTTCAAGATCGATACATTCGCCAGTGTTATCCCGACCTTTTCTGAAAGCTCAGTCACACTCATTTTTCTTTTTGCTAACATAACATCTAAATCAATGATAATTGCCATTTTTCTGCTCCTAAATCGTTAATTCATTGTCTGCCTTCAGTTCAGTAGCACTTTTGAAAAGTTCCTCCACGATTTGAGAAAAAATAAACACCGTAAAAGGAATTGAAACAAGCGCGAAACCGATCACGAGAAAACCCGGTGCGTCATCTTGATCTGCAACCGTATAGAAAAACGGCAAGATCCCTAAGAAAACAATACTCATCGCAAGAATCGTCTGCTTTATAGCAGATACTACTTTTAATGTTTTCATTGAAAAGGCTTCAGATTTTTTGATATAACTCAAAATTTTGGCAAGTAAAAACAGCACACGAAATCCTAAGAGAACCGCTACAATAAAAGAAACAAACAAGCTGCTCACAAATAACGGGACTTTCCCCTCCGAAAAGAATTGAATGGTAAATATCACTGTTATAAATGCCACGAGCAATGCGATCATTACTAGCGCTGCTCTAAGAAGATTGACTTTCCTATTCATACAACCACCTCAAAATTTTTGTAAACTTATCTTAGCATCAAATAAATTGAAAATCAATACTTTTTTATCGAAAAACGATATATTCAACCAAATTGAAGAGGATGTGACAACCGTCTTGTCGCATCCTCTTTCCCATAGATCAAATAGTTTCTGTGTCGATTTCCGGTGCTTTATGGAACTTGATCAATTCATTGACGATGATCGGCACGATCGAAAGTACGATCGCGATCGCCCAATGATTCAAACTGATTGGAACGAGATAGAACAATTTTTGCGTTTGCGGAATCAAAGTGATTGCTGTCGTGATTCCGATCGCTAACCAAGCCATCTGAGCCAATGATTTATTGGTCGCTAAATCGATTTTAAAAATCGACTTGCTGCTTCGGACGTTGAAAACATGCAAGATTGAAGAATAAGCTAACACTAAGAACGCGACTGTTTGTCCGACTTCTAAACTTGGCGGTGTAAAGTAGCTGACCTGCTCAACAAACGCGCCCGCATAAAAACCAATCAACGTCACAACCGTAAATACTGACGCATTCAATCCAATTTTCTTCCAGAGACCGCG
Organism: Enterococcus pingfangensis; assembly: GCF_005405205.1. Lineage (GTDB taxonomy): Bacteria > Bacillota > Bacilli > Lactobacillales > Enterococcaceae > Enterococcus_A > Enterococcus_A pingfangensis. The sequence goes on along the minus strand of NZ_BJDP01000015.1, from coordinate 8,200 downwards.
CGCAAAGACTCCTTCATTACGCGGAATCGGTGCTTCATCCATGATCCCGGCTTCTGCCGGTTCTCTGCCTAACGCAAACCCTGGCAAGCCGTCAGCTACTACGTTGACGAACAAAAGCTGAACCGCAGTAAACGGCGCACCCCAGCCTAGCAGCATGGCGATCACTACGATAAAAACTTCTGAGATGTTGCAACTCAATAAGAAATTGATTGCTTTTCTGATCCCTTGATAAACCGAACGTCCCCGTGCAACCGCATCAACGATCGTTGCAAAGTTATCATCCGTCAAAATCATATCGGCTGCTCCTTTGGCGACATCGGTTCCGGCGATCCCCATCGCACAACCAACATCGCTGGCTTTTAATGCCGGTGCATCATTGACACCATCACCGGTCATTGCAACAACTGCGCCGGTACGCTGCCATGATTTAACGATCCGGATCTTATCTTCAGGGGTCACTCGAGCATAGACGGATAATTCTTTAACACGAGCATCTAGTTCATCATCACTCATTTTATGCAGCTCTGCGCCTGACAACGCTTCTTTGCGCGACTTCATGATGCCTAATTCTTTTGCAATCGCTCCAGCCGTTACGACATGATCCCCGGTGATCATCACGGTTTTGATCCCGGCTTTTTTAGCACGGGCGATTGCCCCTTTTGATTCAGGCCGCGGCGGATCAATCATCCCGATCAATCCCATCAAACGGAGTTTTTTCTCTAATGCTTCCGAAGTAAACTCGGTAGGTTCTTCTTCATGGATCGCATAGCCTACAGCAATTACTCGCAACGCTTTTTTACCAAACCGGTCATTAACGATCGCGGCTTGATCTACGTCTCCGTAATAAAATTTAGGTAACAAGACATCAAACGCGCCTTTAGTGATCGAGATAAATTTCTTTCCGCGTTTATGTACAGTCGTCATCATCTTTCGTTCTGAATCAAAAGGGATCTCACCGATACGCGGATATTTTTCTTCTAGTTCTGCTTTTGTATGATAATTTTCTTCTACAGCACGAACGATCGCAGCTTCGGTCGGATTACCTTTGATCTCTAGTTCATTGTCATCATTTTCGACTACGACATCGGTACATAAAGCGGCGATGCTCAAAACTTCCATCGCTTCTTCTGTCATACCTTCTTCTGTGTCTACTACCGAATCGCCGTGCGCCCAGACCCGGCGAACGCGCATTTTATTTTGTGTCAGTGTGCCGGTTTTATCTGAACAAATGACATTTGCAGAACCCAAAGTTTCAACAGCCGGCAACTTTCGGATAATCGCATGTTTTTTCGCCATTTTTTGCACGCCAAAAGCTAAGGTCAACGTCACGATGACCATCAGCGTTTCTGGTACCGCAGCAACCGCTAAGGAAATAGCGATAATGAACATTTCTAATTTTGGTTCGCCTTGCATTTCTCCAATGAAAAACACAAAAGCCGCAGCTGCCAAAGCGATCAAACTAATCCGTTTGCCCAATTGATTTAATCGTTTTTGCAGAGGTGTTTTTTGGTTTTCATCGCTGTTTAACAGACCCGCGATTTTCCCCATCTCAGTCTTCATACCAGTCGCCGTAACAACCGCTCTTCCGCGGCCATTCACTACAGTTGATCCTTTATAAAGCATATTCAACCGGTCACCTAAAGCTGCTCCGTCTTCGCCTAAGTATTCAGGATCTTTGATCACCGGCTCACTCTCGCCAGTCAATGCGGATTCCTCCACTCGCAGTTGCGAAGCTTCAATGATTCGTGCATCAGCCGTAATCATTGAACCCGACTCCAACAACAACGTATCGCCTGGAACCAATTCTTCGGCGTCGATCTCTTTTTGCTTTCCGTCGCGCATCACAGTAGCCGTCTGCTTGTTCATATCTTGCAATGCAGATAACGCTTTTTCAGCATTTCCTTCTTGAACAATTGCTAAAACAGAATTAATCACCACAATTGCGATAATCAAAAAACTTTCAAAATAATCCCCATGATCAGTAGCAATCGCGGTATATAGCGAGATCACCGCCGCCGCCAATAAGATGATTGTCGTAAAGTCTGTCAAACTATGGAAGAATTTTTTTGCTATCGATTCTTTCGGCGCTTCCTCAAATTTATTTCTTCCGTTATTTTTTATTTTCTTTTCGATTTTATCACTGGTCAGACCATTTGTTATATCAGCATCATATTCATTTATTACACGATCTATCTTCTCTTTATATGGATCCATCCTATTCCTCCTTATGTTATAAAAAACTAATTATATTATTACTATAACATAGAAAAGATATGGATTCCAAAGCATATAGCTCATTTTTTGTTCAAAATCCAATAAATAAAACAGCTAAAATAATCATCATAAAACGCTTCCAAAAAAGATAGAACTATGCTATATTATAGATACAAGGAAGGAGGAACTTAGATCATTCGAAGGATTTCTCGATAAGAAAGTAGAAAAAAGTAAACAATAAAATTGTTAGTAATACAAGATTCACCGAAAATCGTCAAGCAGTATGTGTGAAGTATTTCCTTTTAAAATAGTGAATGCGTATCCGAGATTGAGTAGTTCATCAAACACACAAGTAAAATGATACGTAACTGAAAAAAAGTTTCTTAAAACTGAATAGAAGTGAAAACGTAGTAAAAACAAATATTTATGTTTATAGTCTAGAAATTCGTGTAGTACTTTGCATGTATCATGAAGTAATATAAATTCGAATGAACTAATCCTTCCGATATTCTAAGAGCCGGGCCGTCGAGAGCCCGGCTTTTTTTGTGTTTTGACTAACTCTGGCAGAGTCCGCCGCCATTTCCAATAGAAGGAAGAGAATAACTATAAAGCATTGATCCAACCCTATCTACGGTTATCTGCTGTTCAAATTTCAAAGAGTTATTGTTTTTCTACTTTTCAACACCATAATAATAAAGATACTGACCTCCAAAAATCAGATTTTCAGTCTAACTTTTAGAGGTCAGTTTAGCATATATACCATCACCAATATATTGGCTTAAAGATTAAGGTCTTTAATCATTGCTCGCCAATCTTTAGCCTTATTTTTAAACTACGGTACTAAGATCACCTTTAAGGTTTTATCACCTTTTTCCATCAATTCAAAGCCTTTTTTAAATTCCTCAAGAGGAAATTTATTTGTAACTACCCCTTCTGTCGGTAGACTACCATCAGCAATATGCTCAATTACCCATGGATAACAATATGGGCTCAAATGACTTCCTAAAAGATCTAGTTCTTTTCTATCTGAAATGATACTCCAGTCAACTGAAACAGGGTCCTTAAATACTGAAAATTCCACAAATGTACCTAGTTTTCTAATCATACTTAATCCTTGATCAACTGATGCTGGATGACCTGTTGCTTCAATATATACATCACAACCGTATCCTCCTGTCAGCTCTTTAATTCTACTTACAACATCTTCTTTTGCAGGATTCATAACAATATCTGCACCAAATTTTTTAGCTAGCTCCAAGCGGTCCTCTTTTAGATCAAGTACTACCAACTTATCTTTACCAGTTTTTGCTAAAGCTCCTACCATTCCTAGCCCCAGTGTCCCTGCACCCGATAATACAACAAAATCTCCAATTTTTACATTTGCTCTTTGGACAGCATGAAGACTACATGCAAACGGTTCAATTAAAATTGCTTTTTCAATAGGTAAATCTTTAGGAACCTTATAATTTATTGCTTCTTTGGTTAGTCTCATGTACTCGGCCATTCCACCATTTACATTGCTTTGGAAGCCAAATAAATCATGTTTTTCACACATCCAATACTCTCCACGTTTACAGAATTTGCATTCCCAACATGGCACAATTTGTTCAGAAGCGATACGATCACCAATCTCAAATTCAGTGACATCTTCTCCCTTTTCAACTATTTCTCCAATAAACTCATGTCCTGGAATCATAGGAGCTTTGATATAAGCTGGCTGTGTTTCGTCTCCCCAAAAACTTGGAGCTCCACCATAAGCTTTAATATCCCCCGCACAAATACCACATGCCTCTACTTTTAAAATAATTTCTTTGCTGTTTCTTATTCTAGGTACTTCAACTGACTCCAGTCTATAATCTCCTGGTTCATACGCAACAACCGCTTTCATTTTATCCGGAATTCCATGATTACACATAATATTTTCCCCCTATATTTTTATTAAGGAAACGATTTGTTTCCATCAATATTTTAGATATTCATTTACTATATTTTCTATGGCAAACGCTTGTCTATGTCTCCTTAGTATCTCCTATTACTTTTACTACTTCAGCATACCTTTCTGGATTACTTCCAAATCTTCCAATCAATACACCATCGATAGATTCAGCTTCAACAATTAAACGAGCATTTTCAGGACTCACTGATCCTCCATAAATAATACGAATTATTTGCGAAGTTTTTTCAGAGAATATATCTTGAAGTATTTCTCTAATAAGATTACCTACTTCATGTACATGTGGCGCATTTGAAGCCCTAGTTTTTCCAACAGCCCACTTAGGAGTGTAAGCAATAATAATCGACTCTATTTTTTTTTCTTCGATACCTAACAAATCATTAAATAGTTGACGTCGGATTTGCTCTTCAATTTCTTTCTTAGATTCAAATTTATCTGTTTCACCAACACAAATAATTGGGACTAGATTGTTTTCAAGAATTAATTTGGCTTTTTTATTTATCAGCTCATTAGTCTCTCCGAATAATGTCCGTCTTTCCCAATGACCTAACTCAACATACTTCCCACCAATATCTATTAATGATTCAATTGAATACTCACCAGAATATTCACCATGTGCATATGGTGCAATATTTTGTGCACCCAATCCAATATTGGTTTCGTTAGAAATTTTTGCTACAGCTTGTAAAGTTCCCATTGATGGAAAAATAATTTTTTCTGTTTTAGTGTCTTTATCTAAGAGTTCTACTAATTGTTCTGTAAAAGCAATCGCATCACTATTTTTATTTTGCCTCATCGCCCAATTCATAGCGACAATTGGTTTTCGATTACTCATTTCCATCCCTTCTTTTCAATAGCTCTTTATGAAAAATATCCATAAGCATCCATGAAGATTCTGATCCCGGGTCTCTATGGCCAATCGCCCGTTCACCCAAACGCATCGCTCTTCCTTTTTTTGCAACTAGTGGAATTGTAGAATCAGAGCCTTCTTTCATTTTCATGATAAATTGAGCAAAATTTTTATAGGGATCATCATCAACTTGATAGTTCTCTAAAACTTCATAACCAGGAATAAAAGCATCAATCATTGTTTTATCGCCAATTTCAGCTTTCCCTCTTGACTGTACAGCTTTTATGCCATCCATAATCATTACCAAAAAATCAGAATAACTTATTTCTTCTTCATCAGGATACTTAGCTCCCATCTTTATAAAAAAACTTCCATATAGCGGTCCTGATGCTCCACCAACTTTTGATAGTAAAATCATTCCCGCTTTTTTTAACAACGAATTGATATCTGTTGTATTGTCAGATATATTATCTAATTCCTTACTGATCCCTCTAAATCCGATACTTAAATTTATTCCATGATCACCATCCCCAATATCTGAATCTAATGACGTCCAATAATCTCTCTGCTCTTCAGAGAGTTTGGCCATTTCTTTCAAGGAATTCACCATAAACTCTTTATTGATCACGATATTATTTGTCATGCCACACCCATCCCATCATTTTTTAAATCTAAATTTTGAACTCTTTGCTATTTTTTAATTTTATAGTATGGGGTATCACAAGGATAGTCCAATAATTCTTTAATCTCTTTATCTAGATTTACCAATGTCACAGACAAGCCAACCATATCCATCGATGTTGCATAATTTCCAACTTCAGATTTATGGATAATAATTCCTTTTTCTTCTAAGATTTGATGAACTCTTCGATAACAAATATATTGGTCCATAACTGGTAATCCACCTAAACCATTTACTAAAACATAGACTTCATCACCAGAAGTAATCTTTGAATCTTCAAGAATATGTGTCAGGATTTCATCAATCACTTTATCAGCTGATTCAATTTTAATCCGCTCGATCCCGGGTTCACCATGTATCCCCATTCCAATTTCCATTTCTCCATCTGCCATCTCAAAAATAGCTTTACCTGTAACTGGTAGTGTTGACGACGACAACGCAACGCCCATTGAGTACGTATTATTATTAGCATTTTCAGTTACTGTTTTTACGGCATCTAAGTCATACCCTCTGGCCGCAGCACTTCCAGCAACTTTGAACACTGGTACATCTCCTGCTACACCACGACGATTTTTCTTATCCTTGGCTGAATAGACATCATCTGTAACCAGTACAGTTTCTACTCGAATTCCATCTTCTTCCATGGCCATCTCTGCACCCATATCAAAATTCATAACATCACCTGCATAATTACCATAAAGGTAGAGACATCCTTTCCCACTATCAACCGCTTTCACTGATCGATAACATGCATCTGGAGCTGGGGAAGTATTAATATTACCCACGACAGCGGCATCAGCAAAATCTGCTCCCACATATCCTAGAAATAATGGTTCATGTCCAGATCCTCCCCCAACAATAATCCGAACGCGTTCTTCCTTACTTATCACCTTACTAACGACTACACGAGGATTTTCTTCATCTAATTTCACATAACTTGAATTAGCTGCTACGTATCCTTCCAACATTTCTTCAACTACATCGTATCCGTCATTTACTAAGCGTTTCATAGTTGTTCCTTCTTTCATTTTTCATTATTTTTATAAGAATAAAGTCAAAATTCCTGCTCCAAATATTCCACCAATTATTGCAGTAAAGATATTTTTTAAAGATTTTTGTTTGTTAAATCCTAACTGAGCCGTCGCAACCCAACAACCAACACCAGCTGCCAATCCCATATCTACCCAAATAGTACCTGATTGAGTAATCATTGGTGTCGAAATACCATGGTTTAACGTCCAAATAGTTCCTGTAATAAGAGTTGCTGCAACTAATCCCCCGGCAGGCCCCCATGCATCAACCATTTTCCCCCAAGCTATTCTAATGAAAAAAGGAAATAAGAAGCTCCCTAAAAGAGTTGCAAATCCAAGACTAAACGACATATCTAATTTTCCCCTTTGCTAAGTTCAAATTCTTCTTGTACTGTATTCAATTCTGGAGCATATTGTTCTTGAATCGAATTATCCTGAACTACAAAGTCTTTAGCCATATCTTTTTCTACTGCAGCTGCAACTAACCCACCTAGAAAACCTCCAAGAACAACAAGAGCAATAGTAGGTAAAGAATCAAAAAAATCATTAGTCCCTTGTAAAAAAATATCTCTAAAAATACCACAAACACCAATTGCTAATCCCATATCTACCCAAGCCACATCATCCTTGTTATCTACCAGATTCAAATAATGATTTACAAACCATAATGGTCCAATCAGTATTATAGAAGCTAAGTATCCCCCAAAGATTCCTCCCGCAGCTGTTAATTGCCCCCAAACCGCCATGACCAAAACTCCTGAAATCGTATAACCTAATAAAGAACGAATTATTTTCATTGAATAATCCCCTTATTATATAGATTTAATAATATGATAATATATCCTTTAAAATATCTTCCTTAGAATTCATTACAGAGGCTTGAACTGATACAGTGAACGCGCCTTCAACAAGCGGTGCATCTATTAACATTATTTTTTTTAGTAATTCTTCACTTGCCATCTCAATTGCAACTTCAGCACTAAGTACAGCGCTTCCAATGTCACAAAAAATAAAAATATTTCTAAAATCTTTACATTCTTGAATCCCATCTAATATTTTAGTTGCACTAGTTCCTAGTCTTCCATCCTCCATACCACCTAATGAATAGATACTAGCTTTAGAGTCAGTTCCAATCATTTCTTCGATCATTTCTTTTAAACCGTCAGTAATTTTTTTACTATGAGAAACTAATAAAATACCGTTCAAGATCTCATCTCCTTTACTTCAATTATCTTATTTATAATATTAAAATAGTTTTTTGTTCATAGAATCTAACCTCTAGGTACTTATTTTATAGTTCAGTTAAGGATTTGATTGAATGTTTTCCTCTACACAAACTATTTCTACGATTTCAATTAAATCTCCCATCTACTTAAAATTTTTTCTTTTGACTTGGATGTATGCTAATAAAGTAGACAATTTTTCTGCTATACTGCTATTTGACTAGACACTATTTTTGAAAGGAATGT
>NZ_BJDP01000014.1 GCF_005405205.1 Enterococcus pingfangensis | reverse complement strand
TCTTTGGTCAGAACTATTTTGAGTGTAGCACAAATGGCTTTTTTAGTTGTCTAGCTTAATTTTACAATCGGCGTAATATAAAAAATGGATGCGACAAGAATTTGTCGCATCCATTTTTTTTAAAATTATTTATCTTCTTTAGGAACTTGGTTTTCTAAGTCAGTCCGGACAATCAATACATCACAACTTGCATTACGAATAACATATTCAGAAACTGATCCGATGAATAAACGTTCCACCGCATTCAATCCGGTCGCACCCAGCATGATCAAATCGATTTGGTTGTTTTCAGGAATTTGAGTGGCGATCAGTACTTTGGGAGCGCCGTATTCAATAACTGTGCTAATGTGTTCGACACCAGCTTTTTTTGCATCCGCTTCATAATCCGATAACGTTTGTTTTGCCATGTCAGTTGCTTGTTCTGCTAGCACATTATCGAAAGAAGAAACTGTTTGAAACGCACGTGTATCAATGACATGCGCCAATAATAATTCCGCTTGATTTCGTTTTGCGACGTTTACAGCTTTTTTGAAAGCTAATTCTGCTTCGCTCGAACCATCAACGGCCACCATGATTTTACTATATTCTTGATCCATCATTACCAACTCCTTTTCACACTTTTATTTTAAAACAAAATACTTAAAAATGGTACTGTTAACCTTTTTTTGTTTTTGCGCCCATTAATAATGCGAAGACAGCCGCTGCGACTAAAAGCAAAATTAGATACAGCATAGAATAAGTTCGCTGATTAAAAATGGCGACAACGATGCCGAGGATTCCAAGCAGTCCATAAAGATAACCAAATTGCCGCAAAAAGATGCGAGATTCAGTTTGGGTCTGTTTGCTAAAAAGGACTAGCAGTCCTTGTGGTTTTTTGATCAAATAATAGCTGCAAGTCAGTAGAATAAGTGCAAGTAAAAATAATAAGATCCGGATCATTTTTTTCCTCCAATAATATAAGAAAAAGCAATTTGCGTACGCAAATTGCTTTTATTCCAAAAAAAATGGAAAATTCCGTCGATGCCGTTATTCACCCGATAGTATTGATCCCGCAAAATCTAGCAGGTGGGTTCCATGGTCTAAGCATCGAACTACCAAATGAAAAGGCATGTTACCAACTTTGACACAAGACGGATCCCAAGATATCAATAAAAATGTTCGGTCAACACTGAAATAGGCAACGCGTACATCACAGAATTTCCATCTCAATCATAGCACAGTGTGCATAGAGACGCAATGAAGTGGCTTATATTTATAAACTTGAAATAACCCAAAGCCGATTCGTCTTCTATACGTATATTGTATAAAAAAGGAGACGAATATGTCAAAAAAAATCGCTTATTTTGTACTCTATCTTTTCATTTTTTTCTGTGGTCCTTACGCAGTGCAAGCTGAAACCGAATCTTTAGAACTTATTCCGCCGGTTACCCAGCAAACAAACTATCCTTTAAGCAGTGCAGGCTTGCAAGAATTGTTACTGGATCTCCATCAATTTGGCAAAGAGGACACTTATACGATCCAACTTTCCGGCAGTCTTGATCTGAGCCAGACAACGGTTGGAGAAGACGTGATTTATCCCAATCCAACGCGTGAGACAATCAATTTTGTTAGTATTCCTACAAAACTAAAAGTTAAAGGGATTTCTGCTGCTGAATTGAAGTTGCCAAATACTTGTTTTTTCGGTCAAGCTGTCCAGTTTGAAGATTTAACTTTGCAAGGAAATAAAATCTACGGAAACGGTCATCAACTTCTTTTTAAAAATATCCAACATCGCCAAGCGACGCAATTATTTGGCGGTAGCAATCGTGATCTGATCGGTGATCCCAAAATTATTTTTCAGCAAGTTACCGGCGGCAGTTGGGAAATTTATGGCGGAAATGAATCCGGGACATTGATAGGAAATCCTTCGATCCAAATTTTAGATATGACTGGAAACATCACTCAATTATGCGGTGGTTCGTTGGATGGAAAAGTTTGTGGAAATGTCACAACGGAGATCAGAAAACTGGAAGGGATACTGGAACGTTATTATGGCGGCGGTATAGGCACAACAGCTCCAGTTGAAGTGACGGGTGAGATAACCAATTATTTAGCTTCTAGTTCAGAAAATTTTCTGCTGTGCAATTTTGTCGGCGGTGTAGCTTTTGGGAGAACGGGGACGATCAATAACAATATTTCTGGCAGTGGCAGTTTTTCCAGCGAAGGAATTTTGATTGGCGGTTCGCAAGCAGGCGAGATAATTGGACACGATCGAGCAATCACCACCAAAATTGATACCCGCCGCTTTCAAAAAGGCGAGCGCAGTTTTGTTGGGGGGAATCAGTACAGCGGTAAAATCGTTGGTGACATTGAAAATCAAATCCATGCCGGCAGTGCCAATAAAGGATCCTTTATCCGAATCGATGGTGCCGGTGGAATGGATCTGCAGAAAAAAAGTCTGTCTAACTCAACTGATTTAGTCCCCGAGGTCAATCAAATAGATCCGCAAAAACGAACGGCTGAAGAATTAAGGTACGATCAGCTGAAAGCAGCGGAACGTTTGTCATTGGCCAAAGATAGTTCTGCTTTTTTAGTCGAAGGCGATGTCACAACGCGCTTGTTAGGCGGCTGTGTCAGCGGCGGGTCAGGAGTCAGTCAAACTGTTCGCGGTGCCGGTTTTGCCGGCGTGATTGACGGAAAAGTCCGTCTAATTTTAGGCGAAGTAGGGCTGGTCTACAGCAAACTTTGGGGCAATCATGCTCAGCAAGTCGGGATTAATCCGAATGTTTTGCCGAACGTAACAAATTTAGCGTCTAATTATGGTTTTAATGCGGCGGCAGGTGGCGGCGATAATCGAAACACCTGGGAAAATACATTATTCATTAACGGGTCAACAGAATTAATTGTCGAACAAGCTTTGCTGAATTTTGCTTACGGCGGGAGCACCAGCGGAACGATCGCAGGAACGCGGTACGCTCAATTGCTTGGCGGCAAGGTCAATCGTTTTTTCGGTTCAGGCGGGGGTTGTTACAGACTTTATGGAGATAGTTTTCTAGAAATAACTGGCGGCGAAGTAGAAGGGATTGTTACCGCAGGAAGTGATTTAGATCGGCGGATGATCGGCAATGCTTACACAAAAATTTTAGGCGGCGAGTTTCTAGGCCAGCTGGCCGGTTCATATGGCGCGCGTTCCAACCATATGATCGACGGAAATGTTGAGACAATCGTCCAAGGCGGTCATTTTAAGAAAAATGGGAATGTCACGCAAATTATGGGCGGTGTCGCTAAGGAAGGAATGATCAGCGGAAACGTTTCGCTGGAATTAACGGAGTCAGTGGCACTGATGTCTGGCCTGAGCATTGCGGCGGCTCGACCTAAAAATGCGGAGCGAACCAATTTGCTAGGCGGCGCTGATCAGCAAATTGATTTTACACTCGCAACAAAAACAAGTTTTTCTGAGCTGGAAGTATTAGGCGATGGCGGTACGGATGCACGTTCATTGATCACTCCGCTGATCAAAATGGATATCAATGCTCCTAACGGTGATTTTTCGCTGATTCAAGGAATGGTCAAAAATAGCTATGCTGGGCGCTTGACTCATGGGTTGGTGCTTGATATTCAAGCGGCTCAGACAATCAAGGCACTCATCGGCAGTGATCAAATTTCTTTTACCAATTCGCTGATTGAAAATAGCACTGCTGAAATTGCGATAAAATTTGGAACGCTCGCAAAGTCAAGTTTTGTTGAAACAATCCATAATTTTACTCAGCTGACTGTTGAAAATCACTTAACTGCGGGTACGATTCTAAACGGCAGTGCGGCGAATAATGCTGATTTTGGCCAAACGTATCATCGGTTTGGTGAACTTATTTTAGCAGAAGGTGCTCAGTTAGCGGTAAGCAAATTAAAAACGGGAGAACTCATCACAGCGGCAAATGCGGAGATTCATTCGTCAGCCGGAGCACAAACTATTTTTTTAAGAAAATTGACTCCAGAGAAAAAATTAATTTGGCGCTTGCTGACACCGGCAGAACCAGAAGCAGTTTCAGGAAACTATTTTGCTCAGCAAAAAGGCTATTCTGTTATGACGTTTGCAGGAAACGAGAGTTCATTATCGCCTGAAAATTTTATCGGCTTTGATGAGACAGGTCATGCTTATACGGGAGATAGCAACGGTGCAACCGGACTGGCAGTAGCGGCTACAATCGTTGAGTACCAAGTGATTAGTCCTTTAGGTAAGATCAGCCATCAGCTTTCTCCTAAGTCCAACAATCAACCGTTGGATTACTGGGCGGTTGCTGATGACAGACAAGGAGAAATAATTATTCCGGCTGAGAATGGACGGACTCTTCGACTAGAATTTCTTGAAACGGATCAAGTTTCTTTTCAGCAAGCGGAAATAACAGTGAGTAATGGGGAAAAAAGCAGCTGTACGGAACCTGTTTGGGTGGCTAAAGAAAACTATTATTATCAAATCCAAGCAATGTTTCAACAAACAGCCGAAAGTTTGAAGCTCTTGACGCTTCCGGATTTGATTGATTTTGGACAGCGATCGATCGGAGAGCAAACAAAATTTTATCCTGATGTTATTGGGCAGTTGGAAGTCCAAGATACGCGGACAGGATCAGCGCCGTGGCAATTGACTTTACATGCCGAGACGCCTGAGATTGGTGAATTGTATTTTCAAGAAGCGGGGCAACTTTCTTCATTGGAGACAGCCGTCCCACTCTTTAGCCGAAATGGTTCATTTGTAACGACGTTTGCTGATTGGTCTGAGACAAAAGGAATTTTTTTAGACGTGCCGACGAAACAGCAAAAAATGGGTACGTATTCACTAACGTTTTATTGGACGTTAACGACAAAAGTTGAGTAATTCAGTCGAAACAAAGACAGAAAAAAACACAGTCGAAAAATTTATTCGGCCGTGTTTTTTTGCTTTTTCCATTCTGCGATCCGCTGGTATTGTTGAGCTAAAGCTTGTTCATATTTCCCCGTAGTTTTAGGTTCATAATAGTGTGCGTCTTTGATTTTATCAGGCAAATACTGCTGATCGACCCAAGCTTGTTCAAAGTTATGGGGATATTGATAACCGATCCCGCGATTCAATGCTTTTGCACCTTTATAATGACTGTCTCGCAAATGGTCGGGCACTTCACCAGCATTTCCTAAACGAATATCTGCGATTGCTGCATCTAAAGCGGCATAAGCCGAATTTGATTTAGGTGAAAGACAGAGATCCACGACTGTATCTGCCAGCGGGATTCGTGCTTCAGGTAATCCTAATTTTTCAGCGGCTTGAACAGCTTGGACGGTACGAGCCGCTGCCGCCGGATTGGCTAAGCCGATGTCTTCATAACCAATCACCATCAAGCGCCGGCAAATAATCGGCAAATCACCCGCTTCGACCAACCGACCTAAATAGTGCAGCGCAGCGTTGACGTCACTGCCGCGGATAGATTTTTGCAACGCAGAGATCACATCGTAATGAGCATCGCCGTCTTTGTCATGAGTCAGCGCTTTTCGCTGAACACATTCTTCAATGATCGAAAGAGTCAAATGAATGTGTTCCTTCTGATCTTTAGGAGTCGATTTCACCGCTAATTCTAAACCGTTTAAGGCACTTCTTAAATCGCCGTTTGTTGCACGCGCCAAATGATTCAAGGCTTCTTCATCAAGGATCACCGGAAATTCACCGAGCCCGCGTTCCTCATCTGACAAAGCTGATTTGATTGCGGCAATGATATCAGTCTCATCCAAAGGTTTTACTTCAAAGATTTGAGTTCGGCTGCGGATCGCCGGATTAATGGTGATATATGGATTTTCTGTCGTTGCGCCGATCATGATGATGCGGCCACTTTCCAGATGGGGCAATAAAAAATCCTGTTTCGTTTTATCTAAGCGATGGACCTCATCGAGTAATAAAATGACTGTGCCGCTCATCTTGGCTTCTTCTGCGACAATTTGCAAATCTTTTTTCGTATCAGTTGCCGCATTCAACGTACGAAAAGCATAATTTGTTGAACCAGCAATGGCGCTGGCGATGCTAGTTTTTCCTGTCCCAGGCGGTCCGTATAAAATCATTGAAGAAAGCATTTTGGCATCCACCATGCGGCGAATGATTTTTCCTGGACCAACTAATGACTGTTGTCCCACGACTTCATCCAAGTTGCGGGGACGCATGCGATAAGCTAAAGGCTGCTGCATAAGAAACCTCCTAATCTGAAAGATAGTTGAACTAAAAAATTCGTTCAAATGAAAGTATTCGTTAAAAAATGGATTTGAATTTGTGTACGTCATTTGCGCTTTTTTTAAAATCGGTAGTGAACGTTCAAACTAAAAAAATGAGCAAATGTATGTTCTCATTATAGCATTTTTATCTTATGCACGCCGAGTTTTGATTGCTAGGCATAGCGTGTGGCAAGATTATTGTGTATCATGGAGAAGGTGATAAAAATGGAACAAGTAATCAATTATTTTACTACTGAAACGACTGAAAATATAGCAAAATATTTATTAGGAATGTATTTGGAACACGAGACACCCGCAGGAAAATTAGGCGGGTATATCGTTGATTGTGAAGCCTATTTAGGTCCTGATGATCAGGCAGCGCATAGTTATGGAATGCGCGATACTCCGCGTGTCCGTGCGATGTATGAAAAATCAGGGACGATTTATTTGTATACGATGCACACGCACTTGATTTTGAATATGATCACACAGCCGGAAGGGATGCCCCAAGGTGTGATGATCCGCGGATTTGAACCGGTGGAAGGGATCGAGCGAATGATCCAAAATCGTCATGGAAGAGCCAATGCTGCACTTTCAGATGGCCCGGGAAAATTAGTTGAAGCGCTAGGCATTTCACGTGAGTTATATGGTGCATCGATTTTCTCAAGTCCGCTGCATTTAGTTCCGGAAAAAAGACGGATCCCTAAAGAAATCGACGCACTTCCGCGTATCGGGATCCCGAATAAAGGAATTTGGACGGAACGCCCGTTGCGCTACGTCGTCCGCGGCAATCCTTACATAACAAAACAACGCAAAGCTTTAATAGATGAAAATAATGGATGGAGGAACTAACAATGGCAAAAGAGACGATGATCACTTATTTAGATGACTATTTGAACAAAAAAATTCCTGATTATGAATTAGCACTGGACTGGGATACACGCAATCATAGTTTCGAGATCGCCTTTCGCATCTACGCGGAAAATAAAGGACAAATTGAGATCGACGACGTGGACGGCGTGGCTTCTGAAGAAGAGGTCATTGAGTTTGAGGACGCGATTTTATTAGCAGATCCGGCTAAAACCGTCTATGATCCCGCTGATTTTTTAGCGGTTATTCCGTACGAAGGCAAAAAAGGAATGAAAAAAAGTGAATTGACGGCTGTTGTGGATTATTTGAAAGAGGTAATTGAAGAAGGCCAAAGTGATCTATTGGATTTCTTAGCAGACGACAGCGAAGACGCACTATTTGAAATGAAATGGGACGACGCGGCTTACAAAGCATTGATTAAAGCAGGCAACGATTACTTGCCGTATCCAAGCTACTAAAGACAAAGGGAGTACAAACAGATGAAATGGAATGAAGTAAAAGTTACCACTGAAAGTGAAGCAGTCGAAGCTGTTGCCAATATTTTAGTGGAGGCCGGCGCATCCGGTGTTGCCATCGAAGACGCGTTTGATTTTGTGAATTATCAAGAAGATCAGTATGGGGAATTGTTGGATCGGGAGAATTTTTTTAGTTTAACAGAAGGGGCTATCGTGAAAGCTTATTTCCCTGAAACAATTTTTTTACCGGAAATTCTGCCGTTCATTAAAGGCCGGATCGACGAATTGCCAGAGTTTGGCTTGAACATCGGCAAAAATATCGTTGAAGTCAGCGAAGTGGAAGAAAGCGACTGGGCAACGGCTTGGAAAAAATATTACCATCCGGTTCGTGTGACCCGCTATTTAACGATTACTCCTAGTTGGGAAAAATATGAAGCGCAGCATGAAGATGAAAAAATCATTACATTGGATCCCGGCATGGCTTTTGGCACGGGAACACATCCAACCACCAATCTGACCTTGCAAGCATTGGAAACGGTTCTGCGTGGCGGCGAAACCGTATTAGATGTAGGAACAGGTTCTGGCGTGTTAAGTATCGCCAGCTCACTTTATGGAGCAAAAGATATTTATGCTTACGATTTGGATGAAGTCGCCGTTCATTCAGCGCAAGAAAATGTCGATTTGAATGCCAATACTGAAAATATCCACGTGTCCGCGAATGATTTGTTAGTCGGAGTCGAACACGAGGCGGACGTGATCGTGGCTAATATTTTAGCCGATATCATCGTCTTGCTGGTGTCAGATGCGTGGCGCTTGTTAAAACCAAATGGGACATTGATCGTATCAGGAATCATCGAAGATAAAAAAGATATGGTGCTAGAAGAAATGAATGCGCAAGGCTTTGAAGTAGATCGGATCTTCCAGCAAAAAGATTGGTTTGCCATTATTTTGAAGAAGCCTGAGGAAGACTAGTATGCAGCGCTATTTTATTGATCAAGCGTATCAATCGACCGTGGAAATCAGCGGGGAACCGCATCATCATATGTCGCGGGTAATGCGTATGGTAGCAGGTGATCAAGTTTTTCTGGCTTTCAATGATCAAACGACCATCAAGGCCAAAATCCTTGCTATCACCAGCGACAGTGTGACATTAGAAGAAGTTGAAAAAGAACAATTGCAACGGGAATTGCCGATTAATATCACGATCGCCAGCGGTTTTCCAAAAGGTGAAAAATTAGAGCTGATTGTCCAAAAAGGGACAGAATTAGGCGCTTTTGATTTTATTGCCTTTCCCGGTGAAAGTTCAGTAGCCAAATGGGATGCGAAAAAACAACAAAAGAAACAGCAGCGGTTGAATAAAATCGCACAAGAAGCGGCAGAACAAGCCCATCGGCAAGCATTGCCTAAAGTCCGTTTCGCCGCTGAAAAAGAATTAATCACCATGTTTGCTGAATACGATGCGGTCTTGATCGCTTATGAAGAATCGGCCAAACAAGGAGAACAGGCACAACTTGTCCAAACGCTGCAGCAATTAACGGCGGGACAAAAATTATTAGTCGTTTTTGGACCAGAAGGCGGACTGACGCCAAATGAGATTGAACGATTCCAAGCAGCGGGCGGAAAACTTTGCGGGTTAGGTCCGCGGATTTTGCGAACAGAGACGGCACCTTTTTATCTTTTGAGCGCGGCGAGTTTCTATTACGAACTGCAGCACTGATTTGATTGAAAAAGTGTACTAGAGTTTGTATAATAAGAACAATCATTTTCAGAAAACAAAGGGGGAACGTCACTTGGCAAAAGAAGTTGAATTAACTGGTCCTGACGTCATCAGGATGGTTAGTACCTACATGGGAAAAGAGCACGTGACGTTTGTACAAAGGGCTTACGACTTTGCGTACGAAGCGCATAAAGAGCAAGTCCGCAAATCAGGAGAACCGTATATCATTCACCCGATCCAAGTTGCCGGAATTTTAGCGGATCTGCACATGGACCCACATACGGTTGCGACCGGCTTTTTGCACGATGTAGTGGAAGATACACCGGTAACTTTGGAAGATTTAAAGGTTGAGTTTGGGGAAGACGTGGCTTCATTAGTCGATGGGGTAACCAAATTAGGAAAGATCAAATACAAATCCCATGAAGAACAATTAGCAGAAAATCACCGAAAAATGTTGTTGGCAATGGCACAAGATTTACGAGTCATCATGGTCAAATTAGCGGACCGTTTGCACAACATGCGGACACTTAAATATTTACGCGACGATAAACAGCGCAGGATCGCGCGTGAAACGCTGGAAATCTATGCGCCGTTAGCGGATCGTTTAGGGATGAGCCGAATCAAATGGGAACTAGAAGATACGGCATTACGCTATTTGAATCCGAAACAATACTATCGGATCGTTCATTTGATGCGCAGCAAACGCGATGAACGAGAAGCGTTTGTAGATGAAGCGGTCAATGAGATCAAAGAAGCAACGAAAGAGTTAGGCATTGAAGGCGATATTTATGGCCGGCCGAAACACATTTATTCTATTTATCGCAAGATGCGAGATCAAAAGAAACAGTTTGATGAAATTTATGATTTATTAGCAATTCGAGTAATCGTAGAGTCAATCAAGGATTGTTACGCTGTCTTAGGAGCAATCCATACGAAATGGAAACCGATGCCGGGGCGTTTTAAAGATTATATTGCGATGCCTAAGACCAATATGTATCAATCATTACATACTACGATCATCGGTCCTAGCGGCAATCCGGTCGAAGTACAAATTCGGACTCACGAGATGCATCAGATCGCTGAATTCGGGGTTGCGGCTCACTGGGCATATAAAGAAGGAAAAACAGAAAAACAAGACGAGACACAAGACAACAAACAATTGGATTGGTTCCGTGAAATTATTGAGTTACAAGATGAAAGCTATGACGCTTCTGAATTTATGGAGAGTGTGAAAGGCGATATTTTCAGCGATAAGGTGTATGTCTTTACACCAAAAGGCGATGTGACTGAGTTGCCGAAAGGATCCGGTCCGTTAGATTTTGCCTACAGCATTCATACAGACATCGGAAATAAAACGACGGGTGCCAAGGTCAATGGCAAGATGGTGCAGCTGGATTATAAATTGAAAAACGGGGACATCATCGAGATCATGACCTCGGCCAACTCTTTTGGTCCAAGCCGCGACTGGTTGAACTTAGTAAAAACCAGTAAAGCAAAAAATAAAATCAAACGTTTCTTCAAAACGCAAGACCGTGAAGGAAATGTTGTCAAAGGACACGATGCAGTCGTCAAATGTATCAATGATCTAGGTTTTGTACCGAAAGAAGTACTGACAAAAGACAAGCTTGCGGAAGTATTGGACAAATTTAACTTCCACAGCGAAGAAGATCTGTATGCGGCGATTGGTTTTGGCGAGATGAGTGCTTTGACTTTTACGAATCGTTTGACCGAAAAAGAGCGCCGCGAGCAAATGAAACAAAAACAGCGCGAAGCTGTTGATGAAATGGTCAGCAACCCGAAAGAACCTGAAAAAATCAAGATCCGGCATGAAGGCGGGATCGTCATCCAAGGAATCGATAATCTATTGATCCGGATCAGCCATTGCTGCAATCCAGTTCCTGGCGATGACATCGTCGGCTATATCACAAAAGGCCGCGGGATCTCGATCCATCGTGCTGATTGTCCTAACATCACAAAGCAAAAAGATATCCAAGAGCGTTTGATCGAAGTTGAGTGGGAAGATACTGCCAACTCTGTTCAAGATTACAATGCCGATTTGGAGATTTACGGATTCAATCGTGATGGGTTGTTGAATGATGTGTTGAATATTGTCAGCGGAATGACTAAAAAATTAGTCAGTGTTGAAGCAAAACCAACGAAAGATCGCTTAGCAGTTATCAACTTGACCTTCAAGATCCAAAACTTGAATCACCTTTATTCGATCGTTGATAAAATCAAAACGATTCCAGATGTGTACAGTGTGAAACGGACGAAAGGATAACGTCCAATACGAATAGTTGGAGGAAGAGCAATGCGGGCAGTGATACAACGAGTCAGTCGGGCAAGTGTGACCATCGATGAACAAATAATCGGCAAGATCGATCGGGGATTCATGATCTTACTTGGGATCCATGAAGAAGATACTGAAGCTGATGCAGATTATTTAATTCGCAAAATTCCTTTGCTGCGTGTGTTTGAAGACGCTGAAGGAAAAATGAATCAATCGCTCCAAGATGTTGCAGGCAGCGTATTGAGCGTGTCGCAATTCACCTTGTACGCAGATACAAAAAAAGGCAATCGTCCAAGTTTTGTAAAAGCAGCGCGGCCAGAGACGGCGATTCCGTTATACGAATATTTTAATGAAGGCTTGCGTCAAGCCGGTTTAACTGTGGAAACAGGGAAATTCGGCGGCGACATGGATGTGGCACTGGTCAATGACGGCCCTGTTACGATTCTTTTTGACACACGAGACAAATAACAAATGAAGAGGTTGTGACACAGTCACGACCTCTTTTTTTCAAGTCTGATTTTTTCGATTTGAAAGATAGCCAACTATCAATTAGACGACTAGCCGCAAAATTTAAAAAGAAGAAATTTAAACTAAGATAGTTCTACCTTTTTAACAAAAAATAAGGGATAATTGAACAAAATAGTCGAGAGGAGAATGACATGGAAACACGCACTGAGCACGATTCAATGGGCCCAATCGAAGTCCCCAAAGACGCATGGTGGGGCGCACAAACCGAACGGAGTCGACAAAATTTTAAAATCGGCGGGGAAAAAATGCCGCCTGAATTATTGCATGCACTTGTTTTAGTCAAAAAAACGGCGGCTATCGCAAACCAGCAGACAGGGAAATTAGCAGCAGAGAAAGCGTTAGCGATCCAAAAAGCAGCAGACGTATTATTGACCGGAGAAAATTGGCAGGAATTTCCATTAGTCGTTTGGCAGACCGGCAGCGGGACACAAAGCAACATGAATACGAATGAAGTGATCGCCCATCTAGCAAGCCAGAAAAATCTGCCGATCCATCCCAATGATGATGTGAACATGAGTCAGAGTTCCAACGATGTCTTTCCAACGGCAATCCATATCGCTGGAACGATGGCGCTCGAAAAGAATTTATTGCCGGCGGTTCGTGAAATGATCCAAGTATTAGAGCAGCTGGAAGAAGCCAATCAAGAAATCATTAAAATAGGCCGTACTCATTTGCAAGATGCGACACCAATAACTTTTGCTCAAGAGATCAGTGGCTGGCGCTCAGCACTGGAGCACAATGAAAATATGTTGATTCACGGATTAGCCGAATTGCGTCAATTGGCGATCGGCGGAACAGCAGTTGGAACCGGCTTGAATGCGTCAAAGGCATATGAAGAAGCATTTATCGCTGCGTTGAAAGAAGAAACGGGGATCCATTTTATCAGCGAAGCAAATAAATTCCATGCATTAGCCAATCGGGATGCGGTCGTTTTTGTCAGCGGTGCATTAAAAGCGTTGGCGGCGAATTGTTTGAAAATGGCGAATGACATTCGCTGGCTGGCCAGCGGTCCTCGCAGCGGATTAGGCGAGATCACTATTCCGGCGAATGAACCTGGCAGTTCGATCATGCCGGGGAAAGTCAATCCGACGCAATGTGAAGCCTTAGCAATGGTAGCCGTTCAAGTGATGGGAAATGATACGGCAATCGGGATCGCGGCATCGCAGGGAAATTTCGAATTGAATGTCTATTTGCCGTTGATCGCTTTTGACTTGTTGCAAAGTATTCGTTTGTTGACTGACGCTTTACATTCTTTCAATGAAAATTGTCTAAAAGGTTTGACTGTCAACAAGGAGCGAATGGAAGAATTATTGAAACAATCTTTAATGCTGGTAACCGCTTTGAATACGCAGATCGGTTATGACAAAGGTGCGGAGATCGCTAAAAAAGCCTACAATGAAGGAACGACTTTAAAAGAAGCCGCTTTGACATTGGGCTATGTCACGGCAGCAGAATATGACGCTTGGGTCAGACCAGAAAAGATGATCGGAGAGAGATAGAATGACGATTTATGAGGAAGCTTTAGCTGCACACAAACAGTGGCGTGGAAAGATCGAAGTAACGAGTAAAGTAAGTGTGCTCAGTAAAGATGATCTATCGCTGGCTTATACACCAGGCGTGGCAGAACCGTGCCGCAAAATTGCTGAAGATAAAACATTAGCCTATGACTACACGTGGAAAGGCAACAGTGTCGCGGTCGTGACTGATGGAACAGCGGTGTTAGGCTTAGGGGACATCGGTCCAGAAGCCGCTTTGCCTGTAATGGAAGGTAAGGCCTTGCTGTTTAAAGAGTTTGCCGGTATTGATGCCGTGCCGATTTGTTTAGCTACAAAAGATCCAAAAGAAATCATTCAAATCGTCAAAGCAATCGCGCCAACTTTTGGCGGAATCAATCTAGAAGATATCAGTGCTCCACGCTGTGTTGAGATCGAGCGGGCATTGATCGAGGAATTGGATATTCCCGTTTTTCACGATGATCAGCATGGAACGGCAGTCGTCGTGACAGCGGCTTTGATCAACGCGTTGAAGCTGGTGAAAAAAACGCCGCCAGATTTGAAAGTTGTCATTTCTGGGACCGGTGCTGCCGGTAGCGCGATCATCCATATGCTGGTCGATTTAGGTGTGAAAAATATCATTGCCTTCAATAAAGATGGGGCCTTGAACGCGGAGATGACAAACGCGACGTTTGTTGAAAAAGAGATTTTAGAATTGATCACACCGCAAGATTTTAGTGGGACGCTGGCAGAAGCATTTGTCGGAGCGGATGTTTTTGTCGGTGTCTCTGCGCCTAATCTAGTGACTAAAGAAATGGTCGCTTCTATGAATGAAGGCAGCATCGTTTTTCCGATGGCAAATCCCGAACCAGAAATCACGTATCATGAAGCGCTGGCGGGCGGGGCGGCAGTTGTTGGGACTGGCCGGTCGGATTATCCTAATCAAATCAATAATGTGCTGGCTTTTCCAGGTTTGTTCCGGGGAGCTTTTGCGGCAGAAGCGAAGAAAATAACTCCCGGGATGCAATTAGCTTGTGCGTATGCCATCGCGGATTCCATCACCTATTCAGAATTAAATTCCGGCTACATTATCCCATCAGCCTTTGATGAAAAAGTAGTCGATTTGATTACACTGAAAGTTGCGGAAGCGGCGCGAAAGGACGGCGTGACACGTTAATCAAGATTAAACGGATGCGACTATCGCTAGTTAGAGGAGGACCATAAAATGAGCAGAGTTTTTAAAATGAGTTTTAGTGGTATTTATAAAATGTACATCGAAAAAGCGGAACGAAAAGATCGAACAAAAGACGAAGTCGATGAAATTATTTATTGGCTGACTGGTTATGACGAGGCATCATTCCAAGCGCAATTAGAAAAAGAAGTCAACGTCGAGACTTTCTTTGCGGAAGCGCCTCAAATGAATGAAAATACTTCATTGATCAAAGGGGTAATCTGCGGTTATCGAGTAGAAGATATCGAAGATCCTTTAATGCAAAAAATTCGTTACTTGGATAAATTAATCGATGAATTAGCCAAAGGCAAAAAGATGGAGAAAATATTACGAAAATAATCGCAAAGGGTGTGACAGAAGTCTTGTCACACCCTTTTTTTGATTAAACGGTGTTCCAGCTTTTTTGGAAATAAGCCGAAATTGCTTGAAGCTGTCCACTTCCATCATAACCTCTGTTTTTGGACCCAGCTAAAAGTAGCTGAGAACGATTCTAAATTGGACGTGATTTGCTGAGTGGTATCGTGCTGTCAAAAGCGGCGGACAGATTCTGATCGACGGGTATTTTTTTCCAAAATCGCTAGTTGTTTTGTGGTATACTACGTAGGAAACTATTTTTAAAGGAGGAGCCTTATGGCAGAGAAAGAAACGTTTTATATCACATCGCCAATTTATTATCCTAGTGGCAAACTGCACATTGGGAATTCTTATACAACGATTGCCTGTGACGCGATCGCTCGCTATAAACGCATGATGGGCTTTGATGTGTTTTATTTGACCGGGGTTGATGAACATGGACAAAAAATTGAAAAGAAAGCCGATGAACTTGGCGTAGAACCTCAAGAATATGTAGATAAAATGGCAACGGACATCAAGAAATTATGGAAGACGCTGGACATCAGCTACGATAAATTCATTCGGACCACGGATGATTATCATCAAGCGGCGGTCAAAAAGATTTTTGATCAGTTATTGGATCAAGGCGATATCTATCTTGGTGAATATGAAGGCTGGTATTCAGTCTCAGATGAAGAATATTTTACAGAAACACAGCTGGCTGAAGTCTACCGTGATGAAGAAGGCACTGTGATCGGCGGAAAAGCTCCAAGCGGTCACGAAGTTGAATTGGTTCGTGAAGAATCTTACTTTTTCCGTATGAGTAAATATGCGGATCGTTTATTGGAATATTACGATAATCATCCAGAATTTATTCAACCAGAGTCACGTAAAAATGAAATGGTCAACAACTTCATCAAGCCAGGTTTAGAAGACTTAGCTGTTTCACGGACGACCTTTAAGTGGGGGATCCCAGTCAATGCGAATCCAAAACATGTAGTGTATGTTTGGATCGATGCGTTATCAAACTATATCACCGCTTTAGGTTATGGGTCAGATGACGACAGTCTATTCCAAAAATATTGGCCTGCTGACGTTCACATGGTAGGAAAAGAAATCGTTCGTTTCCATACGATCTACTGGCCAATCATGTTGATGGCACTCGATTTGCCGTTACCGAAAAAAGTTTATGGCCACGGCTGGTTGATGATGAAAGACGGCAAGATGTCGAAATCAAAAGGGAACGTAGTCTATCCAGAGATGTTAGTGGAGCGCTATGGTCTTGATGCATTGCGCTATTATTTGCTGCGGGCTGTGCCATTTGGCTCAGACGGCGTCTTCACACCAGAAGATTTCGTTTCGCGGGTAAATTATGATCTAGCCAATGATTTAGGCAATTTGTTGAACCGGACAATCGCAATGATCAACAAATATTGTGAAGGTACGGTACCGGCTTATAAATCATTAGTCACTGAATTTGATAGTGAATTATCGACAACTGCTGCGAATGTAGTCAGTCGTTACCGAGAAGCAATGGACAAAATGGAATTCAACACGGCGTTGGCAGAAGTTTGGACGTTAGTTTCGCGGGCAAATAAATATATCGATGAAACTGAGCCTTGGGTTTTAGCAAAAGACGAAGAGCGCAAAGCTGAGCTTGACAGTGTGATGGTCCATTTAGCTGAAAGTTTGCGGATCGTAGCGATTCTCTTGCAGCCAATCATGACACAATCACCAAAACGTATTTTTGATCAATTAGGTTTGAATTCAGAAATGATGAACCTTTCAACGATCCACTTTGGAGAATTTCCAGAAAATACGAAAGTGACGCCAAAAGGCCAACCGATCTTCCCACGTTTAGATATGGATGAAGAAGTCGCTTATATCAAAGCAAAAATGACTGAAGGTGGTCAACCTGAAGAAGAAAAGATCAAATGGGACCCAGAAGAAACAGAACTGGTATCAGTCAAAGACAAACAAATCAAATTTGATGTGTTTGAAAAAGTCGAGTTGAAGGTCGCAGAAGTCATGGAATGCAAACCAGTCGAAGGCGCGGATAAATTATTACAATTCCGTTTAGATGCCGGCGATGACCAAGATCGGCAAATCCTTTCTGGAATCGCACAATTTTATCCAGATCCAGAAGCTTTGGTCGGGAAAAAATTAGTGATCGTAGCTAACTTGAAACCGCGTAAAATGCGCGGTGAGATCAGCCAAGGCATGATCTTGTCAGCAGAAGCACCAGACGGAACATTAAAAGTAATAGAAGCCCCTAAAATGATGCCAAACGGCGCGATCGTTGGGTAAACTAGGAGGATGTGACGCTTGTCACGTCCTTCTTTTTTTGAAAAAATAGTGAGAAATCGCGGCTTCGGAAATAAGTTGAAATTTTACAAAAAAATAAACAGTAATTTTTAACAATTCCTGCTTATTCTTGAAGCTCGCCGCTTCTATTACGATTTTTTTTATAAAAAGCCGAGAATATTTTTACTGGAAATAGTAAAGATTTGAATAAGCACAGCTTCCGATCTGCGTAACTGTTTAAAAAATCTGCTATAATACAAGTACACGAAAGATAATTGTTATGCGATATTTTAACTCATTTTGATGAAATTTAATCAAACTGGCGTAACTATAGGGTTACAAGGATGTATTAGAAGGAATTGGGAATACATCGTTTAAACGAGAAATAGTTAATTTTAGTAATAGTCAACACCCTCAACTTTAAAATAATAAATATTGATTAGTTAGATAGCCCGCTCAAGTTTGAGTGGGCTATCGTTCATTTTATAGCGGTTTTTATTCTAAATCTATTCGCAAAATGCGTCCATTTGATTAAAATATACCATTTATTTTGATTATACCAAATTTCTAAAAAAGTGGATGAAATGCCGTTAAATCAACATCTTTTTATCCGGTACCACTTGAATAAAGCGCAATTATTTTATATAATTGCATAAAATCATTCTATTCTAAACTTGGGATAGTATGGGTAATTATTTTATTAATTTAAAAAATACCATGTACAAGAAATAATTGATGTTCACATATTACCTATCAAAGTTTTATTGAATGAAGGTTAATTTTATAAGCAGTTATATGCACTATTCTGGGGGAAATTATTATGAAATGGACTTACTTGTGGGAAGGTACATTAGACGAAAAACTTGCCATGGCTGAAGAACGGTGGTCAGGGAAGGACTTTTTGTCGGATGTTAGAACTACAGAGATTCCTGAAGAATTTTATCACTACTTTCAATCTTTGCAGCAGCAAATGCAACAACTTTTAGCTGAAGATGTGGATGATAAGCTTGAATATTTAAGAGAAGTTATGGATTTGGATGCAAAGATGGCATTCTTAGTTCGTGAGTTAGCTTCTGGATTTCCTGAAAATTTTGAAGATTATTTGGTCCATGAAAAAAAATTCTATTGGCATGATTATATTTTGAATACGAGTTATGGTGAAAATACAATCATCCATCGACTTTTAGTTTTGAGCAAAAATGATTCAGATCTTTATTTCTAATAATAATCAGAATTTTTTTAATCAATCGAAAACGTAGAGGAATGTGAAATCTAGCGCGCTCCTATCGAGAATAAGTCTGTAAACGATTCAGGGTTGATGCAGACGCAGTTAAAACAAGCGAAAAAGCCAAAAATCGATCAGCGATTTTTGGCTTTTTTATATCTTTTTTGGCAAAGAATCAGGCATGCAAGACTTCGAGCATTTTTTCATTGAAGTCCGGCAGATCATCCGGTGTCCGGCTGGTCACTAATTTTCTATCGACGACGACCGGCTCATCTTTGACTGTGGCACCAGCGTAACCGATATCGGGGCGAACAGTCGTATAAGCGGTCATTGTGCGTCCTTTGGTCAAGCCAGTTTGAATGAATAACTGCGGACCGTGGCAAATTGCAAACAGCGGTCGGTCCTTTTCTAAGAAGTAGGCGACAAACGAAACAAAACGCGGATCGCTGCGCAGTTGATCGGGTGAAAATCCGCCAGGGATCAGTAAGGCATCAAATTCTGCTGGCTTCACTTCATCGATCCCTTTATCACTGGTAAATTTGGTTCCTTTTTTACCGGTAATCTCTTTTTGAGCTTCAAAGCTGATCAAAGTCACTTCGTTTCCATCTTTTTCAAGGGCTTCTTTTGGAGAGGTTAGTTCAATATCTTCTACTAAATCGGTTGCGAGAATAGCAATTTTTTTGGTCATTGATTCGACTTCCTTTCCTATTTGTTAATTTCAGCCTAATCGATTCCTAGCAACAATTCAATTAATTCGTTTTATTTCTTCAAAAAAATAAGTTTTTTTAACTGAATTTCCAACAGGAATTTTGTGAGAAACAATTGCTCAACTCGTCAGTTTTTAGTGAAACAACATAAGAGATTTGAATGATTTCAGTGACTGTTACGAACTTGAAGCAGTATCGAGTTTAGCTAAATGCAAGTCACATTCAAAAAAGCCGCTAAGAAGAAGTCTTCTTAACGACTAATGTTTCATTGCTTGCGATGGCGTCCGAAATAGTTTTTTAAAGCGTTTTGGCAAAATAAGTGAAAGCAATTCAAATGGTGTAGCTAAAATCGTCCAAGCGACTTGGCGAACATTTGGATGGAAATAATACACTTGCAGCAATACAAAATGCAATAATAACAATCCGGGTAATAGTTCAAGGCCGATTTGCCAAGGTGCATCCCACTGTGTCAAGGAGCGAAGCACACTCAACCCTAGGGGATACAAATAAAATAGGGAAGTGACTAGATTCACCCGCCAGCTTTTAGTTAATAAACGAATATTTAATAAGAAGAAAAGTGCGGAAAGAACGATTCCAATCGGTGGAAACAGACTGACTAAAAAAGAATAAAGCGCGCCGAAAAATAAAATTCCTGGTCCTTTGATTAAGGCGGAAAAGAGTACCAAAATTCCGATCAGCAACAACTGCTGTTTGATCGCGGCCACACACAGCAAACTAAATAAAGCCAATGTCGCCCAATGCCAGAAACTATTCAATGGTTCCTTGCTGGGATATTTTTGTTTTAAGTAGCGGGCAGTTTTAGGAAATTCTTGTTGGAAATTAAGCATAGGAGCCCTCCTTTAGTTGTAGTATAGAGCGAAACCTTGTCGGAAACATCCGACTTTT
This sequence comes from Enterococcus pingfangensis, assembly GCF_005405205.1. Taxonomy (GTDB): domain Bacteria; phylum Bacillota; class Bacilli; order Lactobacillales; family Enterococcaceae; genus Enterococcus_A; species Enterococcus_A pingfangensis. Next base: position 20,597 of record NZ_BJDP01000014.1, on the reverse strand, counting down.
GGCGGATTTCATCGTAGACTTTTGGACAAAGCTGGCTAGATTTTTCGTTAGTTTTTGCGGATTGTGTTAAAATAAGTTGATTTTAGAGAAGAGGTCAGAGGAGACTTTTAGAAAATAAGTTAGCGAAGTAGGAGGATTTTAAATGATTTTTGATTCACATACGCATTTAAATGCGGAACAATTTGAAAACGAGATTCCAGAAACCGTTGAACGCGCTCGTGAGCTTGGTGTGACAGAGATGGCAGTCGTGGGTTTTGACACACCGACGATTGAAAAAAGTTTGGAGTTAAATCAACAATACGATGGAATTTATTCCATCATCGGCTGGCATCCAACCGAAGCGGGAAGTTACACTAAAGAAATTGAAGAAGATTTGATCAAGAAGCTGACACTGCCGAAAGTCGTTGCATTAGGGGAGATTGGTCTTGATTATTATTGGATGGAAGACCCAAAAGAAGTCCAAGCCAAAATTTTTCGTCGGCAAATTGCTATCGCAAAAGAAATGAACCTTCCAATCAGTATCCACACACGCGATGCATTGGAAGACACTTATCAGATTTTACAAGAAGAGGACATTCGCGATATCGGCGGGATCATGCATAGTTTCAGCGGCAGCGGAGAATGGGCGAAACGCTTTTTAGATTTAGGGATGCACGTATCTTTTTCCGGTGTAGTGACATTCAAAAAAGCGCTGGATGTGCAAGAAGCGGCAAAAATCGTGCCAATCGATAAATTATTAGTAGAGACCGATGCGCCTTATTTGGCGCCAATGCCTTATCGCGGCAAGCGGAACGAACCCGGTTATACACGTTATGTCGTTGAGAAAATTGCGGAATTGCGGAATTTACCGTTAGAAGAAGTCGCGTACCAAACGACTCAAAATGCTCATCGGCTGTTTAGGATCCCAGCACATGGCTAAAGAACGAATCGAAGAAATCATTGTCGTTGAAGGAAAAGACGATACAAAACGTTTAAAAGAAGTCTATGATGTCGATACGATTGAGACGCGCGGATCAGCGATCGATGAATCAATCTTGGAACAAATCGAGCATGCACAAGAAACCCGCGGCGTGATCGTCTTTACAGATCCTGATTTTTCGGGGGAAAAGATTCGTAAAACAATCATGGAGGCTATTCCCGATGCCCAGCACGCCTTTTTATCGCGACGGATGGCGGCACCGCAAAAACGCGGTAGCAGTCTAGGCGTTGAACATGCTAGCGACGAAGCGATTATTGAAGCGCTGCACAAAGTCGTGACACCCGCGGCTGATGATGACTTCAAAATAGCTAGACAAACACTGTTAGATTATGGTTTAATAGCGGGAGCTCAAGCCCGTGAACGGCGGGAACGGTTAGGCGATGAATTGAAAATCGGCTACACGAATGCCAAACAATTGGAAAAACGGTTAGCGATGTTTCGGATCACCGAAGCACAATTGCAGATGGCAATGAGGAAAGTAGAGGAAAACTTGTGAACAAAGACATAGCAACACCTTCGAGAACCCGCGAGATTTTACAAAAACACGGATTCTCATTTAAGAAAAGTCTCGGTCAAAATTTCTTGACGGATCCTAATATTTTACAAAAAATCGTCGCTGCGGCTGAAATCGATGAACATACTAATGTAATCGAAGTTGGTCCGGGAATCGGCGCATTAACAGAACATTTAGCGCGTGCAGCGCATCAAGTCTTGGCTTTTGAGATTGATGATCGACTGATCCCAGTCTTAGCCGACACATTGAGTCCTTATAACAATGTCAAAGTCGTACATCAAGATATTTTGCAAGTTGATCTGAAAAAAGAAACCGATTATTTTGATCAAACAGGTCCGATCAAAGTTGTGGCCAATTTGCCGTATTACATCACGACTCCGATCATGATGCATATTTTAGAATCCGATCTTATTGTTGATGAACTGGTCGTTATGATGCAGCGAGAAGTCGCAGATCGAATATCAGCTAAACCAGGAACAAAGGCTTACGGATCCCTATCGATCGCTGTCCAATATTATATGGAAGCGACGACGGCTTTTATCGTGCCTAAGACCGTGTTTATCCCGCAGCCTAATGTCGACTCGGCAATTTTACGGTTAGTCCGCCGCAAAACACCGGCTGTTGAAGTAACCAACGAAGCCGAATTCTTCAAATTGACCAAGGCGTCTTTTATCTTGCGGCGCAAAACATTATGGAATAATTTATTGAACAGCTACGGCAAAGATGACGCGGCTAAAAGTTGGTTGGAAAGCAGTTTGCAACAAGCAGAGATCGACCCGAAACGTCGTGGCGAGACCCTTTCGCTGGAAGAATTCGCTCGCTTGTCGAATGCGCTGGAAGCCAATAAAAAATAAGCCGCTCGTTTAAAAATTTTCTGCTTTTTTACTCGCTTCAGTTCTTTTTATTTCGTTAAATCCACACAAAATTTGCCATACAAAACGAAACTCGCCTATAATAGAAGACATAAATCTATTCTTGGAGGACACAATGAAAAAAATTATCATTGGATTAATCGTGATCGTACTTGGTGCTGGCGGCTATTACGCTTACACTACTATGAATAACAAAGAAACAACGAAACAAGAGACACGTAAAACGTCGATCAAACAAGTAGAACCGAAAAAAGCTGGGGAGACGATCAAAGCTAGCGACTACAGCAATTCGGATAACTGGCTAGCTAAGCCAACTGAAATCACGAGTCAAGCAGATGTCTTCATGTTGTATCCAACAGCTTATGCCCAAAAAAATAAAAATTCATCCCCTATCGCTAAAATTGGCGACGCATCAATGCAGGCTGGGGCACAAGTGTTTTTAGCTAGTCAAGGATCTGCCTTTGAATCAAGCGGCAATATCTTTGCGCCGTATTACCGTCAGTTAGATGCTAATTGGCTGTATTCAAAATCAAAAGCGGAACAGACTGAATATGTTGACGGTGTACCTAAAGCCGATGTGTATGCGGCGTTTGATTATTATATCAAACATGAAAATAACAATCGTCCATTTATTTTAGTCGGCCACACGCAAGGGGCTCGGATGATCAAAGCGATCATGTATGATTATTTCAAAAATAATCCAGGGGTCAGCGACCGAATGATTGCAGCTTATGTCCTAGGTCAATCGGTTACCCAACAAGAGATGAATGACAATCCACAAGTGAAATTTGCGACAGGACCAGATGATACGGGTGTCGTAGTATCCTATAACACAGTTGCTCCTAATTTTTCCGGTGAATTACCAACCTGGGATGACGGGGCGCTAGCGATCAATCCAATCAATTGGAAAACAGACGGTACTCCAGCAACAGCTGAGGAAAACTTAGGTTCTTATGTCCGCAGTGAATCTGGCGATTATACGAAAGTCATGAATCTTGCTGACGCAACCGTCGATACCACAAGAGGTTTAGTCGTTTCTTCAACAGTGGACCAAGCCGAGTATGAAATGCCGGAAAGCACTCGCGAGCTTTATCCAGCGGGATCGTATTTAAATAATGATATTAGTTTCTATTACTACAATCTGCAGCAAAACGCAGAAAATCGCGAAGCGCAATACTTTGCGGCCCATCCGCAATAAAGTCTATCAACTAAAAAAACGCTCAAACCTTGAAAATGGTTTGAGCGTTTTTTTATTTTAGTATCAGATTATTTAATCCAAGCTCTTATCCAAAATTGAGCGGAGAACAGTTTCTCTTAGTTCAACGGAGTTCACGTTATTCTCAACTTCATACTTTTGGACAAGCAGATCGCATAAATACAATTGCGAGATTTTTCCTGCCAATGAAGCGCCGTCTAAAAATTCCTCGATTGCCGTTTGCAAGACGATGTCTGCCAGCTGAGCGATGGGCGAGAGTAAATAATTGGTGATCGCGAGGATCTTCGCGTGATTTTTTTTCGCGATATTTAATGAATCATACGTGTCTTTAGTTCTTCCAGAAAGTGAAAAACCGATGACTAGATCTTGTTCAGTCAATAGTGAAGCAATCTGCGCTTGAAAATGTGGATCAACAACTGAGCGTGCCTGAACGCCTACGCGCAATAACATCGCTTCTAGATCATTACCGGTATTTCCACTTGAACCGACGCCGAAAATATAGATTTGCTTTGCTTGGGTGATCAATTGAACGGCTTGAGTCAGTTTGTCGCTATCTAACCGCTGATTGGTTGTTTGCAATGCTTTGTTGATCGTCAGCGTACGTTTTTCAAAAAAATCTGCCGCTTGCGAATTCTCCTGCTGCTTGCTGAAATCTTCTTTCGCGATCGCTATTTTTAAATCAGAGAAACCTGAAAAACCAATTTTTTGGCAAAAACGAATGATCGTACCATCGCCAACATTTGCCGCTGCTCTAATATCGCTCATCGTACTATAAACAATTTTTTCTCCGCTGGACAAAATATAGTCGGCGATTTTTTTTTCGGATTTTGTCAAAGTTGAGTAATTCTCATGGATCGTATAAGTAATGGACATTTGTTCTCCTTTTGTGAATACATTGTCAACTTGAATTATACGTCAAAAAAGTTTTTTTTTCATTTGCTATTTACTTTTTTGAAAGCGCATGCTATATTTTTGGAGTAATAATCCATGATATTTTAAAAATTGGAGTGAAAATGGAGTATGAAGAAAAAAGAGTTTTTGAATGCAATCAAAGGTGGCTTGATCGTTTCTTGCCAAGCCTTGCCGGGGGAACCGCTCTATACAGTAGAAGGCGGGATCATGCCATTGATGGCCTTGGCGGCAAAAGAAGCAGGCGCAGTTGGGATTCGAGCGAATACGGTGCGAGATATTTTACAAATCAAAGAAAAAGTCGAGCTGCCGATCATTGGGATCATTAAGCAGACGTATCCAGATTCAGAAGTATTTATCACACCTACGATGAAAGAAATCGATGCGTTGGCAGCCACAGGAGTTGAAGTTATTGCGCTTGACTGTACGTTGCGAAAGCGGCCAGATGGACAATCGATCAATCAATTTATCCAACAGATCAAAGCAAAGTATCCTGATCAATTGTTGATGGCTGATATTGCGACATATGAAGAAGGAATCAATGCTTGGCAAGCAGGGATCGATTTTGTGGGAACAACTTTAAGAGGATACACAGCAGCCGCGGCTTCATCCAGTGAGGAATTAGTCAAAGCGTTAGTTGCTGCAGATATTCAAGTGATTGCGGAAGGACAGATCCATACGCCGAAAGAAGCGAAGAAGATTCAAAATCTGGGAGCGGCAGGAATTGTTGTTGGCGGCGCGATCACTCGACCAAAAGAAATTGCAGCACGTTTCATCCAAGCGTTGACCAAGAAAGGAGAATAACAATGTTTAAGAAATTTTCACAGTTAGGGCGGGCATTTATGCTGCCAATTGCTATCTTACCAGCGGCCGGTCTGTTATTGGGACTAGGCGGCGCGCTGACGAATAAAAGTGCAGTCGCTGCCTATCCCTTTTTAGATCAACCGTGGCTGCAAACGATCCTCAGCGTGATGAGTTTTGCTGGGAATGCTGTTTTTGCGAATCTGGCGCTAATCTTTGCAATCGGAATTGCAGTCGGTCTTGCTAAAGGCGACAAAGGGACAGCTGGCTTAGCCGGGGGCGTAGCATTTTTAGTTTATACTGCGACGATCAGCGGCTTATTAGAATTATTTGCAGGCAAAGATGCCAGTATCGACACTGGGGTAGTTGGTTCGATTGTGATTGGTGGGACCGTCGCATTCTTGCATAATCGCTATCGAAAAATTGAGCTTCCGCAATTTTTAGGATTTTTTGGCGGTTCGCGTTTTATCCCGATCGTTTCTTCTTTTAGTGCGATTGCAATCGGCTGTGTTTTTTATCTGATTTGGCCGCCGATTCAAAATGGGCTGGTTGTAGTAGGACAGCAAATTGCGCAAATGGGCAGCATTGGTACATTCTTTTATGGATTCTTGCTTCGTTTGACTGGTGCGGTAGGATTGCATCACACGATTTACCCAATGTTTTGGTACACTTCATTAGGCGGCGTAGAGACGGTTGCCGGCCAATCAATAGCTGGCGCACAAAATATCTTTTTTGCTCAACTGGCAGATTCTAGCCATACGGGATTATTCACTTATGGAACACGCTTTTTTGCCGGACGTTTCGCGACGATGATGTTTGGATTGCCGGCGGCTTGTTATGCGATGTATCGTGCGATTCCAAAAGAAAATCGGAAGAAAAACGGCGGCTTATATTTTAGCGGCGCGTTGACTTCTTTCTTAACTGGAATTACTGAACCGATTGAATACATGTTTTTATTTGTTGCACCATGGCTGTATGTCATTCATGCATTCTTAGATGGTTTATCATTTTACTTTGCGGACATTTTAAATATTCGAATCGGAAATTCATTTTCTGGCGGCTTGATCGATTTCTTATTATTTGGTGTTCTACAAGGAAATGATAAAACAAATTGGCTGAAAGTCATTCCATTCGGGATTGCCTGGGCGTTGATTTATTTCTTTGTATTTAGTTTCTGTATCAAAAAATTCCGCGTAGCTATTCCAGGAATGACCGAAGAAGAATTTTCTGATGAACCAGCTGACTTTGGCTCAAAAACTTTGCAGGAAGAATCTTGGCAGATCATTGAAGCACTAGGTGGCGATGAAAATATCGAAACAGTCACGGCCTGCGCAACACGCTTGAGAGTCGCTGTAAAACAAGGAGAGAAAGTTCAACAATCAGTATTCAAAAGACTTGGTGCAACGGCTGTCTTCGAAGTCCAAGGCGGGATCCAAGCCGTTTTTGGCGGGAAAGCCGATTTATACAGTCAAGAGATCAATCAGTTATTAGGGCGCGATGATTAATATCAAAGATTGGAGCAAAAAGTAATGTTTGAACGATTTAAGAAAAAAAAGACCGCTTTTTTTACACCTGTCGATGGTATTTTCGTCCCATTGACAGCTGTTTCAGACCCTGTTTTTTCTCAAAAAATGATGGGCGAAGGTTTTGGGATTCAACCAACTTCAACAAAGATCTACTCACCGATCAAAGGAGTAGTAACGACGATTTTCCAGACGAAGCATGCGATTGGTTTAACGAGTAAATCGGGTACAGAAGTGCTGCTTCATATCGGATTAGACACCGTTGAATTAGCAGGACGTCCTTTTGAGGTCTTAGTTCAAGTGGGGCAAATAGTTGATGAAACGACATTATTAGTTAAGGCTGATTTTGAGCAGATTCGAGCAGTCGGAAAAGACGATGTTGTTTTAACGTTGCTGACAAATGGCGGAGAAAGTTTTGATACACTGGATAAAAAACAGGTTGCACACGGTGAATTATTAAAAAGATAATTTAGTACATTTTCAAATTCAGTCGTTTTTAAGTTATTGCATCGACTATTCGTAGATAAAAAGGGTTTGACAAAAGAATGTGGACCAGTTATTCTTACCTTATAATAATATTAAAACACGATGAGAAAGAAAGTAGAGATAACGATTTCCAGCAGAGAGTCTCGGCAGCTGAAAAGAGATGGAACGCAATTATTTTGAAAATGGCTTTTGAGTGGATTTTCTGACTAGTTAAGAAGATACGGAAAGGTTCCGTTAAACAACAGGAGTCTCCCAGTTTGGGGTACTTGTCGAGGCGGTGCTCGTGAGAACACTGTGGATTAAGGTGGTAACGTATATCTATTATACCCTTAGACAGTTTTTAGCTGTCTAAGGGTTTTTTATTATTTAAAAAAGGGGAAGATAGTATGAGTAAGATTCCATTTCGTTTTGATCAAGTAGGCAGTTTATTAAGACCCGAGAAGTTGAAAAAGGCGCGTGAAGCGTTCAAACAAGGAACGATCACAAAAGAAGCATTAACTAAAGTTGAAGATGAAGAGATCCGCAAAGTAATCCAAAAGCAAAAAGAAATCGGATTGCAGGCAGTGACGGATGGCGAGTTTCGGCGGCGCTGGTGGCATCTAGATTTCATTGCGGGACTTAATGGGATCACTGTTTATGATTTCGAGACGACAGCTTTCGGGATCACCACTGAAGCACAGGGAACTTTTGTCAGTGGTCCGCTGTCATTTGATCCTGCGCATCCGTTTTTAGCTCATTTTAAATTTACAAAGGAACAGGCGGGCGAGACCGTTGCCAAACAAACGATCCCTGGACCTAACATGATTTTTTTAGATTCTTTCATCCTGTCGAAACAATATCATGAACAGCCTGTGTATGCTGACAAAAAAGAATTTATTCAAGATTTAATCGCTACTTATCAAGCGGCAATTCAAGCTTTTTATGATGCCGGCTGCCGCTATTTACAATTAGACGATACTAGCTGGGGCGGACTATTTGATGACCGATTCCGCGAATTGATCGCAAACAACGGCTATGATCCAGACGAATTGATCCAAGAGTTTGGTGATATAACAGAAGCCGTTTTGGCTGATAAGCCTACTGATCTAGTAGTAACCTTCCATTTTTGCAAAGGAAATTTCCAATCTCATTGGCTGTACAATGGTTCATACGATAAAATCGCTGAACGTTTATTGTCCATCACCCAATTCAACGGCTTCTTCTTAGAATTTGATGACGAACGTTCTGGCAGCTTTGAACCGTTGAAAAATATCCATGATCAGCGAATCGTTTTAGGCTTAGTTACTACGAAGTCACCTGAATTAGAAGATAAGACCGTCTTGAAACACCGGATCAAAGAAGCGACTGAGTTTGTTCCTTTGGAGCAGCTTTGTTTAAGTCCACAATGCGGATTTTCTTCTACTCATGAAGGAAATAAAGTCACCGAAGCAGATCAATGGAAAAAATTGAAACTAGTAATCGAAACGGCGAAAGAAGTTTGGAACGATTAGCGAAGCGGGGGTGTGACAAAAGTCTTGTCACGCCCCTTGTTTCTTGAAGCTGCCCACTTCTGTCGCAATCTCATTTTGTAAAAAGATCCACAAGCACGAAGTTCGAAAAAATGATTTTCATCTCCTATAGTAAGAAAAGAATGAAAGAGGAGGAAAATCATGATGGACTATCGTGTTTTGCTTTATTATAACTATACAAAAATTGAAGAGCCGGAAATGTTTGCTAAAGAGCACTTGGCTTTTTGCCGTAGTTTGGGGATCAAAGGCCGCATATTAGTTGCTCCAGAAGGAATTAACGGGACACTTTCAGGAACAAAAGCAGCGACGGATCGCTATATGCAGCAGTTATTGTCGGATGAACGTTTTAAAAATACTTATTTTAAAATAGATAAGAGCGACGGTCATACGTTCAAAAAATTATTTGTCCGTCCACGAACCGAATTGGTGGCATTGCATTTAACTGAAGACGTTGATCCTCAGCAACTGACGGGAAAATATTTAGAACCGCAGGCATTTCGTACGGCTTTGCTCGCCGAAGATACTGTCGTGATTGATGCTCGCAATGATTATGAATATGATCTAGGTCATTTTCGCGGAGCAATTCGTCCTGAGATCCATAATTTTCGCGAATTGCCAGCATGGATCCGCGAGAATAAGGAACGATTTATGGATAAAAAAATCGTAACGTATTGTACCGGCGGGATTCGTTGTGAAAAATTTTCTGGTTGGCTGCTGCGAGAGGGTTTTGAAGATGTCGCCCAACTTCATGGCGGAATCGCAGCTTATGGAAAAGATGAGGAAACTCGCGGCGAACTTTGGGATGGAAAGATGTATGTTTTTGATGAGCGGATTGGCGTAGAAATCAATCAAGTGGATAAAAAAGTTATCGGGAAAGAGTGGTTTGACGGAAGCCCTTGTGAGCGCTACATCAATTGCAGCAATCCTGAGTGCAATCGTCAGTTTCTTGTTTCTGAAGAAAACGAAGAGAAATATTTAGGTGCGTGCTCGATCGAATGCGCAAAGCATTCGAAAAATCGTTACGTAAAAAATCATCAATTGCCAGCGAGCAAATGGGCGGATCAGCTGGATTTTTTAGAAAAAGCACAAAAGAATTGATATCGGTCTCCTAGCTGTCTTGACACATCCGCTTTTTTAAACTAAACTTAGGAACGAATTAAGTGTCTTGACATATCAAGGAGGATGAAATGAAAAATAATTCTGTTAGAAATTTGACGATCTCGGCGTTATTGATTGGATTGGGGATCTTGATCCCAATGGTCATGCCAAAAATTGTGATCGGACCAGCATCATTTACTTTAGCGAGCCACGTACCAGTATTTATTGCGATGTTCTTCTCACCGTTAGTTGCGATTGCGGTCGTTTTTGGAACGACGTTTGGCTTTTTTATCTCAACGACACCCATTATCGCGTTACGGGCGTTCTCTCATTTGATCTTTGCGGTGATTGGCGCAAAATATTTGCAAAAACATCCTGAGATCGTTTTGAAAAATGGAAAATTCACGTTAGCAAATGGCCGTTTCCAAGTTTTCAATTTAGTGATCGGCGGCATTCATGCGGTTGCTGAAATGCTTGTAGTCTCAGCTTTTTATTTCATGGGGAATATGCCAGATACTTTTTATTCGCAAGGTTATCTGTATACGATTTTTCTCTTGATGGGAGTTGGCGGATTGATCCACAGCTTGGTTGATTTCAATATCGCTTACTTTGTGGCAGGTGCGTTGTACAAGCAGTTCAACTTGCCAATCTTTGAAAAAGCAATCAAACAGGAAAAGAAATTGAAAAAAGCAATCGTTTAAACCATGATTATTATCATGGTTTTTCTTTATTTCAAATTAATAAAAACGAGATAGTTTGAAATGTTCATAATTTTATTTTATATCATCTAAAAAAAGACCTTTTATTTGCTGAAATTTAAGTTATATTCTAGTCATAATCATTATTAATTAGAAAATGAGGGTGGCTAGATGATCAGAGTTTTAGTTTTGACCAAAAATATTTTAGCAGAAGAAATTATCACTAATAAATTGCAATATTTAAATTATGAGGTTTTTTGTTCTACCAGTATTTTAGATGAGCTCCAAATGAATGGGCGAATGACAGATTTAGTGGATCACTTTCCAATCATTATTATTGGTGAAACAATCTCAAGTTATGAGATGGAATGGCTGCTGCCTAAACTGAGCAATCGAGGACAAAGTATTTTACGCGAAGTGGATCATCCAATCACTGAGAATGAACGCGCGGCATTAAAAGAACATGGGTTGAGCGGGGCGGTCCAAAACAGCGACTCAGTCGAATCATTGCGTGAGCAGTTGGCAGAAGTGGCTGCGCAATATCGCGTTCGGACATTTACGCCGATTATTTCGGAAAAAGAAACCATCGCTGAAAAAGAGCAAGGACTTTCAGCTTTGACCTTGGTCAATCTATCTTCACTTGAGCTGCAAGTCTTGGAGAAATTGCGTAATCAATGCGGCGAGATCATTTCTCGTGACGAGTTGTGCCTATCGTTGTGGGGCAATGTTTCGCAGTCTCGTTTAGCTCAGCTGTCTTCTTTGATAAAAAATATCAAATTAAAGCTGGAAACACTTGAAATGGATCGCGAAGTTATTCAAACGATTTGGGGCAAAGGGTATCGTATTCGAAAAGAAGGCGCGATTCTGAATAAATAGTAGTGTCGAGAAAAAGTGATCCTGCTTTTTCTTGGCACTTTTTCATTTGCAAACTTAAAACGCTGCGTTCTTTCTGCCAGCTATGCTAAAATGAATCATATCCTAGTTCATATGCTTGTACCTTTTAAATGAACGAAAATTTGAGGTACTGGAATCGAACAATTATTTTAACTAAGGAGTAAGAAAAGTGAAAAAAAATATTTTGGTGAGTTTGATGGTTTTGTCGGCGGTCGTACTTTTAGCCGCTTGTGGAAATTCAGGTTCGAAGCCAGCGACTAAATCGAGCAAAACAACGGACTCAATAGCAGAAACGCAAACATCCGAATCTACAAAAACGGAATTGACAGTGACTGAAGAAGTTAATCAACTAATGCAAGAAATGACGTTGGAAGAAAAAGTCGGGCAACTATTCATGGCCCGTGTGCCGGAGCAAAACCAAGTGGCGGATATCCAAACGTATCATCTCGGCGGTTATTTGCTGTTTGATCGCGACATGGAAGGCAAAGGCCAAGCTGAAGTAAAGCAAGCCATCGCAAGTTATCAGTCAGTCAGCAAAACGCCGCTGTTTATCGGATCAGATGAAGAAGGTGGCAGCGTTAGCCGTTTAAGCAGAAATCAAATCGTCTCGCCGGCTTTTAAAAGTCCGCAAGCGTTGTACAAAGAAAACGGCTGGGAAAGTATCACTCAAGAAATTGATCGGAAAGCCCAAGTTTTTTCGGAGTTAGGCATTCAGTTGGGAATGTTTCCGGATGCGGATGTATCAACAGACCCGCAATCATTTATCTATGATCGAACGATTGGAATGGACGCGGCCGGAACTAGTCAGTATGTCAAATTAAGCGTGGAAGCAATGAAAAAACAAAAACTTGGTTCGACATTGAAACATTTTCCAGGTTATGGCAATAATCGTGATTCTCATGTGGAAATTGTGACGGATGATCGTTCAATAGAGGAATTACGAAAAAATGATTTCTTGCCTTTTGAAGCGGGAATCAAAGCAGGTGCTGACAGCATCATGGTTTCTCATAATATTGTTAAAGCCATTGACGGGGATTTCCCCGCTTCAATCTCAAAACCGGTACATGATGTGATTCGCAACGAGCTCGGATTTACTGGCGTAATCATGACAGATGATATGGACATGGCGGGGCTGGCAAACTTTATTTCTCAAGAAGAGGCTGGATTGCAAGCGTTAAAAGCTGGAAATGATCTAATTTTATCTTCAAGTTACAGCACGCAGATTCCCTATGTTTTAACTGCTATCCAAAATGGAGAATACAGTGAAGAGCAATTGGATCAATCAGTTGCCCGTTTATTGAAGTGGAAAATCGAATTAGGTTTGATGGAGACAATTAAGCAGTAGCAGACGAAAAGCGAAATAATTAATGGCACTAGAAAAATTATTATAAATTAGGAGGGATTTTTATGTATTCTATTCGCTTGAGAAACGAACTAGTGATCAAATAATCAGCGTTTGACGAACTTCTTGTTTGTTCAAACGACAAACAAAGGAGCAATTATGGAAAAACAACAATGGAGAAAAAAATATTTAACAATTTTATCTGGTCAGACGGTATCTTTGATTGGAAGTTCCGCCGTCCAATTTCCCCTGATCTGGTGGCTGACTAACGAATCAAAATCAGCGATCATGCTGTCTTTAGCCGGGTTATCGGCGTATTTGCCTCAGCTATTCTTAGGACCTTTTGTCGGTGTTTGGCTTGATCGACTGAAGCGAAAATATATTGTGATTTTTGCGGATTTATTCATGGGTCTAGTCGCACTCGTTTTATCCTTTTGGTTTTTATTAGGAAATCCGGGCTATTTAGTTGTGATCGCAGCATTGTTTTTACGAGCGTTGGCAAATGTTTTTCACACACCTTCGATTCAAGCAATTGTCCCATTATTAGTCCCAGAAGAAGAGTTGGTCCAAGCGAATAGTTGGAATCAATTTTTGCAATCCGGTGCGTTTATGTTAGGTCCGGTTATAGGTGCAGCAATGTTTGCTGTAATGCCTTTATGGCTGATTTTGTTAACGGATTTGATTGGTGCTTTAGCAGCCTGTGTGACGTTATGGATCGTTGAAGTTCCCGATGTTCCGCGCAGTGAAGAAAGTATGCAACATTATTTGAAAGAGTTAAAGGCTGGTTTTGCTGTCTTTAAAGAAGATCCGCCGCTGTTAGTAGTGACATTCTTCTCCTTTTTTATTATGATTTTCTATTTGCCATTGGGCGTTTTATTTCCTTTGATGACAAATGTGCACTTTGAATTATCGGCCTGGTTTGCCAGTATAGTTGAATTTTCTTATGCTGTTGGAATGATGCTCAGTGCCTTTTTGATCGGAATAAAGAAGAATTGGCAAGAAAAATTACTAGCTTCTCAACTAGCAAATGTCGGTTTGGCTATTACATTTATCGGCAGCGGATTAGCTCCGGCAAATCTAACTGGTTATTGGCTGTTCATTTTCTTCTGTGTCTTGATGGGCGGTGTTGGGAATCTATACAATATTCCGTTTACTTCTTACTTACAAGAAACAGTCCCGCCAGAAAAATTAGGACGCGTCTTTTCACTATTTGGCAGTGTGATGTCAGGTGCGATGCCGATTGGTCTATTGTTGGCTGGACCTTTATCAGAAAAATTTGGAATTGCTCGGTGGTTCTTGATTTCAGGTTTTCTAACACTAATCATCAGTCTTTTATGTTTGGCGTTTTACCGTCGAGCGAGGGTAAAAAAGAATCAGCAGGCGAGTTAATTTGCCTGCTGATTCTTTTTGTCTGCAACTTGAAATAGTTGTAATGATTCTATTGAAAGGTTCATCAGCTTTGAGAAAATTGGGCTTGGTAGAGCTTTTTGTAATAGCCGTTTTTTTGCAGGAGTTCGTGATGCTGACCGATCTCGACGATTCTCCCGTGATCGAGTACAAGGATCTGATCGGCATTTTGGATTGTTGATAAGCGATGAGCGATGACGAAACTCGTATGATCGTTCATCATAGCGAGAAAAGCCCGCTGAATTTTTTGTTCGGTCAACGTATCGACAGAACTAGTGGCTTCATCAAGGATCAGCATGGCTGGACGGCTGATCATGGTGCGAGCAATGGTCAATAACTGTCGTTGACCATCAGAAAGTTTGATTCCCGCTTCACCTACAAGTGTGTCCAATTTGTCAGGTAAGCGCATGACAAAATCGTACATGTAGGCATCTTTTAAAGCCGCGTAGATTTCTTCATCGGTTGCAGATTTCCGACCGTAGCGTAAGTTTGCTCGCAAACTAGTGTCTAACAACCATGTTTCTTGCAGGACCATCCCGAATTGCCGGCGCAAGCTGTCGCGGGTCAATTGGCGAATGTCGGTCCCATCGATTGTGATTTTGCCTTGATCGACTTCATAAAAACGCAGCAGCAAATTCACTAAGGTCGATTTTCCGGCACCGGTTTTTCCGATGATCGCGATCGTTTCCCCCGGCTCAACAGTCAAGTTGAAGTCTTCAATCAGCGGTTGATCTTTTTGATAGGAGAAAGCCACCTGATCAAAAACAACTTTTCCTTCCGCTGTAGACAATACATGTGCAGCAGGATCATCTGCTTGTTCGATCGGTTCTTTTAATAATTCAAATGAACGATCAAGCCCGGCGACCGCTGTTTGGATTTGGATCGTAATCCCAGAAAGTTCGATAAAAGGTTTGGTGAATTGACTGGAATAGATCGTGAAACTGGAAATGATCCCGATCGTCACATCGCTGTTTGTTTTCAACGCTAATAACCCTCCGACAAGTCCCACGGTCAAATAGGCCAGATGATCGACAAAACGTGAAGCAGGATTGGTTATGGCAGAAGCAAACTGAGCTTTTTGACCCCGCACATATAATTCTTGGTTCAACGCTTCGAAATTCACTTGGTTTTGTTCTTCACGCTGGAAGGCTTTGACGATTTTTTGATTGCCGACCATTTCTGTAATGAAACCTGAGATCGAACCGACTAATTGTTGCTGGCTAGTGAAGTATTGCTGAGACGTTCGAGCAACGATATACGTCAATAAAAAGATGATAGGTGTCGCTGCTAAGACAACTAATGTCAGCAATGGGCTAAGAAATAACATAAAGACTAAAGCGACTAAAACGACAGTCATTCCAGAAAAGACTTGATTAAAAACGGCTGAAATTGCAGTCGAAATAGTATCCATATCATTCGTAAAACGGCTGACGATATCACCTTTAGAACTTTGATCGTAATAACTTAAAGGCAATCGATTCAGATGAGCAAAAGTTTCTTCCCGCAATTTAGCGACAGAATCAAAGGCGACAGTATTTCCTAGACGTTGAATAAAGTATTGGCTGACGACCGTCACTAAAAAGATTCCGATAAACAATTGAAGAATCTGAAAGAGCCGCTCAAAATCCACGGCACCTTGATTGACCATCTGATCGACAGCTACCCCGATATAATAAGTCATCAATACAGAAGTGATCCCGCTGGCGATGCCTAAAACAATCGCAGCGATCAACTCTTTCGGATAAGCCGCAAGATAAGGAAGAAACAATTTTAACGAACGAAAGAAATTCTTTTTGATCATTGGAGTGCCTCGCTTTCTGCTTGAGATTCGACCAACTCTTGATAAAGTTCAGAAGTTTGCAAGAGTTCTCCGTGGCGGCCCTGAGCCGCAATTCTCCCATTATCCAGCAACAAGATCGTTTCAGCAGCTTGAAGCGAGCGAAGGCGCTGGGAAATAATGATGACGCCGCAATCTAGATCGCGTTTTAACGCTTGCCGCAACTCTAAATCAGTCTGATAATCCAAAGCAGACAAGGAATCATCTAGAATCAAAAGTTTTGGTTTGCGGATCAACGCGCGGGCAATCGTCAAACGTTGCCGCTGTCCACCGGAAAAGTTTTTCCCATTTTCTAAGATGACAGTATCTAAACCCTCCGGCAGTGTTTCAACAAATTCAGCGGCTTGAGCGGTAGCCAGTGCCGCCCAGCATTCTTCATCGGTGGCATTGGGTTTTCCCCATTGCAGATTTTCGCGAATCGTTCCGCTGAATAAAACAGCGGTTTGTGGAACGAGCGCGATCATTGAACGTAAATTGTCTAACGACCAGTCTTTGACATTGCTGCCGGCAAAATAAATCGCTCCTGCAGCGGTATCATAAAATCGTGGGATCAAACTGATCAACGTCGATTTGCCGCTGCCAGTCACGCCGGTAATGCCAAGAATTTTATTTTTTTCCAAAGTAAAAGAAACAGCCTGCAAAGCTAGTCCTGATTTTTCAGTATAACGAAAGTCTACATTATCAAATACAACTAATGGAGCTTGTTCAGCTGTTTGGTGTACGGTACCAGAATCGATCAACGTTGAATCGGTGGCAAAAACTTCATTGATTCGATTGGCTGACGCTGCTGCCCGAGTAAAAAGAATGACTAAGTTTGAGACGACGATCAAAGCTAAGAGCATTTGATTCATATAATTGATCAAAGCTAAAATCTGTCCTTGTTCCAAGTGTCCAATATTTACTTTAAAACCGCCAAAATAAAGCAAAGCGACAACACCAGCGTTCATGATCAAAGTCGTAGTAGGAGAAAGTAGTGCCGAGATATTCGCAACATTTTGATTCAAACGAGAGATTTCTTCGGTTTCTTTAGTAAAATGATCGGTCTCGGTCTTTGTTCGAGCAAAGGCGCGAATGACCCGCACACCGCTTAGATTTTGAGTGACCAGCTGATTCAATTGATCTAATTTTTGCTGGATCTTTTTGTATAAGGGAATTGAAAAATGGATAATCAAAAATAAAATCAGACAAAACAGCGGCAATAAAATCAAGAAAATGAGCCCCATCTGCCAATCAATATAAAAAGCCATAATGACAGAACCGATACTTAAAAAAGGCGCACGAACGACTAAGCGGATCAACATCGCTAAAGCACCTTGCATTTGATTGATGTCGTTAGTCATACGAGTGATCAGAGTATCCGTCCCAAAGCGGTTCAGCTCTTGATGTGAAAAACGATTGATTTTTTCCATCAGACGATTTCGCAGAACTGTTCCGAATCCTTGCGAGGCAATCGACGCATAATATTGACAGATCAGCGCACAAATCAGACCGACAAGCGATAGTCCCAACATAGCGATTGTCATCTCGATTACCTTTTCTTGATCGTGCTGCGCGATGCCTTCATCGACTAAGCGGGCCATGAATAACGGCAAGATCAGTTCGAAGACGGCTTCTAAGAATTTGAAAAAAGGGCCGAGGATAATCTCCTTGCGATAATTTTTAGCATAACGTAAAAGTTGAAACATATTCGTTCCTCCAATAAATAAAATAGCTGACACGTAAAATAGAATTGCTTCTATTGTAACGTATTTGTCAAACTGTTCCGAAAGTTAAACGCTGAAAGCCGAAATTTCGAGCAGTTCTTTTGGGGTAAGATGTTAGCTGATTGGGAAAGTTTTCAAACTCAGCTAAGTGATTTGTAAAAACTAGCATTTTCTTGTTATCCGTGGAATAATTGAGTTCGAGAATAGGGGGCATAAAATGGAACGAGAATTTACCAACGTAGTGCTATTATTTTTTTGTTATTCGTTGATCGGCTGGTTGTGGGAGACGGTCTATTGTTCGCTCAAAGCGAAACATTTTGTGTATCGCGGTTTTTTATTGGGCCCGATCACGCCGATTTATGGTTTTGGAGTCGTCGGCGTTTTATACTTGATCGAGCCGTACCAGCAGAATCTCGTCTTGCTGTTTGTCTTAGCACTACTATTAGTGACGGTATTAGAATATCTCACGAGTTTTCTATTGGAAAAAATCTTTCATTTATCACTCTGGGATTATAAAGACGTACCGTTGAATATCAACGGCCGAGTTGCAGTACCGGTATCGATTTTTTGGGGATTGGCCTGCGTTTTCATTGTCCGTGTTTTAAATCCGTATCTAATGAACCTGATTACCGAATGGCAACAGCGTTTTGGTATTTTTCTGCCAATGATCTTATTGATGATTACGAGCTTTGATTTAGGTTTTACCTTAGCCAACCTAGCTTCATTACGCCAAGCAATCAACAAGATGAATTTGACGATCCAAGACAAAAAAGAACAGCTTTCTTCTGACTTTGGTGAATTGAAAGTCGCGGCAGAGGAGCGTTTGCAAAATCGTCAATGGCTGACAGAACTCAAGGAACAACCAGAGTGGCGCAAGCAATTACCTAAGTTGAATTTTCAAGAACGCCGCTTTTTGAATGGTTTCCCAAATATGAAATCAAAAGATATAATAGGTCCTTTAGCAGAGATTCGGCAGTTGGCTAAAGAGTTGCGGAAAAAATAATATTACAAAAACATGACAAAAAGATTGTTCTGGCGATGCTTGCGGGAATAATCTTTTTTCTGTAGCTAAAATAAAATAGGCTGCGATGTATTTAAAATCACTTTATTTTGTAATGAAATGTAATATTGCTGAAACAAAAAGCCATCTTTTTTTTCGTATAATAACGAAGGGTAAATAGAAAGGTGGACTTTTTAAGTGAAAAAGCAAATGTTTGGGTTCGCAGCGACACTGTTGTTAGGCGCTAACGTACTTTTACCAGTCTTTGCACAAGCAGAGTCACTGAATGAATTAGATAAAAAAGAATCTGCGATCACTCGTCAAAGCGATAAAATCAGCGGAGAATTACAGATCGCATTGAATGATGTCAATGAAAAATATCAAGAAGTCAATGATATTCGAACAAAGATCAGCCAAAATGAGGCGACTTTGAAAAAAATAAAAACCGATATTACAGAAACCGAGCAAAAGATCGAGCAGCGGAAACTAGCAATCGCTGAACGGATGAAAACGGCGCAAGTCAATAGTATGACCAATCGTTCCATCACGGCATTATTGGAAGCCAAAGATCTAGGCGAATTTCTGGACCGGGCATTTGCGATGTCAGTGATCCAAAATGCAGAAAAAACAAAGGTAGCCAGCTTAGGCGAAGCTAAAGATAAATTGACCGAGTTGAAAGTTACGCAAGAAAAAACACAAGTACAACTAAAAAAAGACAGCCAAAGTCTTGAAGCTGAAACGACTAAACTGGACAATAAAATGGCGAATTTAAAACAAGAACTGGCCGATAATAAAACAAGTTTAGAAAAAATCAGCCAAGACAAAGAAGTCGAGAAAGCCCGGGAAGCTGCTGAAAAAGCGCAAAAAGCGCAAGCGGAAAAAGAAGCGAAAGCCGAAAAAGCGGCTCAAGCAGAAAAGGCTGCACAAGCCGCAGCTGCGAAAAAAACAGAGGAAGCAGCCAAAGTTGCAGCAGCACAAGAAAAAGCGCAAGCTGCTTCACAGGCAGCTTCACAAGTTTCAAAACCAGCTAGTTCACAACAAACGACGACAAGTGAACAACCAAAACCGGCAGCCGAAAAGCCGGCTGAACCAAGCACGCCGACAACTTCTGGTCGGACCCTGCAAATGGAATCGACTGCGTATTCTTGCGCGGAGTCAGTCAATACTTACTTTACGGCGATGGGAATCGATTTACGCCAAAATCCGCAAGTCGTCGCGGTCGATCCAAGCGTCATCCCACTAGGATCAATGGTGGAAGTCTCTGGGTACGGAATTGCGATTGCGGGCGATACCGGCGGCGCGATCAAAGGAAACATTATCGACTGCCACTTCTCAACTGTTGAAGAGTGTATCCAATGGGGCCGCCGCTCTGTCACAGTGACAGTTATTAGTTAAATGAAAGAACCGTTTGAATTTTTAAATTCAAACGGTTCTTTTTTAATAGTTACAAGTCGGGTTCTTATTTTATCTGATCATTAAAGCAAAGTGCAGCGAACGATTCCGAATCATTAAATAGTTTGCCAATAAAGCTGATTGCTGGATGCACAATCAGCTTTTTCAGGTTCAAAGAAAATCTTGAGGAATAGATTGAAAAAATCAGTTTTTTCACAAATACTTTAGCTGATACCGAAAAAAGCCGATAACAAAGCGGGAACCAGCCTTTTTTAATAGATATTTTGCATAATTAAATTATTTTAATGTAATTTTTACGCATAAAATATTATTTTTAAATATATCTTAATTGTCAAATTAAGTTAGACAAATCATCAATACTTACGTAACTCAAAAATACTTCCAAAGGTGTTCGATA
>NZ_BJDP01000013.1 GCF_005405205.1 Enterococcus pingfangensis | reverse complement strand
TATCGAACACCTTTGGAAGTATTTTTGAGTTACGTAAGTATTGATGATTTGTCTAACTTAATTTGACAATTAAGATTATTAAAATTTAAATTGATTGATTACTTCACCTTGTCGGATTATTTTGCTGGATTTGTACTGTGCATAATTGGTTGCACAGCATAAGGCTTCACGATATGTCTGATATCGTTTTTCTTGTTGTTCACCAGCAAGTGTTTCCACTTGTACAAGATATTTCATCGCCCTCTTCCTTTCAAATAACTAACGACAAACAATTTTTTTAGAGCATTGAATTATATAAAGCAATGATCTCTTCTAATGATGCCTCACGCGGATTTCCGGGTGTGCAGACATCACGTGCCGCATCCTCAGCGATTTGTGCCACGTCTTCTTTTTTCACTCCAAGTTCTGATAAACTTTGTGGGATACCAACATCGATCCCTAATTGTTTCACCGCTTGAACGGCCGCCTCTCGAACTTCTGCCAATGCCATTTCAGCAGCTCCTGGAATGCGCATCGCAATAGCAATCTCACGATATTTTTCACCCGTATATTCTTTATTGAAATCCATAATCAATGGCAATAACGTCGCACAAGCTACCCCATGAGGTGTATTATACCAAGCGGATAATGGATGCGCCATCCCGTGAACCAAACCCAAGCCAACATTTGAGAATCCCATTCCAGCGATGTATTGACCCAACGCCATTTCTTCACGTGCAGTTTGTTCTCCAGCAACAGAATCACGCAATGACTGACTGATGATTTCGATTGCTTTAATGTGCAGCATATCCGACATTTCCCACGCACCGTTAGTAATAAATCCTTCAATCGCATGCGTCAATGCGTCCATTCCCGTTGATGCACAAAGCCCTTTAGGCATACCCATCATCATATCGCTGTCAATAAAAGCTACCACTGGAATATCATGCGGATCAACACAAACAAATTTACGATGATTTTTTGCATCAGTGATCACATAATTAATCGTTACTTCGGCAGCAGTTCCTGAAGTCGTCGGTACAGCAAGAATAGGTAAAGCGGGATTTTTCGTATCTGCCACGCCTTCTAAACTAATCACATCTGAAAATTCAGGATTGGTTGTGATGATCCCGATTGCTTTAGCCGTATCAATCGGTGACCCGCCGCCAATCGCTACAAGATAGTCTGCTTCAGCTGCCGCACAAGCTTTCACACCCGCTTGAACATCTTCAATCGTAGGATTCGGTACGATTCCATCATAGATTTCATAATCAAGTCCTGCAGCTTTTAAAACATCGATCACCTTAGTCGCGACTTTGAATTTTAATAATCCACTATCAGTAACAACTAACGCTTTTTTGAATCCACGTTTGATTGCTTCGTTTGCTACCTCTTGGATCGCTCCTTTACCAAAATAAGAAGTTTCATTTAAAATCATTCTGTTTACTGTCATTGATTTTCTCTCCCTTTTTGTGCTTTATTTCACAACTAATTATCTCATAAACAGAAACCGTTTTCTATATCTTCTGATTGCAAATATTTGTTGCAAAATAACACCATATTGACAATTATTTAAGAATAATATTTTTCATACTGAAGAATAAATCCATTCGCTTCGCTTTTCCGAAGTTGCTTTGCATGCATTTTTTAATCAGAATAATCCACTTAAAATTGCAAGCTGTCTATTTTTTTCATCTTCTGTTTTCAAAACGTGCTAAACTATGGTTATCTTGGTAAAAAAGTGAGGGTATTTATGAAAGGGATTATTTTTGATTTCAACGGAACGATGTTTATGGATTCTGATCTTCATGAGGCGGCTTGGCTGCATTTGATCCAGAAGTATTCGGAGAAACAGATGACTGCAGAAGATATTTTGAAAAATATTCATGGTAAAACAAATGACGTTATTTTACGGCACTTTATTTCAGCAGAATTAGCGGATGATCAGGTCGATAAATTGGCGGATGAAAAAGAAGCGTATTATCGCAAACTGGTTTTAGCTAGTCCTGGTCATAATGAGTTTACGAAGGGTTTGAGGGATGTACTGAATTATGCGAAGGAGGAACAGATTCCCATGACAATCGCTTCGGCGTCGCCAAAAGTCAATATCGATTTCTATTTTGACTATTTGAAGTTGGGTGATTGGTTTGATTACGATAAAGTCGTGTATCACACTGGCGAATTTCCTGGAAAACCTGCGCCAGATATTTTTCTGGTCGCCGCAAAAAAAATTGCGCTGGATCCTGAAAATTGTTTAGTGGTCGAAGATTCTTACTCCGGATTGCAGGCGGCACAAAATGCGGAGATTGGAACGATCGTAGCGATCGATCCGTTTGGCAAAAATCAATCCGTCTTCACAGCAGAAGGATTGACTCAAGACGGGATCATTCAAGATTTCACGACGTTTATTCCAACTTATTTGCAATAAAAATTTGAGGGTGCGACAGTTGAGCGGTCTCAAGAAATCAGCAGGGATTTCCGAAAGCTGCGTCTCTTCATGAAATCTCAGCTTATTTTTTGAAACTGCTGGAACACCGTTTATTTGAAAAGGGGATGTGACAAAATTTTGTCACATCCCCTTGCGTATCTTTTTGATGAAAAGTTATTTTTAGCTAGCTGATTGTTGCGCCTAATGTGTTTTTGAAATGATTCAGTGCCCACGTGTGGCCGATCTCATCAAAACTTGCGACGGCTTTTTCTGGAATGGTTAATTGATAGCCAAGATTATAGGCATCTACAGCGGTATGCAACACACAAATATCTGTGCACACGCCGGTCAAACAAAGTTCCGTGATTCCGCGTTCACGCAGCCGAATATCTAGATCCGTGCCGCTGAATGCAGAATAATGGCGCTTATCGAGCCAGAGAATTTTTTCATCTGCTTGATTTGCTTGATAAAAATCAGCCAGTGACCCATAAAGTTTGCGGCCGCTAGTCCCGATCACATTGTGCGGTGGAAAGAGTTTATTTTCTGGATGGTGGCGATCGTTGGGATCATGACCATCGATTGCAAAAACGACTAAATCTCCTTGTTGGAAATAATCTTTTGTTACAGCTACTAACGCTTGTTCAATCGTCTGACCAGCTGCTCCTGTGGTCAATTTTCCATCGGTTGCTACAAAATCATTGGTGTAATCAATCGAAAGTAATGCCCGCACAAAAATTCCTCCTACTCTTCCTCAGCTTTTTTTATTTTAAATGATTTACAAACTCTATTACTAGTTGTGCCGATAATGTACCCGTCCGATTAACGAATTCTTCATGTGTTTCTGTTGCTTCGCTGTCAGCTGTATCGCTGATTGCTCGTACGATCAAAAATGGAATCCCAAATTGTGCGGCGGTATGTCCAATCGCGGCTCCTTCCATCTCAACGGCTAATGCATCGGGAAAGGCAGCTTTGATCTCATAGATTTTTGCTGGGCTGCTAACAAACGTATCACCTGAAACGATCAGTCCAACATGGGCGGAGTGATTTAATTTTTTGCTGGCTTCCAGCATCTCTGTTTTTAGATACGCAGATCCATCGTAATAAAGCGGCATTCCAGGAACTTGTCCCAATTGATAGCCAAAGGTCGTTGCGTCTACGTCAAAATAAGCTACTTTGTCGGCGATCACTAGATCCCCGATAGCTAGTCCTGTTCCAATCCCGCCGGCTGTTCCGGTATTAATCACCATGTTGACTTTGTATTGTTGGATCAAAACAGCTGTAGTGATCGAAGCTAAAACTTTTCCGATCCCTGATTGGACGACAATTACTTCATGATTACCCAAACTGCCTGAAATGAATAATGCGCCTGATTGTTCCCAAGATAATGGGTGTTCCAAACTTTCACGTAATACTTTTACTTCTGGTTCCATTGCACCGATAATACCGATTTTCATAATCTTTCCCCTATTTCGTATAAATTGTTTTTTTTACTATTTTTAGTAGACTCGTTAAATAAAGAATACGGCTAGCATAACGACGATCAACAGTAATAAGACAAAAATGATCGCTTTATTTAAAAAACTGCCTCGTTCTTTTTGTTTGACTCGCTCGCTGCTGCGAGATTTCGTGACTGGTTTATTTTTTTTGAGTTCCTTCCGATAGACTGAGCTGATTTCTTTTTCTCTTTTTTCGTAGACTCGTTCAGCGGCCTCACGTTGTTCTTGGGCCAAACGTTCCTGCTCTTCTTTACGTTTTCTCAATTCGCTGCGCGTCACCAATGGTGATTGGCTCATGCGTGATCCTCTCCTTGTTCCTGCTGATTTATTACTTGTTTTTATATTGCCATAATTCCCAGTAATTGACTGCAAAAATTGTCTTGGCGTCGCAAATCAAGCCTGTTTGGATCGCCTCTTTGGCTTCATCCAACGTCAATTCATAAAGTTCTAAGACTTCATCGTCATCTTGTGGTCGAGGATTTTCAACTTTGACTAAGTCAGTAGCGCTATAAATATATAATTTTTCATTGGAAAAGCCTGGTGATAGATACATTTCATTTATGTAGGATAATTTTTCAGTCCGATAGCCGGTCTCTTCTTCTAATTCGCGCAACGCTGTCTTTTCAGGCTGTTGT
Source organism: Enterococcus pingfangensis (assembly GCF_005405205.1). Classification (GTDB taxonomy): domain Bacteria; phylum Bacillota; class Bacilli; order Lactobacillales; family Enterococcaceae; genus Enterococcus_A; species Enterococcus_A pingfangensis. Next base: position 41,209 of record NZ_BJDP01000013.1, on the reverse strand, counting down.
CCTTCGCCAGGATCGATTTTACCTGCGGGGATCTCCAACACAACTTTTTCCAGCGGTTTGCGGAATTGCTTGACCATGATGAGTTTGTTTTCCTGCGTGATTGGAATGATCCCAACGCCGCCGTGATGGAAAACCAATTCGCGTTTTGCCACTCCGCCCATCGGCAACGCAACATCGTCTAAATATACATCAATGATCTTCCCTTTGAACAATTCTTTCCGTTCAATCGTCTTTTCTTCAAAATCTTTATACTCTAACATCGCGGCATTTTATCCTCCTTCGTTCTAACCCTCGATTCAAAATTTTTCGCATAATTACTATAAAAATGGAACCGACAGTCCGAATGACTTTCACTCGATAGTTCTGCCCTATTGTATCACAGAAAATTCTTATGTTTTTTCTAAATATGAAAAATCCATCTTTAGTCCGATACTCTTTCTATAGAATTTCATGCTATGATGAGCGTGTAAAGAAATCAAGGATTCAGACTATTTATGTGAAGGGTTATTACTAGACTAGGAGGATTATTATGCGAAGGAAATTATTCCCTATCATCATCGCAGCAATCGGCGTTCTCGCTTTCTTTGGAGGAGACTTCGATGATTATATCGTCTTTTTAATGTTGGTCGTTGGGTCTTGGCTGATCTATCGCGGATTTAGGGGAAGAAAAGCGCGGCCGCAAAAAGAGGAGCTGCCATCTCTAAGCAAAGAAAAAGAAGCTTATTATAAAACAGTGGGTATGAGTGAGCGTGAAATCGAATTGTTTCGCGAAACAATGAATCTTTCCAAACAACAGATTTTCCGTCTGCAACACAACATCCAAAAAAATGCGAAATTAAAAGCGATCGACTTGCGTCACGATACGTTAAAGGCTGCCAAAGCTTTGTTCAAAGAATTGGTGAAAGATCCTAAGCGTCTGCCGGAAGCGAGCCAATTTCTTTATACTCATTTACCGAATATCGTTGATCTAACCGATAATTATGTCGAAATCAACGGTCATGAAGTCAAGACGAAAGAAGTTTATGGTAAACTAGAAGAAAGCGCACAGATCATCGATCAAATGGCTGATTTAATCGTGAAAGACTACCAACAATTCGTAGCCGAAGACTTAGACGAGATGGACGTTGAGATCTCGATCGCAAAGAAAAATCTTAAGCACGATCCTAATCTGTCCACAAAGTAAAAATAACGAAACAAAAAAATCTAGCTGAAGCTAGATTTTTTTGAACAGGAGGAACCAACGTGGAACCAGAAAACAAACAACCGATCAAACCCGTCGACAGTACGCTAGACGACTTGCTTAGCAATCCTTTCGGCACCGATTCTTTGACCCCTGTCCAACAACAAGAAATCTCTCACTTGCAGTCGCAAGAACAAGCAGATCGCTTAGTCGATAAATTACCCGCAGAACGCCAAGCTCAAGCACGGGAATTAGCTAAAAAAATCGACATCAATGACTCGCAAGCAGTCATTGGTTACGGTGCGACCACTCAAACTAAATTAAGTGAATTTTCACAGTCCATGTTGAACACCGTTTCAGCACAAGACATCGGACCTGTCGGCGATTCGTTGAATCAATTGATGTATCGCTTAAATGAAGCCAACCCCGATGAATTGCGGGTCGGTGAAGGCAATATTTTCCAAAAAATGTTCGGCAAAGTCAAACAGTCTATTTATGAGATCACTACTAAGTATCAAAAGATCGGTGCTCAAATCGATAAGATCGCAACCAAATTGAATGTCGAAAAAGACGGTTTGCTGAAAGACAATCAAATGTTAGAGACGCTTTACAATAAAAACAAAGATTATTTCGATGCTTTGAACATTTACATCGCCGCCGCAGAACTAAAAATGGAAGAAATGAAATTGACTACGATCCCTGAAGCGACAGAAAAAGCGCAAGCTTCCGGCGATCAAATGGACGTTCAAATCGTAAATGACTACACACAATTTTTAGATCGTTTAGACAAACGGACGTATGATTTAAAATTGGCTCGCCAAATCACGATCCAGCAAGCACCTCAGATCCGTTTGATCCAAAATACGAACCAAGCTTTGGCGGAAAAGATCCAAGCATCGATCAATACGGCGATTCCTTTGTGGAAAAACCAAGTGGCGATCGCATTGACTTTATTGCGCCAAAAAGATGCGTCTACCGCACAACGCCAAGTTTCTGAGACGACAAATGATCTATTGAAGAAAAATTCAGAAATGTTGAAAATCTCAACTATCGAAACGGCTAAAGAAAATGAACGCGGCATCGTGGATCTTGATACGCTGCAACAAACACAAAATGATTTAGTCGAAACACTTGAAGAAACTTTGCGGATCCAAAAAGAAGGCCGTGAACGTCGCCAAGCCGCTGAAATCGAGATTGGTCATATGGAAAATGACTTGAAACAAAAACTGATGGAATTAAACTCCGGTCAATAAACTGGACAGTGCTATTCCTAACTTAATCTAAAAAATGATGCTAGAATAGTTCGTGTTGGTGGAAAATCGCAACTGGTTTTTTACCAACATTTTTTTGTAAACAAATCAAACAGAGTCTTTCAATAGATCATTGAACTAGAAAATTGCTCGGCTCAACCGATAGAAATTTGCGATTTACGAAAGGATGTACAACTACTTCTATTCAATTTTGTCTCCCTCAACGTGGTTTGACGGAGCACAAAAAAAGCATGCCGAGGCATGCTTTTTTTATGCTTTCATATATCCTAACACGACACCGCCGACGATGATCAGCAGACAGCCGATAATGACATAATACATTTCTTTTTTTGTTTTGTGTTCTCCTAACAAGAAGATCCCGCCCAGCGTTGAAATGATGATCCCCATTTGCGACAATGAGAAACCAATCGCTAAACCAATGTTTTGGACAGACAATAACATACAGATATTCCCGATTCCCCACAATAAGCCTGAAGTCATATTGCGCCAAACATAGCGATCGACTTTTGCTTTGCGAAAGGCAAAGAAACTAGCCCCGACCAACATTCCGACACTTTGCGGCAAAATGATCGCTAATGGATCAAGACCTGCCCATGTGATAATAATCGTGTAGACTCCGTAACCCAAGGTCGAAAAGATCAATGCACGAAATCCTTTACCAAAGTCCAACATCCCATTATCTACTTTAACGCCGCTTTCGTCATCTTTGCGTGCCGTTAAGTACGCTCCTAAGACAAGCAAAGCCAACGCGATGAAACCAAAAATAAAATCTTTTGTTTTAGTCCATTCATGGAAGAATATTGCACCGGCGACGGTATTCAAAATCAATTGAAAACCGGTTGAGATCGGTAAACCGACCGACACTCCCATAAATTTCATCCCGTGAAACTGACCATTTTGGCCGATTGACCAGAAAAAGCCTGATAAGAAACCAATCAACGCAATCCAGCCGCTCATTGCCGGCTGAACGATGAAGAAGGTCACTAATGCAAAAATAAACGCGCCCATCGTCATTCCTAAAGTTTGCTGGTTAGCGTCGCCGCCTAATTTTCCACTTACCAAACCAATGCTTCCCCATGCTACCATTGGTATTAGGGCAATCAAAATACTCATATACTTACTCCCTTCAATTCACAACTGGAATAGTTTAGCGAAAAAAAGGAAATTTAGCAACAAAAAAACAAAAAATTATCGTTTTTCATGATAATAATCTAATCGAGGGAAAAATAAAGTCATCGTCGTTCCTACATCCATCGTTGATTGTACGGTTAAACTCACACCAAGTTTTTCTGCCAGCGTCTTAGCCAGATATAACCCCAGACCGGTAGAATGCTGTTGTGCTTTGCGGCCATTTTCGCCAGTGAAACCTTTGTCAAAGATCCGACCTAAATCTTCTGGCGGAATACCGATTCCGCTATCTTGCAAGCTTAATTCAACGCCCCCACTTTTCGCTGTGATCTCAATAGTAATCTGCCCATGATCAGGTGTGTATTTGATCGCATTGCTCAATAGTTGGCGGAAGATAAATTCGATCCACTTCGCATCCGTCAACACGCTGGCATCCTCTTCTGTAAGTGTTAATTGCAGATTTTTTTGGATAAAGTAATTTGCCTGGCTGCGGATGATCGGCTGAACGATTTTTTTCAACGAATATTCTTGGATCAAATAGTCATTCACAAATTCATCCGAACGAGAATAATATAAAATTTGTTCAACATACTCATCGATTTGCTGAAGCTCATTTTGCAATAAGAAAAACTTATCATCCGGAATATCAAATTCAATCGAATTTAAGATTAAGTCTACCGCTGCCAGCGGAACTTTGATCTCGTGGATCCACGAGTCTAAATAATCTTTTTGATCTTTTTGACTGCTCAGTAATTGCTCGGTCAGCAAGTGATGCTGACGGACTTGCTGGTTTACGTATTCCTGGATTACCCGTTCTTCATTGCTGGTTGCGGATTCGATAAACTGCTGAAGCTGCGTATCGTCTGATTGGTCAAATGATCGGTACCATTTTTTGCGCCGCTGGTAGTCGATGGTGAAAAAAAGAAAAACCAAAAACAGCTGCAAGAGCAATAAATAGCTGAGATTGTCCCAAAAACCATGCAGATTCGGTGTTAACCAAACCATCCCGATCAACAGCAAGCTCAACACTGCCCAGCCTAATAAAACCAGCAAACGATCCTTTAAGTAGTTAATAAATGTCATACGCGCTCCTCGCTCATGGGACGATGTAGCCTTGTCCGACTTTTGTTTGGATATAATCTTTAATCCCCGCTTGTTCGATTTTGCGGCGCAGACGGTTGATGTTCACGGTCAATGTGTTGTCGTCAACAAAACGTTCATCATCCCACAATGCCCTCAGCAACTTATCTCTGCTCAAGATTTTGCCGTGCTGCTTCATCAAAATAAACAGCAATCGGTATTCGTTTTTACTGAGATCCACAACTTCTTGCTGGATTGTCATGCTGCTGTTATCGATGTTCAGTGTGATCCCGTTATGTTCTAGCGCTTCGCCGCTTTCAGCGTAATTGTATGAACGCCGCAGCAGTGCGTTGATCTTTGCGACTAAAATATCGACCTGAAAAGGTTTCGTGATATAATCGTCTGCCCCCATATTCATCGCCATGATTTGATCCATATTGGTATTTCGGGAAGAAATGAAAATAATCGGGACTTTGGACACTTCACGGATCTTTTGACACCAATAATAACCGTCATAAACCGGCAGATTGATATCTAATAAAACAAGCTGCGGCGCAATTTGTTCAAATTCTTCGAAGACTTGATTGAAATCCGCTGTTTGATACACATCAAATCGCCATTTCGTCAATTCTTCTCCGATCAATTGGCGGATTACTGCTTCATCTTCAACGATCATGATTTTCGCCACTCTATCTCCCCACTTTCTTTTTCTGGTTTTACTAACTTAATTAACAAAAAAACTGAGCAAGTACTTGGACTCTTTTTATCATCATAGCAAAGAACAGAAACGAAAGAAAAGGCGATTCTGCTTAATTTTTAGTAAAATCGATCAACCCTAAATTGTCGTCGATCATTCCGCCTTCGCCTGACAAGCTAAACGTGCTAAGACGCGGATTGAATTTGATCCGCAGCTCTTCTTGTAATTCCTCTTTTGAATACCCTTTGATCCAAAAATCGCCGATCTCTGATGGAATTTTTTCGTTATAATCGTTTTTTTCCATCTTACTTGAAATGATATTGATCGAAAATTGTGTCTGCATGTGGATCATCGCATGTTGTGAATAAGGCCCGACGCCATCTTCAAACGTTAATAACAGCACCTTGTCGCTGCCTAAGTATGACAAAAGTTTTGCTTTAGCCGCTTCATCCAATAAAATTCTCATCTTTATCCCTCCTAGTTTGATCTATTCACTCTTGTGTTGAGCTGAAAAAGCCTCTTTCTCTGATAGCATCAGACAAAGAGGCTTATTTTGCAAGTAATCTTACTTAGTCAATTGTTGATCTAGTTTGGTTAGATCGATTTGAGAATTCTGAGCTAATATCTCGCGGAAAAGCGGTAATTGTTTTTGGATTTGATCGGTTTGATCATTTTCTACTTGCATCACTAACAATGGTTCATGCAAGCTTAAACGCAGTAACATCCAACCTTTTCCATAGGGATCTGTCACCGAAAAACGTACGCCTTCTTGATTTTCAGGATTTTCGGCAAAACCCGCTTGTTTGGGCAATTCTGTTCGGAAGGTATCGATCATTTGTTGACCGATCGTTTTATAATCTTCCCCAGAGATCGTGTAGCGAATCTCTAATGTTTCCACGGGCTGTTCCAACTCAGCCATCAAATCCGTCAATTCTCGATTTTCTTTTTGCAATTTTGGCAATAGCATCAAAACTTTTGCGATCACATAGGCCCCGTCATCTAAAAAGTAATTTTCTTTAAAGGCTGCATGCGAACTAGTTTCGATCGCTAACTGGCAATCGATTCCTTCTTGATTAAGCTCGATCGCTTTGTTGATGACATTGCGGTAGCCAGAAATATAACGATACTGCTTGCCGCCTTTTTCTTCAATAAACCGTTTCAAATGATCCGAAGTCGGCGAGTTGGTCACGATCGTGCTGCCTGGATATTCTTGTAAAACAATCGCCGCCAATACCGCGATCAAATTGTTTCGATTGATCATTTGTCCATCTTTTGAAACGATTGCCGAACGATCAACGTCCGTATCGAAAATCACGCCAAGATCGGCTTGATTGTCTAAAACAGCCTGCTTGATGCTCGCCATTGCTTCTTTATTGTCAGGGTTTGGAATGTGATTAGGAAAATTCCCATCTGGTTCTAAAAACTGCGAACCGCTCGTATCCGCACCTAAAACAGCTAAAACTTTGTCGGCAAAATAACCGCCGGCGCCATTTCCCGCGTCAACAATAATCTTCATATCTTTCAACGGCTGTTTGCTGCCGCTGCCTTGTTGTATTTTTTCAACTAGATCCGCAGCATAACGAGACAACAAGTCGGCTTGCTGAACTGTCCCTTCAGCTGCCTCGCTAGCTTCCGTATGAGTCAAAATATAAGCGATATCCGCTTTTTCTGCACCGCTGACTTGATTGAAAATTTTGATACCGTTGAAATAAAATGGCAGATGACTGGCTGTCAGCATGATCCCCGCGTCACAAGCAAACTCTTTGAACTGTGTCGCCATAAATAAAGCCGGTGTTGTGGCTAAACCAAAATCCAATACTTCGCAGCCAGCCGCTTTAAAAACGTCGATCATCGCTGTTTTTAATGCCGGACCCGTTAAACGGCTGTCGTGACCGATCCCAATTTTAGGTTGCTTTATACCTTTATCTGCTAACCAATTAAGAATTCCTTGCGCAATCAAACGAGCTTCTTCAGCCCCTAAATTTTTTACTTTGTCCTCGGTCGTGATAGCGATCCCACGAATATCCGAACCATTTTGCAACTTCGATAATTCCATTGATGAATTCCTCCTTATTCCTATTTATGGATTTATTTTTCTTTTAGAAAAATAAGTCTGATTTTCATACCGTATACCATCCAACTATGTGACTCCAGCTTTTTGCTGGTTTACCTACTTTTTCTATTTTACTAAATATATCACCTGCGAAAAGTTGGACTGGCATCCTTATTCCTATTTATGGATTTATTTTTCTTTTAGAAAAACAAGTCCGATTTTCATGCCGTATACCATCCAACTACGTAGCTCCAGCTTTTTGTTGGTTTACCTACTTTTTCTATTTTATTAAATATATCACCTGCGAAAAGTTGGACTGGCATCCTTATTCCTATTTATGAATTTATTTTTCTTTTAGAAAAACAAGTCCGATTTTCATGCCGTATACCATCCAACTACGTAGCTCCAGCTTTTTGTTGGTTTACCTACTTTTTCTATTTTATTAAATATATCACCTGCGAAAAGTTGGACTGGCATCCTTATTCCTATTTATGAATTTATTTTTCTTTTAGAAAACTAAGTCCGATTTTCATGCCGTATACCATCCAACTATGTGACTCAAGCTTTTTGTTGGTTTATCTACTTTTTCTATTTTACTAAATATATCACCTGTGAAAAGTTGGACTGGCATCCTTATTCCTATTTATGGATTTATTTTTCTTTTAGAAAAATAAGTCTGATAATTCTACTTTTAGTTTATTATACCAAAATTCCCGAAAAAGAAAGCCTTTTCCGGGAATTTTTATCAATTTAACCAACTTTTTCTAAATAACACGTGATTTTGTTTTCTTTTTTGCTTGCCGTTTTTTTTGCCAACGGATTCGCCATGCGACCAATTGTTCCATTACAAAAGTCAATCCTTTGAACAGCCAATAGATTCCGACTGTCAATGGAATAACAAAAAACAAATTGCGATTCCAAAGTTTATCGAAATCGAAGAACGTCCTGAAAAATAAATAACAGCTCAAGTACGCAACGCTCAGTAAAGTGATCAAAGCGATTTTTTTCTTGTCGAGCGGAAAAGAAACTTTGTATAACACCAGCAAGCCGACACAACCGGTCAGAAAGACCGACATTGTCGAGGTCGCTTGATAATCCAGATTAAATAAATAGGCAGCCAGCTGAATGATCATTACCGCACTGATCACAGTCAGAGCACCCGGCAATGAAACGCGTAAAATATTATTTAAAAAGTCGCCCTTGATTCGTTCATAACTTGGTTTCAATGCTAAGAAAAAGGAAGGAATCCCTACAGTCAAAGCATTGATTGGTGTCAATTGGACCGGCTCAAAGGGATAAGGATTAGTGATGATCATAAAGATGATCGCTAAGATCAAGGAATAGATCGTTTTGACTAAATACATCGAGGCGACCCGTTCAATATTATTGATGACCCGCCGACCTTCATTCAAAACATTTTGCATTCGAGCAAAATCAGAATCCAATAAGATCACATCCGCAGCAGCCCGAGCCGCACCGCTGCCGTTAGCCATCGCAACACCGATATCTGCTTCTCGCAATGCTAAAACATCGTTGACTCCATCGCCGGTCATACAGACTGTATGATTTTCTTTCAAGGCTCGGATCAAAGAACGTTTTTGCTTTGGCGTGACCCGACCAAAAACCGTCTTTTGCACCACCAATGCCGAATAATCGATTGGTTCAGTCAAAGTAGACATATCGATAAATGCCGCCGCATTTTCGATCCCAGCTTTTTGCGCGATTTTTGAAACAGTCAATGGATGATCCCCAGAAATTACTTTCAACTGAACATCTTGTTCGGCAAAATACCCAAACGTTGCTCGTGCATTTTCCCGTAAATTATCTGAGATGATCAGCGTTGCCAACAGTTGCGGTTCTTCCTGCAGTTCATCTGTCAGCATTCCGGGATATTCAACTAAAACCAGTACTCGCTGCCCTTCTTCCAAATAGGGCTGGATCTGCCGCTGCATTTTTTCCGGCAGCTGTTTAAACATAAACTCTGGTGCGCCAAAAGCAAAACTACCTTGGTCTTTAAACGTTACGCCGCTCCATTTTCGGGCAGAAGAAAATGGAATAATTTTTTCCGCTTGCCAATTGCCAGCGGCCGGAAAAGCTTTGCGTAATGCATTAGCCGTAGCATTTTGATCTTTTAAGTGCTGCATCAGCGCACCCATGATTGTATTCAAGCGCTCATTTGAAATATCTTCCAACAATGCGGTTTCAAATTCCAAGGTGCCATCGGTGATCGTTCCCGTTTTATCTAAACAAATCACATCGACGCGCGCCAACGTTTCAATCGAAGGCAACGCTTGGACCAATACTTTTTTTCGCGCCAAGTTCGCTGCGCCCACCGCAAATGCGACACTCGTCAATAACATCAAGCCTTCTGGGATCATGCTGACTAACGCCGCAACAGTGCCTAACACTGCTTGTTGAATCGAATCGGAGGCTTGGTATTGACTATAAAACAAACCTAACCCGACTGGAATGATCACTACCGTTAAGACCGCAATCATGCGACTCAAGACTTTCGTCAATTCAGAATTTCCAGTCTTTTTCGTTTTAGCTTCGCTCGTTAATTGTTCTGCGAAATTATCTTTTCCCACAGCCGTTGCTTGATAAAAACATTCACCCGCCGTTACAAAACTGCCGCTGAATAATTTATCTTGCTGTTTTTTTTGCACACGATCTGCCTCGCCGGTCAATAATGATTCATCTACTTCGACTCCAGCTCCCACTAACAAACGCCCATCTACAGGGACTTGGTCGCCATTTCGCAAATACAATGTCTCGCCTAAAACGATCGCCTCTTGAGCAATCTGCTGCAGGCGTCCTGCTCTCAACACGCTGGCCTTGGTCTTAGCTAAGACGGATAATTTATCGATCGTATGTTTAGCACGTAATTCTTGAACGATCCCGATCAACGTATTGATGATTACTACTCCGAAAAACAATGTATTTTTTGGTGAACCGACTAAGAGCACCAGCAACGCCAATACAAAGTTAAGGATGTTAAAGATATTAATCGTATTTTCTTTGATGATCTCTTTATCGGTTTTCAACAAATTATCTGTAACTTGATTGACCTGTCCTTGTTCTGTTTTTTGCTGAACCTCAGAATCAGTCAGCCCTTTTAAGTCTGCCGGGATCTCAACACCATCAAAATTTTCTTCCACCGTTTGAATTTCTTCCTTCTTTTTCATCCGGTTTCACCTCATCTCATCGCAATACTTCGGATTATTTGTTCTACTCTCTTTATCTTAACACGACTTATATTTTTAGGCGGACATCCACGCGTCTTTTTAAACGCGAAAAGCTGTACCAAAATAATTTGGCACAGCTTCAGGTCAAATATCTTTTGGTACATAAAAACTGCGATTGTCCATGCCGAAAATCCGCTCCGTATACGTTCCTGGTTCAGCATTTTTTACCGCGCTGGAAAGCATTTGCATCGAAGCATCAATGTTATCGATTTGATGCAAAATCTCTGCTTCCATAATTCTTGGTCGAACAGGCGACCCATATTCCAACAACCCATGATGAGATAAAACCATGTGGCGCAAAATGACAATGTCTTCATCAGCATCGTTGATCTTCAACTCGATACACGCCTTAGTGATTTCTTCATCAACTAATACAAGGTGACCTACCAGATTTCCAACTACTGTATATTCAGTCGAAGACGGTCCAGTCAACTCGATTACTTTGCCTAAATCATGAATGATGATCCCCGCATAAAGCAGTGACGCATTCAACTGCGGATATTCTTTAGCAATCGCTTTGCCTAAGCGCAGCATCGTTAATGTATGAAAGGCCAAACCGCCGGCGAAAGCATGATGGTTGCGCTTCGCCGCTGGAAATTCAAAAAATTCTTTTTGATATTTATTCAATAAAAAGCGGACGATTCGATTCCAATGCGCGTTCGTGATCTCGAACAATGTCTGATTGATCTCTTCTTCCATCTCTTCACGCTTGATCGGCGCGCGTTCCATATATAGCGCAGGATCATTTGGCTCTTCTGGTTTTGTCGTACGCAGATGGATGATTTTGACTTGCGGATTGCCTTGATACATCTCCCGCTTGCCGTTCAATAAAACGACTTGTCCAGCTTTATAGCGTTTGATTTCTTCTTCTGAGGCGTCCCAGAATTTGCCATCCACTGTTCCTGAAGTATCTTGGAACGTAAACGCGATAAATTTTTTCCCATTTTTAGCTAAACGGACATCGGCATTTTTGATCAATACATACATCTCAAATAACTCGTCGACCGTTAATTCTTTGATTTTTTTCATCGTTGGACTCCCTTCAATTCCCAGACAGGCTGGTGAAGCTCTTGGTAATAGCTTACCATTTCTTGATCAGATGACAAACAAATGATTTGATAATTTTGACTAAATTGTTGCAATAATTTAGCGAATTGATATTTTCGCTGATGATCGTAATGCAGCCAGCCGTCATCAATGATCACCGGACAGAGCGGATGCTTTTGCTGCAATGCTAGATACGCAAAACGAAACGCCATCATGACCTGATCTTTAGTCCCGGTCGAAAGATTGTAAAGACTCAACTGATCGACAGTCAATACTCCTTCCGTAAAATCTAACCGGCTATGTGCATTATTGGTCAATAGTTGAAAATAATCTGTCGCTTGGTTCAATAATTCCGGCAATTGCTGCTCGGATAATTCGGTCGCGATATCTTGCAATAATTGATTTTCCAACTTTGCTGCGGCATAATCGGCCGTTAATTTTTCAACTAGCGCTCGTTGCTGACTGGCTTGCTGATACAAACTGTCTAACGTTCCATCTGCTTGCATTTGCTGGATTTGCAGGCGTGATCTTTGCTCGTGCTCTTGTAATTGAAGCAGCTGTTGTTCGCTGGCTTGCATTGCTTGAGCTAAACCGGCTAACGCAGCTTCGATTTCTGCCAGCGTTGTCTCTTGTGTAAACAACGGAGCGACACTTTCCGTCAATTCTTGCAACCGAACTTGTTTTTGAAGGACTTCTGTTTCTCGCTGTAAAAAGGCCGGAATTTCTGCCGGGTACGAGAGCCCTAGTTTTTCCAACAACAACTGAGACTGAGCCAACAGTTGTTGCTGCTGTCTTTGCGTCTCATGGATACGCTGCTGCAGCACGGTATTTTCCTGATAGGTCTGTGCAAAACGAATCTGTTCCATTTCTTTAGCGAATTGCTCCAAAGTCGAAAGTTTTTCGGACAATGTTTTTTCATGCAGCGGCAGCCATTCCGCTAAAAAGGCAAAGCGTTGTTCTTGCTGCAGCAACGTCTGATGTAAAGTCGATTGCCGCTGCTGTAATTCTTGGCTTACTTGTTGCTGTGCCAAATAATTTTTAGCTTGCTGATTTTCTTGGATCACTGCAAATTCATTTTCGGTACTCGTCAAATTTCGTTGACGCAATTCTTTTTGGATTTGTTCTAACAATTGCTGATTTTTTTGCTGACTTTGGCTGAGTTTTTCTGTCGTTTCCGCCAGCTGTCCTTCATAAACATCCAATTGACCCAACTTTTCCTGCCACGTATCTTTATCAGCCGGTCGACTGCGCTTAGTGGCACCTATAATCGCACATGCTGCGGCAGCAATCAGCAAAAGATAGCGCACAGGAGCCGGGACTAAAAATGCTCCAAGCAATCCGATCACTGCTGCGACAAACAACCACGGCGGATTTTTTTTATTGTTAAAAAGTTCAGGATGCTTTTGTTCATAACTATTGAGGCTGGCTTCTGCTTGATCCCGCTGTTCTTTGACTAAACGCAAACGAATTTGCTGTTCTTCCAGCATTTTTTGCTGTGCTTGCAGCGGGGCAAAAAGCGCTTGGACCGCTGACTCATCTGCAAATGGCCGCGGCGGATTTTGCTGCCAATGAGCGGCGTTCGTTCCTGCTTGTGCCAATTTGACAGCGATCCGCTGCTCTTCATCCAACATCCGGCTGATAGCGACTTTTTCATCCAATAACTGCTGGATACGCAATTCATTTTCTAAATAAAAATAATACCGGGCGGAATCTTGATTGCCGCTATGTTGTTGCAATGCCGCATGCAGTTTTTCTTGTTCCTTCATCAATTGTTGATAGTCTTGATAAAATGTTTGCAGCTCCGCGCGCTGTTTTTCATCCGCTATTAACCACAGATCCATTTTATTCAGTTCTAAAAATTCTGCATAACTAGTCCAATTCATTCGTTGCTGTTCCAAAATCAATTGACGTTCTTGCAGTTGTCGTTTTTTTGCGGCCTCTTGTGTCACTTCCAGTTTTTCTTCGTCTGCTTGCCGGACTAATTGTTGGAAGCTCGCTTCTTGCGCCTCTTTTTCACTGATCTTTTGCTGCAAACTTTGATACTTTTGCAACGCTTGGTTCAACGGCTGTTTGCGCCCCCGCGGCCGATAAATCCCTTCATAGGTATTTTTCAACTGCAAGCGTTGTTCAAATAGTTCGTTGCTGCCGGATAACCCTAATGAAATCAGTGCTTCATGTAAATTTTCTTCGGTCAACGTTTCTAATTGCTGCAACTGTTCTTGTTGAAAGGTAAAGACTTGGCGAAAAAGCTGCAGATTCAGCGGATAGAGAATTTTTTCCAACAATTCTTCGTCACCTTGTTGGCCATCTTCTAACCAGACTTTGGCCTTGCCTTTATTTTTGTTCTTGTAACGCTCAATCGTCACCGTTCCATACGTCGCATGCACGATCAGCAGGCGTCCGCCAAAACCGCTGCCGTCATCTGGCGTGTAATCTTGCCCTTTTTTTCGTTTTGCCGGAAAACCAAAAAGGATTGCTTGGATAAATTGATACAATGTCGATTTTCCGGCTTCATTCAACCCGTAGACTAGTTGATTTTTTGATTCAAATAAGAATGTTTGTTGACGCCACTTACCAAAGCTGGTGATTTCCGCTTTTTTAATCCACATCGGCGTCCCTCCTAAAACGATAGCTGCGCGCCATTTTTTCTTTCAATAAAGCAACCGTATCGCTCCTGAATTCTTTATCCAGCAACTGATGCAGCTGCGGATTTTGTTCCAGCTCGCTCAATAGATCATTAAAAACGGCCGAAGCTTGATACGTTGTGATCAACTGATCGACCAACTCTTCATTCACCGCAAGATAGGGACGTTTTTGTGGTAACTCCGCTAAGGATACTTTCCATAAAAAAATTGTTTCGGGCACTTCTTCTTGTAAAGCAGTCAATAATTCACCTGAAGCCACTTGGTAAGCAAGCTCTTCGCCTAACCCTTCAGTCTGGCTAAACTCGATTTGCAATAATGTCGGCAGTTCAACGGTCAATTTTTTCAGCAGCGGAAACAGCTCGCGCGGCCGTTTCACATCCGTCAATGGGATCGTTCGTTTCTCCCAACGAACCGCTTCAACTGGGATCGGTTTGGCAATTAATTGATTGCCTTGGCTCTCAACTAGGCTGACTCCTGCCAGTGCGGTTTCTTTTTGGGTATGGCCTTGCGGTGTTCCTGGATAGATCACAAGCGGTTGCTGAGCTAAAACTTGTGGCACATGGATATGCCCCAACGCCCAATAATCATAGCCTTTTGTCAGCAATTCCGTCAGCTGAAACGGTGCATAAGGCATTTGTCCACCATGATACATTCCGATATGAAAATCCGCCGTACTTTTACGCGGAAAATTTGCGGCCATCGCTGTCTCGATTGTCGGATGTTGATAACTGAAACTCGTGATAGCAACTTTCTCGCCGGCATTTGTAACAAAATTTTTCGTCTCGACTTGTTCACCCGTGAATCGTTGGATATTATCTGGAAAAGCGAACCAATAACGTTCAGCTTGGTAAAAGTCATGGTTGCCGAAATTCATAAAAACAGAAATATCGGCTTCGGCTAAACGCGCCATCTCTTGAAAAAAGTAGCGCTGCGTTCGCAACGTCGGACGATTCTGATGAAACGTATCACCCGCCAGTAAAATGAAATCTACCGCTTGAACAAGCGCTGTATCAACGATATTTTTCAACATTTTTTGGTTCGCCGTCGTCAATTGTTCTTGAAAATATTCCGGCACACTGGTCAGACCTTCAAATGAGCGATCTAAATGCAGATCCGCTGCATGTAAAAATTTCATTTTTTTCCTCCTATCATAAGATCAAAATTATTCAATACGAGCTGTCCGCTCAAAGCAATCGTTGACTGATCAAAAATCTGTTGAATCGTCAATCTCGTTTATTTTACCATAAAAAAGCGAAAACTTGTTCGTATTTCAGTGACCTGTGCGTCTTTTAAAAAATATCTTTTAAAAAAGAAATTTAGTCTGAAAACTGATACAAATGTACAATGATTGCACAAAAGGATCCAACCTTTTCCTTCAAAATAATTTCAGCTGTCATTCAACTATCTGCTATTTCGATCCATTGACCGCAGATTCAAGCATAACTTTTCATCAAAGTCGACTGCCTGTTATAAACTAGAATAAAAAGGGAGGGCGCTGAAGATGGAACGAGAAGAACTGATCAAAAAAATTAAAGAATTATTGAATGAGGGCAATCTCGAAAAGGCTAAAACGTTTATCGAAGACCACAAAGAAGAGTTGGGCGATTACTATGACAAAGCCAAAAATTTACTAAAATCGGATAAATTGGATGATTTATTAGGCCAATTCAAAAAATTTTTTAAATAAAAACGTTAGGAACGCTGCTCAGATTGAGTCAGTTTTCCTAACGTTTTTGGCGTATTTTAGATAGTAAGTTGATTTATAAAAAAAAAGTTGTGACAAAAATTTTGTCACAACCTTCTAAAGACTAACCTTCGTATAATTCACGGATCGGTGTCATAATGATTCGGTTCAAGTCATTGATGATCATGCTGAAGGCTTGTTCTTTCACCATTAGTTCATTGATCAATTCTTCTTGTTGAACTTTTTCAGCTAATGCTTGTGCTTGCGCTGCATCTTCGTCGCTGAAATCTTCACCGCGCATTTGTTTTTCTTGCAAGCTTTGTTGGAATGCTTGGAATTCTTTGAATGCTGTATAAGCTGTTTCATTTTCCTTTAATTCTGCAAAAGCTGCTTCTAAAGATTTGAATTCTGGTAGTTCGCGAATTTCGCGTTCTAATCCGTTTGCTGAATCATAAATGTTTGCCATTTTTTATTCCCTCATTTTCTATAAAAGTTACTTTTCCATTGTAACATGAATGGAAACGGGTTCAAACCCTAATTTCCTGGTTGATATTGCTGCCACAATTCTTGCCCTTTTTCCATCAATTTATCAGCGCCAGCTTTGGCTTTTTCAAAGAAGTTCGCAGCACCTTCACTGGCTTTGCCGCCGATGTCTTTTAGTTCATCCCGCCATTCGCTTGTATCGGCATTTTGATCGCCTTGGTTCACTTGATCGGCTGCTACCACTTGACCGCCTGTCGCGTAAGCATCTGCCACTTCAAAAGAATATTGTCCGGCATAAGGCAAGATCGATTCTGCTTCTGCTTTGAAGACTTGACCGACCTCAGAGCCGCTCGTTCCGCTCAAATAGTGGGTCTCGCTGACTTTTTCAAAACCTAGCCAAGTTGAGATCACGATATTTGGTGTATAGCCGATGATCCATTGGTCATTGACCTTATTCGCATCAAAATTAGTTTCAGTCGTCCCGGTTTTACCTGCAACTGTAAAGCCAGCCGGTGCAGCTTGGGCCGCCGTTCCATTTGAGAACGTTCCTAATAACATGCTGGTCATTTCGTTTGCGACTTCTTTTGAGATGACTTGTTCATATTTAGGTGAGCTGTTGTCTTCGATTACTGCGCCGGTCGAATCAATAATTTTAGTAACTAAATGCGGTTCATAAACTTTTCCTTCGTTGGCAAACGCGCCATAAGCCGCCGCCATTTGTATCGGTGAAGTCCCTTTTTCTAATCCGCCTAAAGCCAAGCCATAATATCGATCAGATTTGTCTAATGAAATCCCAAATTCCTCGACTTTGTTATAACCTTTATTCAAGCCAAGTTCGTGCAGCAACCAGACTGCCGGCAAGTTTAAACTTTGAGCGACCGCCTGATACATCGCTACCTCGCCTTGAGTTGTTCCATCATAATTTTTTGCGTCGTAATACGATTGCGGTTCATCTTTCAAAATACTGTCTGGCTTATAACCCGCTTCTAACGCCGGTGAATAAACACTCAACGGTTTGATCGTCGAGCCTGGTGAACGCCGCATTTGTGTTGCGAAGTTGTAGCTACGGAAGATGTGTTCACCGCGCCGTCCGACTAGCGCTTGAACGCCGCCGGTTTTAGGATCTAACGCCACTGAAGCAGATTGCGGCATCGCCCCATCTTCTGCATCCGCCGGGAAGTTGGCCGTGTTTTCGTAAACAGCATCCATTTGTTTTTGATAATCCTGATCTAACGCGGTGTAGATTTTATAGCCTTTATTTAATAAATCTTTCTCTGAAATACCATAGCATTCGACTGCTTCATCAATGACCGCATCAAAATAAGAAGGATACCGATACCCCGCATCTGCTGATGAATACGTGTCGTTCAATTCCCCACTAAGATCAACGGCTTTTTCTTGCGCCGCTTGTTCTTCAGTCAGCTTGCCGGTTTCTACCATGACTGAAAGAACGGTGTCACGGCGATTCACGGCATTCTCCAAATTGTCGATTGGATTGTAAATATTCGGACCTTTCAACATACCAACGATCGTCGCAGCTTCTCCGAGCGATAATTGATTGGCGTCTACGCCGAAATACTTTCTCGAAGCATCTTGAACACCCCAAACTCCGTTGCCGAAGTAAGAATTATTCAGATACATCGTTAAAATCTGTTCTTTATCGTATTTCTTTTCGATCTCGATCGCCATGAAAACTTCCTTAGCTTTTCGTTCTAAGGTTTGATCCAAACTTAAGTAAGCATTTTTCGCCAACTGCTGCGTCAATGTACTCCCGCCGCCAGTGATATGACCGGAAGTGATCAATCCTATCGCAGCCCGTGCGATCCCTTTGATATCAAAACCATGATGGCTGTAGAAATTTCGGTCTTCCGTTGAAACGACCGCATCCTTTAAATAGGAAGAAATTTGATCGCTTTCTACATAAGTTCCTTTTTGTCCATAGAGTGAACCGGCCTGCTCATTTTTTTTATCGTAGACCACCGTTGATTGTTTCAAGCTGGATTGCAGCGTCTCTACATTGACTGATTTTGCCAAGAAAAATAAATAGACACTCATCACCAAAACACCAACAAGTGTTAATAATAGCAAGATTTTATTGACGTGGTATTTTTTCCAAATCCGTTTGCGCCAATGATGAAACCGAATCAAGTAAGGCTTGGCCCATTGCCAAAATATTTTTGTGCCGCTGCTAAATTTCTGCCAAAAAATTTTTGCGCCTTGTTTAAATTTACGCCAAATTTCCTGAAAATCCATTTTTTGATCTCCATTCTATTAAAATTCAGACACAGTGTACCATAAAACCCATCCTTAAAGCTTGGGTCTTGAGACTGACACTTGCAATATTCTAGCATGGCTTCTCAAGGAAAAGCTGATTTTTTTCTTAAATATCCGTTAAAAGTGATACAATAAGCCAGAAAATAAAATTTTTGCTACTTTCAATGAACAAAACAAGGAGCGATCTAATGGAATTTACGATGACTTTGCCCCAGCAATTTACTGAAATGACCGTCAAAGACTTACTAGAAAAAGAATGGCTCGTACCGCGTAAAGTACGGCATTTTATTCGGACTCGTAAAGGGTTGTTGATCAACGGCGCAACGTGTCACTTTCAAGATTCGGTTCATCCAGGTGATCGTATTACCGTCTTGCTTGAAACAAACGACTATCCCGAACGCCAAATTTTAGTGGGTGATCCATCTTTGATCACTGTTTTGTATGAAGACGAGCACTTGATCATCGTCAACAAACCAGTCGGTATGAAAACACATCCGAATCAGCCCGCTGAACAAGACACCTTATTAAATCATTTGGCGGCGTATTTAGCACCTGATCATCAACCGCATGTCGTTCATCGCTTAGATAAAGAAACTAGCGGCGCGATTTTATTTGCAAAAAATCCCTTTGTACTGCCAATCTTAGGAAGATTGCTGGAACAAAAAGTGATTTTCCGCCGTTACCAAGCATTGGTCCACGGCAAGCTGACACAAGATTTGACGATCAATAAAAAAATTGGGCGCGATCGCCATGATCGTAGAAAACGCCGGATTGATCCCAAAGGCGGCAAACCTGCCGTGACACATGTGCAGATCGCCCGCTCATTTCCAAATCAAACCGCTGTTTTTTGTCAATTGGAAACCGGTCGAACCCATCAGATTCGCGTTCATTTAGCCAGTATCGGCCATCCATTAGTTGGTGATCCGTTATACAGCCAAGCTGAACGACAACGTTTGATGCTCCATGCGTATGAATTGCATCTGACACATCCGTTTACTGATCAAAAGATCTCTGTTCAAGCATTACCGGGATTGTGGACATAGAAAAGGTTGTGACAAAAATCTTGTCACAACCTTTTCTAATGCATCGTCATCCCGCCAGTAACGTTAAGTGCTTGGCCGGTCATATAATTTGCCAACGGACTTGCTAAAAATAAAACGACGTTGGCAACATCTTGCGGCGTTCCTGTTCGACCTAACGGCACTTGGCTGATGTCTTCTTGCCGAATCTCTTCTGCGCTCAATCCTCGCAGCGCACCGCCTTCAACTCTTTCTCGTTGTTTCATCTCTGTCTCAATGATTCCTGGACAAACAGCGTTGACTAAAATTTGCTTTGGTGCAACTTCAATGGCTAACGTTTTTACTAAACCTAGTACCGCATGTTTGGAAGCAACATACGCCGCCATTCCGCGGTAGCCGTTTTTACCGGCTTGCGAAGCGATCACGATCAGTCGCCCTTTTTTACCGTGGTCGATCATCGCGCGAGTAAAATATTTGGCTGCTAAATACGTGCCACGAGTATTGACTTGATAGGTCTTGTCAAAATCACTCGTTTTGCTTTCTACTAGAAAATCCATCGTTGAGATTCCCGCCACATCCACGACGGTATCAGGAACTAAATTCAATTCGATCAGCTGCTGACTCAACGCCGAAACTTCGGCTTCTTGGCTGATATCCAAATGTATTTGAAAATAGTTTTGATCTGCCGGATGCAGTTCTGTAAAATCGTAGGCGATATCTGCAGCGATCACAGTCGCTTGATTTTCTAAAAACGTCTCAACGACCGCTTTACCGATCCCCTGACTGCTGCCGATCACTAATACGATTTTTTCTTTTAATTCTGGAAACATTTTCTCACCTAGACCAAATGGCGTTCAAAAGGATCATCGCTGATTCCTTCGGCAACGACTTTTTTCGACCATTCTTTAGCAGAAAATAGTGAATGATCGCGATAGTTTCCGCAACTGATGATATCCGTTCCTTGAACGTCTTCCCATTGAGTTTTTTCAGCGATTTCTTCCAATGACTCTTTCAACGCCACCGCAACTTCATGAGCAGTCGGTTCGCCCCAAACGATTAAATGAAACCCTGTCCGGCAGCCAAATGGTGAGCAATCGATCACGCCGTCTAAACGATCGCGTAATAGATCGGCTAATAGATGTTCGATCGTATGCAAACCCGCTGTTGGGATCGCATTTTCGTTAGGTTGAACAAAACGTAAATCAAAATTTGTGATCGCATCGCCTTTTGCGCCGTCTTCTTTAGCAATCAAACGTACATAAGGTGCTTTTACCTTTGTATGATCTAATGTGAAACTTTCTACTTCTGCCATGTTTGAAACACTCCTTTTAGTTTTCTAAATAACTTACTGGTTTAACAACTTCGATTTTAGTTCCGTTGAATTCTTTTTCGATATATTTTTGAATCGTTTTATTGTGGTACAACTTCACTAATTTCTTGAAGTTGGCATTGTCTTCATTATCTTTAGCCGTCGCCAAGATATTGATATTGTTTTTTGTACTTTGATCAACTTTTTCATGATAGATAGAATCTTCCAATACGTTCAAACCGCCATCTAAAGCGACTGTATTAGAGATCAACACTGCGTCGACCGATTTCAATACGCGTGGACCCGTCGTGTCATCAATTTGTTTGAAAACCAATTTTTTAGGGTTCTCAGCAATTTCTTCCACTCCGCTCAATGGACCAAAATCATCGCTCAATGTGATCAAGCCAGCTTCTTGTAATAATAATAAGCCACGGGCTGTATTCGCTGGATTATTGGCGATCGCAACTGTCGCACCATCAGCAAGGTCATCCAATGATTGAACTTTTTCAGAATAGATCCCTAATGGTTCCAAATAAGTTGTCCCTAAATTCACCAATTGATTTTTCTTGTTATCTTGATTGAACGCTTTGAAATACGAATACGACTGAAAGGCATTCACATCGACACTGCCGTCTGCTGTCGCCTTGTTTAATTGTACTCCGTCAGTGATCTCCTTGACTTGAATCTTCAAGCCGGCTTCTTTAGCTTCCGGACTGTCAGCAATATGCTGCCAAATTTGGAAATCAGAACCTTGCGAACCGACAACGATCGTTTTCGATTCTTTTTTTTGCGACTGACCACTTACTTGATGAATCCCAAAACCGGCGGCTACCAATACCACCACTACGCCCAAAAGAGCTAATAATTTTTTCATACTTTTCTCTCCTACCCGATATTAAAACTTAGTAAACCGACTCGCGAGCCGATCCCCGATAAATTGAATCACAAATACCATTATTAATAAGATGATCATACAGACAAAAGTCACATCGTTTTGAAAACGAGCATAGCCGATACTGATCGCCACATTTCCTAAACCGCCAGCTCCAACTGCTCCAGCCATCGTCGTCAACCCGATCAAGCTGATCACCGTCAACGTCGACACGCGAATGATGTCTGCCAATCCTTCCCGTAAATAGACTCGGAAAATGATCTCCCAATTACTCAAGCCCATCGACTGAGCGGCTTCGACCACTCCCTGACCGACTTCTTGCAACGCATTTTGGATCTGACGCGCATAAAAAGGAAAGATTCCCATCACTAAAGGGACTAGTGCAGCTGTCGTTCCGACGGTTGTCCCGACAAGAAAACTGGTCAACGGTGAAATGACTGCTAGCAAAATAATAAATGGAACACTTCGTAAAACATTGACCACTTTGTCCAGCACACTGTAGAAACTGCGATCTTGAATGATCCCGCCCGGTTGGGTCACGACTAAGAGCAGACCAGTCAGCAGACCGATCACGCCGGCGATCACCGCTGAAGCGACCGTCATGTACAACGTCTCCAAAGTCGCTTGCCAAATCGTTCCTTGCATGGTCAGCACGTGAGGAAATAATTGACTCATGGCCGCACCTCCTTTTTGATTACTTCAACATCGACACCTTGCTGCCGTAAGTAATCGACACCGGCTGAAACTTCACCGTTCAAGTTTAGGATCATGACTCCGACTGTCAAATTATCGAATTGATCGACGTTGGCAAAAAGAATGTTGGCTGCTACTTGGAATTTTTGTGCCATTTCGGTCACCACCGCTTGATTCGTCGTGTCTCCAACAAATTTCAGGACATAAAGATCTTGTGAATTGCTTTGACGAATCCGCTTCAACGCTTCTTGGACATTGATCGACGTATCGATAAATTCTCTCGTCAGCTGTTTTTTCGGTCGCATAAAGACTTCCGCAACTTTCCCCTGCTCAATGATTTCGCCGGCTTCCATGACAGCAACTCGGTGACAAATCGTTTGGATCACTTGGATCTCGTGTGTGATTAATACGATTGTCAATCCAAGCTGTTGATTCAAGCGCTGAAGTAATTTCAAGATGGATAAAGTCGTCTTTGGATCCAATGCGCTAGTCGCTTCGTCGCTGACTAAAATATCCGGATTATTCGCTAACGCTCTAGCGATCGCTACCCGCTGCTTTTGTCCACCGGATAATTGATCTGGAAACGCTCCTGCAAGTTCTTCAAGCTCTACCAGTTTCAACAAACCCAAAGCTTTTTCCCGCCGTTCCGCTTTACTAAGTTTCTCGCCTAGTAAAGGGAACTCTACGTTGTTTAAAACCGTGCGGGAATTCATCAGATTAAAATGTTGGAAAATCATCCCGATTTTTTTCCGAGCGTTTTGAAACTGATGCGGATCCAGATCTTCCAGCGCTTGACCATTCACGATCACTTTTCCCGAAGTCGGGACTTGCAAATGATTGATCACCCGAATCAATGTACTTTTTCCTGCACCAGAGTAGCCGATGATTCCATAGATTTCTCCTTGCTCGATTGCTAAAGACACATGGTCTAACGCGGTGATCGATTCTTGATTACGTTTGAAGGTGACGACAGCGTCTTGTAATTCAATAACTGGTTGTTTCTGTTCTTCCATCTCTATCCCTACTTTTCTGGCCAAACCTCTTCTGCAATACTTTTAACCAATGCGATCTTGTTCCATTGTTGTTCTTCCGTTAAGATATTTCCTTCTTCAGTTGAAGCAAAGCCGCATTGTGGGCTTAATGATAAACGATCCAACGGTAAGTATTGTGCCGCTTCATTGATCCGATCAATCACTTGTTGACGATCTTCTAAGTTGCCGTCTTTAGAAGTAATCAAGCCTAAAACAACTTGTTTGTCACCGCTGACTTTTGCTAAAGGTTCAAAACCGCCAGAACGTTCAGTGTCATATTCTAAATAATATGCATGGACATTTTCAGAGGTAAACAATGGCTCTGCCACATCATCGTAACCGCCGGCTGCTGCCCAAGTTGAATGGTAATTTCCGCGGCACACATGTGTGTTTAAGATCAAATCTGCTGGTTGATCAGCTAAGACTGCGTTATTGATTGTTAAATATAATTGCGCCAATTCGTTGCGAACTTCTTTTTCATCTTTCTCTTCTTCTACAATGAATCCTTCTGGCAACGGTGCGACTAAAACACCCCATGTACAATCATCTAGTTGGATTGTGCGTGCGCCTGCGGCATATAGATCAGCGATCACTTGGCGATAAGCTGTGACGATATCGGCGATCAAAAGCTCATTGGTTGGATAGATTTCACGAACTTTTTCGATGACATCCGGTCTTAGTAATTCCACTAAGATTTGTGCGGGAGCTGGAATCGTTTGTTTCACTTCGATGCCTTCGCTAGTATGAGCACGTGTAAATTTAAAATGTTCAACAAACGGATGATTTTCACCAGAAACTTTTCCAGTGACGATAACTGTACCTGGTCGTGTTTCTTCACCGTGGAAAAAGTAGCCGTGTTCTGGAATTGCGAACGCTATTCCTTGCAACCCCCAGAAGAAATCTAAGTGCCACCAGCTGCGGCGGAATTCTCCATCGGTCACAGCTTTCAGTCCAGCCGCTTCTTGTTTATTGATCAAATCGATGATCGCTTCATCTTCAACTTTTGTTAATTCTGCTTGTGTAAGCTCGCCTGCTTCAAATGCTGTCCGTGCTGTTTTTAATTTATCAGGTCGTAAGAAACTTCCCACGATGTCATAGCGAAATGGTGATGTTGTACGTTTTGTCATAATAAAATTCCTCCATTTTTTAGCTTTTAAGAAAAGGTGATGAAAAACAAAAAAAACACCCATCCCTTTACCTATTGCCAGTGCAATAGATAAAGGGACGAATGTTTTCGCGTTACCACCCTCATTTACATTATCCTCGCGAATAATGCCTCAACGGTACCAGTTGATACCCGGTGATATATCGGTCACTTCCCGTTTAGTTTGCGTGAACAAACCAAATTGCTCAGAGTTCATCTTCACTGACTTTTACAATTCCCTTTTTCACCGACCGGGTTCTCTGTACTCGTTACTTATCAGTTACTCTTCTCTTCAAAGCTTCATTATTTGTTCACTATAATCACATTTAATATAGGTTTTGTCAATACTTTTTTCATTTATTTTTAAAAATAGCCGTTTAGATGGTAATTTTTAGTATAAAAAAAAGCTAAGATCACAAGGATCTTAGCTTAGAATTCATTTTAATTTTAGTACCAACCGTTTGCTTGCCAGAAAGCTTGCGCGCCTTCCCATGAGCCGTAACGAGAAGTTACATATTGGTCAGCAACACGTTCTTGGTTTGCTGCAGAGTAGTCACCATTCAAGTATGAAGCTGATAATTGGTAACGTCCGATGTATTGACCGTTGGTAGCTGTGTAAGAACCGCTAGATTCGCGTTGTGCGATCCATTCTTTTGCTGAGTTGGTGCTTGCTGCGGTTGTAGTTGTTGTTTGAGCAGCTGTTTCTTGTACAGGTGCTGTTTGAGTTGTTTCTTGAACTGCTGTTTCTTGAACTGCTGCTGCTTGTGCAGGAGCTGCTTGAGTTGTTTCTGTTGTTTCTGTTTTAGCTTCGCCGTCAATTGTTAATTCTTGACCAGCAAAGATCATGTTTACGTTCGAAATTTTATTTGCTTTAGCAATTTTATCAACTAGGCTGTCGTTGCCAGCAAACTTGTGAGAAATTTTTGATAAAGTATCGCCTGCTTCAACAGTGTATGTTTCTGAAGCGTGTGCATCTGTAGCACCCATCGCTAATCCTGCACCGGCTGCTAATACTGTACTAAAAAGAACTGTTTTCCCTAATTTCATTATGTAATTTCCCCCGAATTTTCTTCTGTCTTTTTCTTTTGTCTTATTGACTACGAGAGATACTTTATCATCCTTTTGTATTTCATGGGTAATAATCATGTAACAGTATATTACAATCCGATAAAACAATGTAACAAAACACTCGTAAGTGTGTCACTTTGAAATATGGAATTTTTTCGATTACAAAATAAAACTCACTGTTTATAGCGTTTCTAGTAATTGGAACTGTTTTATTTTTGTGTTATAAAAATCATTTTCAGAAATATTGAAATCTTTTTGTAAAGAAGTCTAGACTACGATTTTTGAAAAATTTGGTTGTTTAAGTCTGAATGAGCGCAAAAAAATACTTCGGCTCTATTTAACAGAGTCGAAGTTTTTTTATTTGATCCTTAAACGTTGCCGCCATTTTCTTGCTTGCGCTCCGACTAATTGATCTGCTAATCGCAGCTTCAAACTCAGATAAACATAAACGGCTCCACCAATCCCAGCTGTCAGCAAGCAAATCAACATGGCCGAAAAGCGGGCGGCAGGATCAAGTACCAGATAACTTGTTTGCCGCACGATCACAGCAACTCCCAACATCAAGAGCGTTAAGATCAAAATCAAGAGGCAACGACGAAATGCCAGCCGGTAATTTGCTTGAACGACTCTTCGCAACTTCCACAGACACAAGGCAGAGGTCAGACTCAGTCCTATAAATGTTGCCGCTAATGGACCATAGACCTCCAGTAATTTGATCAGCGGAATTTGGATCACCGCTTTTAAGACCAGTCCTGCCAGCCAATACCTTACTGCGATCCGACTATGGGAAATTCCTTGCAATGTAGTGGATACCATCATGAACAGGGCTGAAACAAATCCCGCCAAACAAGCAGCAATCAGTACACGACTGCCTAAAGCATCGGCTGAATAAAAAACTGTATTCAACGGATACGCCAATAAAATCATACCGGAAACTGCGGGAAACATAATAAAGGCAAAAAGTTGGATGTTGGTATTCACCAATTTAGCCAACTCTGGTCGGCGTTTTTGCGTAAAAAGTTCTGTCAGCATCGGCAAACTCGTTAATGCAAGCGAAGTCCCTAAAGTCACGACGACCATCGTTAGTTTATCGGGATTGGCACTGAATAACGCGTACAGATCTACTAGTTGAGCATGGCTGTAATTCGTATTCGCTTTCATTGTATGGATGAACGTCGCTTGATCGATCAGTTTGTAAAACGTGATCCCGCCGCCAAGCAAAATGAATGGGATCGCTTGTCTGACAGTTTCGAATAATAATTTTTTCGTATCGATCGTCACTTTGTTCAAACTGTATTTCAATTGCTGGTCACTGATTTTACGTTCCTTGAACCAATAAAAAAGCAATACACCGTAAGAACCGATCATGCCAAAAGATGCGGCAAAGGTCGATTGGATCACGGCACTCAAATAATCGCCTTTCATCACTTTCATAATAATAAAGACGCTTAACAACATATACAAAACACGAAGCGCCTGTTCAACTAATTGCGAGATAGCTGAAGGCCGCATGTCTTGCTGTCCTTGAAAATAACCGCGCAAGACACTCATGCAAGGAAAAGCGACTACGGCGACACTCAACGCTTGGATCACAGGGATCAGCGCCGCTCCGCCGCCGGATAAACCGGCTAATAAAGGCGCGGTCAAAAACATGACTCCGCCAAAGAAGATTCCTAAAATCGCGGTCGCTTGTAACGCTTTGATAAATAAACGCCGACTAGTCTGATATTCGCCCATTGAATTGTAGCGTGCGACTTGTTTGGCAATCGCACCCGGCAAGCCTGCTGTGGAGATCATCATGAACAATGCATAAAACGTGTAGCCCATATTGAACAATCCATTGGCGGCTCGGGCATTTTCTCCCATCCAGGCATACCATGGAATAATGTAGATCGCACCCAGCAGTCGTGAAAAGATATTGCCTACTGACAGCCAAGCCGATCCTTGGATCATTTTTTCTTGATAAGAAAGCTCGCTTGATCGGAATTTATCCATAATCTTCTCCTTTACTTGTTATCTTTATAGTAAAACGAAATCACGCTTCTGACAATCACTCTTTACTTTTTCTCTTACTGAGCTATGCTATAATAGCCTAGACTATATATTGGAGGTCTCAACATGCTGACACTTACCCAAATCCAACAGATCCTTGAAAAAGAAAACCTTTTACGGGAGTTTATCACGCCAACGCGTTGGACGTTGACCGTGCCTTTTGACAAAAATTTTCACAAAATCGCTTACGACTCACGTGAAGCAGATGCGGATACGCTTTTTTTCTGTAAAGGCAATAATTTTCAACAACGCTATCTAGAACAAGCCTTGGAAAAAGGGTTGACTTGTTATCTTGCGGAACAGCCTTACGAAGTCGCTGCCGAAGCAGCAATTATCGTTACGGATATTCGCAAAGCACTGGCTGTTTTGAGTATGGCTTTTTACGATTATCCCCAAAGAAAATTAAAACTGATCGGGATCACCGGCACAAAAGGCAAAACGACCGTTGCTTATTTCACAAAACAAATTTTGGACATCACTACCAATCAAAAAACCGCCCTTTTGTCGACATTGAACACGACAGTTGACGGCGTGACTTTTTTCAAATCAAAACTTACGACGCCGGAATCATTGGACTTGTACCGGATGATGGCCGAAGCTGTAGAAAACGGAATGACCCATCTTATCATGGAAGTTTCTTCCCAAGCTTATAAAGTCGCCCGCGTTTACGGGTTGACTTTTGATGTAGGAGTTTTCCTTAATATTTCACCCGACCATATCGGGCCAATCGAACATCCGACTTTTGAAGATTACTTCTATTGCAAACGGCAGCTAGTCGCTAATTCTCGGCAAGTCATCTTGCAGCACGAAATCGATCACTTTGATCTTTTGCTGGAATTAACCAAACAAAAAAATATTCCTGTCATCACCTACGGAAATCAGCAAGCCGATTACTGCGTACAGCCATTAGCACATCCGCTTACCTTTTCCTTAACAAGCTCAGCTGATCGTCTCACCTTAAATGGACAGTATGAGATCTTGTTAGCCGGCGACTTCAACAAAGAAAACGCCGCTGCCGCTTTACTGGCCAGCGCGCTGGTCGGGGCAGATCAAAAAGCCGGGCAACAAGGATTAGCTGAAGCATTAGTTCCTGGACGGATGAATCTGCTCTTGAAATCAAACGGTGCTCACATTTACGTCGACTACGCTCATAATTATTTAAGCATGAAATCGTTGCTGGCGTTCGCCAAAGAACAGCATCCCGCTGGTGCGCTCGTAGTTATCACTGGATCAACGGGGAACAAAGCCGAATCTCGCCGCGCGGGCTTAGGCCAAGCCATCGGCGAATACGCCAATACCGCAATTTTGACTAGCGATGATCCAAACTTTGAAGATCCGCAAAAAATCGCTGCTGAGATCCAAGCAGGAATCAAAAATCCTCAGGTGGACGTGCGCTTTGAAATCGATCGTAAAAAAGCCATCCAAGCAGCGATCCAAGCTGCTGGTCCTAACGACGCTATCGTCTTAGCCGGAAAAGGAACGGATCAATATATGACTATCAACGATGAAAATCTGCCTTATGAAGGCGATTATCAATTGGCTGAAAAATTCATTGCTCTGTGATTCTGTCCTGACTTAAAAATTACTACTAATAATTCATTTCATTCATCGACCGTGATCTCGCTGATCTACGGTCTTTTTTACGTTTAAACCGACTCTTCACACTAACAAAACAAGTTAGTTTCTTCACTACAAAAAAACTCCGTAACTATTTACAGAGTTTCCGTCTTTATTTTTGCAAGTTCGAGCGCTTTAACGACTTCATCCAGCATGTATTCATCCGGGCTCAGACATTCTATCGCGGTCATTCTTTGGTACTCCTCCATGAAATATGGAAAATGAGTACAGCCGAAAATTATTTTTTCTACTTTGTTTGTTTCAAAAAACTGCACTGATTCAGGCAGTCCATAGTTTTGGCAGATCGTTTTTGCATCTTCTTTATTTTCGATACTATTGACCCAGTCTAGATTGCTGATGGAATAAAGTTTTAGCTCTTCATTCGTTTGTACCAGCTCTTTTTCAATTCCTGACGCTCCTTGTGCATTGGCCGTCAGCAAGCCGACTCTTTTACATTGTTTGGCTGTTTGCTGATATGCTTTGAATGGTGTAATAATCTTGATCCGCAATTCATGCGAGATTGCTGCAAAGTCTACCGTGGCGCTTAATGAGTTGCAATAAACAAAAATCAATTCGCTGCCGCGAGAAATGGCTGACGCAATCATTGACTTAACGATCCTTGCGCGAACCGCAGGATCACTTGTTTGGAAAACGGTTTGTTTCTCAGGTGTATCCGCCACAGCGATTGAATCGAGGTCCAAAGTGAAATTTGCTTGCAACAATCGGCAGCCCATTTCTGTATCTACCGGTGTCCCCGCCATGACCGTAATTTTTTTATTCGCCATCCTAAAAAGCCCCCATGATAATTCAGTACTCTATTTAATTGCTTATCTTACCTCATTTCAAACTAAAAATAAAATAAAAAAGCTAGAAGCCTTGATAATACAGGCCCCCAGCATATATTTAATTCTAAGAGGTTAATTTGCTACGATATTAACCAATTTATTCGGTACAATGATCACTTTACGAACCGTTTTGCCTTCGATATTGCGTTGGATAAGTTCATCTTCCAGCGCAAGTTTTTCTAATTCGTCTTTTGCTAAATCAACAGCGACCATTACTTTTGAACGGACTTTTCCATTTACTTGCAAGATCACTTCGATCTCATTTTCGATTAACGCCGCTTCGTCGTAAGTTGGCCAAGCCACATGTGAAATGCCTCCCTCATGCCCTAAGATCGCCCAAAGTTCTTCAGCGGCATGCGGTGCGATTGGTGCTAACAATTGTACGAAACCTTCGACATATTCATAAGTCAGCGCTTCTGCTTTATAAGCATCGTTTACGAAGACCATCAGTTGGGAAATTGCAGTATTGAAATGCAACTGCTCCATGTCTTCCGTTACTTTCTTGACTGTTTGATTGTAGACTTTAGTCAATGAACCGTCGTTGAAATTCGTGATGTGATCACGCATCTTGCCTTCTTCGTCAACGATTAAACGCCATACCCGATCCAAGAATTTTCGCGAACCTTCCAATCCGTTTTCACTCCAAGCGATCGAAGCATCCAATGGACCCATGAACATTTCGTACATCCGCAATGTATCGGCCCCATATTGCTCAACAACATCGTCAGGGTTCACGACATTTTTCAATGATTTACTCATTTTTGCCGGTGCTTCTTCCAATTCTTCACCAGTTTCCACGTTGAACCATTTACCATCGCGCTTCTCTACTTGATTGGTTGGAACTAGCGCTCCTCGGCTATCGCGGAAACTTTGACCTAGGATCATTCCTTGATTATAAAGTTTTTGGAACGGTTCATTCGTTGGAACAACACCGATATCGTATAAAAATTTATGCCAGAAACGAACATACAATAAATGCAGCACGGCATGTTCTGCTCCGCCGATATATAGATCAACCGGCATCCAGCGTTCTAATTTATCGTAATCTGCCAACGCTTCTTTGTTGTGAGGATCAATAAAGCGCAAGTAATACCATGAACTGCCGGCCCATTGCGGCATAGTATTGGTTTCGCGTCGACCTTTTTTGCCAGTGACCGGATCGACTACATTGACCCACTCTTCGATATTGGCTAATGGTGATTCACCGGTCCCGCTTGGTTTGATGTCTGTTATTTTTGGTAATTCCAATGGCAATTCATAATCAGGAACTAAGCCAGTCGTCCCGTCTTCCCAGTGGATGACTGGAATTGGTTCGCCCCAATAACGTTGACGAGAGAACAACCAGTCACGCAAACGGTAGCTGATTTCTTTTTTCCCGCAATTATGTTCTTCTAACCAAGGAATCATTTTATCGATCGCCTCTTGTTTGTTCAAGCCGTCTAAAAATTCAGAATTGATATGCACACTGTCGCCGGTAAAGGCTGCTTTTTCGATATCGCCGCCTTCAAGGACGGGGATGATCGGCAAACCAAATGTTTTAGCAAATTCATAATCGCGTTCATCATGGGCAGGAACTGCCATGATCGCCCCAGTTCCATAAGAAGCTAGGACATAATCGCCGATCCAGATCGGCATTTTTTCACCATTAACCGGATTGATCGCATATGCGCCGGTAAAGACTCCTGTTTTTTCTTTTGCTAAATCTGTTCGGTTCAATTCAGATTTTTTTGATGCCTCTTCGATATAGGCATCTACCGCGGCTTTTTGTTCAGCAGTAGTAATTTTTTGAACTAAAGCCAATTCTGGTGCCATGACCGCATACGTTGCACCGAATAAAGTATCCGGACGGGTCGTGAAAACAGTAAATGTTTCCGTGCTGCCTTCGATTTTGAAGCTGACGTTTGCACCGACAGAACGGCCGATCCAATTTCGTTGCATTTCTTTGATGCTTTCCGGCCAATCAACGGTCTCTAAATCATCCAACAAACGATCCGCATAAGCGGTGATCTTCAACATCCATTGACGCATTGGTTTGCGGATCACGTCATAGCCGCCTCGTTCGCTCTTGCCATCGATTACTTCTTCATTTGAAATAACGGTTCCTAATTCAGGTACCCAGTTGACTGGAACTTCGGCTTCATAAGCCAAACCTTTTTCATACATCCGTTCGAAGATCCATTGTGTCCATTTATAATATTCAGGATCCGTCGTATTCAGTTCACGATTCCAATCATAGCTGAATCCTAATGAGTTGATTTGGCGTTTGAATGTTTCGATATTTTTCTTAGTAAATTCTGCTGGATCATTTCCTGTGTCCAATGCATATTGTTCTGCAGGCAGACCAAACGCATCCCAGCCCATTGGATGCAAGACATTAT
Source organism: Enterococcus pingfangensis (assembly GCF_005405205.1). GTDB lineage: Bacteria > Bacillota > Bacilli > Lactobacillales > Enterococcaceae > Enterococcus_A > Enterococcus_A pingfangensis. The sequence goes on along the minus strand of NZ_BJDP01000013.1, from coordinate 8,374 downwards.
ACCCTTGCGCGCGTTTCATCCGTGAAATTGCATCCGTTGCCGTATAACCTTCTGGATGGCCTACATGCAAGCCTTGTCCAGATGGATAAGGAAACATATCCAATGCATAAAATTTTGGTTTTTCAGGGTCATCTTGGGTATTGAAAACATTATGTTTTGCCCAATATTTTTGCCATTTTTTTTCAATCGCTTTGTGATCGTAACTCATGTTGTTCCTCCTACTTAGATAAACTTATTTTTTGATGATATAGAATTGACAGCTAACCCAGGTTCCAAAAATCATTTTTCAAACTAGGAAAAACGGTCTTAACTTCAGCACTCAGCTAACTTTACAGCAAAAAGCCGGGCTGAAGCGGACCTAGCAAAAAAAGTCCTACGAAAGCTCAAAGAAACTTTCATAGGACGTAATTAACGTGGTACCACCTATTTTTATCTGCCAGAAAACAGACCTCAAAAGAAATAACGGTCTCTAGCCGGATCAATCGATCATGCTCCAAGGTAAGTTCGAATGTCCCGCATACCCACTTCCAGCACCGTGCGCTCTCTAAAATGCGTTCGTTTCTACTACTCCTCTTCCAAGCAACAATATTTAAAGTAGTTTTATCTTAGCAGATTCCAAAATAATATTCAATTGAATTCCCTTTAAGAAATCACGGAAAAAATTGTCCCGCCGCTGAAACATGATATAATACTTCTGTTTAGAAAGGATGAGTCAGACAAAACAATGAAAAATAAATCACTCTATCAATTGATCGGCAGTTTCACCCTGCTTTTTTTTGCGGCACTTTGTTACATCGTCCGCTTTTATCCGGAAACACTCGCTGGTTTTGACCGTGGGATCATTCGGGCAGTCCATCAACTTTATCCGCAACTGAATGGCTATTTTTTATGGGTGACAAAATTCGCTAATCTGACTACGATCGTCTTATTGACGCTTGTTTTCGCTGGTTTATTTTATTTCAATAAACAAAAAATCACCGCACTGTGGCTGGTAACTACTATGGCGTTAGTCAGCGGCGTCGGCAACCATCTGCTGAAGCTGTTCTTCCAACGCGAACGACCAACGATTTTGCCCCATATGGTAGTTGAACACAGCTTTAGTTTTCCCAGCGGCCATTCGACAGCCAGTACTTTGTTATACGGCACCTTGATTGCTGTCATGGCGTTGTTCTTCAAAGAAAAAACGCCGCGATTGATTGCTCAGATCATTGCAGGATTGTTGATCTTTAGTATCATGATCAGCCGGATTTATCTGGGTGTCCATTATCCAAGCGATGTACTCGGCGGAATGTTTTTCGGCAGCAGCTGGCTGCTTTTTACTTATCCTTATTACAAACAGAAAAAATTAGCTTATGATCTAAAAGCGATTAGGAGAAACAGATGACCTTTCAATATAGTGACGACAAAACCAAGCGCTATCATTCATGGAATTATGCGCTGCGCCATGAATTTGGCGGAAAAATTTTTAAAGTTCCTGTCGACGGCGGCTTCGATTGCCCCAATCGTGACGGAACCGTGGCACATGGCGGCTGTACCTTCTGCAGTGTCTCTGGTTCTGGCGATATGATTGTGGCGCCAAGTGATCCGCTGCCTTTACAGTTTCAAAAAGAGATCGACATGATGCATCAAAAATGGCCCCATGTGGAACAATACATCGTTTATTTCCAAAACTTTACTAATACGCACGCGCCGGTCGAAGTCATTCGCGAACGTTTTGAACAAGTCGTCAATCTGCCCGGCGTAGTCGGCTTATCGATTGGCACTCGGCCTGATTGTTTGCCGCCGGAAGTTGTCGATTATTTAGCCGAACTTAATCAGCGTTTGTATCTTTGGGTAGAATTAGGTTTACAAACGACTTATGAATCGACGAGTGCAAGCATTAACCGCGCCCACGATTACCCAACTTATGTAGATGCCGTGGCACGCTTGCGGAAACACGACATCCATGTCTGTACTCATTTGATCAATGGGTTGCCGGGAGAAACATTAGAGATGATGCGGGAAAACGTACGCCGGACAATCTTGGATTCCGATGTGCAAGGTATCAAGCTTCATCTTCTTCACTTGATGCGCAATACAAAAATGTTGCGCGACTATGCCGAAGGTCGGCTGCAGTTAATGAGTAAAGCCGATTATGTCTCAGTCATCTGCGATCAACTGGAAATGATTCCGCAAGAGATCATCATCCATCGGCTGACTGGCGACGCGCCGTGGGATTCATTGATTGGACCGATGTGGAGTTTGAAAAAATGGGAAGTCTTGAACGCGATCGATCAAGAACTGATCCAACGTGACTCGTATCAAGGAAAATTTGCTTTGCGAAAGGACTTTGGCTATGCTGCTGACAGCCTTACGCTTTAGTCACCAACTGTTGGAAGAAGTAGTGACGGCTGGCGATCATGTGATCGATGCAACGATGGGCAATGGCAATGATACTTTATTTTTGGCGAAACTCGTTGGAGCGACCGGTCATGTGTCAGCCTTTGATATCCAAGAACAAGCCGTCCAGAATACTCGCGAAAAATTAGCCGACTATAGAGATCGCACTACCTTGTATCTTGCCGGTCACGAAACGATCGCTGAAAAAATTTCAGCCAAACAACCGATCCGAGCAGCAATTTTCAATCTCGGTTATTTGCCAAAGGGCGACAAACAGATCATCACATTGCCTGAAACAACAAAACAAGCGATGCAGGCGATCTTAGAACGCTTAACGATCGGCGGACGAATGATCCTTGTGATCTATTATGGGCATGCTGGCGGTGAAGCCGAAAAAAATGACGTTTTGCATTTCTGCCAAGACTTGCCGCAAGAAACCTTCAGTGTCTTGAATTATCAATTCATCAACCAAAAAAATAATCCGCCGATTTTATTGTGCGTAGAAAAAAAGAGCGACTGATTGATCAGTCGCTCTTTTCATTGAACCATTCTAAAACACGTTTGACCCAAGTATCCCAAAATACCCAATCATGTTTTCCCGGTCCCTCTTCAAAAGTCACGTCTAGCTTTTTTTTTTTCAGTTTATGCGCCATATATTGACTGGCCGGATACAGTTCATCTTCTGTCCCGCAAGTTAAGAAAAAGCGCGGAGCAGGTTTTTGACTGCTCACCAATTCTTCCAACAAATAAAGCGGATCATTTTCTGAACCTTGAATCTGTTCCAACGGTCCAAAGATCCCTTGCCAATACGCCTCGTTGCGCACTGCCAACAGACTCTTCACATCATTCAAAACAACTGCTCCTGACAAAGAAGCGACCGCCGCAAAATTTTCTGACTTTGCTAACCCTAATTTCAACGCGCCATAACCGCCCATCGATAGTCCTGCAGCAAACGTCTTTTCCCGTTTGTCAGTGATCTGCGGGAAGAGTTCATGGACGATTTCAGGGAGTTCTTCAGAAACAAACGTCCAATAATTCATATCATAAGTTGTGTTCGTATAAAAACCAAGATCTGTCGAAGGCATCACTACCGCCATCTGATACTCTGCAACATAGCGCTCGATCGACGTCCGCCGTTCCCAAACACTATGATTGCCGCCCATCCCATGTAATAAATACAAGACAGAAACATCTTCTGCCGCACCAGTCGTCGCTGTCCCGATTTTTTTATGTGTCGTTTGCGGCAAGATTACGTTCAGCATTACTTCCATTTGTAAAATGTTTGAATAGACATTTACCTGTAAAAAAGCCATTCAGCTAAAGCCTCCAGTTCCTTATTCTTCATTTAGTTTAACACGTCTAGCTGGTTTCCCAACCATAAAACTAAAAATCAGTGCAAAAATAATCAGCAACAGCCCTGCCAAATAGACCCAATGCAAGCTGTCAAAAAGAATTTTATGCAATTTTATCCGCAGTTCCAACTCAATTTGGATCGCTGTATGCGGATTGATCAAACGATTCATGATATCAAGATCAGTGATCCCCGCTTTTATTAACTGGCGGCTGTTAGCAACATTCAAAATGATTCCAAAAAGTGCGACCATGACTGTTTGCCCAATCGTCCGCGATAACGTATTAAATGAAGTCGCGACACCGATTTCTTCTTTTGGTACACTGGCTTGCGCCTCCACTGTCGTTGTTGTGATAGACAGCCCGTAACCGACACCTAATGCGCCCGTAATGATGAAGAACAACCAAAATGGACTTTGTTGTGGTAAGGCTAGCAATGTTCCGCCACCTAATAAAATGATAGCCAATCCAACTATCAAGATCCATTTAACAGAATACTTACGCAACAGACGACCTGATAAGAAAGACCCGTACATCCAGACGATCGACATCGGTGCTAAAACTAAGCCGCCTACCCCCGCTGGCTTGCCTAAAACACCTTGCATCCACATCGGGATATAAACATCTAGTCCCATCAAAAAACCGCTGATTAACGCCGCGACGATATTCACACTGGCAAAAGTTTGATTGCTGAATAATTTTAAGTTTATCACCGGATCAACCGCTCTTTTTTCTGTTTGGATGAAAAAGACTAACGAAAGAACACTCGCAATGAATAACGCTCCTACCGACAATGACAGACCTTCATCACCTAACAATTGAAACCCTAATAGCAAACTTAATAACGTCAACATTAAAAATAAACTGCCTAAAATATCCATCTTTTTAGCTTGATGGCTTTTCTTTTCTTCCACAAAAAAATACTGCAATAAACCGATCAAGCCTAAGCCAATCGGTACATTGATAAAGAAAATCCAATGCCAGCCGACTGTATCCACGATCAGCCCACCAGCCAATGGACCAAAGACACTCGCGATTCCCCAAGCAGCACTCGTCAGACCCAAAACTTTCGCTCGTTTTTCAAGATCATAGAGATCCGCAATAATCGTTAATGAGACCGGCATGATTGCTCCCGCACCAATCCCTTGAATCGCGCGAGCAATGATCAACGTCAACATCTCATTGGACATTCCACACAACGCAGAACCTAATACGAACAATAAAATCCCAACAATAAAAATTGGTTTCCTCCCAATTTTGTCGGCTAACTTGCCATAGATTGGTGTGATCATAGCATTGGTCAGTAAATAAATAGAAAAGACCCAATTCATAATCTCGATCCCATGTAAACTGCCCACGATCGTCGGCATGGCAGTCGTCACGATTGTTCCTTCAATCGCTGACATGAATGTCGCGATAAAAATTCCGGCAGTCACAACTTTCACATTTGTTTTCCGCTTCATTTTCCCCTCCAAATTCCTATCTGATCTGCATAAATCAAACTAACAAAAAGAGACGGTCCCATTGATCAAAGACCAATCGAAACCGCCTCGTGAACTCCATAAATAATTTATGTCTGTACGATTTATCCTAAATTCAAACTTTTTTTCAACGCAGCAACTTTATCGGTATGCTCCCAAGTTAAATCGATATCTGTCCGGCCAAAATGACCATACGCAGCTGTATCGCTATAAATCGGACGTAATAAATCGAGCATTTCAATAATACCCGCTGGACGCAAATCAAAGTTTTCGCGAATCGCACCAATCAATGCTTCTTCAGAAACTTTTGCTGTACCGAATGTATTGACTGAAATAGAAACTGGTTGTGCTACGCCGATTGCATAGGCCAGTTGGACTTCAACTTTTTCAGCTAAACCGGCAGCTACGATATTTTTCGCAATGTAACGTGCCGCATAAGAAGCTGAACGGTCAACTTTCGTCGCATCCTTACCAGAAAAAGCACCGCCACCATGACGTGAATAACCACCGTAAGTATCAACGATAATTTTCCGTCCAGTCAAACCAGCATCCCCTTGAGGTCCGCCGATTACAAAACGGCCAGTTGGATTGATAAAATACTTTGTCTGTTCATCTAGTAACTCTGCAGGAATTTCGTGTTTGATCACTTTTTCCATTACATCTTTTTGAATCGTCTCATTTTCAACTTGATCGTTGTGTTGAGTACTGATCACGACTGTGTCCACTCGCAACGGTTTTCCATTTTCATCATACTCTACTGTTACTTGTGATTTTGCATCTGGTCCAAAATAAGCAACTTCTCCAGACTTGCGTAAATCCGCTAAGCGTTTGACTAAGTGATGACTCAATGAAATAGGTAACGGCATCAATTCAGGTGTCTCGTTCACCGCAAAACCAAACATAAGACCTTGGTCTCCAGCACCGATATCATCGAATGAATCTTCTTTACCGCGAGTCTCTAAGGCATCGTCCACACCTTGAGCAATATCTGGTGATTGTTCATCGATTGCGACTAAAACAGCAACATTATCCCCATCAAAACCAAATTTTGAATCAGTATAACCAATTCTTTTAATTGTTTGACGTACTACTTTTTGGATATCTACATACGCTGAAGTAGATATTTCTCCAAAAACTAAAACAAGCCCAGTTGTTACAGATGTTTCGCAAGCAACTCTGGCTTTTGGATCCTTTTCTAAAATCGCATCCAAAATTGCATCACTGATTTGATCAGCAACCTTATCCGGATGTCCTTCTGAAACAGATTCAGATGTAAATAAACGACGTTCTTCCATTATAAATATTCCCCCTAAATTTTATTCGGTTACAAGGAATCTCTGGGCTTCCAGAGCCTATCGGGAACTTGCAACGACTCGATTATAACAGAAAAATACCACCTGTTACTAATAATTTTTTAAAGAAAAGTAGTAATTTACAAAAACATTCTAAAAACAAAAAAAAAGAGACGTTTTTAAACGTCTCAGGATGACCCGTACGGGACTCGAACCCGTGTTACCGCCGTGAAAGGGCGGTGTCTTAACCGCTTGACCAACGGGCCATAACAATAAAAAACGGAGAAGGAGGGATTTGAACCCTCGCGCCGGTTTCCCGACCTACACCCTTAGCAGGGGCGCCTCTTCAGCCACTTGAGTACTTCCCCAAAAAACCAAAAATATATTTCTAATGGGCCTAAATGGACTCGAACCATCGACCTCACGCTTATCAGGCGTGCGCTCTAACCAGCTGAGCTATAGGCCCCTCTTAAAAACTAAAGCGGGTGACGAGAATCGAACTCGCGACAACAGCTTGGAAGGCTGTGGTTTTACCACTAAACTACACCCGCAAACAAGCTATTAATGGCGCGGGACAGAATCGAACTGCCGACACATGGAGCTTCAATCCATTGCTCTACCAACTGAGCTACCGAGCCAGAAACGGTCCCGACGGGATTTGAACCCGCGATCTCCTGCGTGACAGGCAGGCATGTTAACCCCTACACCACGGAACCGTAATTTTTAGTTTTTAATTGCGGGAGCAGGATTTGAACCTACGACCTTCGGGTTATGAGCCCGACGAGCTACCAGACTGCTCCATCCCGCGATAATAGTATTAAAAAGGAGGATAAGGGATTCGAACCCTTGCACGGTTTTACCCGCCTGACGGTTTTCAAGACCGTTCCCTTCAGCCGGACTTGGGTAATCCTCCAAATAAAAAATAATGACCCGTACGGGACTCGAACCCGTGTTACCGCCGTGAAAGGGCGGTGTCTTAACCGCTTGACCAACGGGCCATAATTTTAATGGGCCTAAATGGACTCGAACCATCGACCTCACGCTTATCAGGCGTGCGCTCTAACCAGCTGAGCTATAGGCCCTTCTTAAAAACTAAAGCGGGTGACGAGAATCGAACTCGCGACAACAGCTTGGAAGGCTGTGGTTTTACCACTAAACTACACCCGCATGGCGGTCCCGACGGGATTTGAACCCGCGATCTCCTGCGTGACAGGCAGGCATGTTAACCCCTACACCACGGAACCGTAATTTTTAGTTTTTAATTGCGGGAGCAGGATTTGAACCTACGACCTTCGGGTTATGAGCCCGACGAGCTACCAGACTGCTCCATCCCGCGATAATAATATTAAAAAGGAGGATAAGGGATTCGAACCCTTGCACGGTTTTACCCGCCTGACGGTTTTCAAGACCGTTCCCTTCAGCCGGACTTGGGTAATCCTCCACAAAAGAGTCACTATGGACCTTGTAGGACTCGAACCTACGACCGGACGGTTATGAGCCGTCTGCTCTAACCAACTGAGCTAAAGGTCCTGGCTCGAATAAAATCGCGGCGGAGGGGATCGAACCCCCGACCTCCCGGGTATGAACCGGACGCTCTAGCCAGCTGAGCTACACCGCGTTATTAATAAAAATGGAGCCTAGCGGGATCGAACCGCTGACCTCCTGCGTGCAAAGCAGGCGCTCTCCCAGCTGAGCTAAGGCCCCATAATTTTGTTTCTATCGGGAAGACAGGATTCGAACCTGCGACACCTTGGTCCCAAACCAAGTACTCTACCAAGCTGAGCTACTTCCCGAAATGCACCCGAGAGGACTCGAACCTCTAACCCCTTGATTCGTAGTCAAGTACTCTATCCAATTGAGCTACGGGTGCGT
>NZ_BJDP01000012.1 GCF_005405205.1 Enterococcus pingfangensis | reverse complement strand
CATTCCTTTCAAAAATAGTGTCTAGTCAAATAGCAGTATAGCAGAAAAATTGTCTACTTTATTAGCATACATCCAAATCAATGAAGAAACGTATTTGATGCTTCATATTAATCGTGTAACAGAAAGAGTGGGGAATAAAAAATGAGTTATGAAAAACTAAATAAACGGTTGATCGAATTAGTCGGTGGTAAAGAAAACATTAAAGCGGTTGCTCATTGTGTGACTCGTTTACGTTTAACTTTAAAAGACCGAAGTTTAGCCCAGACAGAAGAAATTAAAAATCTGGATGGTGTAATCGATGTGGTCTCTAATGAAGTTGCCTATCAAATTATCATCGGAACACATGTTACAGATGTATACAATGAATTTATGGCATTGCTTGGATTAAAACCAGACGGTGAAGAGATTGATAGACCAAAAGTAAGAGGTATTAAAGGAATTGCTTCATCAATTTTAGTAATGATTTCTGAAACGATGTCTTCGATTATTGAAGTATTGTTAGCCGCCGGGATGATTGCCGGAATTATGGCAATTATTTCCTTAACAGGTTTGATTTCTAAGGATAGCTCGACTTATATGATTTTTGATACATTGCGCGGGGGGGTCTTTCACTTCTTGCCAGTTTTTATTGCAGCTTCTGCAGCTAAAAGACTAAAGTTAAATGAATATGTCGCAATGGCATTGGCAGTTGCATTGCTTTCTACCAGTATTGACGGTGTGAAAGGATTAGAATTATTTGGCTATAATTTACCAACGATTGGTTATGCTAACACGTTTATTCCAATCTTATTAGGTGTTTGGTTCTTAAATATTGTAACTAAATACCTAAAGAAAATTATTCCAAATGGGTTGCAATACTTCTTAGTACCAGCATTGTCTCTTGTATTGACATTTCCAGTAATTCTAGTGTTCTTTGGTCCTATTGGAACCCTAATTGGTAATGGCATAAGTGCGTTCTTTGATTTATTGATGAATACGATTGGTAACTGGATTGTCGTGACGTTGTATGCAGCTTTCCAACCATTTTTGATCGTCTTAGGAGCAGCAAACTTTACCTATCCAATTGTATTGAACTTTCTTGGGACATTAGGTTATGATCCAATCATTAATCATGCAGCGACAATTTCTGATATTGCAGTTTGTGGTGCAATGTTTGGCTACTTTTTGCGTGCAAAAAAAGGACAACAACGTCAAATGTTTGGTACGGTCAGTTTCAGTGCCTTGATGGGAATCACTGAGCCAGCTGTTTTTGGGGTTTTTGTTAAATATCGTCGTCCATTTTTAGCTGTTATTATCGGCGGCGGCCTTGGTGGACTAATCGCAGGTCTAGCCGGTGTTAAAACAATGGGATTCGTTTGGGGACTGGCTGCACTACCAACTTATCTGGCAGGTGGAACAAGTAATTTTATTTGGATGTTAATCAGTGTTGTCGTTGGTTTTGTGGGAGCAACAGTTGTTGCCTATGGTATAGGCATTCCAGCTACGGAGTCTGAAGATGAACTGGAGGAGAAAGAACTAATTGAAGCTTTAGAAAATAATCAAGGTTTGAAACAAGTCTGTATTGGAAAGTTAGCTGAAGGTACAATAATTCCGTTAAGTGAAGTTAGTGATAAAGCTTTTGCGTCAGGAGCCTTAGGAAAAGGTGTTGGAATCTTGCCAACTCAAGCAGAAGAAACTGTTATTTCCCCAGTTGAAGGAACAGTCACAGTTGCTTTTCCAACCAAGCACGCATACGGTATCAGAACCAAAAATGGCGTGGAATTATTGATTCATATTGGTGTTGATACAGTAAATTTAGAAGGAAAATATTTTGAAGGTTTCGTGGAGCAAGGACAAGAAGTTAAAAGAGGTGATTTGTTGGCTAAATATCAAGCCGATAAAGTCGAGGAAGCCGGCTTTGATCCAGTGATTATCGTTGTCGTAACAAACTCAAATGATTATCTAGATGTAATCACAACGAATAATAATCAAGAGAATGAATTATTGACAGTGATTCTGTAAAAAAGGAGAAGCAAATGACATTTACGAAAGATTTTTTCTGGGGCGGTAGCATCGCTGCCCATCAATGTGAAGGGGCTTGGCAAGATGGCGGGAAAGGCCCAGCTATTATGGACTTTGTCACAAAAGGTTCAAACAAAGAACCACGGACAATTACTAATAGGATTGATTCAAAACTAGATTATCCCTCACATTTGGGAATTGATTTCTATCATCATTATCAAGAGGATATTCAGCTGTTTAAGGAAATGGGATTTAATGCATTACGTATCTCGATTGACTGGTCACGGATTTTTCCTAAAGGTGATGAACTAGAGCCGAATCAGGACGGACTCAATTTCTATGAAGATGTAATCAATGAATTATTAGCAAATGGTATTGAGCCGATTATCACACTATATCATTTTGAGCTACCAATTCATTTGGTTCATGAATATGGTTCGTGGAAAAATCGACAAGTAATTGATTTTTACCTACATTACTGTGAAACAGTGATGCAGGCTTATGATGGGAAAGTTAAGTACTGGGTGACATTTAATGAAATGAATCATCTTGATCCACAATCCAAACAATCAGATATTTTTACGTATTTGATCGCAGGATTGAAGTACAGTGAGATGGAGAATCCAGTAGAAGACTTGGCGCGGATTGGCTACAATATGACACTAGCTGGAGTCAAGGCTGTTCGTTTAGGACATGAGATTAATTCTGAAAATAAAATAGGTTGTGTCTTTGGCTTAAATCCGATTTATTCTTACGATTGTCAGCCAGATAATGTATTGAAAGGCTTTTTAGACAACGATCGAGATTATTATCAAGTAGATGCTATGTGTAATGGCAAATTTCCTAACTACAAGATGAAACAATATCAATCGTTGGATGTTAAGTTGAGAAATCAGCCGAGTGATGTGGAAGATTTTTCTAAAGGATCAATTGATTTTATTGGATTAAATTATTATATGTCTAGTATTTCAGAACCAAATATTCCAGTAAAAGGTGAATCATCCCTGTTTGGTGGACTTCAAAACCCATATTTAGAACAATCAAAATGGGGCTGGGGGATTGATCCTACAGGTATCCGCTATGTAATGAATTACTTGTACCGGAAATACGAGTTACCGATTATTATTACTGAAAATGGTTTAGGTGCTACCGATAAAATTGAAAATGGGAAGGTGCATGATGATTATCGGATAAATTATTTACAAAAACACATCGAGGCAGTAAAACAAGCAGTGGAGGAAGATTATGTTGAATGTTTCGGTTACTTAACTTGGGGACCAATTGACTTAGTCAGTGCAACTACTGGAGAAATGAGTAAACGTTACGGCTTCATTTATGTGGACTTAGATAATGAAGGCGAAGGGAGTTTACAACGGTTTAAAAAGGATTCTTTTGATTGGTATCAAAAGGTTATTAAAAGTAATGGAGAAAGTATTCAGGAATAGAAAAACAAAAAACCTTTCTTGTTTTTATACTTTTTCCTTATGCGAAAAATACAAAAGGTAAGATCATCTGTTCGTGTTTTTCTCGAACAGATGATTTTTTAGTCTTTTAAGATTTTTTTGAATAACAGGTACAAAATGCTCTATAAGATTATTCCTGAGACTAGAAAAATTTCTAATATTTTAAGTAAATCTTGTGTTGTATTGTTTGGGAACCAATTGCTAAATACAAGACATGGAAAGACCGTTACCAACATGATTAGAAAGTGGATAAGGGATTGTTTGACTAACGACCAAGTTTCTATATTATAAAGAACGGAAGTTGCAGAAACTATCGTAATGATTAATCCAGTAATAAACGTGGATCGCACTTGGAAACTATTGATTTGTTACAGCTGCATGATAGCTGAAATCCCAGTCATGAGAATAAACGAAATTCCTCCTCAGTCGCACGCCTAATAAATTTCTCCAATATCTCCAATCTCTTTTAAGTGTTAGAAGCTTGTTGATTAGGTAGCTGTTGGGCGGTTATAAATAGTATGATTCTAGTAGCTCGTTTGGAATTTGGATGCTAGTTCTGAATTTGTTTTTAATCTATCTATTTAGTACCAAATCATTTCTATTTTTCAAAATGATAAACTTTTTTTGATAGCCGAATAATAATTTCTAGAGATAGTTCATTTTTTATGGAAATCAGAGAGATGAATAGAATTCAATAATAAAAAATAGTCGCTATTTTTTACTTCAGTCTTCCGGCGGATGTTTTTTCTTTCATTTTTCTATAAACTTATTTTAGAGAGGAAGATCGGTATGAAAGTTTTGTTTGTATTTGAAGATCAGGAATATTCTAGTTTTTTTGTTTATGACTTGGCTGATGGGGTTAATGGGTTATTGCGGATCTCGCCAGAAATAAAGATCAAAAAACTACCATTGGGTGAACTTTATATGCAAGTGCCAATCGAAAAATTCTTAGTTTATTTTTCAGCGGCTTTTTCGCTTGAAGTAAAGAAATATTTAATTTTAAAAAAAGCAGATTTTTTACACGGAGTAAAAGAAGCGGGACTAGAAGACGACGGTAAAATGCCGGTGACGGTTTATAAAGATTTTCTTGCTGTAAAAACTGGGCAGTCCTTTGCAAAAGGGGAACAGCGCCTGACATTGGCTGAAATCGATGCGTATATCAGTTATCAAATTGATCCCGATGGTCGAATCGATGTATTTGAACGGCAAGAAGATATGATTCGGCTGATGAAACGCAAAACGGTTCGTCCGCGGTTATCTTCCATCACTAATAATTATGGAACAGTCAAAGAATATGCCGGCAGCAATCTTCAGCTAAAAGACATGTTAAAGCTGGGAACAGGTTATTTAGCTAAAGGCAATGCTCGGATGAGTAAGACAAATGTTCCGGAATTTGGAAGTTTTACAGTAAGTGGTGATTTTCCTTATCGATTAGGGAGCATCGACTGGAGAAAAAATGCGATAAAACTAAGATCTGAGTTGGTTCAATAAAAAGTTATTCACAGGATATGCTAAAAAAGGTTTTTTATTGCTCCGTTTAGCCGCTTACAAAAGAGAAAAAGCTTTTATATCAAACTTTAGCTGAGTTTCACAACTGAGAAACTTTTTGAAAAAGCGATTGTTAGGTACTTGACAATCACCGTGAGCATGCAATGATTGGGATCAAAAAAGACTATGCTAGACTAAAATGAAAGATTCGTTTCATTTTTTTCTTTAAATGTGTGCTGCGTGTATATAACATTAACTAAGATCATTTTGAGCTGAAAATAGTAATCTGGAGTAGGAGGAATACGGATGATTTGGACTTTGATAGTGGGTGCTGTGATTGGAGCAATCGGCGGCGGACTTTCCGGACGCGGCAAGCAGATGGGCTGTTTATTTAACATCATTGCTGGATTGGTTGGATCGTATGTCGGTCAAGCGATTTTTGGTCACTGGGGACCGCAATTAGCTGGGATGGCGTTAGTGCCGTCGATCTTAGGTGCTGTGATCGTGGTAGCGGTCGTCTCTTTATTCACTAGCCGACGATAAAAACTGATAACAGGAGCCAAGATTGCGGCTTCTGTTTTTTTATTTTAAGAACCTTTTTGTTTTTCTGGACTTGTTCGTTCTGCTTTTTAAAACTCTTTGTTATAATGGAAGATGGGTGATAAGAATGATAAAACGAATTGAGAAATTACGTGCATTGATGAAAAACGAAGTAATTGATGCGTACTTAGTCACAAGTCCGGCAAATCTTCGGTATTTGACGAATTTCACCGGTACAGCAGGTCTAGCGTTCATCACATTAGACAAAGCGTTCTTTATTACGGATTTTCGTTATACGGAGCAAGCAAATGAACAAGTTGAAGAAATGACGATCATTCAACAGCAAGGAGATATCGTCGGCGAGATCATTAAACTGGTAGAAAAAGAAGGTATCAGTGTTCTGGGGTTTGAAGATGCGTTGATGACGTATGCGGAATATTCTGTGTTTGAAGAAGTGATCGATGCAGAATTGGCTCCGGCCAGTGGTATGATCGAAAAATTACGTGAGCAAAAAGATACTGGGGAAATTGCGATTATTGAGAAAGCTTGTGCGATTGCTGATGAAGGGTTCGAATATATTTTGAAAATGATTCGTCCCGGAATGACTGAAATCGAAGTAGCTAATCAGCTTGATTTCTTTATGCGTTCACTGGGCGCAAGCGGCACTTCTTTTGATACGATTGTGGCTAGCGGCATACGATCTGCTTTGCCTCATGGTGTTGCCAGTGAGAAAATGATCCAACAAGGCGATATGATCACGCTTGATTTTGGTTGTGTCTACCAAGGCTATGTTTCAGACATTACAAGAACTTTTGCGATCGGTGATCCAGGCCAACAGCTAAAAGACATTTATCAAATCGTTTTGGCTGCACAACTAAAAGTCATTGAAACAGCACAAGCGGGAGTGACTGGCGCACAACTAGACGCAGTAGCCCGTGATTTTATTACTGAGGCGGGTTATGGCGAGGCCTTTGGACATTCAACGGGTCATGGTATCGGAATGGAGATTCACGAAGGACCGAACATCAGTCGTTCGAATAAGCATCCATTGAGTGCAGGAAATGTCATTACGGATGAACCGGGAATCTATTTAGCCGGACTTGGCGGTGTTCGGATCGAAGACGATTTAGTGATCTTAGCAGAAGGTAATCGGATCTTGACTAAAGCGCCAAAAGAGCTCATCCTTTTATAAAGATAATAGAGTAGTAGCGTAAGTAATCAAGAAATGATAAACTAGAAACAAATCTGCAAAGATGGGCAACATACGGGAAGGTATATAAGATTTTTTTGAATTTCTACATTAAAGAAATTCATATCTTAATAATCAACCGCCGTTTTTGATAGCACAGTCAGATAGTATAAGACATAAACATCAGACTTATTTTTTCTGATCGAGGAAATAAGGATATTTGGAGGAATAAGGGGAGAGTAAGATGGCAGACGAAAAAAATTTAGTTTTAGGCGAAAGCCCAGAACTTGGCGAGATTATCATTGCACCAGAAGTAATCGAAGTGATCATCGGAATTGCGGCTTCAAAAGTCGACGGTGTTTATGGGATGCGCGGATCTTTAGCTAGCAATGTGACAGAATTGCTTGGTAAAGCGGCTCATGGCAAAGGTGTCTATCTTAAAAATGATGAAGACGGCTTGAAAGTCGATATCTATTCTTATTTTGACTATGGCACTTCTGTACCAAAAGTGGCGATGGCTATGCAAGAACGTGTAAAACAACAAGTCTTGTTTATGACGGATGTCGAATTAAGTGAAGTAAACATTCACGTAGTCGGCGTTGTTGCGGAAAAATTAGAACAACCGTCCCTAGAAGAATTATTTAATGATGAAGAGGAAAATAATGAGTAAAGAACTATCACGTCATGAGATCCGGGAAAAAGCCTTACAGGCATTGTTTCCATTGGATTTTAATCAAGAATTAACTAAAAAAGATGCGATCAACCATGCGTTGAGCATTGACCAACAGGCATTTGTCAGTGAAGACGAAGAAGATTTCGTTCCGGGTTATCTGGATGAATTAGTCGGCGGAGTCGTAGCGCACCAAACAGAACTAGATGCGATCATCCAAAAACATTTGCGTTCTAACTGGTCGATTCAACGAATTGCAAAAATGGATTTGATTATCTTGCGAATCGGGATCTATGAGATGCTGTACAACACTCAAGTGCCCAATCGAGTGGTTCTGAATGAAGCAATCGAATTAGCCAAAACTTTCAGTGATGATCAGTCAAGAAAGTTTGTCAATGGAATCTTATCTAATGTAATGAAAGAAATCGATGAAGCTGGGGCAAATAGCTAATAAAGCTATTTACCCAGCTTCATTTAAACTATCTAGAGAAAAGAAGTGGGGAAGTAACATGGCGCAACTTATTGATGGTAAAAAATTAGCAGAGAAGCTTCAACAAGAAACGGCGAAACAAGTCGAAAATTTAGCAGCAAAAGATATCCACCCAGGCTTAGTCGTGTTACTAGTCGGAGAGAACCCCGCTAGTCAAATATATGTAAGGAATAAAGAACGTGCTGCAAAAAGAATTGGGATCCATTCTGACGTAAGACGGTATCCAGCGTCGATTACCGAAGCTGAGCTGATCAAAGAGATTGAATATTTCAATAAAGCCAACGAGTTCCACGGTATTTTAGTACAGCTGCCATTACCGGCGCATATCAATGAAGAAAAAGTGTTGCTTGCGATCAATCCGTTAAAGGATGTCGACGGGTTCCATCCGATGAACATGGGCCGATTATTTGCGGGGATGCCGCATACGATTCCTTGTACCCCTTATGGGATCATGAAAATGTTTGAAGAGTATGATATCCCACTAGCCGGCAAACAAGCAGTTGTGATTGGCCGAAGCAATATCGTCGGCAAACCGATGGCGATCTTGCTTTTAGAGGCGGATGCGACAGTGACATTGACTCATTCAAAAACAGAAGACTTAGCAAAAGTCGCTAGCAAGGCGGATATTTTAGTCGTAGCGATCGGCAGAGGACATTTTGTGACAAAAGAGTTCATCAAACCTGGAGCAGTTGTAATCGATGTTGGGATGAATCGGAATGAAGACGGCAAGTTGATCGGTGATGTGAAATTTGATGAAGTCGAACCGATTGCTGGCTATATCACACCAGTTCCTGGCGGCGTGGGTCCGATGACCATTACAATGTTGATGCAGCAAACAGTCGAGTGCTGCGAACGCCAAGTATTGGATCATAAATAGCAAAGAGGTGTTCAAATGGCACAAGAGTATTTGACTGTCAGTGCGTTAAATAAATATATTAAACGAAAGTTCGATGTAGACCCCTATTTAGAGCGGGTCTATTTGACCGGAGAAATCTCCAACTTTCGTATGCGGCCCAATAATCACCAATATTTTAGTTTGAAAGATGAACGCTCCAAAATCAATGCGATCATGTTCAAAGGTGCTTTCCAAAAACTGAAATTTACTCCTAAAGAAGGAATGAAAGTTTTAGTAGTAGGTCGAATCGCCTTGTATGAAGCCAGCGGGATGTATCAAATTTATATTGATCATATGGAACCTGACGGTGTGGGGGCGTTATACCAAGCGTTGGCGGAATTACGGGAGAAATTAGAAAAAGAAGGACTATTTTCACAACCGAAAAAACAATTGCCGCGCTATCCTAAACGAATCGCCGTGTTGACCAGTCCTAGCGGTGCGGTCATTCGCGACATCATCACGACAGTAAAGCGGCGCTATCCTATCACTCAGCTAGTTTTATTCCCAACGCTTGTCCAAGGCGAGAAAGCAGCGGCCAATATTGTTGAAAATATCAAAAGGGCCGAAATGCTGGACTTTGATACGATAATCATTGGACGAGGCGGCGGATCGATTGAAGATTTATGGCCTTTCAATGAAGAAATCGTCGCTCGTGCAATCGCTGCTTCGCCCATTCCGATTATCTCATCTGTCGGACATGAAACAGATACGACGATCGCGGACTTAGTTGCCGATGTACGGGCTGCGACACCGACAGCGGCGGCAGAATTAGCAGTACCAGTTTTATCGGAAGAAATTTTACGAATCAAAGAAAAACAAGCACGTTTAGAACAAGCCTTTCTGCATCAATTACAGCGGAAAAAAGAGCGCTTTGAGCGACTGCAGCAATCGTATATTTTTAGACAGCCGAATCGCTTATATGAAGCGCAAAGTGTCCAATTAGATCGCTTGACGCAACAATTGCAGCAAAATATGACTGTTTTAGTAAATCAACGAGAACGGGAATTAATGCAAGCTAACAATCGTTTAGTTCAAGCCAATCCCGTCAGTCGTGTAAAACAAGCACAACAACAAACAGACTATTTACATGAACGATTGCAAGAACAAATACAAGGTTATTTAGAAAATCAGCAGCGACGTCTGCAGCAAGCAATCACATCGCTTGATTTATTGAGTCCTTTAAAGACGATGGGACGCGGATTTTCTTATACGACTCAAAATGATCATGTGATCCGTTCGGTAAAAGATTTAGAAGAAGCAGAAATGACGGTTCATTTTGTGGATGGCTCCGTGAGAGCATCCGTTTTAGAAATCGAAAAAGGGGAAAAATAATGGAGAACACGACCTTTGAAGAATCAATCGCACAACTAGAAACGATCGTAACTCAGCTAGAACGCGGCGATGTGCCATTGGAAGAAGCGCTAGAAGCTTTTCAAAAAGGAATGGTTTTGAGCAAACAATGTCAAGATACATTGACTAAAGCAGAAAAAATGTTGACAAAAATGATGAGCGAAGATGAGGAAGTCCCTTTTACTGGTGAGGAGGAAGCCTAATGTTGCAGCAGCTTTCTGCTGAAGAGCTACCTAAAGTTGAAAAAGAGATCATTGATTTTATCACCAACTACACTACTCATGATGAGTTGAAAAAAAGTATGCTTTATTCAATTGAAGCAGGCGGCAAACGGGTCCGACCGCTGATCGTTTTGGCGACCGTTCGAGCATTTCAAAAAGAAAGCACACTGCCTGTTTATCAGACAGCTGGAGCACTTGAAATGATCCATACGTACTCGCTGATCCATGATGATCTGCCTGCGATGGATAATGATGATCTGCGTCGCGGTCAGCCAACGAATCATAAAGTATTTGGCGACGCACTGGCAATTCTAGCCGGCGATGGTCTTTTGACAGGTGCGTTTCAATTGATCAGTGAAACGACGCTGACTTCAACAGAAAATGTTTTGTTGATCCAACTACTGGCAAAAGCAGCAGGAATCGGTGGAATGGTAGCAGGACAAGCAGGAGATATGACTGCAGAAAAGCGGCATGTCTCGCTCGCGGAATTAAAGGCTATTCACCGCGGAAAAACAGGTGCGTTGCTGACCTATGCTTTTGTGGCAGGCGGTATTTTAGCCAATCAGACAGAGTACGTGTTAGAACGGCTTGAAAAACTTGGTGAACACATTGGCTTGGCTTTTCAAATTCGTGATGATTTATTAGATATTGTCGGGACTACTGAGGAATTGGGCAAACAAGTTGGCCAAGATGAAAAATCAGAGAAAAGTACGTATCCAGCATTATTAGGTTTAGAAGGTGCACGTCAAGCTCTGACGGATGAATTGAGCCAAGCTGAAATGATCATTCAACAACTAGAAGAGACCGCAGAATTCCAACCGCAGATCTTTACAGAATTATTAACACTTTTTGTCTTAGAAAAGTAGTCAACTCAAAGCAAGACTAAATCTATTTATGAAGTAGGGGACGAAATGAAAAAAGAACGTGTAGATGTATTAGCTTTTAATCAAGGTCTTTTTGAGACGAGAGAAAAAGCAAAACGCGGCGTGATGGCGGGACTAGTCTACGATCAGAAAAATGAACGGCTGGATAAACCAGGTGAAAAGATCCCGCTTGAAACGATGTTACAAGTCAAAGGCCAAAGCTTGGCGTATGTTTCCCGCGGCGGATTGAAATTAGAAAAAGCATTAAAGTTCTTTGATGTAGCGATTGATCAAAAGACGTTATTAGACATTGGATCTTCTACAGGCGGATTTACAGATGTTGCTTTACAAAATGGTGCGACATTAAGTTATGCGTTAGATGTCGGCTACAATCAGCTGGCTTGGAAATTACGGCAAGATGAACGCGTAGTTGTAATGGAGCGAACCAATTTCCGCTATTCTAAATTGGCCGACTTTGATCGCGGACAGCCAAATTTTGCTACGATCGATGTTTCATTTATTTCATTGCGATTGATTTTACCGCCATTGCATGACATTTTGACAGATGATGGGGATGTGATTGCCTTGATCAAGCCTCAATTTGAAGCCGGAAAAGAATTTGTCGGTAAAAAGGGAATCATCAAAGATCCTAAAATACATTTGATGGTCTTAGAAGATATTACCAGCTTTGCTATCGCTCATGGATTTGATGTGGAAGGATTGACTTTTTCTCCTATCACAGGCGGTGAAGGGAATATTGAATTTCTCGCGCATTTGAAAAAGGTACCGGAAACAGGTGTCATTAATCCAGCAATCAGTTTAGACGCCGTAGTATCAGAGGCGCATCAGCAACTAGATAAGTAATCGGGAGGAGAAGGAATGCGAAAACAAGAACGGCACCGAATCATCACTCAACTTTTGAGTGAACACGACGTGAAAAAGCAAGAAGATTTCGTAGCGATCTTTGCGCAACGAGGTGTGGCGGTAACGCAAGCAACGATTTCACGAGATATCAAGGAAATGAAATTGATCAAAGTACCGGCGCAAAATGGCGGGTATCGTTACAGCGTACCGCGTAAAGAACAAGAAGATGTAAATGAAAAACTGACCGATCTGTTAAAAGAAGCAGTGATCTCCGTTGATCAGATGGAAAAATTCATCAACGTGAAAACACTGCCGGGAAATGCGGCGGCTTGTGCGAATCTATTAGAAAAGCAATTTTCGGCAAAGTTATTTACGACACTGAATGATGACGACAGCATTTTGCTGATCGTTCGAACAGAAGAAGATGCTAAGCAGATCCACCAAGAAATTACTGAGAAAAGTCAAAATAATTAGCAGGTCTGATCAAAAGGGGAATTGGAAGAATGTTACAAGAATTGACAATTAAAAATTTTGCGATCATTTCTTCGTTGCATTTAAGTTTTACTGATGGAATGACCGCATTGACCGGCGAGACTGGTGCCGGGAAATCGATTATTATCGATGCCGTCAGCTTATTAGCTGGTGCCCGTTCTTCAATTGAATATATTCGCCAAGGCAGCGATAAATGTTTAGTAGAAGGACTTTTTGATTTGCCTGAACAGCCGGAATTCCGTTTATTGCTGGAGGAATTTGGGATCGAAGTCGATGAGGCGGGACTGATCGTTCAAAGAGATTTGAATGTTTCTGGAAAAAGTGTCTCACGGGTAAATGGCAGGATCGTAACGTTAGCGAACTTGCGCCGGATCGGACAATTTTTAGTCGATATTCAAGGACAAAACGATCATCAAGAACTGATGCATCCGGAATCTCATTTGCGCCTGCTGGACAGTTTTGGCGATGCAGCTTTTCAAAAAACCAAAAGTAATTATCAAACAGCTTACAAGGACTATATTTCTTTAGCGAATCAAGTAAAAAAATTCAAACAAAACGAACAATCTTTTGCCCAGCGAATCGATATGCTGACTTTTCAACAAGAAGAGATTAGCAATGCTGGACTGATCAGCGGTGAGGAAGAAAAATTAGTAGAAGAACGTGAAAAACTGACAAACTATCAAAAGATCGTCGATAGTCTTTCTTACAGCTACCAAGCGATGACCAATGAAGAAACCAGCTCGTTAGATACGATTGGTTCGGCTAGTCAAGAGCTTCAGACGATTGCATCTTTAGATCAGGATTATGAAAGTATTTCTGATAATGTCCACAGCGCCTATTATTTATTGCAAGATGCTGTCAGCGAGATTGGACGTCAGCTGGATCAATTGGAGTTGGACGAAGAGCGGCTAGACTTAGTCAATGAGCGATTGGAATTGATTCACCAGTTAAAACGAAAATATGGTGATTCAATCGAGATTATTTTAAATTATTATGAGCAGATCAGCCAAGAATTGTTAGATTCAGATTTTTCAGGAGATAAGCTTGAAAAATTGGAGCTCGAATTAGCGGCCAAAGCAGAGAAGTTGCAAAAATTAGCAGAGAAGCTGCAAACTGCCAGAAAGAAAATGGCTAAAAAACTAGAAGCGGCGATTCAAGATGAATTAAAAAGTCTGTATATGGAAAATGCACGCTTTGAGGTGAAATTTAAAGCGGTCACTTTTGGCGGAGAGGGAATTGATGAAGTAGAATTTTATATCACGACCAATCCAGGAGAGCCGTTGAAACCGTTAGTCAAAGTCGCTTCAGGCGGAGAAATTTCCCGTGTCATGTTAGCGTTGAAGACGATCTTTTCAAGAACGCAAGGCTTGACTAGTATTGTGTTTGATGAAGTCGACACTGGTGTAAGCGGCCGAGTGGCGCAAGCAATCGCGGATAAAATTTATCAAATCGGTCAAAATTCACAAGCACTTTGTATTACTCATTTGCCGCAAGTCGCAGCTAGGGCCGACCATCAACTATTCATCCGTAAAGAAATCACAGCGGGTCGTACGCTGACTAAAGTAGAAGAATTGACGGAAAAAGCTCGGATCGAAGAAATAGCTCGCATGTTAGCAGGAACTGAGATCACGGAGCTGTCGATCGAACACGCTAAAGAATTATTGCAACTAGCCAAAAAATAGCCGAAGCAATTGCTTCGGCTATTTTTTTACTCACTAAGAGATCGATTTATTCTAATAAGAAAACTCTTGCAGTATCATCCTAACTGGTTTGATAAAACAACTCGTCAGCAACAAACCGAAAGTATATAGCCTCTCGACCAGCTGATGAAACGGTGGTTACATCATGACGCTAAACAGACTGCCTAAAACTAATGAACCGATTGTTAAAATCAACATGGTCCAAATAACAACTTTCGTTACTTTAGAAAATGTACTCGTAGATTTTTTATTATTCATGATGTCACCATCCTCAAAAAAATTTCAAACTCATCATACTCCATTTATGAAAACTCTGCAAACAACTAAAAAAACTTTTAAAAAATACTAAGAAATCTTTTCGCAGCAATCTCACGAATTCAATTGTTAAAACTTGTTAAATCCTTTATATTTTAGATGAAATGCAACAAGAATGTAACGATAATATATTATAGTTAAAAAAGTAGTTTGAAGAGGAAGGACTGTGTTTGTTGGTATCATCTTTGCTAGTACTATTGTTATGGTATATTTTTCCGATTATCGTCTTTTTAGCGTCTGATTATATTGTAACAATATTTAAATTAAAACAACGCTTCAATTTAAAAACACCAGATATTACCGTACCTTTTTTAATCGTTGGAATGCATGAAATCTCTAAAAGTATCAGCTCATTTTCAATATTACCGTACTTTTTGTTGACCATTTTATTGTTAGGGATTGGTGTGGTCGTGTTTCAAACTTACCGCTATCGGGAAATCATGTATGGTCGTTTTTTTAAAATGTTTTGGCGCCTAACGTTTTTACTCTCAGTTCTGGTCTATTTTGCTTTGATCATTGCAAGTATTATCAGCGTGTTATAAACAATAAGTACTTTAAAAAAACTCCGAATAGCTCTAAATCTTCTTGATTTAACAATATGGTCAATAAAGGTCAGAAAAGTGTTATTTTTGTTTTTTACAAAGTGTGGTAGATTGTGGAGGATTGTGGTAGACTAATCTCATGTGGTGGTAAAAAGGGGTGGAGTCTAGATGTTCATGGGCGAATATCAGCATAATATCGATGCTAAAGGTCGACTGATCGTTCCATCAAAATTACGTGAACAACTAGGCGAGAAATTTGTCGTGACCCGCGGAATGGACGGCTGTCTATTCGGCTATCCATTGAACGAATGGAACCAGCTGGAAACAAAGCTGAATGAAATGCCGCTTGCAAAAAAAGATGCACGCGCGTTTGTTCGGTTCTTTTATTCCGCAGCTACCGAATGCGAGATTGATAAGCAAGGACGGATCAATATTCCCGTCTCTTTACGCAATCATGCATCACTTGAAAAAGAATGTGTAATCATCGGCGTGGCCAATCGAATTGAAGTTTGGGATCAAACCCGCTGGAATGAATTTACTAAAGAAACAGAAGCTAGTTTTGATGACATTGCAGAGACAATGGTCGATTTTGGATTTTAGAGAAGAGGATTATTAATGACAGACTTTCAACATACAACCGTTTTGCTTCACGAAACAGTTGACGGTCTAGCAATCAAACCGAACGGTATTTATGTTGATTGTACATTGGGCGGAGCTGGTCATAGTGAGTACTTACTGAGTCAGCTAAATACAGATGGGCATCTTTATGCTTTTGATCAAGATCAAAAAGCAATCGATAATGCAAAAATCCGTTTGGCTGACTATGTTGCCAAAAATCAAGTAACGTTTGTTAAAGCTAATTTTAGAGAACTTACTATAGCATTGAGTCATTTGGGCGTGACAGAAGTCGATGGTATTTTATATGACTTAGGCGTTTCCTCTCCGCAGCTCGATGAAGCAGAGCGTGGATTCAGCTACCATCAAGACGCACCGTTAGATATGCGTATGGATCAGACGGCGCCATTGAGTGCTTATCAAGTCATAAATGACTATTCGTATCATGAATTAGTAAAAATTTTCTTTCGCTATGGCGAAGAAAAATTTTCTAAACAAATCGCTCGTTTAATCGAACGCAAACGAATGGACAAACCAATCGAAACAACGGGTGAACTAGTGGATGTCATTAAAGAAGCGATCCCTGCTCCGGCACGGCGAAAAGGCGGACATCCTGCCAAACGTGTTTTCCAAGCTGTTCGAATCGCTGTAAATGATGAATTGGGCGCAATCGAAAGTTCTTTGGAACAAGCGATCGACCTGCTAGCTCTTGAAGGAAGAGTCAGCGTCATCACCTTCCATTCATTAGAAGACCGAATCGTAAAAACGATGTTTAAAGAATTCAGTATGCCAAAGGATATGCCTCCCGGCTTGCCGATGGTTCCTGAAGAGTTTCAACCGGTAATGAAGTTAGTGAACCGAAAACCAATCATTCCTTCAGAAGAGGAATTAGAGAACAACAACCGCGCGAGAAGTGCAAAATTACGAATCGCTGAGAAAGTGAAGAAAGGATAGGGTTATGGCAGAATTAAAAAATAATCAATCATTTCCATTTGATTCTCAGCAAGAAGAAATTCACCAAACGCCAGATTCTTTCAAAGTTTTCGTTTCTCCAGGAGATCGTTTAAAGAAAATCACGCGAGTTGAAAAATTCGCGGTGTTGGCTTTCTTAGCAATGCTAATCGGATTATCGATCGTGATGGTCAATTATCGCAATGAAATTAGTAAAACTCAAAACGAAATTACAAGTATTCAAACCGACATTGATACTAAAGAAAAAACGGCAACGCAGCTGCAACAAGAAAAAAGCGAATTGTCTCGTTCAGATCGGCTGAAAGAAGTGGCTGAAAAAGCTGGACTTACAATCAATGACGAGAATTTAAGGAAAGTGAAGTAGATGAGCTTTAAAAGGCTAAGAAGAAAAATCCGAAAAAAGAATTTGACTCCGATGAACAATCGCAAAAAAGTAGGCGTTATTTTGTTTGCTACGAGTATTGGATTGTTCTTTTTATTTGCCATTCGCATGATTTATGTCGTGGCGGGTGGGCACGTAGCGGGGACCTCACTAGAGGCAAAAACAGAAGAATTGTATCACGGTGGTGAAGTAGTCAAAGCTAAACGTGGGACAATCTATGATCGAAATGGAGAAGTGATCGCGGAAGATGCGACTTCTTACTCGGTCTATGCGATTTTGTCAGAAAGTTATGTCTCAGGAAAAGACAAGCTTTACGCCCAAGAGAAAAATTTTGATGAATTGGCTTCTATCTTACATAAGTATTTAGGGATCAAAAAAAAATCAGCATCAAAAACGTTAAAAAGTGGGATCAATAGCGACGGCACCAGCAAATATTATCAAGTGGAGTTTGGTAACAAAGGCAAGAATATTTCCGAAGAGACTAAGCAAAATATTGAAGATGCCATGGAAAAAGCGAAGGTCAAAGGGCTGTATTTTACAGAACATATTGATCGCATGTACCCAAATGGTAATTTTGCCTCTCATTTTATCGGTTACGCACAACCTGATAAACAAGAGGATTTGGTAGGGATGATGGGTGTTGAAGCGGCCTACGATGATGTATTAAAAGGCAAGGACGGCAAGGTCGTCTACCAAAAAGATGAAAATCAGCGACCGATTCCCGGCAGTATTGCTGAAGAGAAAAAAGCAGTAGACGGAGAAGATATCTATACTACGTTAGATTCCGGGCTGCAAAGTTATTTAGAAACACTATTGGACAAAGTCAATTCGGAAGTTAAACCGTCAGAAATGACTGCGATGTTGATGCAAGCAAAAACTGGTGACATTTTAGCAATGTCTCAGCGGCCGACATTTAATCCAGAAACAAAAGAAGGTTTAGGAGAATCTGATGCATGGCGAAACTTTTTAGTAGAAGACAGTTATGAGCCAGGTTCAACAATGAAAGTTTTCACAACTTCTGCTGCAGTTAATGAAGGAGTTTTTAATGAGGATGAAAGCTATGTGTCTGGTAAGATCCAAGTAGCCGATGCGACCATCAATGACTGGGATTTAGGTAAAAAAGGAATTTTGACAATGCGTCAAGCTCTTTCTTGGTCTAGTAATGTCGGAATGGTCAAACTGGAAGAAAAACTAGGCGATCGCTGGCCGGAATATGTACAAAGTTTCGGCTTTGGTCAGAGTACGTATTCTGGTTTGCCTGGCGAATCAAAAGGCACATTACCGACAAGCAATATCGTCGACCAAGCCATGAGCGCTTACGGGCAAGCAATCGGGGTAACGAATTTCCAAATGATGCGCGGCTTTACCGCAGTAGCAAATGATGGAAAAATGTTGCAGCCCCATTATATCGAAAAAGTCTCAGATCCTAATACGGGCAAAGAAATCATTGCAGAACCAGAAGTAGTAGGAGAGCCAATCACGGCTGAAACGGCGCAAAAGGTTCGCGAGTATATGCGAGATACGGTTGAAAGTGAAAACTACGGTTCCGCTTATGATCAATATAAAGTACCGGGGTATAACATTTCTGCTAAAACCGGGACTGCTCAGATTGCAAGCGGCGGCACTTATTTGACTGGAACGACAAATTATATCTACTCAATCGCTTTGATGATCCCTTCTGAGGATCCTGAATATATTTTGTATTTGACGATGAAACAACCGCAAGAAAGCAAGGAAGGTGTTTTGGGTGAAATTGCGAATCCGCTACTAAGTCGGGCGATGGAATTCCAAAGTGATCAGTCAGATTCTTCAGATGAGCAAAGTGATACAAAAGTTACTGTAGAAGATTATCGCAACCTTTCAACTTCGAAAGCGGCGGCTGATGCGAATAAACGCGGATTGACAGCGGTAGTAGTTGGTGATGGGGATAAAGTGATTAAGCAATCTGAAAAACCGGGTGAAAAGGTCATGGCAAATGAACATTTGATCTTATTGACCGATGGTAAAAAAGAGATGCCGGATGTTCGCGGCTGGTCAAAATCAGATATCTTAAAATTAACGAATCTGTTAGATATAGAAGTTACTTTTAAAGGCGACGGGTACTGTACAAAACAAAGTATCGCTCCTTATGCAGAAATATCGAAAAAGAAATTGAAAATTACGTTAGGTTAGGACTGGAGAGAAAAAAACATGCAACCGGCACAACTATTTATCGCCTTTGCCAGTAGTTTCGCAATTACTGTTGCAGGCATGCCTTTTATAATCGGCTATTTTAGAATGAAGAAGCAAGGACAAGAAATCCGCGAAGAAGGACCTAAGTGGCATAACTCTAAAGCAGGGACACCGACAATGGGCGGTTTAGGCTTTTTAGCTGCTGCGGTGATTACAGCAATTTGGTTCAGCCTTTGGACACAAAAAATGACGACATCGCTAGTGATCTTAGTGTTTGTCTTATTGTTATATGGAATCATCGGCTTTTTAGACGATTTCATTAAATTGACCAAAAAACAAAATGAAGGATTGACTTCAAGTCAGAAATTTATTGCACAAGTTGTTGTGGCGATTGTTTTTTATGCTGTTTATCGGATAGAAGGCAATTCAAATACATTGAACTTCTTCGGTATTGATTTGCCGCTGAACATCATTTACGGCTTGTTTGTCGTTTTTTGGTTGGTCGGCTTTTCTAACGCAGTAAATTTAACCGATGGCATCGATGGATTAGTCTCAGGTTTAGGAACGATTTCGTTTGCAACATACGGGATCATCGCATGGAATCAACAACAGTATGAAGTTTTGATTGTCTGTCTAGCTGTCATGGGCGGCTTGGTCGGTTTCTTTCCTTACAATAAAAAACCAGCGAAGATCTTTATGGGAGATGTCGGTTCACTTGCTTTAGGTGGACTGCTAGCTGCCGTATCGATCCTCTTACATCAAGAGTGGACGTTGTTATTAGTCGGCTTGGTTTATATTTTTGAAACAGCAAGCGTGATTATTCAAGTTACTTCCTTTAAAATGACTGGTAAGCGTGTTTTCAAAATGTCACCGTTACATCATCATTTTGAGATGTCTGGTTGGTCAGAATGGAAAGTAGATACGGTGTTTTGGATAATTGGACTTGTAGCGTCAATTATTGTTTTATTGATCGTACTGTAGGAGATGACTAGGAAATGAAACAAATTAGACAATATGAAAATGAAAAAGTATTAGTATTAGGATTAGCGAAGAGCGGATTTAGTGCGGCCAAGTTGTTGAATGACTTGGGCGCACTTGTTACGGTCAATGATGGAAAACCTTTTGAGGAAAATCCAGAGGCTCAAGGTTTATTGGAACAAGGAATTCGAGTAATCACAGGACATCATCCTATTGAATTATTAGATGAAGACTTTGCTTTGATGGTAAAAAATCCTGGGATCCCTTATGAAAATCCGTTAGTAGCAAAAGCGGAAAAATTGCATATCCCGATCTTGACTGAAGTAGAGTTGGCGTATCAAGTCGCAGAATGTCCAATCATAGGAATTACTGGGACAAACGGCAAAACGACGACGACGACAATGATCGGCTTATTATTGAACCAAGAACGTGAAAAAGGCAAAGCGCACTTGGCAGGTAATATTGGTTTTCCCGGCAGTGAAGTAGCGGCTAATGCGACAGCAGAAGATGATATCGTTATGGAATTATCAAGTTTCCAATTGATGGGAATCGAAGAATTCAAACCTCAGATTGCTGTGATTACAAATATTTATGAAGCGCATTTGGATTATCATAAAAACCGTGAAAATTATGTAGCGGCTAAGTGGGCAATCCAAAAAAACATGACTGCCGATGATTATCTAGTTTTAAATTGGAATTCTGAAGAACTGCAGGAAATGAGCAAACAAACCAAGGCTCAAGTCATTCCTTTTTCAACCAAGACAAAACTGGAAAATGGCGCTTATTTGATGGATGGCGAGCTGTATTATAAAGAAGAAAAAATTATGGCTGCTGCTGAACTAGGCGTACCTGGTGCGCACAATATTGAAAACGCATTGGCAGCAATCGCGGTGGCAAAATTAAAAGGTGTCTCTAACGAAGGGATCCGAACAGCATTAAGTAATTTCCACGGTGTTCCTCATCGTACTCAATATGTCGATACAATCAATGGCCGTAAATTTTATAATGATTCAAAAGCAACCAATAGTCTGGCAACGGAAATGGCATTAAGCGGTTTCGCTAATAACCAGCTGATTTTATTAGCTGGCGGTTTGGATCGCGGCAATGGTTTTGATGAATTGATCCCATCTTTTGAAGGAATCAAAGCAATGATTCTATTTGGCGAGACAAAGGACAAATTAGCTGAAACAGCTGAAAAAGCTGGAATTTCAACGATAATTATGACAGAAAATGTTGAGACAGCCGTTCCTTTAGCCTATGAACAAAGCGAAGCCGGCGATAGTATTTTGTTGTCTCCAGCAAATGCCAGCTGGGATCAATATCCGAATTTTGAGATTCGGGGCGACAAGTTTATGCAGGCCGTGAAGCAATTAGAAAAGTAGGGAAATAAAATGAGAATACTTGTTACCGGCGGCGGCACGGGCGGACATATTTATCCAGCCTTAGCGTTTATCCGCT
Organism: Enterococcus pingfangensis; assembly: GCF_005405205.1. Taxonomy (GTDB): domain Bacteria; phylum Bacillota; class Bacilli; order Lactobacillales; family Enterococcaceae; genus Enterococcus_A; species Enterococcus_A pingfangensis. The sequence continues at coordinate 33,579 of NZ_BJDP01000012.1, read as the reverse complement.
ATGTACAAAAAATCCAACCTGATTCTGAATTTTTATATGTAGGAACCCATCGCGGATTAGAAAATAAGATCGTGCCTGAGACAGGCATCGCTTTTAAAACAATCAAGATCCAAGGATTCAAACGGAAACTTTCACTCGATAATATCAAAACTGTTCAACTGTTTCTTGAAAGCATCAAACGTTCAAAAGAAATCTTGTGCGAATTTAAACCAGATGTCGTGATTGGTACCGGCGGCTATGTATCGGGATCTGTTGTTTATGCAGCAGCTCGTATGAAAATTCCGACGATCGTCCATGAACAAAATAGTGTTCCGGGAATTACCAATAAGTTTTTGAGTCGTTTTGCGGACAAAGTCGGAATCTGTTTTCCAGATGCTGCGCAATACTTTCCGGAGAATAAAACAGTCTTAGTCGGAAATCCGCGGGCACAAGAAGTTGTGACTAGCGGAAAATCAGAAGTTTTAGGACAATATGGTTTATCAACAGCTATTCCAACCGTCTTGATCTTCGGCGGCAGTCAAGGTGCCCTTAAAATAAATCAAGCGGTTATCCAAGCGCTGCCTAAATTTTCACAAAAAGATTACCAAGTACTCTATGCTTCAGGTGACCGGTATTATACTGAACTATCAGAAAAATTCGATGTAGAAAAAATCAGCCGCAATCTTTCACTGCAACCGTATATCAACAATATGAAGGATGTTATGGCAAATGTCGATTTATTGATTGGACGAGCTGGGGCAACGTCTATTGCGGAGTTCACGGCGCTGGGACTACCAGCTATTTTGATCCCGAGTCCTTATGTGACGAATGATCATCAGACGAAGAATGCTCAAAGTCTAGTCAATGCCGGTGCTGTCCAAATGATTACAGATGCTGACTTGACCGGTGAAAACTTAGTTGAATCCGTTGATGGAATCATGAACAATGCTGAAAAAAGAGAGACAATGGCCAAAGCTTCGCGGCAAGAAGGCATCCCGGATGCAGCCGAACGTTTATGGTCATTGGTCAATGAGATCGTCAAATAATTTTTGGAGGTGAGGATCATTAGTCGTGAAGAGTTTCCGGAAGAAAATAAAGAACAAAAAGAACAACCGAAACAGGAGAATTTAACCCCTTGGCAATTAGCTAATTTAGAGTACTTGAAACAAAAAGCGCTTGAAAATAACGAAACAGAACTGCCGCCAAAAAATTCTGAGCAGCCGGCTGAAACATCAAACACTAGTGAGCCTGCCGATGAAAATGTTGAAGAACCAGATGAAAATGTTTCTGATCTTCCAGAAGAGGACACGGCAGAAGTTGAGGAAGTTTCAAAAGGTCCCAAAAACGGGTCGTTTTTAGAAAGATTGCCTAATATCAAACATGAACGGAATCGGCGTTTATTGCGCAGAGCCTCGATTTTGATTGGATTATTCTCTATCCCAGCACTTTTATTGTTGTACTACATTTCACCATTAGCTAAGCTGGGCGAAGTGAGTATAGAGGGAAATGAACGAATTTCGACAGAGGCAATCGAAAAAGAACTTAATTTTACTGTCGGTGATAATCTTTGGGGACAGTATTTTAAACGCAAAGATCATGTGAAAGCGTTGAAAAAACAAGAGCTGCAAATTGAAAATGCGGAGGTCCATATCGATGGACTCAATCATTTTAGGATCGAAATCAAAGAATATCCTGAAATTGCTTATCTTGAAAGCAACGGAAAGTATTCTCCGATTATTTCAAATGGTACGATCATTCCAGTTGAAGTTGAAAAAAGTGAAGGCGATCTCCCGATTTTAGAAAGTTTTACTGGCTCCAAACGAATTCTAAAAGTGCTGAGAGGTTACGGGAAATTGTCCGAAGAAGTCAAACAAGGGATCTCTCAGATCAAATATGCCCCGACGGATGAAAATAAAGAACTATTGGAAATTTTCATGAATGATGGAAATAAAGTTCTAGTAAGTATCGATGATTTTGGCAAGAAAATGAAATATTATCCGCAAATCGCAAAAGAAATGGATGATAAACAGATCAAAGGTGTCGTTGATATGGAAGCGGGAATCTACAGCTATCCGTATGTTGAGGATTCAACCGTTGAAAGTTCAGTGCAAGCCTCGACAGAACAATCAGAAACATCTGTTGGAAATGATTAAATTTATTACAAGAAAGTATTGAATCTTCTTTTTCATTCTAGGCAAAATGTGGTAAAATTGAAGGCAGTGAATTACTTGCAAAAAATTATATTTCATGCTTAACAGTAAGTGAAAATATGGAAACTGAACAAAGCATTTATTTAAAAATAGGAGGGAATCCCATTCATGGCAAAAGCAGGAATGTATGTAGGCCTTGATATCGGGACAACATCGATAAAAGTTGTTGTTGCCGAGTACATCGATAGCCAAATGAATATCATTGGTGTTGGAAACGCAAAATCAGAAGGAATCAACCGTGGGATTATCGTAGACATCGATAAAACTGTACAGGCGATTCAACGAGCAGTAAAACAGGCCGAGGAAAAAGCTGGGATTCAGATCAAAAGTGTCAGCGTAGGACTACCTGCCAACTTATTAGAAGTTGAGACATGTCAGGGTATGATCGCTGTTAACAATGAGTCGAAGGAGATTATGGACGACGACGTTCGTAATGTCGCTTCAGCAGCAATGGTTCGTTCAGTTCCTCCTGAAAGACAAATCGTTGCGTTATTGCCTCAAGAATTTACTGTTGACGGTTTTGAAGGCATCAAAGATCCGCGAGGAATGATCGGTGTTCGTCTTGAAATGTTTGGGCTGGTCTTTACAGGTCCTAAGACGATCATTCATAATATTACAAAATGTGTAGAAAAAGCAGGATTGTCCGTTGCAGAAACAGTGATTACTTCACTAGCTTTGACCGAATCTATTTTATCTGACGGTGAGAAAGATTTTGGTACGATTGTGATTGATATGGGCGGCGGTCAAACTACGACTGCTGTCATGCATGACAAACAATTGAAATTTACGCATGTCGATCAAGAAGGCGGAGAGTTCGTTACAAAGGATATCTCCATCGTTTTGAACACATCATTCAATAATGCAGAAGCGTTGAAAATCAACTATGGAGATGCTTATCCAAGTCGGACATCCGCTGATGAAGATTTTCCAGTCGATGTTATCGGCAAAACAGAACCAGTCAAAGTTGATGAACGCTATTTAGCTGAGATCATTGAAGCTCGCTTAGAACAAATTTTCCGCAAAGCTAAGGAATCTTTAGATGAGATTGAAGCGCTTGAGTTGCCAGGCGGTGTTGTTTTAACCGGCGGCGCAGCAAGCTTGCCTGGAGTTGTTGATTTAGCTGAAGATGTTTTTGGAACGACAGTGAAGCTGCACGTGCCAAATCAAATGGGCTTGAGAAATCCAGTCTTTACAAATGTCATCAGTATTGTTAATTATTCAGCAGAATTGAGCGATGTTTATCATTTAGCAAAATCAGCTGTAACAGGTGAAAAAGTATCCTTATCTACTTCACCGCAGACAAGTGCTGTTTCAACCGCACCAGTGTATGACGATTACGAAGCATCAAATGATTACGAAGAAGAAACAAAACCAAAAAATGAAGAAAAAGTAAGCGGGAAGATCAAAGACTTCTTCTCAAATATTTTTGACTAATCGATAGTTGAAATTCTTCTTTGCATAGTTTGGTAGCATAATTTACGGCTAAAAATGAAGATTTGCTTTTTCCCCTGAGAAAGTAATTACATTAGATATGAAGTAGGAGGAATAAAAAACATGGAATTCTCAATAGATAACAATATTAACGAAGGTGCGGTTATTAAAGTTATCGGTGTTGGCGGTGGCGGCGGCAACGCCATCAACCGTATGATCGAAGAAAACGTTAAAGGCGTTGAATTCATCGCATCAAACACTGATGTACAAGCTCTTAGAAATTCAAAAGCAGAAACAGTCATCCAATTAGGACCTAAATACACCCGCGGCTTAGGAGCCGGATCACAACCTGAAGTTGGTCAAAAATCAGCAGAAGAAAGTGAACAAGCAATCCGCGATGCATTAGAAGGCGCAGACATGGTCTTCATCACTGCCGGTATGGGCGGCGGAACAGGAACAGGCGCTGCACCGATTGTTGCGAAAATCGCAAAAGATCTTGGTGCGTTGACTGTTGGTGTAGTTACACGACCATTTAGTTTTGAAGGACCAAAACGCGGACGTTTCGCGGCAGAAGGTATCTCATTGCTGAAAGAAAACGTTGATACATTATTGATCATCTCAAATAACCGTTTACTTGAAGTTGTTGACAAGAAAACGCCAATGCTTGAAGCATTCCGTGAAGCAGACAATGTTTTACGCCAAGGAGTTCAAGGGATCTCTGATTTGATCACTGCACCAGGTTACGTAAACTTAGACTTTGCTGATGTGAAGACTGTGATGGCTAATCAAGGAACTGCCTTGATGGGTATCGGTGTTGCCAGCGGCGAAGATCGTGTTGTAGAAGCGACGAAAAAAGCAATTTCTTCTCCATTGTTAGAAACATCGATCGATGGTGCTGAACAAGTGCTGTTGAACATCACTGGCGGATTGGATATGACCTTGTTTGAAGCGCAAGACGCATCTGACATTGTTGCCAATGCAGCGACTGGCGATGTAAACATTATCTTAGGAACATCAATCAGCGAAGAATTGGGCGATGAAATTCGCGTTACAGTAATTGCGACAGGAATCGATCCAACAAAAAAGGAGCGTAAGGCTACTCGTAACACACAACGTGCTAGCCAAATCCAATCAGTTCCGCAAAAACAAAATTTAGATATTGAGCCTGCAAGAAACAATGAAGGTCAATCTGCTTTTGGCGAATGGGATATTCGTAAAGAAGAAAATATCCGTCCAAAAGTTGAAGAAACACAATTTGAGAATATCGAGAAGAAAGAATTTGAAACGTTCAATCGCGAAGAAGTAAAATCTGATAAAGACGAAGAACTAGATACACCACCATTCTTTCGCCGTAGAAAATAAAAAGGGGGAGAGCACATGATCGCTGAAAACTTGCATAGAATCGAGCAAGAGATTCAGGAGTCGTGTGCTCTTGTTTCACGTAACCCACAGGATATTACTATGGTTGCAGTGACCAAGAGTGTCGACTCTATGACAGCAAATGAACTCGTTGAATTAGGTGTAACAGATCTAGCAGAAAATCGAGTAGACAAATTACTAGAAAAAAAGCAGGCTCTTTCGCACCATCAGCAAATTAAATGGCATCTGATTGGCAATTTACAGCGCCGCAAGGTAAAATTGATTATAAATGAAATTGATTACTTTCACGCATTAGACAGTTTGCGTTTAGCACAAGAAATTCAAAAACGTGCAGAACATCCAATAAATTGTTTTATTGAAGTGAATGTTTCAGGCGAGGAATCAAAACAAGGAATCAAACCGGAAGAGCTTCAGTCTTTTATCCAAGAACTAAAAGACTTAGATAAGATCAAAGTGATTGGTTTGATGACGATGGCTCCTTATGAAGCGAGTCAGCAAAGTGTTCGAAAGATCTTCGCTACCTTGAAACAACTTCAAGAAAGTGTGAAAGAACAAAACTTGCAATACGCCCCCTGTACAGAATTGAGTATGGGCATGAGCCAAGACTTCAAAGCGGCAATTGAAGAAGGTGCTACGTTTGTTCGTATTGGAACGGCACTATTTAGGAAAGGTTAGGTAAAGTTAATGGGAATTAGTCTAGCAAAGATCACTGATTTTTTTGGTTTAGCAGATGATGATATGATGTATGAACCAGCACCTGCCCCAAAGAAGCAGGTTAGCCGCCCAAAAAAAAGCGCACCTAAAAAGGAACGTATAATAAAGGAACGTTCTACCTATCAAAAACAAGAACGTCCAAAAGAAAGAATCAAAGAAACTGTTCAGCCAGTTGCTGAACCTCAGCCGAAACGCCGCGCAGAAGCAGTGATGAAAAAAGCTAAGAGTGCGCCGGCACCGAAGAAAAATGAAAAAGTCGTTTCTATGCCAAACACTAGCAGTCGAACACAACGGCTTGCACCGAGAATGGAAGAAAAACGCAAAGACCGTATTTCAGTAGTTGAACCGAGAGCATATAATGAAGCGATGACGATTGCAAAACGTGTCAGTCAAGGTGAAGTCGTCTTGATTAATTTCCAATCGCTTGATGAAATGAAAGCCCGCCGTGTAGTAGATTTTCTAACCGGGGTCGTTTTCATGATTGATGGCGATATCAAACGCGTTGGAAATGAAATGTTTTTATGTACACCAACGAATGTTGAAATTACTAATTCGGCATTGAGCTCAATGGTCGATGATGATATTTATGGATTAGAAATGTAAAGGAGACCCTTATTTGAATTTACTTATTACACTTTTCAATGTTTTGAACCGACTAGTTTATCTCTATACGATTCTTTTAGTCGTTTATGCGTTGATGTCATGGTTCCCTGGAGCCTACCAATCCAGATTTGGACAGCTTTTAGGTCGAATCTGCGAACCGTTTCTTAATTTGTTTCGACGTTTGCCTTTACAATTTGCCGGCATTGATTTTTCGATCATGGTCGCAATCTTAGCATTAAATATTGTGATGGAGGTTTTACAAAAAATTCTGATTAATCTTATTTATTAAGGAGGTGGGCAGTATGAATGCAAATGTCTATCAACACTTTAGACCAGAAGAGCATCCATTTGTTGACAGTGTTGGCGATTGGTTAGAACAAGTTGAAAGCCAGTACGCTCCTTATTTGACGAATTTTTTAGATCCGCGGCAAGCTTACATCCTAGAAACTTTGACTCGCGAAAATAGCGATTTGAAATTTTCTTTCTATGGCGGCTATGAACAAGCAGAACGATGTCGTTGTATGATTTATCCTGATTATTACGAACCGCAAATCGATGATTTTGAACTGGTGATGATCGAGATCAATTATCCGCAAAAATTTACAGAGCTTTCACATGGGAAAATTTTAGGGACAATGATGAGTGCAGGAATCAAGCGCGATTATTTTGGCGATATTATTTCTGACGGCAATCGCTGGCAAATCTTTTTAGCTAAAGAATCCGCTAGTTATATTGAAAGTCAAGTAACTAAAATCGGTCGTGTGACAGTTCACTTGGAAGAACGTCTGTATACGGATATTATCGTTCCAAAAGATAGTTGGACAGAAGAGACCGCTACAGCAAGTTCGTTGCGGTTAGATTCGATTATTTCCACTGTGTATAATATCTCACGTCAACGTTCGAAACAATTGGTTGAAGCCGGTAAGGTAAAAATAAACTGGTCTGTGAATGAACGGCCAGATTACTTGCTTGATTTATTAGATGTCGTTTCAGTTCGCGGGTATGGACGAATCCAGATCCAAGGATTAGAAGGAAAAACAAAGAAAGAAAAAATCCGTTTGCGTTTAGGCGTTTTACGAAAATAAATTTATGAGGTGAACAGAAATGGCATTAACTCCATTAGATATTCAAAATAAAAATTTCTCCACCAAAATGCGTGGTTATAATCAAGATGAAGTCGATGATTTTTTAGATATGATCGTTCGCGACTATGAAGATAGTATCGCAAAAAATCGTGAATTAGAAAAAGCCTTAAAACATTCAGAAGAGAAGTTAGAATACTTCAATGAATTGAAAGAGGCTTTGAACCAATCAATCGTAGTGGCTCAAGATACTGCTGATAAAGTGAAATCTTCAGCAAGCAAAGAATCTGAAGTTATTGTCAGCTCCGCACAAAACCGTGCAGATGAGTTGATTTCTAACGCTGTCCAAAAAGCCAACTTATTGACGACAACAGCGGAAGACAAGGCAAAAGAAATCTTAACGGACGCGACTGCTAAAGCCCGTCAATTAGCAGCTGAAACGAATGATTTGAAGAAAAAAACTCGGACTTTCCACCAACAATTATTGTTGTTGTTAGAAACACAATTAGATCAAGCACGTAGCGGAGATTGGGAAGAAATTTTAAAACCAATGTCAGCTTATGTCGGTAATGGTCATGAAGTTTTGCGAGAAGTTTTAGCTAATGAACTTGACAATGGGGCAGAGATTGCAGTAGACTCAAATGAACCAATTGTTGATGCTGAACCGCAAGAAGATATGGGATTGACGATTGATATTCCTGAATTGATTAAATCAGACGAAGATTAGATTCTAGAACAGAAAAGCTGATTAGATTCTTTGAGCGAGCCGATGCCAGTGAAAGTTCGGCAGACCCTCTAATTAGAAAGATCCTCTAGATTATTCGATTGTGAACAGTAGTAGCAGTCGACGCGTCATTGCGTTAACGATGACTAGAGGAAACTTAGGTTTCAAATTTTGGGTGGTACCACGACAAGCTCGTCCCTTTGCGGATGCGCTTGTTTTTTTTGCCTTATTTTTTCATTAGCTATGTGATTTCGAGTGGATTGATAGGGCAAACGGTAAACTGTGGCTAAAAATAGAGTCGCCCGTTTGCTGGCTAAATGACTCATTATTCCAAACAAAATTATTAAAAAAATAGTAAAACAATAAAAGGAGACGATCGATAGTGAAGACAAAAGAAACACTTCAATTAGGAAAAACCGGTTTCCCAATGCGCGGCAATTTGCCAAATCGCGAAGGTCAATGGGAAAAAGACTGGGAAGAAAATAAAATCTACGAAAAACGTCAAAAATTAAATGAAGGCAAACCAACCTTTGTTTTACATGACGGCCCCCCATACGCTAATGGGAATATCCATATCGGACACTCGCTGAATAAAATCAGTAAAGATATCATCGTTCGTTCAAAATCTATGTCAGGCTATCGTGCGCCTTACGTACCCGGCTGGGATACACACGGTCTGCCGATCGAACAAGTCCTTACAAACAAAGGCATCAAACGTAAAGAAATGACCATGTCTGAATACCGTCAAAAGTGTGAAGAGTACGCGTTGTCACAAGTAGATAAACAACGAGAAGATTTCAAACGATTAGGTGTCGCCGGTGAATGGAACAATCCTTATATCACTTTGACTCCAGATTATGAAGCGGCTGAAATTCGTGTTTTTGGTAAGATGGCAGAAAAAGGCTATATTTATAAAGGTCTTAAACCAATCTACTGGTCACCATCAAGTGAATCGTCATTAGCGGAAGCCGAAATCGAATATAAAGATGTAAAATCACCATCGATTTTTGTTGCTTTCAAAGTCAAAGATGGAAAAGATATTTTAGATACAGATACTTCATTTGTCATCTGGACAACAACACCATGGACGTTGCCAGCAAACCAAGGGATCTCAGTCAATCCTGCCTATACTTACGTCGTTGTAGAAGTTGCTGGTAAAAAGTATGTCGTTGCAAAAGATTTATTAGCCACTGTTGCTGAAGAATTGGAATGGAACGAGCCAACAGTAATCAAAGAAGTCGCGGGTAAAGAGCTTGAATACATGACAGCTCAACATCCATTTTATGATCGTGAATCACTAGTTATTTTAGGCGATCATGTAACATTAGACGCTGGTACTGGTTTGGTACACACCTCACCTGGTCATGGGGAAGACGACTATTTTGCATGGAAAAAATATCGCAACGATATCATTTCACCAGTAGATGATCGCGGCGTGATGACTGATGAAGCACCAGGATTTGAAGGCGTCTTTTATGACAAAGCCAATCCAATGGTCACAAAACTTTTGGAAGAAAAGGGCGCTTTATTGAAATTAACATTCTTTACCCATAGTTATCCGCATGATTGGCGGACGAAAAAACCAGTTATTTTCCGGGCAACGCCACAATGGTTTGCCTCAATCGATAAATTCCGTCAAGATATTTTGGACGAAATCGAAAAAGTTGATTGGATTATTCCATGGGGAAAAACTCGTTTATACAATATGATCCGTGATCGCGGCGACTGGGTAATTTCTCGTCAACGTGCGTGGGGTGTACCGTTGCCGATTTTCTATGGCGAAGACGGTTCAGCAATCATTACAAAGGAAACAACGGATCACGTTGCCCAATTATTTGCTGAACATGGTTCAAATATTTGGTTTGAACGAGAAGCCAAAGATCTTTTACCAGCAGGTTTCACGCATCCAAGTTCACCAAATGGCGAATTTACGAAAGAAACAGACATCATGGATGTTTGGTTTGACTCAGGTTCTTCTCACGAAGCTGTTTTACGTCAAAGAGAAAATCTAACGTTCCCAGCGGATATGTATTTAGAAGGTTCTGACCAATATCGCGGTTGGTTTAACTCAAGTATCACAACAAGTGTAGCGATCAATGGTGTTGCTCCGTATAAAGCGGTTCTTTCCCAAGGGTTCACATTGGATGGCGAAGGCCGCAAGATGAGTAAATCGTTAGGCAACACGATCGCTCCTGAAAAAGTAATCAAACAAATGGGTGCCGATATTTTACGTCTATGGGTCAGCAGTGTGGATTACGAAGCAGACGTTCGAGTATCGATGGATATCTTGAACCAAGTTTCTGAAGTTTATCGGAAGATCCGTAACACGATGCGCTTTTTATTAGCGAACACGACAGATTTTGAACCAGAAAAACATGCAGTAGCTTACGATGAATTGCGTTCAGTCGATAAATACATGTTAGTACGTTTGAATGAAGTGATCAAAACGATTCGTGAAGACGGCTATGATAAATACAACTTCACGCAAATTTACAAAACAGTTGTTAACTTCTTAACAGTAGACCTATCTTCATTCTATTTGGACTTTGCGAAGGATGTCGTGTATATCCAAGCAGAAGACAGCTATGAACGTCGTTGTATGCAAACTGTTTTCTATCAATCAGCCGTTGCATTGACGAAACTATTGACACCAATCATCCCGCATACGACTGAAGAAATTTGGACATATTTGAAAGAAGAAGAAGAATACGTTCAATTAGCAGAATTACCAGGCTATGAAGAATTTCCTAACCAAGCTGAATTATTAGATACTTGGAAAGCCTTCATGGAATTCCGTGATGAAGTCTTGAAAGCTTTAGAAGAAGCACGTAAGGAAAAAGTGATCGGAAAATCGTTAGAAGCAAAAGTAACGATCTATCCGAATGAACAAGTTGCGGCTTTACTAACCGCACTAGATGCTGATCTAGCTCAGTTATTGATCGTCTCACCAGATTCATTCAGTGTTTCAAAAGAAGCGGCACCGGAAAATGCTTTAGTATTTGATGATGTAGCGATCTTAGTGGAAAAAGCTGAAGGCGAAGTTTGTGATCGCTGCCGCCAAGTTCGGACGACAGTCGGTGAAGATGAAAAATTACCACATCTATGTGCTTCATGTGCACAAATTGTTGAAGAAAACTATCCAGAAGCTGTTTCTGAAGGATTGGAATAATAAAAAAGTCATGCTGAGAATTCTCGGCATGACTTTTTTAATGAAAGAGGATGTGACAAGATTCCTATCACATCCTCTTAATCCTATTTATTCTAATTTTCCGCGTTCACGATACCATTGATCCGGCTGCCAAGCCCATTCATGACCATTTTTGGCTAAAAGATCGAAGGCACATTGCGGCCCCATTGTTCCAGCCGCATAATTTGGGAAACCAGGTGTCGTTTGATCCCAAGTATTGCGGATCCGATCGACGATTTCCCATGAATTTGCTACTTCATCCCAGTGAGAGAAGTTAGTCCCGTCGCCGTGTAAAGCATCCAGCAATAATTTTTCATACGCTTCAGGACTATTTTCAGTTACTTCAGCACTTTGCCGGAAGTCTAATTTCACCGGTTCTGTATTGAAGCCTTGACCGATTTTTTTACCGTTTAAAGTCAACGAGAAACCTTCAGTTGGTTGGATGTAGATTGTTAAAATATTTTGCGGCAGTTCTTCGCCTTCTGCTTCTTCTTGCTCAAAGTTAAAGACATTGATAGGAACTTGTTTAAAGACGATATTGATCCGAGTCCCTTTTTCAGTCATTCGTTTCCCAGTCCGAACATAAAACGGTACACCGGACCAGCGGAAATTATCGATCAAAAATTTCCCAGCAACAAATGTTTCCATCAAAGAATTTTCAGCGACATTTGGCTCATCAGGGTAGGCAATATATTCTTTGCCATCGATTATTCCTTTGTCATATTGGCCGCGTACAAAATTTTGCAAGACTTCTTCAGAATCGTAACGACGAATGGCTTGTAAAACTTTGACTTTTTCTTCACGGATTGATTTGTTAGAAAAAGAAGTAGGGACTTCCATGGCTAATAAAGCAACGACTTGCAAGATATGATTTTGTACCATATCTTTTAATGCACCGCTGTGTTCATAGTAGCCGCCGCGGTCTTCTACACCTAGTGCTTCCGAAAATGTGATTTGGACATTTTCAATATAGCGGTTGTTCCAAAGGGATTCGAAAATATTATTTGCAAACCGGATCACCGAGATATTTTGAATCATTTCTTTACCTAAGTAGTGATCGATTCGGAAAATATCTTGTTCTGGAAAGACATTTCGAATCTGATTGTTCAATTCATTGGCTGAATCGTAATCAAAGCCGAATGGTTTTTCAATCACTAAACGATTATAACCGGTCGTCGTCAAAATCTCTTGTGATTTCAAATGGTTGACGATCGTACCGAAAAACTGCGGTGCCATGGCCAAGTAATATAGCCGATTGCCTTGTAGTTTGTATTTTTCATCTAACTGATCTGCCAATTCTTTCAAATGGTCATAGTGGGCAGTATCATTGACGTTGTGTGACAGATAGTAAAAATGCTCAGAAAATTCTTGGGCTTCTTTATCAGTAGGAGCGAGATCTTTGATTGTCTCACGAACGATCTCTCGATAGTGTTCGTCACTCCAAGGACGTCTAGCGGTACCGATCACAGCAAAATGATCGGCGAGGTTTCCTTTTTTATATAGGCGAAACAACGAAGGATAAAGTTTGCGTTGTGCTAAGTCGCCAGTACCACCAAAAATGGTGAATAATGCAGCTTGTTCCATATAGTTCACTCCTAATTTATATAATTATTTTCAAAAATGCATTCTTTATTCTCTCTAACTAAAAAAACTTTTCTAAACCAATGAACCAAGTTTCTGTTCAGGTTGGGAATTTATTTTCACACCATCCTTAAAAGTAGAGGATGCTCTACAATGAATCGACAAAAATCGTGGAGGCAGCTTTATAGCTGATTGAAACCTCTTTTTGCTCATTTTTTAAAGTAATAGGGCCTTCATAAGCTGCGATATTTGTGATCGTATAGTCCTCGTGGATCTTTATACCAAGCGCCATTAAGTAATCTAATAAATCTTTTTCATCTAAGACACGAGCAATTCGAATGTTCGTCCCTTCAGGATAATTTACTAGCGTTTGACGTTCTTTTTCGTGGACCGTTTGATCCTGTTTTGGGATCATTCCGCCATGAGGACAAAAGGCGGGATGGTTTAAGTAATTATCTAATTTTTGTTCTAGTTGGGAAGAGGTTACATGCTCTAATACTTCTGCTTCATCATGGACTTCATTCCATGAGTAGCCGAGGTGATCGACTAAAAAAACTTCCCATAAGCGATGTTTGCGAACGAGAGCACTGGCTTTTTCTAAACCGGTCGGCGTCAATTGAACGCCTTGGTAAGGAGAGTGTTCAACGAGTTCTTCTTTGACCAGCTTATTGATCATCTCGCTGACAGAAGCTCCGGAAATGGACAAACCAGCAACAATCTTTTTATTGCTAACTTTTTCTTTATCGCCACCTAATTCTAATATTAATTTTAAGTAATCTTCGCGATTTGGCGTCATTGATGTTCATCCTTTCATAACGAAGCATATCAGATTAAGTTTACCAAATAAATCTTTTTTTTTCCATTTGATTAGCTTTTTTCTTTAAAAATATCGGTTTAGTAATAACAAAGGGAATCAGAAAATTTTCCATGAGAGAGCGTTGCTGTTTTTTTATGAAAGAAAATGTATTAAAAATGAATGAGAAATACAAAACGAGTAAAAGAAGTGAAATCGCTAAAACAAATAATACTAAAACCGGTTGAAAAAAATCGCTGAAGTCTCAATTAAAAGAGTTCAGCGATTTTTTTAGTTTTAGGCTGGATATAGAATGAAGCAAGATATTTTTATCAACTTTTGCGCGAATCAATCTTTTGAATAACAAAATAGACACCGCTTACTAATTTTTCAGCAGAAGGATCGGAAATGAAGCATCTTCTAATTCATCGTAAAGCGTAACCGGGGTACCGTTTTTTGTTTGGATCAATAGATGATAACCGTATTGATCTTGGATCGCTAATTTTTGGTCGCTCAACTCGATCAGCTGATAGATGATGGCAGCGCCGTCTAAAACAATCGCAAGATCTGGATAGATCGTAATAGTATGAGCTTTATGATCTTTAGGATGAGTAAATGTCCAAGAACCGACATAAATATTATTTAAGTCCTTTGCTTCACGTTTTCGGGCAAATTTTGCACCCACTGCGGCTACACCGAGCGACGTCGCACTGAGGAAAACAGGCCATTTCAATCTCATCAAAAAACTCCTCTCTCAAATTCAGCGATTTAAACCAACAAGTTGAACCAATTAATTTTAATGCAACATTAGCAAAAAATGAACCACTATGCTTTCTTGCTTACTTTGTTATACTATATAATAAAGTCTGTAATCTTTCCATCCAACTTAAGGACTATTTAACTTTTTAAAAGGATTCTGATAGAAAATGAACTATTCTGCCATTCAACTTGCTACTTTTATTGAAAGAACCAATCGCTTCGTTGCTTACTGCCGTTTAGCAGAGACAGACGAAGTAGTCGTGACCCATGTGAAAAATACTGGACGCAGCAAAGAATTATTATTAGCAAATTCTTTGGTGGCAGTCAATCATCAACCGTCACTAAAACGAAAAACGGCTTACGATCTTGTCGCAGTTAAAAAAGGTGAGATGTGGGTCAATATCGATTCGCAAATACCCAATCCATTAGCTGCTGAAGGTATTTTGAATGGGACAATCGACTTACCTGGACTGAACGGGAACCTCACTTATTTAAAACGTGAATATACCTTTGAACATTCAAAATTTGATATTTATTTTGAGACAGACCAACAAGAAAAAGGATTTGTTGAAGTTAAAGGGATGACGTTGGAAAATCAAGGAATCGGGGCTTTTCCCGATGCACCA
This sequence comes from Enterococcus pingfangensis, assembly GCF_005405205.1. Taxonomy (GTDB): domain Bacteria; phylum Bacillota; class Bacilli; order Lactobacillales; family Enterococcaceae; genus Enterococcus_A; species Enterococcus_A pingfangensis. The sequence goes on along the minus strand of NZ_BJDP01000012.1, from coordinate 18,510 downwards.
ACATTGAGGGGATTGAAACATGTCGAGGAATTACGTTTGGCGCAAAGGATAGGCTATCACTGTTATGTTTTGTTTGTTGTCCAATTTCCAATCATTGAAGTCGCAACCCTCCATCGTAAAATGCAGCCGGCACTTTATGACGCGGTAAAATCGGCTGCGGCAGACGGCGTTCAAGTTTTAGCGTATAATTGTGAAGTAGATCAGGAAACAATTTCAATCAAAGCGGCAGTTCCCTTTGATTTGAAACAAAAATTTATTGATCCAAATCAGTGAAAGGTGGAATAAGCATGATTCAATTAGGTATCATCGGAACAAATTGGATCACCGATCAATTTGTTCAAGCGGCACATGAGACGGGGAAATATCAACTAGCAGCAGTTTATTCACGGCGCTTAGAAACGGCTCAAAAATTTGGTGAAAAATATGACGATGTGGAGTACGCGACCGATCTTGATACATTTTTTAAGATTGAGCATTTGAATACGGTGTATATCGCTTCACCGAACAGTCTGCATTTTGAACAAGCAAAACAAGGGATTTTAGCTGGGAAAAACGTCATCGTTGAAAAACCAGCATTTTCAACACCAAAGGAAATGGATGAGATCATTGAGTTAGCCAACCAGAAAAAAGTTTTCTTTTTTGAAGCGGCTCGAAATATCCATGAACGGGCTTTTAAAACAGTCGCAGATTTTCTGCCATTGAAGAACCAGATCATTGGGGCCGATTTTAGTTTCATGAAATATTCTTCCCGTTACGATCAAGTTTTAGCCGGTCAAGAACCAAATGTATTTTCGCTTCACTTTTCAGGCGGCGCGCTGGTCGATTTGGGCGTGTATCCAGTTTACGCAGCACTGGCTTGGTTTGGTCTGCCTAAAGAAAGCATTTATTATGCGCAAAAAATCGCAACAGGTGTTGATGGCAGTGGGACGGGAATCTTGCGTTATGATCAGTTTGATGTAACGATTCGGACAGGCAAGATCAGCGACAGTTTCCAACCAGCTGAGATTTATTTGACGGATGGAACATTAGTGATGAATGCGATCAACTCGATCGATGAAGCGGAGTTTCACGATCGTAATCATCAGCAAATCAAAAAATTGAACGTTCATCAATTGGAAAATCCGATGGTGGAAGAAGCAGAAAATTTTGCTAAAGTGATTTTGAATCCGACCGATCATAAGTTAGGTACTGATTATGAAGAATGGGTTGAATTATCCCGTAACGTGAACCAAGTGATTTATGATATGAGAAAAAGCGCGGGTATCGTTTTCGATGCTGACGAGAAATAGAGGAAACCATGAATAATCAGGAATTTGTTCCCTTTTTACAAAAAAATTGGGAGGACGCAGGCTTTCAAAAACCTGCATTGATCCAAGCAGAAGTATTTATACCAATCACCGAAGGAAAAAATTTAGTTGGGATCGCACCGACCGGCAGCGGGAAGACATTGGCTTATTTATTGCCGCTGTTCAACCAGCTGGAACTAGGCAAACCTAGCCAGCTGCTTATCTTAACTTCTTCCCAAGAATTAGCGATGCAAGTCGTTGAAGTAGCTCGCAAGTGGCTAACCGGTTCTGGCATGAAAGCTCAACCATTAATTGGCGGTGCGAATGTTAAACGCCAACAAGAAGCGTTAAAGAAAAAACCTGAAGTGTTGATCGGAACGCCTGGCCGTGTCTTTGAATTGATCACAGCTAAAAAAATCAAAGCACCCAATATCAAAACTATCGTTTTTGACGAAGTGGATCAATTGGTCCAAGGTCAAAGCTTGCAGCTAGTTCAAAAAATATTGAAGGCAACTGATAATAACACGCAGCACTTATATTTTTCCGCAACAGCAGATGTTGTTTTGGCTGAGCTGAATCAGTTTGAAACGGATCTATTGATTGTCGACGTTTCAAAAGAAGATGACAGTCAAGGTGAGGTTCAACATTTTTATTTGGAAGTCAGCGAACGTAAAAAAGTTGATCAACTGCGGCGTTTATTGAATCTGCCGGCATTTTGGGGAATGGTCTTCTTCAATCAGCTAAACGATATGGGTAGCACAGAAGAAAAATTACTTTTCCATCATTTGCCAGTTGCAAGTCTCGCATCAGATCAAGCGAAAATGTCGCGCAAAGCTGCGATCGAACAATTCAAAAAGCATCAAGTTTTAGGACTGATGACGACGGACTTAGCAAGCCGCGGCTTGGACATTGAAGCATTGCCTTTTGTGATCAATGCTGATGTGCCGTTAAGTGAAGAAAGTTACCTGCATCGGGCGGGTCGAGTTGGTCGAATGGGAAATACCGGTGTCGTGATTACATTTGTGACGCCACAAGAAAAAGCCGATTTAACAAAAATCGCGAAAAAACTTGAGTTAACACTTGCACCAATCTATCTATTTGGCGGAGAATTGTTGACTGAAGAACCGGTCAAACAAAGCGAACCGAAGAAAAAGAGCAAAAAAAAGAAAGGGAAAAGACGTAAATAAGTCTTTTCCTTTCTTTTAGCCGATATTCAAACAATCGGTTCTCGTTTTTAGCGAATGACTTGATTAAATGGTTCTCGTTTTTAGCGAATGACTTGATTAAATTTGATCAGGTCATCTTGCTAAAATAAGTGAAAATCGCTACAATAATAAGGTCACGTTCTCGTAGCTCAGTAGGATAGAGCGATCGCCTCCTAAGCGATAGGTCGCTGGTTCGATTCCAGTCGGGAACATACAATAAATCTGTTAGAGTATCGTTCTAATAGGTTTTATTTTTTTATGCAAATAAAGAATAGAACGTCTCAAGTTTATGTGAACGATTTTAAATCGCTGGAACAGGGAATAAATAAAATCGTTCGTCAGAAATACAAAAACCACTTAGAAGATTTTTCTAAGTGGTTTTTTGTTAAGCCCAATCGCCATTTCTGAAGATTGGAACTTTTGAGCCGTCTTTACGAATACCGTCGATATTCATTTGATCAGATCCGACCATAAAGTCGACGTGGGTTTGACTGCTGTTCAATCCAGCCGTGGCAAGTTCAGCTTTCGTCATTTCGGTCCCGCCTTCAACACTGAAGGGATAAGCGGCACCAAGGGCTAAATGATTTGACGCATTTTCATCAAATAAAGTATTGAAGAAAGTGATTCCTGATTGAGAGATCGGTGAAGGATCAGGAACTAGTGCAACTTCACCTAAATGTTTGGCGCCTTCATCGATATCTAATAATGAAGCCAATACATCAGCACCATTTTTAGCAGAAAATTCTACTACCTGACCATTTTTAAAAGTAAATTTCATTTCAGTCAGTGTTGTTCCCGCATAACTCAATGGCTTTGTACTAGTGATGTAACCATCGACGCGATTGCGATCCGGTGCGGTGAAAACTTCTTCTGTCGGCATATTCGCCATAAATTCGTTGCCGTCTGCAGCGAAGCTTCCAGCACCTTCCCAAATATGATTGTCCGGTAGACCAATCACGATATCTGTGCCAGGCGCCGTGTAGTGAAGAGCAGAAAATTGTTCTTTGTTCAAACGCTCTGCTTGGTTTCGCATTGCAGCATCGTGTTCTGCCCAAGCCGCAACAGGATCATCATGATAGATTCGGGTCGTCTTAAAGATCTCATCCCAAAGTTGGTCCACCTGTTTTTCACTTGAAATATCTGGGAAAACTTTTTGCGCCCACGCAGGACTAGCTGCTGCTACGACTGTCCAACGTAATTTATTAGACTGAGTTGCTTCCATGACTGCTTGCAAGGCTTTTCCGCGAGCTGCTTGGAAAGAAGCCACACGTTTAGTATCAACACCTGCTAATGCATCTGGATCTTGTGAAACGATGCTGATGCGGGTGACCCGATTTTTGGCAAATGTATTTGCTTCATCAATTTTGTAGGCAGGAACAGTCGTGATCCGATCGTCAGAAGCATGACTTAAAAATTCTCGTTGGATCGTGTCGTCGTTCCACTGCACGATGACTTCAGCCGCGCCTAATTGATAGGCTTCCTTAGTAACTAGCCGTGCTAAAGTCGCTTGTTCTACGCTGGCATAAATCACAACAGTATCCTCTTTTTGGACATTTCCACCTACTTTAGCGATCAAATGAGCATATTTTTGTAAGAGTGTTTCAAAATTTGGTAAAACCATCTCTATCCCTCCGTTTCAATAGTTCCATCTTAGCATTTCTTAGGTTTTCTCAAAAGAAAAGGCGTTCAATTGAGAAGTAAAATATTTCTCAATAAAAAGTGAGATGACAAAAAAGATGTACCAGTTTTTGATACATCTTTTTGTCGAATAAACAAGTGTTCTAGTAACTTCATCGGGAATCAGCTAAAATTCTACAAAAAAATAAGGAGCAATTTTCAAAAATTCCTACTTATTTTTTGAAGTTACCCACGCTATCATCACGTGAATTATGAAGCCGCTTCTGCGATTTTTTTGGCGAACGCTTCTAAGTTTTCAATGTCTTCTTCTTCTGCAGACATCTCAACTTTCACACTATCGGCCCCGCGAGTGGCTCCAGTTTTTATAAAGGCAGCATCAAAATCATCAACGGATTTGCAATACTCATCATAGAAACTATCGCCTGAACCGCACACACCAAAAATCTTTCCGCTCAAATCTAATTCTTGCAAGTCATCATAAAAGTCCATGATCTCATCGGGCAGATCGCCTTCACCATAAGTATAAGTAGCAACGACACAAATATCAGCAGCTTCAAAATCTTCTGCATCGACTTGTGTACATTCATCGATTTCAACTTCAAGATCTAAATTTTCGAAGGCTTCGGCGACGATGTCGGCGATTTCTTCGGTATTTCCAGTCATACTGGCATAAACAATTTTTGCTAATGTCAAAAAAATTCCTCCTTATTCGTTTGAATGAATTAATTTTCCAAGGAAAAATTAGTTCCATTCGAATGCCGTCAATCACTCAACTAGAGCGTTCGCGCCGATTATTCAACTAAATTTTCTTCTTATCAGACTGCGAAAAGTTGAATGGACATCCTTAGCTTTAAGCTAAATTTATGGTCATTATATCAAAATAGAAATCAAAAGGAAAACACGGCTCTTTAACCATTTGTTCGCTTTATAGTGTTATGTTAAAATAAATAAGATGAAAAAGGATATTTGTCTAGTTTTCAAACGTAGACAAATACTTGCAGAAATTATAAAAGGAACTAGGAGACGAGAACATGATTACTTTAAAATCACCCCGCGAAATTGAAATGATGAATGAATCAGGCGAATTATTGGCTGATGTCCATCGTCATTTACGAGATTTCATCAAACCGGGAATTACTAGTATGGATATTGAAAAATTTGTTAGAGACTTTATTGAAAGCCATGGCGGAACAGCTGCTCAAATCGGTTTTGAAGGTTATGAATACGCAACTTGCTGCAGTATCAACGATGAGATCTGTCACGGTTTCCCAAGAAAAAAACCGTTAAAAAATGGCGACTTGATCAAAGTGGATATGTGTGTCGAATACAAAGGCGCGATGTCTGATTCTTGTTGGTCTTATGCAGTCGGTGAAGTCGAACCTGAAATCAAACGCCTAATGGAAGTAACCAAAAAGGCAATGTATTTAGGAATCGAACAAGCTCAAGTTGGCAATCGAATCGGCGATATTGGTCAGGCAATCCAAACGTATGCTGAAGGAGAAGGCTTCTCTGTTGTTCGTGATTTTGTCGGACACGGCATTGGGCCTACGATCCATGAAGAACCAGCAATCCCTCACTATGGTGTAGCTGGAAAAGGCTTGCGTTTAAGAGAAGGTATGGTCATTACAATCGAACCGATGATCAATACCGGTGTTTGGCAAATGAAAATGGATCCAAATGGCTGGACCGCTTATACGCGTGACGGTGGTTGGTGTGCGCAATATGAACATACATTGGCCATCACAAAAGAAGGACCCAAAATTTTAACTTCACAAGGTGAAGAAGGAACTTATTAGGATGACGAGGTTTTTATGGGACCAATAGATAAAATTAAAAACAATCAGAAATTAATGGGTTTTATCCAATCGATCCGAAAACATCTAACAGAAACAGAAATAGGCGACCGCTCAGTGGTAGTCGCCTATTATTTGTTGCTGTCTTTTTTTCCGCTGTTGATTATTGTCGGTAATTTATTGCCGTACTTCAATATTACGCCGGAAATCGTCTTGCCTTATTTAAGTGAAGCGATCCCGCCGAATGTTTTCAGCTTTTTGAAACCAGCGATCACTGGATTGTTAGAAGATACGTCAGGCGGCATGCTGTCGCTCTCTGTTTTAGCAGCGTTGTGGTCTTCTAGTCGGGGGATCAATGCCTTGCAAACGGCATTGAATCGAGCTTACGGCGTTGAAAAGCGCGGAAATTTTGTCATCAGCCGAATCGTGTCAGTAGGGATCGTAGGCATTTTTATGATGGCGATTGTAGCGGTGGCTCTATTTTTTAGTGCAGGGCAAGTAATTTTAGATGCCTTACAGAAATTGTTGCATTTTTCTCCTGATATTATCGACACCTTTTTAACTTTGCGTTGGCCAGTAACATTAGTTGGACTGCTAGTTATTTTAGGCGGTTTGTATATCGTGATCCCGAATGCGCGAGTGCATCCGAAATTTGCCTTACCGGGAACGATCTTTGCAACGATTGGCTGGATTGTCTTAGCACAAGGGTTTAGTCTGTATGCTCAGACATTTGCGCAACGAGTATCCGGGTATCAAATCATCGGAAGTTTTATCGTGTTGATGTTTTGGCTGAATTTTGCGGCGACTATCATCATTTTAGGCGGAATACTAAATGTGACGATTGAGGAGTATCTGACAGGCCAAGAAGTCAAAGAAGGCTCCAATCGAGTGAACAAATGGTTCAATAAATTAAAAGATCGTTTTGCTAAGAAAAAAAAATAATCTCATGTTTTGTTGTAAGTTTTTAAGAGAACCTTGTAAAGAATGTTGAATCCTATATAATAATTTTAGAAAAAAAGGGCAGGTGGCAACATGTTAGTATCCTTCGGGCTGATCGTCAGGTATTTTCTAACCTTCTTGATGGCATTGATTTTAACTCCAATTTTTAAAATAATTTCGGTCCAGACTGGGTTGGTGGATAATCCTAATGCACGTCGAATGAATCAAGTACCAATGCCTAGTGCAGGCGGTTTGCCGATTTTTATAACTTTTGCTATCTCTTCATTGGTTTTATTCCGTGAAGTGATTCCTTTTGATTATATCAGCAAAATTTTGTTAGGCGGTCTGATTATCGTGATCACCGGCTTGCTTGATGATAAATATGAACTTACGCCTAGACAAAAAAGTGTCGGCATCTTGTTGGCCGCATTGGTCATTTATTATTTCGCGGGGATCCGCTTCAATTTTTTCACCGCGCCTTTACTTGGTCGAATCAATCTTGAATGGTTGAGCTTACCGGCGACATTGTTCTGGATCTATGGGATCACCAATGCATTGAACTTGATCGATGGATTAGATGGACTTGCTTCAGGAGTATCAATCATCGGCTTGACAACGATCGGTGTCATCGGGTATTTCTTTTTGCATGCCTCGACAGTCTATATCTCGTTGGCTATTTTTTGTTTAGTTGCGAGCATCATGGGATTTTTCCCTTATAATTTTCATCCCGCCAAGATCTATTTAGGCGATACAGGTGCTTTATTTTTAGGATTCATGATCGCAGTACTGTCATTACAAGGGTTAAAAAATGTGACGTTCATCTCTTTGATCACACCTCTGATCATTTTAGGTGTACCGGTAACAGATACATTTTTCGCGATCGTGCGGCGGAAAGCTAAAAATATGTCGGTTTCAGCAGCAGACAAACAGCATTTGCATCATCGTTTGTTGAATCTAGGGTTTACTCATCGCGGAGCCGTTTTAACGATCTATGCCATTGCTGTATTGTTTTCTTTTACCGCCGTATTGTTGAATTATACAAGTCGTGCAGGAACGATCGTTTTGATCGTTGCGATGCTTTTCGCACTAACTTTTCTCTTAGAACTGATCGGTTTGATCAGCGAAAAATATAGTTTCATTACAAAAAGTTTTCGTTTCTTTGGCAACAAGGATTATCGTTTGCAAGTGCTGCATAAATATTTCAAGAAATGAGTGTTGTCGTCCGTTATGAATAGCAATAATAGAAATGTGACTGTCAGCATCGTGACCCACAACAGTGACAAGATTTTTTCGAGTCTGGATGCACTAATCAAAACGCTAGGTGAAAATCAGACGATTCAAATCAAGCTTTTTGATAATGCTTCAGAGCCGGACTATCGCAAACGATTGAGTAAATATCTTACTTATCCATTTGTGACGATCGATTTTCATGCTGAAAATAAAGGATTTGGCTTTGGTCATAACGCCAATCTGTTAAATACAACTGGCTATGGAATCATTTTTAATCCGGATATTATTCTTTCAGAGAATCAATTGGAAAAAATGGTCGAGCATCTCGCTGAACAACCTAATTGCGCTTTATTGGCGCCTACGATTTTAAATGAAGATGGAACGACCCAATATTTGATGCGTGATCAGCTGAATGTTTTTGATTATATGTTGCGCTTTGTTCCGTTTAAATCTATCAAAAAGCTTTTTGACAAACGTTTGGCGAAGTTTGAATGCCGTGATTTGCCAGATGATCGAGATAGCTATGTCCGAATGATTTCAGGCAGTTTTATGGTAGTTGATCTAGCTAAATTTAATGAGATCGCAGGCTTTGACGAGCGCTATTTTATGTATTTTGAAGACAATGATCTTTGCCGTAAAGTGGAACAAGCGGGCTATCAAGTGATCTATAGTCCGCAATTTTCAGTGGTGCACTTGTACGAACGTGGGGCGGTCAAAAGCCGTAAATTATTTTTTATTTTTTTACAGTCCATGGGAAAATATTTTCATAAGTGGGGCTGGCAATTTTTTTGATGATGGAGGTAGGGAATGGCTAGGCAGTCCAAGACGAAAATTTCCGTTTGCATGGCGACGTATAACGGCCGTCACTTTATTGAAGAACAATTGAACAGCATATTCCCACAACTTTCAGAATATGACGAGCTGATTATTTCCGACGACCATTCAACCGATGGAACGTGGGAATTTTTATTAGAATTAAAAGCCAAAGATCCGCGAATCAAACTTTTTCAAAATAAAGGAAAAGGCGTAATCGTGAATTTTACTAATGCCATTCAGCAAAGTACTCACCCGATTATTTTTTTAAGTGATCAAGATGATGTTTGGCAGCCGGATAAAGTAGAAAAGATGTTGCCGTATTTTGAAGATCCGAAAACACAAGTCGTCGTGTCTGATCTAGTCATCGTAGACAACAATTTTGAAGTTTTAGCGCCGTCTTATCAGGCGATGCGTCACACACATGCAGGTTTTTGGCATAACCTTGCTAAAAGCAGTTATATCGGTGCCGGGATGGCATTTCGTTCAGAATTCAAAGCAATTATTTTACCGATCCCGCCGACTGTTCCGATGCATGATATGTGGATTGGTTTACTGGCAGATTATTATCACGGCGTTGTTTTTATCCCGGACCCGTTAGTTTATTATCGCAGACATGGATTGAATGCGTCGGAGATCAAGACGACAGCTTCGCGGATCCAGCAATTCAAATGGCGCTGGAATGCGTTGCGATTGGTCAGAGAAAGAATAAAGGAAGTTAAAAAAAAGTAATAAAACGATTTTTCTAACACCCAACATCGGGTATAATGTTATCGTATGTATTGAAGAAACTGTGATCTTGCTTTTATCGGTCAAAGTCAGCAATCAATTGGCTAAGTACCAAGACAAGTAAGAAGAGCATCTTTTCTCTGAATGATTTTTACGTTTGATCAGCAAAGGCAATAAAATTTGTTTATTTATCAGATAAGAGAAATGAACCCACTACTAAGAATAGGAAGTGTACGCATGAAAGGAATTATTTTAGCAGGAGGCAGCGGTACGCGTTTGTACCCGTTGACTAAAGCAACATCAAAACAATTAATGCCGGTTTATGATAAACCAATGATCTATTATCCAATGTCAACCTTAATGCTGGCTGGAATCAATGAGATTTTGATTATTTCAACGCCGCAAGACACACCGCGTTTTGAAAATCTTTTAGGTGATGGCCGCGAATTAGGAATCCACATCGAGTATGCGGTACAAGAAAGTCCAGATGGCTTGGCGCAAGCATTTATTATCGGTGAAGAATTTATCGGCGACGATAGCGTCTGCTTAGTTTTAGGCGATAATATTTATTATGGCGACGGCCTTTCTAGCATGTTGCAACGAGCAGCGGAGAAAACTGAAGGCGCGACCGTTTTTGGTTATCACGTAAATGATCCAGAACGTTTCGGTGTCGTAGAATTTGATGGCGCTATGCAAGCTGTTTCAATTGAAGAAAAACCAGAAAAACCAAAATCACATTATGCAGTGACTGGATTGTATTTTTACGATAATGATGTTGTTGAGATTGCAAAAAATATCCAGCCGTCAGAACGTGGAGAATTAGAGATCACCGACGTCAATAAAGAATACTTGAAACGGAATAAATTATCCGTTGAAGTAATGAGCCGCGGGTTTGCTTGGTTAGATACAGGTACGCACGAATCATTATTAGAAGCATCAACCTTTATTTCGACGATTGAAAAACGCCAAAATTTAAAAGTGGCATGCTTAGAAGAAATTTCTTATCGGATGGGCTACATCACGAAAGAACAATTAGTAGAATTAGCACAACCATTGAAGAAAAACCAATATGGTCAATACTTATTACGTTTAGCAGAAGAGGAATAAACATGGGGAAAATTAAAGTAACAGAAACCAATCTAACAGATGTCAAAATTATCGAACCTGCTGTCTTCGGCGATCATCGCGGATTTTTTACTGAAAGTTATTCAGTAGAAGATTTTAAAGCGGCTGGAGTTGATTTTGATTTTATTCAAGACAATCATTCTTTATCAACACAACCAGGTGTTTTGCGCGGCTTGCATTTTCAAAAAGGCAAATCTGCACAAACTAAATTGATCCGTGTAGTGACGGGTGCAGTGCTTGACGTGATCGTTGATATCCGCAAAGGCAGTCCAACCTATGGAAAATGGGAAGGTTATATCCTTTCAGAACACAATCACCGTCAATTATTAGTTCCTCGCGGTTTTGCCCACGGTTTTGTAACGTTGACGCCAAATGTCAACTTCATGTACAAATGCGATAATTACTATGATGCAGAAGCGGATGGCGGTATTTCATTTGCTGATCCAGAGTTAGCAATCGACTGGCCGATCGCGATCGAAAAAGCGATCACATCAGAAAAAGATGCCAAACAACCAACCTTGAAGGAATTTGAAGCAGAAAATCCTTTCGTTTACGGTGAAATCTAGAAGCGCTAGCCCGTTCTAACAGTATCGATCTAGCAAATGGCGAGCAGCAACTTCATTTTTTGATTTTAGAAAAATGATTACTTTAATACAAAATAGGAGTAAATTATTGATGAAAAATATTATCGTAACCGGTGGAGCGGGTTTTATCGGCTCTAACTTTGTTCATTATGTTGTAAATAATCATCCAGAAGTCCACGTGACGGTCTTGGATAAATTAACTTATGCAGGCAATCGAGAAAATCTAGCAGGTCTACCTGCTGATCGAGTAAAATTAGTTGTTGGCGATATTGCTGACGCTGATTTAGTCGATCGTTTGGTCCAAAAAACGGATGCGGTGGTTCATTATGCTGCAGAATCGCACAATGACAATTCATTAAAAGATCCGTTTCCATTCATCCAAACAAATATTATCGGAACCTACACATTGATTGAAGCTTGTCGCAAACACAATGTCCGGTATCATCACGTTTCTACTGATGAAGTCTACGGCGATCTTCCCTTAAGAGAAGATCTACCTGGTCATGGCGAAGGTGAAGGCGAGAAATTCACGGCAGAAACACCTTATAATCCTTCAAGCCCCTATTCATCAAGCAAAGCCGGCTCAGATCTGTTAGTCAAAGCATGGGTTCGTTCATTTGGTTTGCAAGCAACGATTTCAAATTGTTCAAACAACTATGGCCCTTATCAACATATCGAGAAATTTATTCCGCGCCAAATTACGAATATTTTAAAAGGGATTCGTCCAAAATTATATGGTGACGGAAAAAATGTTCGCGACTGGATCCATACAAATGATCATTCTTCAGCTGTTTGGTTGATTTTGACTAAAGGAAAAATCGGCGAGACATATTTGATCGGTGCTGATGGCGAAGAAGACAATAAAACTGTAATGGAAATTATTTTAGAAGAAATGGGTCAATCAAAAGATGCCTACGATCACGTGAAAGACCGTGCGGGTCATGATCTGCGTTATGCGATCGATTCGACTAAATTGCGTGAAGAGTTAGGTTGGACGCCAGAATTTACTAATTTCCGTGCGGGAATGAAAGATACCATCGACTGGTATACAGAGCACGAAGATTGGTGGAGTGCTGAAAAAGAAGCGGTTGAAAGTAATTACGCGAAAAACGGCCAATAATACAAATTGAAATAGGCAGGGAGATCCTGCCTTTTTTATCGGCTCTTCTTTCGCTGATCTTTTCGAAGTTTAAAAACAGCAGAACAACTTTGCAGAAAAAATAGTTTAATAAAAGGGGTAGAGAGAAATGATCTTAATCACAGGTGGACATGGACAGTTAGGAACAGAACTGCGTCATTTATTGGATGAAAAAAATATCGAGTATGTTTCAACCGATGCAGACCAATTAGATATTACAGATAAAGCAGGTACTTATAAATTCATTACTGAAATGACGCCAGAAATCATTTATCATTGCGCAGCGTATACGGCTGTCGACAAAGCAGAAGACGAAGGCAAAGAATTGGATGAAAAAATCAATGTTGATGGTACGCGCAACGTAGCCGAAGCGGCTAAAGCTGCCGGATCAACACTGGTTTATATCAGTACAGACTATGTTTTTGACGGCAATAACAAAGATGGTATGTATCAAGTGGATGCAGCAACGAATCCGTTGAATGAATACGGCCGGACAAAATTGTTAGGTGAAAAAGCGGTACAAGAGATCATGGATGATTATTATATTATCCGTACTTCTTGGGTATTTGGTATTTACGGACACAACTTTATTTATACAATGCAAAAATTAGCGGAGACCCATGACCATTTGACTGTCGTGAACGATCAATTCGGACGCCCAACTTGGACACGGACTTTAGCCGAATTCATGACGTTTGTAATTGCAGAAAAAGCACCATTTGGTGTGTATCATTTATCAAATGAAAACAGCTGTTCTTGGTACGAATTTGCGAAAGAAATCTTGAAAGATACTACGGTGGAAGTAGCGCCAGTAACTTCAGCTGAATATCCGCAAAAAGCGACTCGTCCACAATATTCAGTTATGGATCTAAGCAAAGCAAAAGCACTTGGTTTTGAAATCCCAACATGGCAAGAAGCGTTAGCCAGCTTTCTTGAATTAGAAGCAAAACAATAATCAAAAGATTTGGAGGTGAGAAGTTTGTTTGAACTAGTAGTGGTTTTATATCAGATGACTTATTTAGAATCGTCGACGATCACCAGTTTGAACAAACTGCTTGCCTCTGAGATTTTTCCTGAAATCAAAAAAATCTTGATCTTTGATAACGGCAAACAAGCCAATGAACCTGAAGGCTTAGACGAACGCTTCAGTTATCATCACAGCCCATCAAATGTCGGCTTGGCACAAGCGTATAATTATGCTTTGAGCCAATGCGGTGATGGAACTGACTGGCTTGTAACGCTTGATCAAGATACGATTCTTACAAAACAGTATTTACAAGAACTAATAAAAACTTCTTTAGGATCTGCAGAATCGATCGCAGCGATCGCTCCTGTGATAAAAGATCAGAAACAACAGATTTCACCGGTCCGCAGCGATACTTTACGGCCATTACATAACACGTTGCCTCAAGGCAATCAAATATATTCGCAAGATATTATGGTGATCAACTCAGCTACAGCACTACGAGTAAGTTTCCTGCAAGAAATCGGTGGCTATAATTTAGATTTTCCGTTAGATTATTTGGACCATTGGCTGAGTGGGGAGATTTTTGAATATCAAAAAGATATACAAATTTTGAAGGCCTCATTAGCTCACTCATTATCAGTTTTACATGACTCAGAATTAACTGCATCAAGGTACAAAGCTATTTTAAAAAATGAAGCAATCTTCTATACTAAATATCAAAAAAAATTATTAAAAGATTATAAAAAACAGTTGTTTGTTCGAAGTCTGAAACAGTTGTTCTTAGGAAGATTTGCCTTTTTTAAAATTACTATTACATTATTTTTGAGGAGTGCTCTTGATAAGAGAGACTAATAGGAATCGTTCAAGTTTTTTTGTATGATGTAACCGATTTCTAATTGAACCTTTTCACTATCTGACAATGTATTTGGTTTACTTAGGGAACTGTCAGAACTTAAAAATAATGAATAATTTACTTAATATATAAAGAGAAAGTTTTATATCTAAAGTTTAAACTTTTTTTAATATCTCTTTTTTGTCAAAATATACTTGAGTTGTGTATATTTTATAAGAAAATTTAGGAGGATATTAATGAAGAATAAAAAAATTGTCTTATCTTTGATAGTGGGAGGGATGATACTTTTTCCTGTGGCTGCAAGAGCTGTCGAAGAATCGCTTGAAACTGTTTCATCCACAGAAAACACAGTAGGACCGCAAGTGAATTCGACTGTTGAGTCAACAGTAAATTCTGTATCAAATGAAGGCGCAAACATAGAGGGAACAGAACCTTCTTCGGAAACTAACGGCACAGTTTCGAATTCAGAAGAGTCTAATGAAACAGATCAAACAATAGAACTACCAACCTGGGGCGAAGACGAGTACGGAGTATATTCTTTACCAAGAAATCGATCTAATTTATCTGACAGCAATACAAGAGGAAGATTAGCTAGATCAGCTTCTATCCCTTCAGTTCTAGCTTCAAATACGAACACTCCTACTAAGAGTTTTATTGATATCTCTTCACATAATGGAGCACTTTCAGTTAACGATTTTTTGAATATGAAAAAATATGGGGTAGCTGGAGTTGTAGTGAAATTAACGGAGGCAACTAGTTATAAAAATCCATATGCAGCATCACAGGTAAATAATGCCAAAGCTGCTGGATTAAAAGTATCAGCATATCATTATAGTTGGTTCACAACGGATAGTCAGGCAAGAGCTGAAGCAGATTATTTTGCAAATTTTGCTAAAAGTATCGGTTTAGATAATTCTACTGTAATGGTGAATGATATTGAAGAACCTCAAATCGCTGGAAAAGGTAATCACACAACTAATTCGATTGCTTTTGAAAATAGATTGAAGCAGTTGGGATTTCAATCAATTCGTCATTATTCTTCTTTAAGTTGGTTTAACGGTCTGATAAATGCTAATACTATAGGAAAACAAAAAATTTGGGTTGCTGCGTACCCGTACACGCTAACGAATAAAAACTATTATACTGAGTACAGCTCGTGGCAATGGAATTCACGGTTGCGTTTCCCAGAAATAAGTAATAATGAATTTGATATTTCTGCTGATTATAACCATTCGTTTACAAATCCGAGTTCAAATCCAAATCCGAATCCGGTACCAGATCCTAACTCACCAATATCATACTCAAGCCATGCACAGGGTTTGGGGTGGCTAAGTTCAGTTTCAAATAACTATATATCTGGGACTATTGGTGAATCTAGACGCATAGAAGCTTTAAAAATGACCTTATCTGATAAAGTTTCTGGAAATATTGAATATCAATCACATATCCAAAGTATTGGTTGGGAATCAAATTGGAAAAAGAATGGTGAAAATTCTGGAACGACAGGGCAGGCCAAACGAATTGAAGCGTTGAAAATCAGACTAACTGGAGAAGTTGCTAATCAATACGATGTCTATTATAGAGTTCATTCGGAGAAATTTGGATGGATGAATTGGGCTAAAAATGGCGAGGAAGCTGGAACTGAAGGCTTTTCTTATCGAGTAGAAGCTTTTCAAGTGCAACTTGTTCCTAAAGGACAGAGTGCACCAGCAGGGCAAGGCAAAAAATTTGTTAAGTTTCAAAATGCTGATGTTACCTATCAAACTCATATACAAAAACTAGGATGGATAGATTCCGTGACCAACAGTCAAGTCTCAGGTACAGTTGAGAGGGCGTTACGATTAGAAGCCTTGAAATTGAAGATCTCTAATAATCCTTTGAGCTTTTCTGGAGGTATTGAATATCAAACGAACATTCATGGAAACGGATGGCAAAAATCGGTAAGTAATTATGCTTTGTCTGGGACCGAAGGGCAAGGACAGCAAGTAGAGGCAGTCAAAATCCGACTGACGGGAGAATTGGCTAAACATTATAATATATATTATCGAGCACATGGTCAAACGTATGGTTGGCAGAACTGGGTAAAAAATGACGAAATTGCTGGAACAACAGGAAAAAATAAACGAATGGAAGCCATTCAAATAAAGATAGCACGTAAATATAGTGCTGCTCCTCAATAGAAAAAAACTCTATTATTTTGATCGGTAATAAACCTTTGGAATTGAAATTGATTTATTAATCAATTTTGTGTTAAAGTAAATCTTTAAATTTTTTTATATTCTTGATAGTTTAGTCGATATTTTTTAAGAAAAGATATTCTGTCTCATTAAATCGTGTTAGTAGAAACATATTGGAATAAAAATTTGTTAAGAATATGGTGCAATTTGAGCATCATATTCTTTTTAAATGTGAGAAGGTGGTATATACTTCAGTACAAAAACTTGCGAAATTAGAAAAATAGAGGTATTCTGAGTTAAAATTATCAAAGCATTCTTATAAAAGAGTAGGGCTAGAAAGAAGTGTAAAAATGACAAAAGTATCTGTCTTCGGATTAGGTTATGTTGGATTAGCAAACGCCTTGTTGTTGTCGCAAAATGAACAAGTAAAGGCCTATGATATTGTTGATACAAAAATCGAATCGTTGCGAAAAGGAATTTCTCCTTTGGAAGATAAAGAAGTTCATGAATTTTTAGAGCGGGATGACTTGAATATTGAGTTTACGAAAGATTTTGCTGATGCAGTAAAATTTGGTGATTTCTTAATTATTGCGACACCGACGGATTATGATGAAAAGAAAAATTATTTTAACACAACCACGGTTGAAGATGTGATTGAAAAAGCATTAGCGATTCGATCAGATGCTACATTTATTATTAAATCTACGGTTCCCGTTGGTTATACAGAACAAGTTAAGAAAAAATTAAAAACTGATAACATTATCTTTTCTCCTGAATTTTTGCGTGAAGGAAAAGCCTTGTATGACAATCTGCACCCGTCACGGATCGTTGTTGGAGAATGCTCAGAGCGAGGCCAAAAAGTGGCTGATATGTTGAAAGAGAACGCGTTTGACAAAGAAGTCAAAGTTTTATTAACACATTCGACTGAGGCAGAGGCAATCAAATTATTCTCAAATACGTATTTGGCATTGCGTGTGGCATATTTCAATGAATTAGATACATATGCGGAATCTAGAGGTTTGGATTCTCGTCAAATCATTGAAGGTGTTGGGCTAGATCCTCGTATCGGATCGCATTATAACAATCCTTCATTTGGATATGGCGGTTACTGTTTGCCGAAAGATACTAAGCAATTACGTGCAAACTTTGAAAATATCCCAAGTAATATTATTGGTGCAATTGTCGATGCCAACACGACACGTAAGGATTTTATCGCAGAACAAATTTTAGCTAAAAAACCTGATGTAGTTGGGATTTATCGTCTAACGATGAAAGCTAACTCTGATAACTTTCGTTACTCGTCTATTCAAGGAATCATGAAACGGATCAAGGCAAAAGGGATCGAAGTCGTAGTATATGAACCAACACTACATGAAGAAACTTTTTATAATTCTAGAATTATTAAAGACTTTGATGAGTTCAAATCTCTTTCCGATGTTATCGTAGCGAATAGGATGGAACCTGTTTTGACAGATGTAGAGAAAAAAATCTATACACGGGATATCTTCAAGCGAGACTAATGGAGTAGATTACCTATTAAAACTCAGAAGTTAGTTTTTACCTTCATTTCTTGATATGACTGCTTCTGCGGGTAGAGTAATAACCTTAGATGATATCCAGTATCTGCTTTTGAATTATATACAGCATAGAACAGTGGCTTTTCGGGAAATCGTGTGGGTAAAGACAAGTTTGAATAATGGCTAGGCGGCCTATGTGGTGCGTTCTGTGCACCGCATTTTTTAGGCTCATTGTCAAATAGGACTGATAGAGTATTTATGAACATCTAAGGTAGACTGAAAATTCTGGCTCTTTGTCAATTGGTGTTGGTGAGGAGAAATCTTAGAATTATTGGAGACCAAGAGGACTTTTTCCTCTTGGCCTTTTTGTATGTTTGAAAACCACCTGCTCTGCTGGTGGTTCAAAAGAGCTTCCAGCGTGGTATTAAAAAGACCTCCTAAAATTGATAAACTGATGTTGGTTTCCCGACCGCATCACCATCAAAGATAGGAGGTGTCCTTATGGAAAAGGACAAA
>NZ_BJDP01000011.1 GCF_005405205.1 Enterococcus pingfangensis | reverse complement strand
TTGAAGATTTAGAAACAGAGAAAATGTCTTAGCAGTCTCTACTAAAATATGTCCAAGATATTGACTCAAATCCAGATATCGTAGATTATATATTGCGAATCACTCATCGTATTTGGGAAGAGCGTGCGATTGGAGTGATTAACGAAACTTATCACAATAATACGATTGTTCATTCTTGTTCAGCATTGAATTCTGGAGTCTTACCAGTTATTGCAGGGACGTTATCCGCGCTACATGCTTTCCCTGATCGTAGAGTTGTTGCAGAAAGTGTTGTTTGGTCAGAAGATACACCGGGTGATTTTTTTACGTCACATCGTAGCAAATCGAATGCAACCAATTTAGGTGATAGTGAATTTGGAAAAGTCACAGGTAGAAAGATTCAATTCAGAGCAATTGCAGATTGTAAAATTGTAGATAACCGAATTTATGAAGAATGGTTAGTTCGCGATAATATTTGGTTAGTCCAACAGTTGGGGTTAGACCCTTATCAAGTGGCAAATGAATTAGCTAAGAAATACGTAGCAGCCGGTTCACCAGCATTCCATGGAAACTTCGGTTTACCAGAAATGATGGAGGGGCAATTCTATCCGGAAGCTTACAAAGCAAATGATGAGTCTGTTGGTGAGCTGATGCGTGAGATTCACAGTCAAATTTTCCAATGTAAAATGATTGACAAGGTGAAGGATTACTTCTTACCACAAGCATTGGTTCACTTTATCGGTAACAAGAATTTAGTAGGCAAAGAAGAAATTCAAGGAACGATTATTAGTTTCTTGGCCTCGTTCCCGAATGCATACTTTATGATTGATCGCATTACTTGTAATGAAAGAGCTGTCAGTGGAGAATGGGATGTTGCAGTTCGCTGGAAGATGAAAGGATTACATGAGGGAAAAGGAATGTTTGGTGATCCATCTGGAAATAGTGTAAATATTATGGGAATCAACCATTATCATGTTCAGAACAATCAAATTCGTGAAGCTTGGATCATGTTCGATGGAATTGATGTTTTACGCCAAATTGTGACTCTAAAAGAAGAAAACGAAATAGCAGAAGAATTAGTAAAGTGAGTGTGAAAAATGAAAGACATAAATGTAGATTCGATTGAATTAGGGAAAACACTGTCCTTGCCAAAGAGATTTTTAGCTTACTTTTCAATTTTATTACTATACTTCTTTTACACGTATAATTTTAGCTTGTTGGGGGTTTTAGGACCGTTATTGACTGGAGAATATGGGTTTAGCCAAACCCAATTCTCTTTCTTATTTAGTGTTCAGTCGTGGGGGTTGCTAGTCGGAACATTAGTGGCGGGGTCGCTTAGTGTCCGCTTTGGTAAAAAGCGTGTGTTAATGGTATTAGGTTTGGTTTTCGCTTTTTCGACTATTGCGCATATTTTTTTAGTTGGTAGTTATCATAGCTGGGTTGTCTTTAGATTTATTGCTGGAATGGCCTTAGGGGGAACCTATGGAACTTGTATTGGTCTTATTGTTGACCTCTTCCCAGCGGAGTATCGTGGTCGATTGACCGCAGTGGCTTCGAGCTTGTTTGCAGTTTCGGGAGCCTTAGCAGGATGGATTTCCAGTCGCTGGTTTGATACAAACTGGACAATTGTAATTTGGGCTGCGATTATTCCAGCGTTAGTTGCGGTTGTCATGATATTATTGTTTGTACCAGATGATTTGGAATTAACACGTTCAAGAAATGAAGCTGCTGGATCAGAAAAATCAGAAAAGCCTAGCTATCGTAATATGTTAAAAGGAAAATATTTAAAAATTGCGATAATCTGTATTTTACTTTCTGGTATGAATTTTAGTGGCTACTCTGGTTTTACTCAGTTTGTTCCAATCTACTTACAGGATGGAATTGGAATGAGTGCTGGACAATGGGGACAAATGATTGCAATTCAAAATATTGGTCAGTTTTGTGGGTTCTTAATCTTCGGATTTATCGGAGATAAGTATGGTCGGAAAAAGACGCTCTGGGGAATGCTACTTTGTGGATTAATGATTCCAATTTATATGATGCTGAATATGGATATGTTTGCGCTATTTAATGTTGTAGCATTCTTATTTGGATTAGGTTTAGGCTACTCAGGAATTTGGGGAGCTTATTACACTGAGCTATTTCCAGAAAAATATCGCTCAATGTCTGCAGGCTTCTGTTTTAATATGGGACGGATTGTTTCTAGTATTGTTGTCTTGTTTATTGGAATCGTAGCAGATTCTGGTTTGGGATTACGTTTTAGTTTGGTTATACCAGCAGTCTTTTTCTTTATCGGTGTTATCTTATGGCTGTTACTACCAGAGACTCTCGAAAAAAGAAAGTAAAATAAATTTATCTAAATGTTAATTGTAAAAAATAATAGTTGGGAATAAGAGTGCATTATTACTCTTATTTCCAATTAATCATTATGTGAAATAAATAAGTACATAGTTTTATAAATATTTTTTGGAAGGAACAAGGTTATGGGAGTGAGTAAAGGAAAAGGACAGATTACGCTTTTTTTTATTATCAGTGTTTTTTACACAATCAGCATTAGTGCATTTGATCCTTTCATTGCTGTTTATGCTAATAGCTTGGGCTTTCGACCAGCAATGATAGGTATCATTGTAGGTGCTGCAGGTTTTTCTTCCATGCTTGCTCGATTCCCAACCGGAATTATGGCAGATGTGCTCAAAAATAAATTGCGAGTGATTCGTTTTGGGTTGATGATCACTATCATTGGTTGGACAGCGGCTTTTCTTTATCCAATACCAGCTACTTTTTTAATTGGAAAGATAGCAGATGGTTTGACAGGGGCCGTTTGGGTCGTAGTCACTACTTTGTTTACGCATTTTTTTTCTAAAGAACAAGCAACTAAATCGATTGGCTTAATTTCTTTTTCAGCAACTATTGGAAATTTTTTAGGATCAATCATCGGTGGAACTGTAGCCCACTTATGGGGCTATCATTATTCCTTTTTAGTGGCAATTTTTTCGGCAATACTGGCATTACTATTGACTTTTTTATTAAAAGAAGTATCCGCCAAAACAACACACAAAAAAATCGAATTGTATGCTATTAAAGAACAGCTTTCGGATTCAAGTATTTGGATTTTAGGACTGTTGACAATCATTGCTTTGATGGTTCCTTATTCAACTCGTGACTTATTTACTCCAATCCTTGCAATCAAGCAAGGAGGTAATGCTTTGACGGTTACCTTATTAGCTAATATTCATATGATTTTTGGAGGACTGGCACAATTAATGACTGGAACTTTTTTTGAAAGGTACCTCGGGCTAAAGCGGACAGTTGCTTTTGGGGCAGCCGGTCAAGGTGCTGGAACATTTCTGCTAGATTGGGGAACGGATGAAGCAACCGGTGCACAAAGTGTATTATTATCTGTTCCTGGATCGACTACAAAATATGCAGAAAAATATGCAACAACACTGACATGGACGTTGACGGACACACCGGACAACGCATAGTACTAATAGAAACGGGTAGAAAGGTTCTTTTCGGGGCCTTTCTCTTCCTATTTATTGAGGTGAAGAAAGTGAAGAAAATTTTTGTCTTATTGCTTACGTTAATCAGCGGGTTAGTAATCTATCCTTCCGTGAGCCAGGCGGGAGAATTTAATTTTGCAGTAAATCCGGTCATTCCGGAAAACCAAGTCGATAAAAGTGTGAGTTATTTTGATTTACTATTGGGAGAAAATCAAAAGCAAGAACTGCAAGTTGCTTTAAAAAATGATACGGAACAAGCGGTGGTTGTCGATGTCAATCTGGCGAACGCGACTACAAATACGAATGGTGTAGTTGAGTACAGTCCAAATAAAATTCCGGCAGATCCTAGTTTGAAGTATCAGTTGAGTGATATTGCTGAAGCGCCAAAATCAATTACGGTACCTGCAAATGGACAGGCAGAGTTGAAAATCAACTTGACGATGCCCACTGAAAGTTTTGCCGGGGTTATTGCTGGTGGAATTACTCTGAGCCAGCACAAAGAAGCAGAAAAAGAAGAGAATCAAGCTGCCGGTGTTTCCATTAAGAATGAGTTTTCTTATGTTATTGGTTTGGTAGTAAGAGAAAATGAACAGACAGTCGAACCGAATTTGTTATTAAACGATGTGAAACCAGATCAGCTCAATGCTCGAAATGTGATCGTATCCTCGCTGCAAAATGATCAGCCGACTTATATCAATCAAGTGGCAATCGATGGCATTGTAACTAAACAAGGCAATTCGAAAACGTTGTATAAAGTCAATCAGTCAGGGATGCAGATTGCGCCAAATTCAAGTTTTGCTTTTCCGCTGCCGTTAAATGGCGAGAAATTAGAAGCTGGACGTTATCATATGAAACTGACAGTTTATGGAAATAAAAATGAAGAAGGTAAGTATGAACAAAAAACAGGTGAAAAATTTGAGCATCGCTGGGTTTTAGAGAAAGATTTTGTTGTCACTGAAAAAACCGCAGATAAATTGAATAAACAAGATGTCACTATCAAAGAAGAAAATAATTGGTGGATCTATCTGCTGATTGGCATTATTATATTGCTGCTCGTTTTGATCGTCTTACTGCTTGTTTTCCTACGAAAGAAAAAGGAAGAGGATAATGAAAAAGAAAAAAATAGTTAGCGCGCTCTTTCTTTCTAGCAGTTTTGCTGTACTTCTCAATGTCAATGAAGTTCATGGAGAAGTGCCGATTTATAATCCAATGGACCCAACAGAGGAAGTAACACCGATCGAAGGAACTAATCCGGCTACAGAAACGACGGAAACAAGTTCGTCTGTAGCAGAAACAGTAGGAACGACAGAAACAGCAGAGACACAACCAAAAAAAGCAGAAAAAAAACAGCCGGAAAAAAAAGCAGAGAAACAGCCGTCTAAAAAGTCGCAGAGAAAAAATGAACGAATTTGGTTGGATGATCTTTTAGCAGATGACCAGTTTGCGACGCTGCCAACAACTGGTGGAAGCGGAACGCCTGTTTTAGAAACAAATGTTTTGGCAAAAGTAGCAGCGAAACTTTCTGGTAAAGTGCTCATGGGCAGCAGTTCTCAAAAAAATGTTCGTTTCATCTTGTAGTAAAAGAACATTCGTTGTAAATTGGGGGTGGAAAGAGAAAATTTTATTAGGTGGAAGATTATGAATTGGGAGTTTTTATTAGAAAAAGAAGATCGGCAAAAATTGCAACTGCTGAGGCTTTTGGATCGGCAGCCAAATCAAAAAGTACGCATTAAAGAGATCCAGGAGATGCTGGGCTATTCTTATTACTTGGTGAAGAATACTATCTTAGAAATCGAAAAAGATATTATAGAGTTGGATCTATCGGATTATTTTGCAATTGAGATCACAGAGACCTATGTGAACCTCTACGAAAAAATGAATGCGAATACAACCTTGTTTCTGCATCATTACTTACGAGGATCGATCCAGGTAAAAATGTTAACTGAATTGTTTTTCAAGGAACATTTTTCTATTTCTCAGTTTGCGGAGGAGCATTTTTCTAGTTATGCCTTTGTTTATAAGCGCTTTTTGCAGTTAAAACAAAGTTTAAAGGATGTGGCGATTAAAATTGATCGAAGAAATCATATTGTAGGAGAAGAACATACGATTTGGTTATTTTTTGGTCATTTGTTTCAAACAATCTATTCTATTGAAGAGATTTGTCCACCGGATCAGTTCCGACTGATAGAACAGACGGTGAGCCGAATCCAGCCGCTTTTAGCAAAAACACTCACTGAAACAGTCAAAGCAAATTTTTATCAACTACTATTAGTCTTCTTGACTCGTTATAATCAAGGGCGCAATTTAAAACTAGCTAAAAAGGAAAGACAGTTGTTAGAGCGGCTCAAACCCGCGAATCAAGTGTTATTTAATGGTATCAAACAAGAAATCGCCAGAGCTTTTGATCTGCCGGATGAGACGATCGAAGAGGAAGGATTATTTTTGTTGAATCTGCTTTATACCGAATCTTTGACCGAGCCGATTGGGCAATTATTTCCAGAATCGGGAACACTATTGATTACTAATTTCATCACTGAATTTGAACAAGTTTTTCAGATGAAACTTGCCGAAGTAGAAGCGCGAAATTTGCGTTCTGCGTTAGAGTTGCTTGTATGGGATGTTTTCTGTTTCCCTGCAAGAAGCCGCTTTTTCGTTGATACGATCGAGATCACTTATTTTAAAAATAGTTATCCTGAATATTTCGATTTTTGCCAACGAGTGATGACACGAACGAAACTAGTCGGCAACAAAGTCCAAGAGCGCTTTTTATTTTACTATGGACTATTGACGTTGATTCGTTTCATCCCGATTACGCGAGTTTCTGAATCCATCGAAGTTTGCATTGATTTTTCGATTGGTGAAAGCTACAACGATTTGATCAAAAGAGACCTTCTTTATTTTTCTTCGTTAAATATTGAAGTCGTTAAGATCCAGTCTGAGAAAACGCGGCTGATTTTGACCGATGCAATTAATTTGCCCAATAACTATCCGAGTAAAAAAATCGTCTGGTTGACGCCGCCTCGGCCGGAAGACTGGGAACAGGTAGTCGATGAATTGATCGGGATGCGCCAAGAAAACTCTGCGAAATATTTAGATAGAGCCGATCTACAATAAAAAATACTCTGTCTTGGATCAAAAATAATCTGATTTATCAAGCCGTCCTAGACATCAAAATAACCCTCTCAAGTTTTTCTTGAGAGGGTTGTTTTAGGTTTTTGAATAGTCATAGGTTTCTTGAAGCTGGCCGTCTTGTTTGTATATTTTTAAGGAAACGGCTTTATTTTTCGCGATCTCTTTTGCGCGAGCAACCGCTTCTTCTTTTGTAGTGCACAAGTTGCTTGCTTGGCTGGCACCTTCAGAAATAACTTGCCAGTTAGGCGCTTTATACTGGACCTTTACAATGGCAGTCAGTAATTTTTCAGCATTGTTGTTGCGGGTATGCGGATCGTCTTTTTGAGGAGCTGTGGCTTTTTGAAAGTCTTTTTTTTCTTTGGCAGCAGCATCGTTGAACCATTTTTCTGCTTGGCTAATTGCGATAGGAATTGCTCGTTCATCCGGATAGCCGTCGTGAAGCAAGGCATTTCCAATATCGATGGCTTTTTTTTGGATCAAAGGGTCTAAATTTTTCATTGAAGCCGGATAGTCATTCATATTCCATGGCATAGACAGTTCCTCCCTTAAATAGATATAACTCTACCTTACTATGGAAAGAACTGTTTTGAAATTAATTTGCCTAGCGTAAAAATAGAAACGATCAGAAAGAGAAGCGATAAACTGCTACCAACTAATATTTTTTCAGGCTTGGATTAAAAGCTGAAAGGATTCTTGCTGAATGTGGTAAGTTGGTATCAAGTAATCATAGAGTATTTATTTTTAGAAAAATAACTGATCAGCAAAAAGGAGAAGAGCGATGAAAAAAACAGTTGTCTTAGCGCCGGATTCTTTTAAAGAAAGTATGAGTGCACAAAAAGCCTGTGCAGCAATGGAGCGGGGGATTCGCAAAGTTTTGTTTGATGCGGAGGTGATCCAAGTACCGATGGCTGATGGTGGAGAAGGAACCATCGATGCATTAGTCGCCAGCACTGGCGGGACGCGGATCGAAGTTGAAGTTTTAGGACCAATCCCAACAGAGAAAATCACAACTTATTACGGATTATTGGCTGATAAAAAAACAGCAGTGATAGAAATGGCTAAGGCTAACGGCATCGAACATTTAGCGAAAGAAAAACGAAATCCATTGCTTACTTCGACGTATGGCACCGGTGAAATGATCAAGGCCGCACTGGATCAAGGGGTTGAAAAAATCATTATCGGTCTTGGCGGCAGCGCGACGAATGATGGCGGAGCGGGCATGGCTCAAGCATTAGGTGTTCGTTTATTAGATGCAACCGACAAGGAACTGCCTGCAGGCGGCGGAGCATTGAAAAAATTAGTGAAAATTGATGGATCAACTATTGATCCGCGGATCAAAGAGACTGAGATCCTGATCGCCAGTGATGTAGACAATCCCTTGACCGGTCCAACTGGTGCTTCGGTTGTCTTTGGCCCGCAAAAAGGTGCTACACCTGCAATGATCAAAGAATTAGAGCAAAATCTTGCGCATTATGCAGCGATCATTAAAAGAGATTTCGCTAGCGATGTTCAAATGATTCCCGGAGCTGGCGCGGCTGGCGGATTAGGTGCGGGTCTGCTCGCTTTTACCGGAGCCAAGATTCGTTCTGGAGTTGAATTGGTCATCGAGTACACCCAACTAGCGGAAAAAATTGCGAAAGCTGATTATGTTTTTACCGGTGAAGGCGGGATGGATTTTCAAACAAAGTTTGGCAAAACTCCGTACGGTGTAGCGCAAGTTGCTAAAAAATATAATAAACCAGTTTTTGCCTGTGCGGGTTTTATTGGCGATCAAGTCGAAGTTTTATACGCGGAAGGCATGACGGCAATTTTTGGGATCTTAGCGAAAGCCAGTTCATTAGAAGAAGCGTTGCAAACAGGGGAAGAAAATTTGGAGCGGACGGTTGAAAATATTGTTCGCGTCTTAACTATTGAATGAATCGGATTCAGTAATTATGCTTACAGCATGTTGGAAAGAGCCGATCATAAAAACACCCGCCAGTTGGCGGATGTTTTTATGATCGGCAGTGGCCAAATCTAAATTTTTTTCATTAAATGTATCCCCGTGTTCTAAATCACCATATTTATAGCCGCGTTTGAACCAGCTGATTCGCTGTTGACTCGTTCCGTGAGTAAAGCTGTCAGGTACGGCATAGCCTTGAGCTTCTTTTTGCAACGTATCATCGCCAATCGCGTTAGCCGCAGTTATCGCTTCATCGATATCACCTGCTTCTAAAATCGGTTGTCCTTGATACGTTTGTTCAGCTAAATATTTAGAAAAACAACCGGCTAAATAGTCCGCTTGCAATTCTAACCGAACGCTGTATTTATTATATTCAGTTTCAGAAACTTGATTCCGCAGTTTATTTAATTGATCTGTTATTCCCAGCTGATTTTGAACATGGTGACCGACCTCGTGAGCGATCACGTAAGCCATCGCATAGTCACCGGTTGCCCCATAATTATTAGCTAGCTCACTAGCAAAACTTAAATCTAAATACACATTTTGATCGGCAGGACAATAAAAGGGTCCCACTTGTGAGCTTGCTTGTCCACAAGCCGAATCGACACTGTCTGTAAATAGAACGAGTGTAGGATTTTGATAGGATTGACCGCGTTTTTCAAATTCTTCATTCCAATAATCTTCCAAATGAGCAAAGACTACTGACGCAAATTCCTTTTCCTCGGTGTATTCTTTTGAAGCAACATTTTCTGTTTCATAAGTTGCCGGCGTGATACCACCGCCTAATGTATCGGTAACTGTACTCAAATCGCCGCCTGAGATAAAGAAAATAATGATAGCAATCAAAAAAATACCAATACCGCCGCCGGATGCTATTTTTCCAACCGATCGCCCGCGCTCTTCTACATTGGAACTTTGCCGATCTCCGCGCCACCGCATAACATCTCCTCCTTTTTTCCCTTTTCTTTTATTTTAATTGAAAAGCTAGACGGAGCCAAAGAATACAGCTCAATGGATTCGTCGCCCAGTATAGTAAACAAAGCAATATTTAAAAATAACATCCGTTTTCGGCGCTGTGCTATCAGTCTAGGAGTTGAGATTTATAAAAATAAAGAATTCTATAGTTGATTAGAGCGATTTTGAAACATATTTGTAACATTTCTTTTATCTGCGTGATATATACTTGTGTTAAACTTACTTCTGACGTTATGAGATCTATCATTTCTAAATCCACATAATAGCCGGAGGAATTATTTAGTGAAAAAAAGTATTATATCAGCGTTGTTGGTGTGCACATTTGCTGTATCAGCAGTACCAAGTATCGCGTTAGCAGATAATTATGATCAACAAATCCAAGAAAAAGATCAAAAAATCAGTGACCTGCAAGGGAAACAATCTGATGTTCAAATCCAAATCGATGAATTAACAAATGAAATTGCAACAGTCAGCGGAAAAGTTAAAGACTTAGAAGCTAAGCAAGATCAATTAAATAAAGATACAATGAAACTGCAAGATAAAATTGCTGTTTTAAAAGTACGTATCGCAAAACGTAATGAAACAATCAAAAATCAAGCACGTGATACCCAAGTTAAAGGGCAAGCGACGAACTATGTTTCAGCCGTGTTAGAAGCAGATTCACTATCAGATGTGATTGGTCGCGTACAAGCGATGTCAACAATCGTAAAAGCCAATAAATCTTTGATGGAACAACAAAAAGCGGATGAAGCAGCAGTAGAAGCAAAAGTTAAAGATAATGAAGCAAAAGTTGTTGAGATCCAAGCAAATCAAAAAGAATTACAAGCGCAAAAAAATACGATTGCTAACAAACAAGCTGAATTGAATGTTGTGAAAGCAAATTACGCAGCAGAACAAGCAACAGCAGAACAAGATAAAGCTAAATTGAAGAAACAACAAGAAGCCGCAAAAGCAGAACAAGCACGTATTTTGAAACAGCAACAAGCTGCTGAAAAAGCGCGTAAAGCTGAAGAAGCACGTCAAGCTAAAGAAGCGGCAAAAGCTCAAAAAGCCTTTGAAGAATCGCAAGCAAAAGCTGAAAAAGAACAAGCACAAGCAGCTGCGGAAAGTTCAACAACGGAAGAAACTTCAACAAGCAGTGAAGCAAGTTCAACGTCGTCTTCAACAATTGAAGAAACTGAAACAAGCAGTTCAACAGAAGAAATCAGCACACCAACACCTACGCCAACACCTACGCCAACACCGACTACAAGTACTGGTGGAAAAGTAGACCATACTGGTTCAGGTAATATGTACGCAGTTGGTCAATGTACTTGGTATGTTAAAAGTGTTGCGCCATGGGCTGGAACATATTGGGGTAACGGCTGTCAATGGGGCGCATCAGCAGCAGCTGACGGGTTCCAAGTAGACGGAACGCCGACTGCCGGTTCGATCGTTGTCTTTGCACAAGGACAATCGGTTGGTACATGGAATGCGGATCCTTCTTATGGACACGTTGCGTATGTTCAATCCTACAATGCTTCAAACAACACGATCACTATCACTCAAGGCGGCATGGGCTTCCCAACGCCAACTGGTCCAAATACTGCAACATTAAGTGCATCAGGACTACAATATATTCATCCTTAAGCAAAACGTTGAAGAGTTCTCGAGAAATCGAGGACTCTTTTTTGATGTAAAAAAGTTGCACGAGTATTTATGTTTGAGCGGTTGTTGGAAAAGTGCTAGCATAAAATACGTGATCAGGTCAAAATGTTTTTATTTTTTGAAAGAAGGAATCACTTATGAAACAAGTATTGGTTTTAGGGGCACATGGAAAAATCGCTCAGCTTGTAACTAAAAATCTGTTAGCTCACGACATTCAGCAAAAACTTTTTTTGCGGAACTCGGCGCGATTGCAGATTGATGATCCAGCAAAAGAATTATTGGTCGAAGGAAATGCGACCAGCTTATTTGATTTACAACAAGCGATGATAGGCAGTGAAATCGTTTATGCAAATCTGGCAGGAGAAATCGTTGAAGAAGCACGGAATGTAGTTGCTGCGATGAAGGCTAAAGGAGTCAAGCGTTTGATCTGGATCTCGACTTTAGGAATTTATGATGAAGTTCCTGGCAACTATGGTAAATGGAATCATGAACAATTAGATGGCGGTTATTTAGAAACATATGCTGAAGCTGCTAGTGTAATTGAAGATTCGGGATTAGACTATACGATTATTCGCCCGGCGTGGTTAGATGATCAGGTCGAAGTTGCCTACGAGCTGACTGATAAAGGTCAGGCATTTAAAGGAACAGAAGTTTCACGGGCAAGTGTCGCTGATTTAGTCACTAAGATCATTCATGATCCAAAACTTTATATCGGTGAATCCCTCGGTGTTAATAAACCAAATACGGATGGTGACAAGCCCGCTTGGTATAATTGATTTCAAAAAAGACACGGTGAAAAGTTACCGTGTCTTTATTTTGGTCAAATTTTATTCAGCTGAGCGAGACACAAAATAAATTTGTGCTTCTAGTATCCAGGACTATCAAAAATGAAGGATTCCGTTATAATGAACAAGTATGATTTTTTTTGTAGAAGGGAACTTGTTTAAAGATGGTTACTAAGCAACAATCCATAGAATCTGATTTGCTTGAGACAGCACCAAATCTAGCCGGTTGCGCGACGCTGCAACAATTGATCGCAAAAAACGGCGGAAATTCTTTTAGCGCAGAACAACTAGCCGCGATTCGTTTTCCGATGCAGACTCATTTACGGATTATTGCTGGCGCGGGCAGCGGAAAGACGCAAACGATTTGTGCCAAAGCGGCTTATCTGATTTTAGAACAGCAGGTGGACCCGAAAACGATCATGATGTGTACTTTTTCGCGTAAAGCCAAATTAGAAATGGAAGCTCGGGTCAATCAATATCTAGGCGGTCGCACGAAAGTCGCTGTCCAAACATTTCATGGCTGGTTCAATGCAGAATACAATGAACTGACTAGCCGAATGCCTCACTTGAAGCAGTGGGGGATCGAAGGAGTCATCGATGAAGAACAATATTATCAAGTGATCAATCAATTGATCAAAAAATATCGGCTATATAATTTTGATAAATTTGAAGAGCGGACGATCGTTTCTAGAATCAGTTATTGGCGCAATATGGGCTATTCGGATCAAGCAATGGTCGAGTTTGTCGCAAAATATTTTGATACTGAAGAACTGATTCCGAATCAAAAATTAAGCGAGGTTTTCCAACAATTTTTGGCTGAATTGGCAATGCTGAAAAAGACTCAACAGTTTATCACTTTTGATGATATGTTGTTTAATTTAAAACTGATCTTAGAAAATGATTCAGCAGCACAGCAATCTTTGCAAAAAAAATACCGCTATATTTTTATCGATGAATTTCAAGACATCAATCCGTTGCAAAAACAAATCGTCGCTTTGATTTGTCCGCCTGATAAAGTGACTTCGAAAAAAAATTCAAGCAAGCTGATCATCGTTGGCGATGACGATCAAAGTATTTATTATTTTCGCGGGGCTGAGCCTAGGTACATCAAAGAATTTGAACAAGAATATCAGCAGACTTCTTTACAGCTGATGACGAATTACCGTTCAAATGAGCCGATTGTAGCTGCCGGCAATCGTTTTATCCAGTATAATGCACATGACCGTTTAGCTAAAAAGATGACAGCAAAAGAATCGGCAAGTCAGCACGATTGTTATGGATTGAGTTTTTCTGATGATGAACAAGAAGCGAGTTGGATCGGAGAAAAGATCCAAGAATTAGCACAGCAAACACCATTGAGTGATGGCAGTCCTGATTATCGCGACACGATGGTATTGTATCCAACGCGTATCCAATTACGGTCTTTGTTAAAGCAGCTGACAAAACAAAAAATTCCTTTTGTTACACCAACGAACGATGATTTATTAGGAATTTTTAGTTTGCCGTTATTCAAAACATTATTTCAACAATTAACTTTATTGGATTCAGCGACATCTATGCAGCAAAAAAATGAAGCGCTAAAGAAGATCATTCAGCAGTATGCGTTTTATCACTATATCAAATTCGGGACAAGCGCCCAATTCAGTGAAGAATTATTCCGTAAAAATAAATTCAAAATCAATGATCTGGTCGCTTTTTTAGTTAGCGAAAGAAAACTTTCGCAAGCCTCACAAGATCAAGCCAAAGAATTTTTCAAGCAGATCTATTTGTTTTATCAACGCAAGTACTTGAATCTGGGAGCGTTGGCAGAAGCATTGTTAGCTACTCCGAAATTCAAAAAAGACTTGAGTGAAGAAGAAGTCGATTGGCTGCGCCAAGAATTATCTTCAGCGGGGGATTGGCCGGGACTATTGACAGCGTTCCAACAAGCGAGTCAGCAAAATAAAGGCATGAAAAAACGGCTAAATGACTATGATCAAGAAAAATTAAATGCAGTTTATTTATTATCGATCCATGCCAGTAAAGGCCTAGGCAAGAAAAATATTTTTATCAAAGGTGTTTACCAAGATGCCTTGCCGAACCATCATGCCGTCAAAAAAGCGGATTGTGATCTGCAAAAGGCCAAAGAGGAAGCGGCTCCGCCTACGACGATCGAAGAACAACGCCGACTGATGTATGTCGCAATCACACGGGCAAAAGAAAATTTATACATTACGTTTCCTAAAATGATCAATAATAAAACGATCAAACCGTCTCCTTTTTTAAGAGAAGCAGGGTTGTCCATAAAAGATTATTCGAAAGCGGCGCGTGTTGCAGACAGCTGATTTTTCGAAAAGAACCTAAAAGGAGTTTATAAAGCGTTGAGACTAGAAGTAGGAACGGCAGCTTATTTGCAAGCGGCCAGCAGTTATATCCGGATGGAAGTATTTGTTTTAGAAAAGGGCATCGCTTTGGCGGATGAATTTGATCAAAAGGATACAGAGGCTATTTATAGTGTACTGTTTGAAGGAACACAGCCACTTGCGACCGCTCGATTTTTAAAAGAGAGCGATAAAATCGCCCGTATCGGACGTGTCGCGGTATTGAAAAAATATCGGCGAAAACAATTAGGACGCCAAGTGGTAAACGCATTGGAAGACTTGGCAATCACCGATCACTTTGAACAACTTTTGATCCACGCGGAATTAACGGCGGCAGAATTTTATGAAACATTAGGTTATCATCGCGTTGGCAAACCGTATGATGAAGATGGCATCCCTTGCATTACTTTAAGTAAAAAAATCTAAACCAACTGCTTGAAAGATTCAGTGAGCATTTGAATCAGTTCAAGAGCTAAACTTTGAAAAATCATTTTGCAGTTTCGCGTAATTTCATCGTCAATAGGACAGGTAAACGGATCGATAGCACAGGTGTTATCGATTTTTTGCTGCTCAAAAAACCAAAAACAAAAACGTTTTCAAATAAAGCCGTTCTTAGAGAAAGATTCTTTGCCGGGCTTTTGAAAAAATAGTATTATCAAGGAAGAATACCGGTCGCAAGTTTTATTTTGTTGTAAAGCTAGCGATTTGATCAAGCGTTTAAAAATTGAGTTTTTTAACTGAAAAAGGAGAGGGTAGTATGAAATTTGTCGTTATTGGTGGAGTAGCGGGGGGACCTTCATTTGCCACGCGTTTGCGTCGGCTGAATGAAGAACACGAGATCGTGATCTATGAACGAGGAGAAGATATTTCTTATGCTAGTTGTGCGTTGCCGTATTATTTAGGCGGTGTGATCGATGATTTGGATTCGCTGATTGAACGTACACCAGAAATATTAAAAGTAAAAAATAATATCGATGTGTTTCCAAAACATGAAGTCCAATCAATTGATCCAGATAAAAAGCAGTTAGTCGTTAAGAATTTGCAAACAAGAGCAGAGTTTACGACGAATTATGACAAGTTAGTCATCTCTTCTGGTGCGCGTCCAACGTTGCCGCCGATCGAAGGTGCTGCTGAAGCAACGAACGGATTTATCTTGCGAAGTGTTACAGACGCAGCCGAGATCAAAACATACATCGATGAACATGATCCAAAAAGTGTGTTGGTTTTAGGTGCCGGTGTGATGGGGTTAGAATTAGCAGAAAACTTCAAACATCGCGGCTTAGACGTTACCTTAGTCGATCAATTGCCGCAAGTCGCTTTTCCTTATAATGAAGAAATTGCTGATCTGATTTATGATAAATTGATTGAAAACGGACTGCAGATTCATCTAAATACTCGGGTAGAAAAAATCAATCATGCAGGAAAAGAAGTCGTCTTATCTGATGGAACGCTCCTGAATCCTGACTTGATTTTATTTGCGACCGGCGTGGCACCAAACAATGAAATGACCAAAAATGCCGGGATCAACTTAGCGGATGATGGACAAATCATTGTCAATGATCAACTAGAAACAAATGTACCAGACATCTATGCGATTGGTGATATTATCAAAACAACGAGCTTAGTGACAGGACTTGCAACCTCCAGCATGTTGTCTAGTGCCGCAAACCGTCAAGGCCACATGCTTGCAGATATAGTCAATGGAACGCCGATGAGCTATCGCGGGTATATTGGTGCTGGTGTGGCAAAAATTTTTGATTACACTGCTAGCTATGCCGGAATGACGGAACATGCACTAAAAGCCGCGGGAATCACAAATTACAAATCAATTTTTGTGACACCATTTGATCATGCTTATTTCTATCCAGAAGCAAAACGATTGAATTTAAAAATCATTTTTGATGCAACAAGCGGAAAAATTTTAGGCGGACAAGCAGTCGGCGAAAAAGGTGTTGATAAACGGATGGGCGAACTATCTGTAGCGATCACTGGAAATTTAACGGTATTTGATTTACCTGATTTGGAATTGCCTTATTCCCCACCGTATTCAACAACACGAGATCCATTGAACATTGCCGGCTATGTAGCAATCAATCAAATGACAAATGTAGTGGAGACGATCAAAGCTGCTGATATTCCGGCAGAAGATCTGGCAACGGCCTTCTTCTTAGATATTCGCGAAGCAGATAAAGCTAAATCAGGCAGCATTGAAGCCAGCAAAAATATCCCGATGAATGAATTACGGGAACGGATCAATGAGATTCCTAGAGATCGCAAAGTCTATATCACTTTTAGAAAAGGATTAAATACGTATACTTCCGCACGAATCTTAGCTGGTTTTGGTATCCCTGCGATTTTGATTGAAGAGTAAAATCTCAGAAAGCTGTGACGCAATGTCACCGCTCTTAATCTAAACTATCGAGCAGCAGCTAAAATTCAGCGTCAACTTTTTGAAGGGTAAAACAGGTCAAAAGTCTTTTTTCTACCATAACAGAATCGGCATGAAGGGGAAAAGTTGCCTGTGAAAATTCACTGTAGTAAAGTGAAAGTAGCAACTTAGGAGGGATCAAGATGAAGGACTTGCAATTAGCAACAGAAATGCTGGATCGTGCACAGGAACGTTTTGAAGAGACCTTTGAGCAAATGACGATCGATGAAGCGAACAAAATGCCCGCACCTTTAATCAAATCAGTGACTTGGTTGATGTGGCACACGGCACGGGAGTTGGACATCCAAATTTCTGGTTTAAATGAAACAGAACCTTTGTGGACGAGTGATGGTTGGTCAAAAAAATTTAGCTTAGACTTACCCGATGACACGGAAGATTGGCGCCATACACCAGCAGAAGCCGCCAAAGTAGTCGTGACTGATCGACAATTAGTATTGGATTATTTGGCTGTCAGTATTGAATTTACTAAACACTATTTGAAAAAAGTCGATGAAACGAGTCTTTCTGATGTGATCGACACAAACTGGGACCCGCCAGTCACGCGACAAGTCCGGATCGTTTCAGCAATCGATGATGCCGTAATGCATTCAGGTCAAGCCGTCTACACTAGACGTTTAGTGATTGGAAAATGATTTTTTTAAAGCAAGGTGATCAAAAAAGCTGAAGCACTGTTAATTTGTGTTTCAGTTTTCTTTTTGTCCTACTAGAGCATCTTCAGCTTATGTGGTACAGTGATTCAGTGTGAAACTTTAGAGGAGGATAGATCCTATGCGAAATATCAAGTTGACAATCGAATATGACGGCAAACGCTACCTTGGCTGGCAACGTTTGGGCGATTCAGAAAAAACAATCCAAGGAAAAATTGAAAGTGTGATCGCCCAGATGACTGGCGAGAAAATTGAAATCATTGGTTCTGGCCGAACGGATGCCGGCACCCATGCTAGGGGACAAGTGGCAAATTTCAAAACAAATTCTGAAATGGCTCGCAATGAGATGCTGGATTTTTTTAATCGTTATTTGCCAAGCGACATCGTAGTGGTAAAAGTAGAAGAGATGCCGGAGCGTTTCCACGCACGGTATAACGTCAAAGGCAAACAATATAGTTATTACGTTTGGAATGATCCAGTTCCAACCGCTTTTGAACGGTATCACAGCTTTTATTTCCCGCAAGCATTAGATATGGAAAAAATGAACGAAGCTTGCGAGAAACTGATCGGCAAACATGATTTTCTTGGTTTTTCCGCGCTGAAAAAAACTAAAAAATCAACGACTCGAACGATTGAGAATATTTTAATCGAACGTGAAGGCAGCATGTTGCACTTCACATTTATCGGTGATGGTTTCTTGCACAAAATGGTCCGAATCTTAATGGGGACTATTTTAGAGATCGGTGCAGGAAAACTGCCGGTAACAATTATCGATGAGGTATTAGAAAATAAAGTCAGAGAATCCGCTGGTGAGACAGCGCCTGCGCAAGGCCTATTCTTAGACCAAGTCTATTATTAAATAAAAAAACTGATTTTGAGTATTCACTCAAAATCAGTTTTTTTATGTTTAACTTCTTAATCCGCGTCCGCGATCGATCAAATACCAGCAAATGCTGTAAAGAACGACGATAAATAGTACTAAGACGGACATCGATACAACGATTGAGACATCCATGACACCAAGGAAACCATAACGGAAACCAGAGATCATATAAACGATCGGATTGATTTTTGAAACGGCTTGCCAAAATGGCGGCAGCATCGAAATCGCATAGAAGACACCACCTAAATAAGTCAGCGGTTGTAAAACAAATGTCGGTACGATCGAAACGTCATCAAAAGATTGGGCAAAAATACCATTTAATAAACCTGCCAATGAAAATAAAATAGACGTCATCAATAAAGTGATGATGATAATCAGCCATGAATAAACATGAAGCAGAACAAAAAATAGTGAAATGATCGTGACTAGTGCTCCGACTAACACACTTCGTCCGATTCCGCCGATCACAAATCCCCAAATAATGATATGAGTAGGGACCGGTGCGACTAAGATCTCTTCGATATTTTTTTGGAACTTTTGCGAGAAGAAGGAAGAAGAGACGTTTGCGTAAGAACTGGTGATCACAGACATCATGATCAAGCCGGGTACGATAAATTCCATGTAAGAAAACCCAGCCATATCACCGATGCGGCCGCCGATCAAATTCCCAAAAATGACAAAATATAAAGAAGTAGTGATGACTGGCGGAACTAAAGTCTGCACCCAGATCCGTAAATAGCGATTGGTTTCTTTGACTGCCAGACTTTTAAGAGCAGTGAAGTATAAATTAGACATGTTTTTCCTCCGTGATTTTTAGGAATAGTTCTTCTAAGCGATTGGATTTGTTTCGCATAGAAAGGACTTGGATTCCTTGGTTTGATAATTGTTCGAAGACACCGTTGATCCCTTGATCGCGAATGACTTCTACTTCGAGAGTCTGATCGTCTTCAAAAGTATGTTTGAAGCCATGGATCTCAGGTTTTTTGTCGTAAGGAGCCAAATCAAAAATAAATGTTTCAAATTGTAGTTTAGCTAATAATGATTTCATGCTAGTGTTTTCGATCAATTCTCCAGATTGAATGATCCCGATATTGCGGCAAAGCATCTCCGCTTCTTCTAAGTAATGAGTCGTTAAAATGATCGTTGTGCCATTTTCATTTAGTTCTTTAAGAAAACCCCACATTTCCCGGCGTAATTCAATATCAACACCAGCAGTCGGTTCATCTAAGATCAGCAGACGCGGTTCGTGCATCAATGCTCGAGCGATCATCAAACGACGCTTCATACCGCCAGAAAGCATCCGGGCACGTACATTGCGTTTCTC
The DNA here is from genome assembly GCF_005405205.1 of Enterococcus pingfangensis. GTDB lineage: Bacteria > Bacillota > Bacilli > Lactobacillales > Enterococcaceae > Enterococcus_A > Enterococcus_A pingfangensis. The sequence continues at coordinate 57,480 of NZ_BJDP01000011.1, read as the reverse complement.
CCATAAGTCGGATTGTTTCAAATATTTTTCACTGCGAATCAAGGCTTCTTTGCGGGGCACGCCGTAGTATCCGGCTTGGTTGACGACGATTTGCTGAACTGTTTCAAAAGGATTGAAATTGAATTCTTGCGGAACCAAACCAATTTGTTGTTTGGCCATCACTAAATCCTTATCTAAATCATAGTCGAAAACTTTGACATTGCCGGCAGTTTTATTGACTAAAGAAGTGATGATCCCAATCGTCGTGGATTTTCCAGCGCCGTTAGGACCTAATAGCGCATAGAAATCGCCTGCCTCAACAGTCAGATCGATTCCCTTTAACGCTTCAACGCCAGTCGCGTATACTTTTTTTAAATCTTTTATTTCTAATGCATTGCTCATTAACTGTACTCCTTATGTATTTTTTACTAATTCTGACGATGTAAATAGTCAATTGAAAAATCATTTTTCTAAAATGCTAAAACATGGTCAGAGCAGTCGCTACATCCATTTTGATCAACAAAAATCAAAAGGAGTGAGACCACTAGTTTAGTAGGACTCTTTATTCTATCATTCCTTTTGAGCATCGCAAGCGTAAAGGCTTCATGAGCTGCTTAGTCCGTTAAAAAAATGAAAAATAATTCATCAAAAGATATTTTATCACCAGCAGCTAAAAAAACGGTGATTTGATAGAAGACATAAAAAAGTTAAAACACTGGCTGAATAGTAGGTAGTTTTTGTATGATTAGACAGAGGTGGAATTCATGAAGAAATCACAATGGTACAGCGATCAATGGGGAAAACCAACACAAGATGATCGGATGTTGTTTTTATTATTGACAGTCGGCGTTTTTCAGGCGGGACTGAGCTGGCAAATAGCTGCCGGCAAGCGGGAAATTTTTGAAAGAAATTTTTGTGACATGGATTTCCATCAAGTCGCGGCCTTTTTCCCGGAAGATCTTGAACGAATTGCCAACGATCCTGAAATGATCCGCAATCCACGGAAAATCAGAGCAGTGATACTAAATGCTCGAGCAATCGTTACACTGCTGAAAGACTATGGTAGCTTTGCTGAATATCTTTGGGATTTTGTGGGCGGCGTGCCGATCATCCATGAGTATGAGCTGAGAGCTGAAGTACCTAACACGTTGCCAGAAGCTACGGTGATCGCTAAAGATATGAAGAAACGCGGTTTTTCCTACGTTGGACCAGTCGTTACTTGTATGTTCCTTAAAGCCGCTGGGATTATTCAAGATCAGATAATAGAATAGAGCAAAGAAACCTTACGAAACAAGGTTTCTTCGCTCTATTCGCAGTGATTTAAAAAAAGAAGATTATTTTTTACTAAATAGTTTCAATCCGTTTAATTCCATTTTTATACATCTCATCAATTAGCTTTTTATCTGTTTGATTATCAGTAATCAGTAAGTCAATCTGATCAATAGGAAGAAAGGTATACAAAGCTCGTCGCCCAATCTTTGTATGATCAGTAACAACGATTTTTTTTGCTGATGCTTCGATCATATTTTTTTTAGTCGCAATTAATAACTCATTGAAATGAGTTAGACCTTTTTCTACGTTAAGGGCAGGAGTAGCAACGAAAATTTTATCTACGCTGAGCTTATGTAGGGTCTCATTAGCAATTTGACCATTCAACATGTAGCTATCATGAAAAAGCGTCCCACCGGTAACAATGGTAGTAATATTTCGATTAGATCGAAGAACAGAAGCAATATTTACATCATTAGTAATAATCGTAATGTCTTGTAAATGAGGCATTTCATTTAGCGTCTTAGCAATTTGCAATGTTGTCGTTCCAGAATCTAAAATGATAGCTTCCCCGCTTTTTATATACTTAGTAGCATATTTTCCAATATTTGTTTTCTCAAGCATATTTTCAGTTGCACGATCTTCAAACACTGGTTCATCATGTTTGATACTTGCTGGAACGACACCGCCATGAATTCGTATAACAAGACCCTGTGATTCTAATTCATCAAGATCTCTTCGAATAGTAGTCTCATGAACCTGAAATATTTCAGATAGTTGTATTACAGAAATAAATTGTTTTTTTTCAATTTCTTCTAACAATCTTACTCTCCGCTCGCCTGTGAGCATTTTATTCACCTTCCTATAAGTTTTATAGATATTTTAAAAAGCTACTTTCACTTTTCAGTCTATGGAAAATACTGGAATGTGTCAATATAAAAAGAGATATATAGTGCGATAACGAGCATTTTCGAGCGTAACGCTATAAGAAATCTAAGTTCTCATAAATTAATAGGTGAAAAATAATTGTTGTTCCATATAATTATTATAGTAAAAAAAGGATAGTGTTTACTATAAATAAACGTGTTGTACAAAAATAATTAGTATTTTCTATTTAAAGCGTTTACAAACGTGTTTCAGAATGGTATACTCATTAACGAGTTAACAAGAGCGATAACGAGCGCTTAGCAATGGGGAGGAAATTGTAATGGGAAATTCGGTTGAATCAAGAGTCTTTAGTCTAGTTGAGCCAGGAGTGATTAAAGAAGTTAATAAAGAGAGAGAAATCCCTAAAAATTGGGTAGCAGTAGAGCCGACTTATGCTAGTATTTGTCACGCAGATTTAAGATATTTTGCAGGATTACGGAGACCAGAGGCTTTAGCAAAAAAATTACCTATGGCTTTATTGCACGAGGGGATAGGAGTTGTTAAAGAAACTCAATCAGATAAATTTACTGTAGGTGATCGTGTAGTAGTTGTACCCAATATACCAGGACAAATTTTACATCCAGAAATCCAACAAAAACCTGGTGTTCCTGTGAATTATTCAAAAGGAAATGCATTCTTGGGTAGCGGATATGATGGAATGGCACAGAGCCGTTTAGTTCATCCAGAAGAATGCTTAGTACGGATTCCGGATGAAGTTCCTAATGAAATTGCTGTTTTGTCTGAGTTGTCTTCTGTTTCTCACCATGCGATTAGCCATGTAGAAGACAAATTGAAAAAAGTGGATACTCATGTTGCGCTTTTTGGAGATGGGCCTGTAGGTTACTTCACTGCCGTCATGTTGAAATATTTATATGGAATCAATTCAGATCGTTTTGTAGTTTTTGGTGCAGCAGATGATAAGCTTGCACATTTTGATTTTGCTCGAACTGAAAATGTATTGACTTATGATTTTAAAAATTCAGAAGAAAAATTTGATGTTTTGATTGAATGTACAGGTGGTAAATTTAGTGAGAGTGCTCTTAATCAAGCAATTGAGCTTGCAGATTCATTGGCAGATATCATTTTTATGGGAGTTACAGAAGAATTGGTACCGCTTGATACAAGAGATATATTGGAAAAAGGAATTACTGCTCATGGTAGCAGCCGCTCATCAACAATTGATTTTGAAGCTGTAATTAAAGGAATGATGAATCCAGACTATCGTAAAGCATTAAGCAAAATTTTACCAGAACATCTTTCTGAAATCTCAAGTGGTGAAGATTTTAGACAAGTTATGGAAAAATTTGTTGAAAATCCTGGTTGGAATAAGACAGTTATGCATTTCGATTGGTAAGTTTCAAATCAAAGAAAAAATGAGGTGAAAAATATGACAGGAATACTAATCGTTACTCACGGTGAAATGGCTAAAGGAATAATGGATGGTTTAAGCCTGATTATGGGCGAGCAAGAAGAGTACCAAACTTTAGGATTGAGACATGGTGATGATATTGTTGAATTTGGAGAAAAAATTCAAGCGAGCATTCGTCAGTTAGATAAAGGAGATGGGGTTTTAGTTTTAGCTGACCTATTTTCTGCGAGTCCATACAATCAAACAGCTTTATCTTTTAATAAATTGAAGGATCATAGTTATCGCTTGATCTCAGGAGTGAATTTACCACTGATTATTGAAGTTTTTAATCAACGAATGATTGGTGCAGATTTAGAAACAATGTATCAAGCAGCCATGACTGCGGGAAAAGAAGGCATCAAAGAATTTTTGGAAGAAATGGAAAAACTAGAAAAAAATTCAAACAGGTGAAAATAAAAATTAGGAGTGTATAGAAATGGGAGAAATCGTATTAGCAAGAATCGATGATCGTTTGATTCACGGGCAAGTAATGACTGCGTGGCTACAATTTACAGGAGGAAATCATATCGTCATCGTGGATGACGCAACAGCAGCCGATGAGTTTACCAAATCAATTATGTCAATGGCTGTACCTAATGGAATCAAGTTATCTATTTTAGATGTCACAGCCGGTGCAGAGTTGCTTGCTAATGTTCCAGATGGGCATAAGATTATTGTTTTGGCTAAAGAACCGCAAACATATTGGAAATTGATTGAAAACGGCGTGAAGTTTGATGAGATTATTATCGGTGGAATGGGCGCACGAAAAGACCGCAAAACATTTTATAAAAATATTTCTGCATCAGAAGAAGAAAAAGAAACCTTTAGAAAGATTGTTGGTCAGAATGTAAAAATGAAGATTCATGTAATTCCTGATCAGGGTTCACAAGCAATTGAAGGATTGCTATAAAAAAATTTAATAAAAGGAGTAGAGAAATGAAAATAAGTCTAATCCAAGCAATTTTAATCGGTGTCGTTTATTATCTTGGAATCAATGGAACACCTTGGCTTTCATTGGTTGGAACTCATGGCTGGATGCGCCCATTAGTGAATGGGACTGTTGTAGGATTAATTTTGGGTGACCCGGTTCAAGGATGTATCATTGGAGCTGCGATTAACTTGCCTTATTTAGCTTTTATCTCAGCCGGAGGAACTGTTGCAATGGATCCTGCACTTGCAGGAACTCTTGGAACCGCATTAGCTATGGCCGCAAAAGTTGAACCAGCAGTTGCCGTAACATTGGCTGTACCAATCGGATTATTAGGGACGTTGATCTGGGTAGCTCATATGACGGTTGATATTACATTTGTTCATATGGCTGATAAAGCAGCTGAAGAAGGAAAAATCGATCGTATTAACTGGCTTCATATTGTTCCACCGCAATTATTTTTACTTTTAATTACTGTTGTACCTGTTGCATTAGCCGCTTACCTAGGAGCAGATGCAGTAGAAGGAATCGTTGATGCTTTAAGTGGTCGACCACTTGATGTTTTATCCGCTATTGGTGGTATTTTACCGGCGTTAGGGATCGCGATGAATTTACGTGCGATGAATGGTAAAGGGACACTATTATTCTTTACTTTTGGATTTATGCTAGCAATCTATTCTGGATTACCATCAGTACCAATTGCCGTATTTGCAGTTATTATTGGATACGTCTTCACCGAATTATATTTGAAAGATAAGAATGGAGGTTTGGCATAATGGAGCAAACTGTAGAACCAAAAAAAGAAAAGTTATTGACGAAAAAAGATGTTGTTAAAGCTTTCTGGCGTTGGACTTTCTTTTCTCATGCAAACTATAATTATGAGCGTCTACAAGCTACTGGAGTAGTCCATGCCTTTAGTCCGATCTTAAAAAAGCTATATGGAAAAGATGAAGATGAAATGAAGGCTGCTTTAGAACGACACATGCAATTTTTCAATACAGAACCTTCTTTTGGCGGACCAATTTTATCAATGACCATTGCTATGGAAGAAGAAAAAGCATTGGGAGCAGATATTAATGATCAAACGATAAATGGATTAAAAACTGGATTAATGGGACCGTTAGCTGGTATTGGTGATACTTTATGGCAAGGGACTTTAATCCCAATCTTGCTATCATTCACATTACCATTTGGGGCTGAAGGAAATATTTTCATGGGACCAGTTCTATTCTTTGCTCTGCATTGGATTATTATGACAGTAATTGCCTACTTCTTGTGGATTCAAGGATACGAACAAGGAAAAGAGGGAATTCAAAAGATGATGGCTGGTGGCCGTCTATCTTATATCATGACCTTTTCACAAACATTGGGAGCAATTGTTATTGGATCTTTAGCTGCAAATTTTGTTAAGATCGCAACGCCGTTAAGCATCCATCTAAGTGGGAAAGAAAGTTTGTCAATTCAAACAGACGTGTTAGATGCTTTAGTAAAAGGTATTCTACCACTAGGAGTAACTTTAATAACATACTATCTATTAAAACATAAAAAATATACACCAACCAAGGTACTGGTTATCCAAATTGTTGGTGGAGCGATTTTAGCCGCTATAGGCCTAATTGTTAACTCAATATAAGCTGAAAACGACGTTAGGGAAGATACTCCATTTATCTGACGTCGTTTTTTTGATTTATTAAGAATGAAAGGATGAATTTTTTTGAAAACAGCTGTATTTTATGATGTGAAAAATTTAGTAGTTGAAGAGACGCCAATGCCAGAAGTTCCAAGAGAAAAAATTTTAATGAAGATTGATACGTGTGCAATCTGTACTTGGGAGCAACGAGTATATACAGGAGTGAAAAAAGTTTCCTATCCGTTCATTGGGGGGCATGAAATCGCAGGTGAGATTGTTAAGATTGGTGAAGCAGTTGAAGGAGATTGGAAGCAAGGAGATAAGATTGTTTTTGGCACAAATCTGGCTTGTGGTCATTGTTATTATTGTAGAATTGGTGAGGAACAAAATTGTCTGAATTTTGATCATAGTAAACAACAGCCAGGGTTACCCTATAAAGGAATGGGAGGGTTGTCTGAGTATCTAGTAGTTGATCCGTCAGATATTTTTAGTTATCAAAATGTCGCTCCGGAAGAAGCATCTTTAACTGAACCATTATCTTGCGTTCTGCATAGTGTTGAGACCGCAAAAGTGGATTTTGGAGATTATGTTTTAATTGTTGGTGCTGGAATCATGGGAATGCTTCACCTTCAATTAGCTCAAAAAAGAGGAGCTATCGTAATTGTTTCGGATCCAAATGAAGAACGGCTAGAATTAGCTAAAAATTTAGGTGCAACTTACGTTATAAATCCAGTAAAAGAAAATCTGACTGAGAAAATTTTAGCATATACAGAAAACTTAGGAGCGCAGATTATTTTTAATACTACTCCAATTTCTAGTCTAATTCCCAGTTTGTTAGAAAGTCTATCTAATACGGGTACAATGATTTTGTATTCCTCTTATTATCCAGATGAACCCGTCGGTATAAAATTTGATCATATTCATAAAACTGGTCAGCAAATCAAGGGAACTGCAAACTCTAACAAACGCGATTTTATTCGAGCTTCTCGTTTAATTAGTCAAGGAATCGTCGACGTAAAACCATTTATTACAAAAATTTATCCATTGAGTCAGATTGAATCTGCTTTTGAGGAGGCTGTGAATACTGAATCATTTCGGATTGTGATTGATTTTGAGCAAGAAAGAAGTGAAGAACCATGTTAGTAACAGTTAGAGAATTATTGATAGAAGCAGAAAAAAAACAATGTGCAGTCGGCGCGTTTAATGTACCGAATCTGGAGTCGCTGAGAGGAGTGATTCAGGCAGCTGAGATGTTAGAAGTACCAGTAATCATTCAACATGCTGAAGTTCATGAAAATTTAATTTCAATAGAAGAAATCGGACCTTTGATGGTTGACTATGCTAAACGAGCTAGAGTTCCTGTTGCGGTACATTTAGATCACGGTTCTAGTTTAGCCGAGTGTATAAAGGCTATTCGGCTAGGCTTTACTTCAATTATGTATGATGCTTCTTTAAAAGATTATGAGACAAATGTCAAGGAAACTTTAGAGCTCGTTAAAATTGCACATAGTGTGGATGTTTCTGTTGAAGCAGAATTAGGTGAGATGACCAACTCAACGATTGGTGGCGGAGAAGGACGTACATCTAAGATAAGTGATTTTGGAAATATTGACTTATTTACGAATCCACAACAAGCAAAAGATTTTATTGAATCTACTCATATAGACAGTTTAGCGATTTCTTTCGGGACTGTTCATGGAAAGTATTTAGCAGAACCGAACTTAGATTTTGACCGTATTGCGAGTATTCGATCGGCCACTGAAGGTATTCCGCTAGTCATGCATGGAGGATCAGGCGTTTCAAAAGACGATTATCGGCGAGCTATTGAAGCGGGTATTCGTAAAATAAATTACTATACGTATATGAATCTGGCGGCTGGGAAATCATTGAAAGATACTATTGAGCATTCTCAGAATGAAGAATTATTTTTTGATGCACTGTCATTGGTAGCTACGGAAGCTATTAGAGAAAATATTGTTCAAGCATTAAAGATATTCAATCTTAAATAAAGTAGGCATATCTTTATTGAAAATAAAATATAAGTATCTATGTATTGCGTAGAATTTTTATTTCAATTATAGAAATAATAGATAAATCCGACTAGTTTCTTTACTAGTCGGATTTATTCTAGCTTCCATAGGATACTTTAATGACTAGTTTCAATCCAGTTAGTTACAGGAAATAATGAGTAGTTATTCTGAAAAGATAGCTGACCTTAAAATTTAGGATTCTATAGGATGAAGTATTAAATAGAGCAGATAGCTGCTAAAATCAAACTTGTGAAATATTTCAATGACAAAAAAGTTTTCCGGCTTTCTTTCAAAAACGTTTCGTGTTATAACTAGCAAAGAATCAGCGAAGGAGCAATGAAATGGTTACATTAAAATCAACAAGAGAAATTGGACAAATGAAAGAATCAGGAGCAATCCTGGCTGGGATACATGAACAGTTGCGAGAGATCATCGTTCCGGGAATAACGACGAAAGAGATTGATCAGTTTGTGCAAGAAAAAATTGAAGCCGCTGGAGCGACTGCTGCTCAAATCGGGTTTGAAGGGTATGAGTTTGCGACTTGTACAAGTGTAAATGATGAGATCTGTCATGGTTTCCCATCAAATTATCGCTTGAAGTCAGGCGATGTTTTGAAGGTCGATTTTTGTGTCGATTATCATGGAGCGATTTCAGATAGTTGTTGGACGTATGCGGTCGGTGAAATCACGCCGGAACATCAAGCGTTAATGTATGTTACGAAAGAGGCATTGATGTTAGGAATCGCTCAAGCACAAGTCGGCAATCGTGTCGGTGATATTGGTCACGCAATCCAAATGTATGCAGAAGGAAAAGGTTATGGTGTTGTGCAAGACTTTCTTGCTCACGGAATCGGGCCAACGATCCATGAAGAACCATTCTTCCCACATTTTGGAACTGCCGGAAAAGGTGCACGACTAAAAGAAGGAATGACCATCACGATTGAACCGATGATCACGACAGGGACGTGGGAAGCAGGAATTGATGGCAATGGCTGGACTGTTCGTACGTTAGACGGAAGTTTTTGTGCGCAGTATGAACATTCAATCGCGATTACGAAAGAGGGTCCCGTTATCATGACGGAACAAAAAAATTAATTTCAAAAGGGGTGTGGCAGAAAGTTTGTCACACCTTTTTTTCGTATAAAGGATGAAAGATTACTTCTTTGGCAGTAAGCCGAAATTTCGCAAAAATTTGAAAAGCAATTTTCGAAAATTCTTTCTTATTTCTCGAAGTAGTGAAATACCTCCTTATCCCTGAGCTGGACCAAAAATCAAACTCAGAGGTCTCACCTACAGCTTATTTCTGTCCCCCTACTTTTTTTGACAAATCAGCAAAAGAGTCTAACTTTTCAGAAAGTCGGAGTCATTTGATTTTCAATAAATTTTTCTCACTGGTAAGCTGAAGTTAATCAATTGAAGGGGGAAACATCATGAGATATACGAATGGAAATTATGAAGCTTTTGCTAGACCAAGAAAACCAGCGGGTGTTGATGAGAAAAGTGCATATATTGTCGGCGCGGGATTAGCTGGATTAGCGGCAGCTGTTTTTCTGATCAGAGATGGCCAAATGAGCGGTGAACGTATCCACATTTTTGAGGAACTTTCCTTATCCGGCGGTTCATTAGATGGGAAATTCATTCCTCATGATGGTTTCGTGACTCGCGGCGGTCGTGAGATGGAAAATCATTTTGAATGTTTATGGGATTTGTTTCGCTCTGTTCCTTCACTAGAAGTAGAAGATGCCTCAGTCTTAGATGAATTTTATTGGTTGGATCACGACGATCCCAATTCATCAAATTGCCGGATCATCCATAATCGTGGGGAACGTGCAGAAGATGATGGTGATTTTACCCTATCAAAAACGGCCCAAAAAGAATTAGTCGAATTGTTTATGACCTCAGAAGATCAATTGATAGGTAAAAAAATTGAAGACGTCTTCGGGGAAGAGTTCTTTGCTTCAAACTTTTGGTTGTATTGGTGTTCGATGTTCGCTTTTGAAAAATGGCATTCAGCGATTGAAATGCGCCGCTATGTCATGCGGTTTATCCATCATATCAATGGCTTGCCAGATTTTAGCGCTTTGAAATTCACACGTTACAATCAATACGACTCATTAGTAAAACCACTCTTAGCATTTTTGAAGGATCATGGCGTGGATTTTCATTATGAAACGAAGATCAATAATATCGAAGTCGAAGTGACGGCTGATAAAAAAGTGGCGCAAAAGATTTTACTGACACGTTCAGGTCAAGCAGAAGAGATTGCTTTGACAGAAAATGATTTGGTTTTTGTGACGAATGGCTCGATCACGGAAAGCTCAACTGAAGGAAATCATCATAAGCCGGCACCGATTACTCATGAATTGGGCGGCAGCTGGAATTTATGGAAAAATTTAGCGAAACAATCGGATGAATTCGGTCATCCCGCTGTTTTTTGTGAAAATCTGCCAGCAGAAAGTTGGTTCGTTTCAGCGACAGTTACTTGGGAAAATTTTGATATAGAACCGTATATTTCACGGTTGACGAAACGTAAATTACGTTCTGGAAAAGTTGTTACTGGCGGGATCATTACGATCAAAGATTCTAATTGGCTGATGAGTTTCGCGACCCATCGTCAACCGCATTTCAAAGAACAAAACGATCAACAAACAGTGACTTGGGTCTACGGATTATTGTCCAATACACCAGGAAATTATATCAAGAAACCAATTGAAAAATGCAGCGGACAAGAAATCGTGCAAGAATTGATGTACCATTTAGGCGTGCCGGAAGAAGACATTAAGAAATTCTCTGAAGAATCTTGTGTGGTGACCCCTGTTTACATGCCATTTATTACGTCATACTTTATGCTGCGGGAACCTGGGGATCGGCCATTAGTTATTCCAAACGGCTCTAAGAACTTAGCCTTCATCGGGAATTTTGCTGAAACAAAACGCGATACAGTTTTCACAACAGAATATTCAGTTCGAACGGCGATGGAAGCTGTTTATTCATTTTTAGATCTCGAACGTGGCGTGCCGGAAGTTTTTGCATCGGCGTATGATCTGCGGACATTAGCCAATTCAGTTTATTATTTAAGCGATCGTAAGAAACTTTCTGAAATGGAACTGCCTTTTGTAGAGAAAAAAGTATTGCACCATTTTGCTAAGAAAATCGAACATACGTATATTGAAGAGGTATTGAAAGACAACCATCTGTTGTAAGAAAAGTGTGGGTGTGACAAAATTCTTGTCACGCCTGCGCTTTTTTTCTGGTTCAAAGCAAAATAGTCGATCAAAACGCTTGCTATAGACTATGGTTTAGGGTTTAAAGTAAGGGGAAATTGATGGAGGTCTTCAAGATGACAGACAAAGTATTAGTAACAGGCGGGACAGGTTTTTTAGGCATTTTTCTGATCATGAGATTTTTTCTAATCTTTTTTTCTTGTTTTATAGTATACTTCTAATAAACATTATTAGGAGGACAAGTAATGATCAAAGTAGCGATTATTGGATATGGAAATTTAGGACGCGGTGTTGAACAAGCGTTGAAACAAAATCCGGATTTGGAATTAGTCGGTGTTTTCTCAAGAAGAAATCCAGAAACAGTTCAGACAGAAGGTGCACCCGTTTATGAATTAGATGAATTAGAAGCAAAAAAAGAAACAATCGATATATGTATTTTGTGCGGCGGCTCAGCAACCGATTTGCCCGTCCAAACACCAGCAATCACAAAGAATTTTAATACGATCGATAGTTTCGACACGCATGCGAAAGTTCCTGAACATTTTGCGAATGTCGATCAAGCAGCAAAAGAAAATCAAACAGTTTCGATTATTTCAACGGGCTGGGATCCGGGCTTGTTCAGTTTGAATCGTCTATACGCTCAAAGTATTTTACCAGAAGGCGAAACATATACTTTTTGGGGCAAAGGCGTGAGCCAAGGGCATTCAGATGCGTTAAGAAGAATCGAAGGCATTGCTGATGCAATCCAATACACGATCCCAAAAAATGACGTGATTGAAAGATTAAAAGCCGGCGAGAAAATGGAATTGACGACTCGCGATAAACATCTGCGGGAATGTTTCGTTGTTTTAGAAGCAGGTGCTGATCCTGACGCGATTAAAGAAGAAATCGTGACGATGCCGAACTATTTTGATGAATACGATACGATCGTTCATTTCATTTCAGCTGAAGAATTGAGACGTGATCACCATGCGATGCCCCATGGCGGAACGGTATTGCGGACAGGCACAACGAATGAAACTACGAAGCAAGTGATCGAATACAAGCTGCAATTAGAAAGCAATCCAGAGTTCACTGCCAGCGTGCTTGTTGCTTATGCTAGAGCTTGTGCTCGTTTAGCAAAAGAAAAACAATTCGGTGCGTTCACAGTATTAGACATTGCACCGAAATACTTGTCGCCGCTTGATGATGCAACTTTGAGAAAAGAATTGCTATAAAATTATGAAAAAGGACGTGTTCATGAATCGAGTGATGCGGTTCAGGTCACGTTACTAACGAGAAGACTTATCTGAGAAGATAAGTCTTTTTTTGTGCGATCCAACAATTCGATTATTCGATAAAATTATGGTAAATTTCAGATAAAATCCAAGTAATGATCGCAGAGGTGAACAGTATGGAAGCGACCGAAGATGAAATCGTCGAGCAACTCTACAATTTGATCATAAATCCCAATACACGAGAATGGGAGCGCTATTTATTAACTGCGGCAAAGAATGCGTTGACCGATCAAGCGAATTTCAAAGAACAGCTGGCGAAGCTGGAAGCAGAACTACGGCCATTAGCGTTGCGAAATAATTTGACACCAGATGTCGCGGACTTTTATCAAACGATCACTGGAAAAAAAGTGGTAGAGCATGTCGTAAAAGAAAAGCATTTTATCGGTGATCCGCTGCATCAAGAACGGGCGATTTTTGCGGGTGGCTGTTTCTGGTGTATGGTGGAACCATTTGAAAATCAGTCAGGAATTGTTTCTGTTTTGTCTGGTTATACTGGCGGAACGACGGAAGATCCTAGTTATGATCAAGTCAGTGGCGGGGATAGCGGTCATGTCGAAGCAGTAGAGATTATTTTTGACACGCGTGTTGTCAGCTATCGAGACTTGCTCGCTCTTTATTGGCAGATCACAGACCCAACGGATGCCTTAGGGCAATTTCAAGATCGCGGTATGCAGTATCGGCCAATTATTTTTACGACGAATGCCGAACAAAAAGCTGTTGCTGAAAAAACGAAACAAGCAGTGATCGATTCAGACAGATATAAGCAACCAATCGTTACAGAAATCAGACCGGCAGAGAAATTTTGGCCGGCTGAAAATTACCACCAAGCATTTTATAAAAAACAGCCGAAGCGTTATCGCGCGATCAAACGGGAACGGCGACAATTTTTAGCTTATCAGCATTTGGTGGGAAATATTCGGCAAAAAATGGCTCAAATCAAGCGGAATCCTAGCTAAAGGTATCTGGTTGACCAAGCGACATTTTTATTGGGAAGTTAATGGTAAAAAATAGAAAGATAAACAAACCAGTTTTTTTGATAAATGTTTGTATTCATGTTTCAAGACCGATATGATGGAGAAAAGATTATTTTATAAGGAGAATAAAAATGAAAAAGTTAAAAGTGGTTGTGGTGGCGGCATTAGCAATAATCCTGTTTGCCGGCTGTAAAAAAGAAACCCAGAAAGAATTTACAGCGGAGTTGGCAGAACAAAATAAAATGAACGCCGGAGAATATTCGATCGCGCTCAACAAGGTGTCGATTGAAGCTGAAAATGCTGATGCACCAACGCGGGCTTCGATGGAGATGGCCGCAAAAATGGTCAGCGGCACAAAAATCTCAGGCGACTATCTAAAAGATAGCAAGAAGGAACAACTTGAGATGACGATGGATTTTGATCTTTTAGGGCAGAAGATTCCAGTTGAATTTTTTATGAATGAAAAGAAACAAGAGTTGTATATGAATACGGTGATTTTGACAGAGATCATTGATATTGCAAAAGAATTTGATGCGGAAATTCCTATTGAAGCAAAAGACTTGGAACGCTTAGAAGGAAAATACATCCATGTAACCGAAGAAGATATGGAAGAAAGTGCCGCGGGAGATACGGCGGCTGACTCAATCAGCGGAAACTTGAATACAGAACTTTTCAGTGAGTACCTTGATACTTTAGCGCCTGAATCATTTGAGAAAAAAGAAGAGACTATCAAACGGACATTCACTAAAAAAGATATCCAAGGATTTATCAAATACGTCGAAGAAAACGGCAATAAAGATGAGAAAAAGACAGCCAAAGAACTGAAAGAAAGCTTGGATCAGTTGACTAAGTATGAACAGACAACAACTTTGAACACGCAAAAAAATACTCAAAAAACAACACTAAAACTTGCAGCTAAAAATGAGGATGTCACGGTTTCTGCTGATTTGACACTCAACAATCAAGCCAAGGAATCAAAGAAAAAAATCACGCTGCCAAAAGCGGCTGAGACAGTCTCGGTTAAAGAAATTGAAGAGATCTTTGCTTCTGCGCAAGAACAAAGCGCACTTGTTCCAGAAGAAGATTTCAACGATTTGCTAGATGTGATCAGAAGCGGCCAAGCACAGTTGACCCAAACTGAAATTGATCAAATCAAAGAGACATACAAACCCTATCTGACCGATGAACAATACAAACAACTTGAAGAAGCGTTAGAACAATCTGGGCAACTATCAGCCTAATCAAACGGACCGATCATTTAAAATGATCGGTCTTTTTTATACAGACTATTTTTTTCGTTGCATCAGATAGTTAAGTCCTTTATTTGACTATTTTACTTCATTGAATTATTGTAATGCAAAATCCTATGTGATTCAGTGAGAATAATTTTGTTTAGTATAGGAGGGAAAAATAATGGCTAAGACGTATACAATTAAAGAAGTAGCAGAAAAATTTGGTTTGACGATCTCTGCACTCCGCTTTTATGACAAGAAAGGACTATTACCTTTTGTTGCAAAAAATGATTCAGGTTACCGTGAATTTACTGAATCAGACTTGAATCTGATCCATACAGTTTGTTGTTTAAAAAATACCGGGATGCCGATCTATGAGATTAGACAATATATTGACTATTGTATGGACGGTTCTAAGACGATTCCTCAACGAAAAGCCCTGTTGCAAGCGCACAAAGCAGAAGTTTTACGTCAGCAAGCACAGCTGACAGAGAATTTAAAAGAGATCAATACTAAGATTGATCGTTATAATTCTCCTATAGCAAAAGAGCTGATCGATGCCCAAGTCGCTTTTGTAAAAAAAGAGAAAGCCGAATTGCAATTAGCAAATGGCTTTCGAGTCTAATCAAACATAGTCGAAATAGCGTGCCTATTAAAAATAGTTAGCAAAATGATCCGAATAAAAAGACACTGTACCTAATCAAAGTACAGTGTCTTTTTATTTATGCTAGCGCAGTTTTTCGTGATTTTAGAATATATTGGATTCCAGTATAGAAGATAATAACAATAACTAAATAAGTGACCATTGAAATATCTAAGTTCATCAAAAATTGTGAAGCGATGATTACACCGGGGATCCCGCCAATCGTGATTGCTAAAGCAATTTTTCTAGAGTAAGCTTTTTCACGAATAAAGTTGATACTTGCGACTGGTTGAAGCCCGGCGCAAGAACACATCATGATCGGAAACGCCGCCAGCGGTGTCATCCCTAACATATAGACCATTGCCATGCAGGGCGCATACAAACCAACGCCGACTGTCATCAAGGCGCCGAAGAAAAAGTTGCCGATGATCCCAATAACTAATTTTCCGCCAGTTAAGCCCATTGCTGTATTGCCTTTTCCTAATAAAGCGATGACTTCTGTCTGACGTAACAACATCAAAACAGCGGTGATCAAAAGTGCCCAACCGATCCATTTTTGGACTGCGGTCTCGGATAATTTTGTCACAAATTTAGAGCCGAACCAAGAACCAACGATCGCTGCGAGAATCAAGGAAATCAAAGTCACAGCATCGACTTTGATGACTGTGACGAAAATCACAGCTTCAGTCAAGACGGGAATCGCATGTCCAACATTTAGAATTCCCGGTAATTTTCGATCGTCTCTATTTTGTTTGGTGATATTCAACATCATCGTGGTAAGGGCAAAACTCCCGATCCCAATCGTATCTGCAAAATCAGCAATAAATCCAATAATCCCGCTAATCAGCCAACTTCCTGGTCCTAAATCATCGCGATGGGTCACAACATCGCGTACAAGCATGATCGCTTGAAAGATCATCAGACCAATCAAAACATAAAAAATAATCTGTGCCATAAATCCTCCCGTAAATCTTTTTTTCTAATTATACCAGTAAATAAAGTAGAAAGAACTATAAAATTGATTTTTTGTGATTGATTGAACTATTTAAAATAAATAAGTTTATTTAATTTAGAGATTAAAAAAGGATTGTAAAAATTTTTGACTGGCTAAGGAAAGCAGTGATTCACTGCGGTAAAGGATCCCGATTTTGCGAAAAACTGGATCGGCTAATGATTGAATCTCAACATGATAGGCGATCCGCTGTAAAATTAATTTCGGCAGCAAACTGAGCCCTAAATTTTTCTCTACCATTGCTAAAATCGAATAATCATCCCATGTTCGAAATTTAATTTGTGGTTGAACGTGAGCGTCTTTCAATAGCTCCGCAACATCTGAATTGCTTTCGCGTTCCAGTAAAATGAAAGGCTGGTCTTGCAAATCAGAGAGGAAGATTTTTTCTTTAGCTAAAAATGGATGTTCTTTTGGTAAAACGACCAGCTGTTCATCCGCATGCAGAAATCTTTGTTCCAAATTATGTGTTGCAGGTAACCGAGAAAAACCAAAATCAACGCGGCCAGCTAAAATCCACTGCTCAACTTCATCGTAGTCACCTAGTAATAACTCAAAATCAATTTTAGGATAAGCTATTTGGAATTTTTTGATTGCTTCTGGTAGCCAGTGAGTGGCAACGCTGGAGAAGGTTCCTATACGGATCAAGCCCGTATCTAAGTGACTAAGTTCCGCTAATTGGTTTTGTAACGTTTGATAGTTGTCTGCCAATTCTTTCGCGTAAGGCAAGACATTCATGCCGTCTGAAGTTAATCTGAGTCCTGCACGATTCCGTTCTAGTAAGACGATTCCCCATTCTTGTTCAAGGTCATTGATCATTCGGCTAATCCCTGATTGAGAATAATTTAAAATTTTGGCGGCTTTTGTGAAGCTGCCTAATTCTACAGTTTTGACAAAGGCGATGTATTTTTGAATGTTCATATCCATAGCCATTCCTCCTCCATCTGTTTTTATCATATTAAGTATGAAAAAAAATCGTTTTTTTAATCTTTGACTTTATGATAAATTACTGCTAATAACTAATCAATACAGAAAGTAGGAATGACTAATTTCCTTCGTTGGAAAACGTTAGTAGGAGAAGCTTCAATTGATTTTCATAATAAAGAATGCAAAAAAGGATGAGTAGAATGGTTTTTGTAAGTGAAATAGTTACATCTGTACCAACAGTTTACAGCACGCCTTTGCAAGAAAAAGTTTATCAAGTCTTGCAAGAATTAGAAATAGCATTTCAACGAGTGGCGACTGATGAAGTCATCACAATGGAAGATTGTCAGCAAATCAATGAGCGATTGGAAATGGAGATGGTGAAGACACTGTTTTTGTGCAACCGCCAAAAAACAAATTTTTATCTTTTTGTAACTCGCGGGGATAAAGCCTTCAAATCAAAAGATTTCAGTCAAGCATTAGAAATATCTCGCGTTTCATTTGCATCTCTCGAGCAGATGACCGAGATGTTAGGTACAAAAATCGGAGCAGCAACTATTTTCAGTACCTTGCTAAAAGAAGCGAGCAATGTTCAACTTGTACTTGATCAAGATGTCTGCGAGCAAGACTATTATGGCTGCAGTGATGGAACGACTACAGGCTATTTGAAATTAAGAACTGCAGATATTTTGCAAAAATTTTTACCTTATACAAAATGTCAGCCAAAAATTATTGAACGATAAAAAAGACGAGCGTACACTCGTCTTTTTGTCTACTCATTTAATTAGTGATCACTTCGATCAAGCAACAATTGATTAAATCCACAGAAGTTGTTTTGACCTTTAGAAATCTGATTCGATATAAACTTCTTCGCCAACGATTTCGTCATCAATGACATCTTTCCATTTTTCTGGATCGATTTCTTTGAAAGATACGGAAACGACATTTGGTTCGCACCCTAATTCTTTGACCACGAAGTCTTGTAGTTTGTCAGCAAAAGCTTGTTTTACCGCTTCTGAACGACCGGGATATAATTTAACTGATAAATGGGGCATGAGTGGTTCCTCCTTATTTTGATCTGATTTTATTAAATAAAAGTAAAAGCCAGCTTTTCGTTTAGGACCATTCTGTCCCGATTTTTTTTTCAAGTGCGCGCTCATAGATTTTTTGGGCGGTGACTAAATCTTGGGCGCCGATCCCAACGGTTTTGAAGACGATGATCTCTTCGTCGTTTTCTCGTCCGTTGATTTTTCCTAATAAAACTTCACCGATGTCGCCAGTGAAGTCAGCTTTCGTGATGGTCCCAGCGGCTAGCGGGATCAAAATATCGCCGGCTTCAGAGAGTACGGCTTCTTCTGAATCAAAATAGATTTTGCCTGCTCGTTCTAAAATCACAGGATCCATTTCTTGCATCTGCGGCTGATAAGAGCCGACACAGCTGACTGTGGCACCGGCTTTGACTTTACTGCCATCAAAAACAGGCGAGGTGGCGGGAGTGACCGTAATGATCAAATCAGCATCGCTGATGGCTTCATCGGAAGTCGCCTCTGGTAAAATCTGCGTACCATAATCTTTTAATTCTTCATTCATTTGGGCTGAAAATTCTTTTGTTCGCGCTTGATTTTGATCAAAAACATAAACGGTCTCTAATTTACGAGCGCAAACCATCGCTTCTAATTGCGTTGCGGCTTGTCCGCCGGTGCCAATCAATGCCCCTTTTTTCGCATCTTTGCGACCTAAAAGATCAAAAGCGACTCCTGATGCGGCGCCGGTTCGAAGTTGAGTGACCGTTACGCCATCTAACAAGGCATTGACATAACCAGTCTTGCCATCAACTAACAACACTTGAGCTGGCGCAGATGCTAAACCTTTATCAATATTGTCAGGAAAAATATTGATGATCTTCAGCGCTGCCGCGTCTAGATCAGGCGCATAAGAAGGCATGAACAAAAATGTCCCATTTTGTTTTTCTGAAACGATCTGTGTCCGCAAGGGTACCTCGGTTTTGCCTTCACTGAATAAACGGAAGGCGATCTTGTCCGCCTCAATAGCATCTTTCATAGTAAAAACTTGTTTGATATTCGCACGAGATAAAAGTAGCATAGAATCCTCCTCTATATTTATACTTCCACACCTAGAAGTATAAGCGATTGCATTACTGGTTTCAAAATAAATTCAGAAATAATTCTTTTGTTCGAGCGAATAATCTATTAAGCTAGAAAGAGAGCAAGAAAGGGACGTAGAAATGAGTGAGAGAACAATACATTTAATGGGGACCGTCATCAAACTTTGGATTGATCATCCACAAGCGGAAAAAATGTTGGACACTGCCGAAGAACATCTGCGAGATTTTGAGCAGCGGTTCAGCGCTAACGCGGCAGACTCAGAACTGATGGTAGTCAATCATCAGGCCGGGATCGCTCCAGTCAAAGTAGATGCAGAACTTTTTGAGTTGATTAAGATTGGCAAAAAACAGAGCTTAGTTTCAGATAGCTCATTAAATATCGCTATCGGTCCGTTGATTCAAGAGTGGCGGGTAGGGTTTGTTGACGCGAAGTATCCATCACCGGAAAAAATCCAAGAAAAACTGACTATGATCGACCCAACGGCTATCCAGCTGGATGAATTGAATCAAACCGTTTTTTTATCGCGACCTGGAATGTTACTGGATCTTGGCGCGTTGGCGAAAGGTTATTTTGCGGATAAGATTATCGCTGATTTTAAAGCTAGCGGAGCAAAAGCGGCGTTTATCGATCTGGGCGGTAACGTACTGACTTATGGACCAGCACCGCAGCGAGCAGATGGTCATTGGCGGATCGGGATTCAAAATCCATTTTTGCCGCGGGGAAACTATGTCGCTGTTGTCAAAACGCGAGACGAATCCGTGGTGACTTCCGGAATTTATGAACGTAAATTCGAATGGCAAGGACAAAGCTATCACCATATTTTTGACAGCAAGACAGGTTATCCGATTCAAACAGATCTAGCCAGCTTAACGATCGTTTCAAAAGAATCGTTGACCGGAGAAATTTGGACGACGCGCTTATTTGCTAAATCAGCGCAGGAAGTTTTAGCAGAATTGAATCAGCGGAAAGGAATTGACGGGATTATCATCACTACCGATCAGCGCTTGGCCTATAGTGAAGGGTTGAAAGGCAGGATCGAGATCTGATCAATAAGCGACTAGGAATTATTTAATAAAAAAATATAGTTAAACAACCGTGATGAAAAATATCACGGTTTTTTTATAGATATTATTTTTATTCGCTATTTTAACGGATAATTAAACTATCATAGTAATCAAATGGAACATTAATTGTTATTGAAAAAGACTATTTCTTTCGATATACTTTACTTTGAGAAAACCTTTACAAAGGGTCTGGAGGTGAAAGAAGTGTCAAAACGACTATGACTATGAAGCAAAATTTTGCTTAGAGTCTCTAAGCGAGTTCCGGCGGCCTTCTTTCTCTCAAAGTACGAAAAATGAATTTAAATTTTTTGAACGGCACCTACGAAAGCTGTTTATTTTTTTGTGCGGCAAAATGCGGATAGAAGAACACGTGAACTCATCAAGTCAATGCGCCAACTAAAAATTAACGGAAGAAGGATTTAGTAAATGAAAAGAATGAGCGGATTATTAGTGATTGTTTTAGCAATGTTTGCAGTAGTATTAACGGGCTGTCAAAAAAATGAAGCCAAAGAAGATCGCGCGGAAGCGGATATCGATTGGCAAATGATCGCCCCTGAGAAGATGAAAACGGTTTTGGAAAATGATGATCCGGCTGACTATCAAATCATTGATATTCAACCAGAAGCAGATTATGCCAAAGGTCATTTGCCAAACTCAATCAGTGTACCGGCCTATCCAGTTGATACGGAAAAATTAGAAAAACTAGTTGTTGATAATGCTGATCAATTTAAAGAAGGCGACAATCCAATCTATGTTGTCTGCCCTGGCGGCGGCGGCGGTGCTAAACGGACAATTTCACTGCTGATCGATGAAGGTGTGGATGAATCACGGCTATTTATCGTTGAAAATGGCGCGAAAAAATGGCCTTATAAAGACGATCAAAAACTTTGGGTAACCGAGTAATCCATTTTGGGTGTGACAAAAAGTCACACCTTTTTTTATTAGCAGTCATATTTTTTTTTTTTAGAACAAACTGTAAAATTTTAAAAGTCTTTTTTTAGTTGGGAGGAAGTCTTGCGCTCTTCGTTTGCCGGCTAAGTAAAATCTTCCAAAATTTAAGGGATAAGCGAATGAAAACAGTTGCATTTTAGTTAGATTTCAGGTTTAATAAGACACCACGAAAAAAATCTAAAGGAGCGAACGCACATGGAAACACGGTTATTTCCTTCTATCGCATATGACAATGCGAAAGAAGCGCTAGCGTATTATGAAGAGGTTTTTGGAGCAACAGATATTCATCGTCTATCACCGACAGCAGAACAAGCGGGTCAAATGGGAATCCCTGAAAGTACGGATTTGGACACAGTTACGGTCCACGCAACTTTCAATGTATTAGGAGTAGAGATCCAAGCAGGTGATTCATTTGGCGCAGACACAAGCGCAACAGATAAAATTTCTTTGATGATCAGTGTAAACAGCGAAGATACTGAAAGTATGACAGCGGCAGATGCTTTCTACGAAAGACTGACAGAATCAAATGAAGTTACGATCGTTTTGCCTTATGAAGATCAATTTTGGGGCGGAAAACTTGGGCAATTCAAAGATAAATATGGAATCAACTGGATGCTGCATGCCCAACCTTGGTCACAATTTTAGAAAAAATGATCTCACATTACATTTAAAGTAGTGTGGGATTTTTTTAGCCTCAAAAAGTGTAATCAACTCCCTTAAAAATTGATTGCAGAAAAGAAATTGGTCCTAAAAATTTTTTGAAAGGTGCCCTCGATCTTCGAATCAGTTTTTCTAACATAAGATTATCGCAATCTGTTCGGCAGACTTTTGCTAAGACCGATCGTTTTCACTTTTACTATCGGGTATAATGGAGGGAGAATATTTCTTAGAGGAGGGTGTATGGAAAAAGCAAATCAAATCAAACTGAATCTGCAATATATCAGCATGCAAGTTCCTTATTGGATGGGTTATTCGGTGTTGGGGACTTTCACTTCGGTTTTTTTGCTGTCACGAGATTTTACGAATGGCCAAATAGGGATGATCCTATCGTTGGCAAACGTATTGGCGGCGATCCTGCAACCTTTTTTAGCATCATTTGCTGATCGAATGGTACGAATCCATCTGTCGCAGTTGACGGCAGGGATGGCGGTACTGTTAGTGCTGTTTTCAAGTATTTTGCTAGTAGTCCCAAAAGTTCTTTTGGTCGTGGCGTTTATCTATGTTTTATTGTATGCTTGCCTCGTCCTTTTGCAGCCGATGACAATAGCTATCGGGACTTTTTTTATCAGTCGCGGCTATGGCTTAAATTTTGGCGTGGCACGCGGTCTAGGATCATTGGCGTTCGCAGCTGCAACGGCGGTAACCGGCTTGTTGATCGAACGTTTTTCATCAACGATCATTTTGTATTTATTGATCGGTATTTTTTTATTTTTCACAATTATGACAGTAATGATCGATACTCGGCAGCATAGTGGTAAATATTCAGACTCGTTAGGAACAAAACATCTCCAAGCAACGCAGGAAGAACCGATCGGATTATTCGCATTTTCTAAACAATATAAACGCTTTATGTTTTTGTTAGTTGGCGTTTCTTTGTTATTTGTTTTTCATACGATCATCAACAGCTACATGTTCCAAATCGTACAACCATTAGGCGGAACAGAAGTCAATGTGGGTTCTTCTTTATCGATTGCGGCGCTGTGCGAGCTGCCGACGATGTTTTTCTTTTCTTGGCTGCTGCGCCGGTTCAGAATCCATTCATTGCTGCGGATCGCCGCTTTCTTTTTCTCAGTCAAAGCGGTATTGATTTTATTTGCTGGCAATATTTTTTTGATCAATGTGGCACAGAGTTTGCAAATGGTCGGATTTGCGCTCCACACAATGGCTTCGGTCTATTATACGAATCAAATCATTCCGCAAAAAGATTTAGTCAAAGGCCAGACTTTGATGGCGACAGCCAATACGTTTGGCGGTATCGTCGGTTCTTTTGTCGGCGGTCAGATGCTGAGTCTTTTATCGGTTTCTGCAATGTTGTTGATTGGAACAGTGATCTCGATTGCTGGGACATTGATCGTCTGGTTATCAGTAGAAAAAACGAGCTGATCAATTGTGCAGCGAAGGTTTTAATGGCTGTCTTTGGCTTTCTGATCAGTGATCGGGTAAAATAAAAAAAGAAGTCATACAGTTTGCTTAACTAGTTGAGAACAAAACTGCAGTATAAGAAATTATCAATCGAAGGAGTGGGACAAATGACAAATCATAATGAAAAAGATCGCCGTTTGCGTGGTTCAATGGCACCAAAAACAGAAGAAGATGTCGCTTTAGCTGGCACAAACTCCAGTGAAACAGAAAACAAGTCGGAAGCGTTAGCTGGCAGTAATTCCAGTGAACCTAAAGAAGTCGCCCGCTCTGGCTCAAATTCGGTGGAAAAAGAAGAGGCACATCCTTCGCTGAAAGAAGAAGCAAAAAAGATCATCCAAGAGCTTGAAGATAAATTTGATCCAAAGAAATAAGAAATGAGTTAATTTATGAATAATAGTTTAGAGATTTATGAATATTGGTATCCGCGAAGTTACGGATTAGACGACTATCCAACGGAATGTCATGTGAC
This sequence comes from Enterococcus pingfangensis, assembly GCF_005405205.1. Classification (GTDB taxonomy): domain Bacteria; phylum Bacillota; class Bacilli; order Lactobacillales; family Enterococcaceae; genus Enterococcus_A; species Enterococcus_A pingfangensis. Next base: position 33,275 of record NZ_BJDP01000011.1, on the reverse strand, counting down.
GTATTCAGGTGCAGAACGCAAAGCTTTATTTGAAGAATTGACTGTCTCGCAACAACAGCTGGTCAATCAGCAAAGAAAATATGAAGTCCGTTCGTTATTTTTGCAAAAACAATATTTGCAGGCATCCGATTGGGAATTCGTGGCTTTGAATATTGATGACGAATTCGAACGAGGTGTTCATAGTCAATTGAAATGTGCTTGCGGGCGCCCGCTGAAATATCAATTCGTGATCGAATCAAAAATCAAACAGCAAGAAATTCGGTTAGGCATCCAACATTTTAAAGATCATTTAGGGATCTCCCAGCAAGTGGCTGAAGAGATCAAAAAAGGCGTCGCGCATGTAGATTTGGCGTTAGATGAACTGCTGTGGTTGAGTAAGCAGGGGTTCTCATTTCCCGAAGACTTATGGCAGCGTTACGTGTTTGCTTATTATCGGAATAATACGTTGCGCCGACCACTTGCTTTGAACCATCAATTGGCGGAACGAGCTGTGCACTTCCGTGCGGCCCAAATGCCGTTATTCATCGGTGACTACTTGAGCATCGTTACGGAGATCAATCAAGTCGATCGTGAAGTTTTTGAGGGGAATGAAAGAAACTTTTTAGCAGATAAAAAAGTTTTTGAAGCCTATTTAGAGGACTTTCACCAAGATATCCAAGCGCCAATCTATGTGGAGCAAAAATTCTGGGAGCGCAAGCTGACTGATTTTATTCAGTTGGAACGCTATGGGACTGAAACATACCAAGCGGCTAAGCAACGCTACTTTGATGATCTGCTTTCTTTCTTGCTGGTGTTGAAAAAAAATAAAGCGGAGCGCAAGATCCACAGCTTTAAACTTTTTCATCAGAAAAAATATGGCAACGAAGAATTAGCAGCGTTTATTATCGAGAAATATCAACAATACCAGTTTACACAAAATTTTTTCCTGGCGATTCCTAAGGTTTATCGCGTAGGTATCAAAAAAGCGATCCAGCGCAAACAGAAAAAATAAAAATACCGACTGCCATCAGTTTCTGGCAGTCGGTATTTTTATTTGAGCTTATAACGTAAAACGGTTTTCTGTTTAGCCGGTTCGATTTTTCGCGGATCTGAAAGATAGATCTCTCGATGGATGTATTGGCCCATCGTAGTAGTTGATTGCAACTGTTCTTTTGCCATAAACTCATGCATTTTAGCAAAAGTTGCGGCTTCATCGTCGTAAGGACCGAGATGAGTCGTTTGGATGACACGACCTTCTTCATATTCGACAAAATCAGCTTGTTTGATATAGGGATTTTGCTTTTTTTTGAAAGCTGGTTCAATCACCGCTAAGAAATCTTCTTTTGTCAGACGATCTGGCTGGCGGATCATGATTTGATAGATCAGCTCATCTTTATTAAGGGGACCATCACCAGGATCTTTTTCAGAAGTCCAAACGCCTTCTAAAGGATAAACTGTGTATTCAAACGGCTCGCCTAGTTCGCCTTTTTTGAGTTTCATCCGCAAAGCATAGGACAAAATATAAAGCGCACTGACTCGTTCGCTAAAGTGTTCGTTATTTGGATCGCCATGACCGGATAACGAAATGAACTTATAATTTGGGATCGTTTGGATCTCGATTTTTTTTGGCAAATAGATTTGCTTTTCGGCTTTGCGCCATTCATATTTCATCTGTATGCTCCTAATTGAAACTAAATTTTTGGGGCCAACGTTTTGATTGGACTGTTTATGGTTTGATATAAGCATACCCTGCTGCTTGCAATTCAATCAAGTCTAAGACGCCAGATGGTACGACAACAACGTTTTTGGGTAATTGTGCTTGTGGGATTTGGTTTGCCCGCAGCGCATTGCCGCAAGCGTGAAAAGTTACCCGGTCCATTGCGATAAATGCCTGATTCTCAGGCGCCAAATAACCATTAATCGCTTTTCCGTTAACTAAAACAATAATAGTTATTTCGTGAGGTTCTTTCAATAAGTTTTTGACATTATTGGCTGTCTCGGACCATTTTTCTAATTCATCAATATGGAAAACAACATTCATTTCTGCACCTTATTTCTTAATGATCATGTTGATTGCTTGTTCTAATTTTTTTGCCTGTTCCGCAGGATTTTCCGCAGGATGTTCAAAACAGTTTTTTAAATTGTCTGCCACGATCATTCCCATTACTCGATCGATGCTGGAACGGACTGCACTTAATTGAGTGATAACGTCGATACATTCTTTTTCGTCTTCAATCATTTTTTGGACTCCGCGAATTTGTCCTTCTGTTCGTTTCAAACGATTAAGAATTTTTTTCTCTTCAATAACCATTGATAGTGACTCCTTTAGATCGATTTATGAAGAATATACCTAGTCAGGGTATGTTTCGTCAAGTGGCGCGCTTTTTGTTATAATTAATTGCAAACAGAACAATTGACAGGGATTTATTTTTTATGATAAAAATACCCTGATAGGTATTTTAGATAATCAAAAGGAGTGTAAAGCATGTTCAACTTATTTCAAAAGATCCCATCTATTTCTACCGAAGAACTAGCTGGAAAACTAAATGATCCAATTACTTTATTAGATGTTCGAAAGCCTGAAGAATACCGTAAAGGGCATATTGCCAAGGCAATAAATCAGCCGTTTAATAAAATTGCTGAGTATCGAGGCAAAGAAAAGGAACTTTATGTGATTTGTACAGCCGGAGTAAACAGTAAAAAGGCCGCGAAGATCTTAAAAGAAAAAGGCTATGACGTGATCAATGTACGTGGCGGAATGAATCAATGGCAGGGCCCGGTCAAAGGAGGAAAATAAAATGAAAATCGTTATTGTAGGCGGTGTTGCAGGCGGAATGTCAGCAGCTACGCGATTACGACGCTTGATGGAAGATGCTGAGATCGTCGTATTAGAAAAAGGACCCTTTGTTTCTTTTGCTAATTGTGGCTTGCCATATTATGTTTCTGGCGAGATTGCTGAGCGCGAAGCGTTGTTAGTTCAAACGCCGGCATCTTTAAAAGCCCGTTTTGCGCTTGACGTCCGTCCTTTCCACGAAGTTACAAGTATTTCACCGGAAAAGAAAACCGTAACAGTCAAAAATGAACAAGGAATTTTTGAAGAAAGTTATGACAAATTGATTTTATCACCTGGGGCAAAACCGTTGATTCCAGAAATGACAGGGCTAGCGGAGGCAGAGAATGTTTACAGCTTGCGGAATGTTCCGGATTTGGATCAGATCATGCAAGCTTTAGAAAATAAACCCGCCAAGGCAACGGTGATCGGTGCAGGATTTATTGGTCTTGAGATGGCTGAAAATTTAAAAGCCCGTGGCTTAGAAGTAACGGTGATTGAAAAAGCGCCGCATGTTTTACCGCCATTGGATGAAGAAATGGCCGCCTTTGTTCAAAATGAATTGATCAAAAAAGGCGTTCGAGTGATCACTGGCGAATCTGCTCAAAGTTTCAGCGAACAAGGCAAGCGTATCAAATTGACGAATGGAGAAGAAGTGTACTCTGATTTAACACTCCTTTCTGTCGGTGTCCGTCCGGAAAATATGCTCGCTAAACAAGCTGGATTAGCAACCGGTTTAGGCGGCGGGATCGTAGTAGATGAACAATATCGAACGAGTGAGCCGGATATTTTTGCAGTGGGTGATGCGATCGTCGTTAAGCAGCAAGTCAGCGGCGAAGATGCGTTGATTGCGTTGGCTTCACCAGCGAATCGTCAAGGTCGGCAAGTTGCGGATGTCATTTCCGGACTGAAACGAACGAATCGCGGAAGTATCGGGACAGCGATCGTACGTGTCTTTGATTTAGTCGCGGCTGCGACTGGATTGAGCGAACGCGCAGTCAAACAATTAGGTTTAAATTATCAAGTCGTTCATATTGCTGGAAAAAGTCACGCGGGGTATTATCCTGGAGCAAGTGAACTGACGTTAAAATTAGTTTTTGATCCGGAACAAGGAACGATTTTTGGTGCTCAAGGTGTCGGGGCAGAAGGTGTAGACAAACGAATCGATATTTTAGCGACAGCGATCAAAGGCGGGTTGACGATTTTTGATTTGCCTGAATTGGAATTTACTTATGCGCCACCGTTCGGTTCTGCTAAAGATCCAGTCAATATGCTAGGGTATGCGGCGATCAATTTAGCAGAAGGCATCAGCGAATCGATCCAGTGGCATCAATTAAAAGAAGAACAGAAAAAAGGCAGCCAATTATTAGATGTTCGTAATCCTGGCGAGTTAGCTCAAGGACGGTTTCCAGATGCGATCAATCTTCCGCTCAATCAACTACGTGAAAGAATCACTGAATTGGATCCGAACCAAGAGTATTTGGTCAGCTGTCATAGCGGTTTGAGAAGTTATGTTGCTGAACGTATCTTAAAACAAAATGGTTTCCACGTAAAAAATTTAGACGGCGCCTTCGCCTTATACAAAACAGTCAGACCGGAGGAGCTTTTGTATGAATAGTTCGATCACGATGGCCGACTTTTATCAGTTAACTAAGCAAAAAATGGTAGCGATCATCGATGTGCGTGAAGCTTATGAATACCAAATGGGACATATTCCTCATGCAACAAATCTTCCTTTGAGCCGGTTGGGTGCGGATAAGCTTGAGCTCGATACTGAAAAAGAGTTTTATCTAGTCTGCCAATCGGGTGCTCGTTCAGAAAATGCCTGTAGCTTTTTAGCCAGCCAAGGCTATAACGTCATCAACGTTTTAGGCGGAACCGCCGCTTGGCCGGGAGAATTAAGCCGCTGATAGTCAGTTGTGTTTGAAAGAAGTTGCAACAGAAGTAGCAGTTGCAAAAAAATAAGAAGGAATTTACGAAAATCACTGCTCGAATTTTTGTGAACGGTTGGCTTATTTCTTGAAGCTACTTCGCATCGTTTATTTGGAAAAAGTGGGTGTGACAAGATTTTTGTTACGTCCACTTTTTTTGCTAAAGGCAGAAACAGTCGATTTTTGTTTAAGCAGCAAAAAAATAAAAAATGTTACTATAAAGGTATCAATAAAAAAGGAAGTGTGGACATGATTGAATTAAAAAAATTAGCAAATATGGTGGATCACACATTATTAAAAGCTGATGCGACAAAAGAAGGATTTGAACGTCTTTGCAAAGAAGCGGATGATTATGGATTCAAAATGGTAGCAATCAATTCTTATCCCGTCGCGCTGTGTCGGAAATTTTTGAAAGACAGTCCGGTTCACGTAGGTGCTGCCATTGGATTTCCTTTAGGCCAGACGACGATCGCAACAAAAGTGTTTGAAGTCAAAGATGCTATCGAAAATGGTGCGGATGAAATCGACTATGTCATCAATATCGGTAAATTGAAAGATGGCGATCAGGACTATATTCGTGAAGAGATGAAAGCAATCGTGAATGTTTCGCGCGAAAATGGAATCATTAGCAAAGTCATTTTAGAAAACTGCTATTTAACGGATGAAGAAAAGATCACTGTTTGCGAAATCGCCAAGGAAGTAAAACCTGATTTTGTTAAAACTTCGACTGGCTTTGGGACAGGCGGTGCCACAGTTGAAGATGTCGCGTTGATGAAAAAAATCGTAGACGATGAGGTGAAAGTCAAAGCAGCCGGCGGCATTCGTGATTTGGCTACAGCACTGAAGATGATCGAAGCAGGAGCGGAACGCTTAGGAACCAGTTCTGGAATCAAAATAGTAGAAGAGTACAAGAAACTGCAAAAACTATCGTAAATGAGAGGTTGTTTTCTTTTAAACTATTCAGTTGGTTTGAAGAAAAAACTTTAGCAAGAATGTGATTTAAATTGATCCAAGGTTTTTAACGCTATTAGCTCTTCAGATTAATGTTCGTGTTTCACTAAGTTTGTATATTATTGTTTACTTATTATCGTGTTTATTATATGATTATCCTCGTTGTTTGGAAAAAATGCTATTATTTTACGAACATTTTAGATTATAGGGGGAGTATCATGAAAGGGAAAATAAATTCCTATTTTGAACTTGATAAATTAAACACAACAGTAAAAAGAGAAATTCTGGCAGGCTTCACTACATTTATTTCAATGGCGTACATTCTTTTTGTAAATCCTAGCGTACTAGGTGCCTCAGGAATGGATGAAGGAGCCGTCTTTACTGCCACCGCATTAGCTAGTGCATTAGGTTGTGTCCTGATGGGCGTATTGGCGCGCTATCCGATTGCGACGGCACCCGCATTAGGGATCAATGCCTTTTTTGCCTATTCGGTTTGTATCGGGATGGGTATTCGTTGGGAAACAGCTTTAGCTGGAGTATTTGTAGCATCGCTGATTTTTATTGTGATTACTATTTTTAAATTACGCGAAATGATCATCGATGCGATCCCAGCCGATTTGAAATATGCGATATCTGGCGGGATTGGTTTATTTATCGCGTTTTTAGGTTTGAGTGAAGGTGGCATCATCGTCGCTGATAAATCGACTTTAGTCGGTTTAGGTTCAATGACTGGAACAACTTGGCTGACTGTTTTTGGTTTGATCGTGACCGCGATCTTGCTAGTACGGCGAGTGCCGGGCGGAATTTTTATCGGGATGGTCGCTACGACTTTATTAGGTTTAGTTACTGGGCTGATCCAAGCGCCGACACAAATCATTTCCGCTGCTCCCAGTTTGAAACCAACTTTCTTAGTTGCGTTAAAACATGTGAAAGATATCAATACACTACAATTATGGGTCGTTGTTCTAACGTTTTTATTAGTGACTTTCTTTGATACTGCGGGGACATTGGTTGGACTAGCCAATCAAGCCGGCTTCATGAAAGACAATAAAATGCCGCGAGTGGGAAAAGCGTTGGCTTCTGATTCTACGGCGATGTTGGCTGGCTCATTATTTGGGACATCACCAGTTGGTGCTTATGTAGAATCTTCAGCTGGAATCGCAGTTGGCGGACGTTCTGGTTTGACCGCGATCACTACCGGAGTATTCTTTATCTTTGGATTGTTCTTCTCACCGTTGTTATCAGTTGTTACTTCACAAGTTACGGCACCTGCCTTGATCGTAGTTGGTGTATTAATGGCACAATCATTGCGTCAAATTAAATGGGATCAATTGGAAATCGCGATTCCTTCATTTTTAATTTTGATCGGTATGCCGTTGACCTATAGTATTTCGGACGGAATTGCACTAGGTTTTATCTTTTATCCGATCACGATGGTTGCTGCTAAACGCGGAAAAGAAGTTTCACCGATCATGTATGGACTGTTCTTCGTCTTTATCGGCTTTATGTGGATCTTGAATGTATAATAAATCTTGAGTGGCCAGCTGTTCATTTTCAATAGAAGATGGGCAGCTTTTTTTATTATTGGATAAAATAATTTTTCCGTGATATTAAAGATTTTATCATGTGTTTTTAAGAAGTTGTATCGTAAATTGATTTAAAAATAATTTTATATTATAACTGACCCGTATGTTTTTGTTTTAATAGATGAAATTTTATTTATAATTGATTTTGATAATAGGAGGAATCTATTAGTAGGAGGCAACATAAATCAGAAAATTGTTGTGATGTAGGACTATGAAGGAGGATAAATGCGTGCAATTACTGCTTTTGACTAAGGTTCCGTTGTATGAAGAAAATTTTGAACGGCAATTGAAGCAATTAGGAAATGAAGTTTATTGTTCCAGTAATATAATGACGGCGTTAAAAAAAGGTGCTTGTGATAAGAATTTTCTCAATCAGTTTGAAGGGATCATTTTTAGTGAGACGCTTTATGATATGGAAACGCAAGAAATAATGAAACAACTATCTCAAGAGAATATCAAGTTTTTCCGCCGCTCAACAGAAAGCAAGTGTGACGAAATCCCTTGTGCTCCTTTTGATGCATGGATCCCACTAGATTCAAGTCTTGGGCAGCTGCGGGAAATTTTATTGGTTGCTGAACTGACTAGTTTAGCGAATAAAGATGCCGCACATGTGCAGCAAGTTGCGGTCAAACAAAAATTATCTGAACTGAGCTTGAAATTAAAGCAAAAAGAAATCGTTTATTATTTGATCCAAGCCGGCGAACGTACAGTTCCGCGGGAAGAAATCAGTCAGCAGATTTGGGAAAAAGCACCGACAAAATCCGTTTTAGCGAGCCTTTCAAAAGTTGTTTCCAAAGTTAACGAGAAATTGGAAAATGAGTTTGGGGATGAAGCGATCCAAACTGTCTGGGGCCAAGGTTATCGCTTAAATAAAAAGTTTTTCGATTATTTGGAAAACGACCTTGTTGAGCAAGAAGCTATCCCGTGCCAATCTTTAATAAATATATAGGGATTCAAGTTTAAAAATAAGATTGTTTCTATATATTTGAGCTTTTTTTGATAAAGCACTCAAGCTTTATATGAGGTTGTGACAAGATTTTTGTCACAACTTTTTTTTAGCTGTATTTCTAAGGAGGTTGCTAGCAAAAAACGGATTATTTTGATGACTAGCCGGTGAATCGTGCGAGCAGAGTTTAAGGATTGTTTAAAATCACGGAGTCGAAAATTCAGCGTTACTACTAATTATAAGCGAAATCAAGGAGTGATGAGAGAAGAGAACGCTCAAATAGCGTGCTGTATCAGTCGCTGTTTTTTAACTTGTTTGGATCAGAAAAATCTATCTCTTAGTAAGTGAAACTTCTCTCAAGTAGACGAGCTCATTCTCGATTACGTTATCTGTTATAGTAAAAAATAGAACAGCTGTCGTTAAATAATGGTCATTATTTTAAAGGGATTTGGTTAAATGAGAGTTTAAAAAAGCACTTTCTTAAAACGGTTACTTTTGTTATAATCACTTTAATTAATTTGACGAAGGAGTGCACAGATGGAAACTAAAACAATCAACAAAACGACAGAACAGACAAACAATCCTTGGGAAGGTTTTAACGAAGGCCGTTGGCAACATGAGGTCAACACACTGGACTTTATCAAACGCAACTACACAGAATATAAAGGCGATGACAGCTTTTTAGAAGGGGCTGCACCAAGTACTGAAAAATTATGGGAAAAACTGCAAGAACTTTTTGAAGTTCAACATAAGAAAAATGGTGTCTACGATATGGACACGGACGTTCCTGCAACCATCACTTCACATGAACCTGGTTACTTGATCAAAGAAGAAGAAAAAATCGTTGGTTTGCAAACAGATGTACCGTTGAAACAAGCATTCATGCCTTTTGGCGGGATCAATATGGCGAACAAAGCGTTGGAATCAAATGGTTATGAAGTAGATGATGAAATGTCATTTATCTTTAACAAATGGCGCAAAACACACAACCAAGGTGTTTTTGATGCGTATACGGATGAAATGCGTCTAGCTCGTAAAAATAAAATCATTACGGGTCTGCCTGATGCTTACGGACGTGGTCGAATCATCGGCGATTATCGTCGTGTTGCATTATACGGAATCGATTACTTAATGAAAGAAAAGAAAAAAGATTGGAAAAATGTCGGCAGTAAAGTGATGACAAACGACGTGATCCAATTGCGTGAAGAAGTTTCTGAACAATATCGTGCGTTAGCAGATATGAAGGAAATGGCTGCAAGCTACGGCTGTGATATTTCAAAACCTGCTAGCGATGCACAAGAAGCGATCCAATGGTTATACTTTGGCTACCTTGCAGCGATCAAATCGCAAAATGGTGCCGCAATGTCGATTGGCCGGATCTCCGCTTTCTTAGATGTTTATATCCAACGTGATTTAAACCGTGGATTGATCACAGAATTTGAAGCGCAAGAAATGATCGATCACTTGATCATGAAATTACGGATGGTGAAATTTGCGCGTACACCGGAATACAATCAATTATTCTCTGGTTATCCAATTTGGGCGACATTGTCATTAGCAGGAATGAACATGGACGGCTCTTCATTAGTTACAAAGAACGATTTCCGGATCTTGCACACATTGACCAACATGGGCCCTTCACCAGAACCGAATTTAACTGTTTTATATTCATCACATTTACCAGAAGGCTTCCGGACTTACGCAGCGAAAGTTGCTAAACAAAGTTCTTCGATCCAATTGGAAAATGATGATCTATTACGTCAATACTGGGGTTCGGATGACTCAGCGATTGCTTGCTGTGTTTCTGCGACAGTGATCGGAAAAGATATGCAATTCTTCGGTGCACGTGCTAACTTAGCTAAAGCCGTTCTTTACGCGATCAACGGCGGCGTTGACGAAATGACGAAGATGCAAGTAGGTCCGCGCTTCCGTCCATTAGAAGGCGACAGCATTGATTTCAATCAATTTATGGACAGCTATAAAGATGTTTTAGACTGGTTAGCTGAACTTTACGTAAATACATTGAATGTAATCCATTATATGCATGATAAATATGCGTATGAAGCACCGCAATTAGCATTGATGGATACAGAGTTGAAACGGACGTTTGCAACTGGGATCGCTGGGATCTCCCATGCGACGGATTCATTGATGGCGATCAAACACGGAAACGTAAAAGTAATTCGTGATGAAGATGGCTTAGCTGTAGACTACATTCCACAAAATGAATTTCCAACTTACGGAAATGATGACGATGAAGCCGACGAAATGGCAAACTGGATTCTTGAATACTTCATGACCCAAATCAAACGTCAGCATACGTATCGTGAGTCAACACCGACATTGTCATTGTTGACGATCACATCGAATGTCGTTTACGGAAAAAATACAGGGAACACTCCTGACGGACGTCGGGCAGGCAAACCGTTAGCACCAGGTGCCAACCCAAGTTACCAAGACGGGAAATACTTAGGCGAGAAAAATGGCTTGTTGGCTTCATTGAATTCAACTGCTAAATTGAATTATGCTTGTGCACAAGACGGAATCTCTGACACGCAAACTATCAATCCAGGTGCTTTAGGACGGACTGACGATGAAGCGATGCAAGTAGAGAATTTGCGTCATGTCTTAGACGGTTACTTTGATCGCGGCGGCTATCACTTGAACGTCAATGTTTTTGGTCGTGAATTGTTAGAAGAAATGGATAAAGATATCGACAATCCTAAATACGCCAACTTCACGATTCGTGTATCAGGTTACGCAGTAAAATTCCGTGACTTGACTCCTGAACAACGTCGCGACGTTATTTCACGGACAGACCATACAAAAATGTAAAAAATGCTTTTGTTTCTAAATAAACTAAAAGATCCTGAGACTCTTCGATGAGTGTCAGGATCTTTTTTTTTCATGCTTCGTTTAAGAGGACGTGATAAAAAATTCCCCCCAAAAACGAGAAGCCGCTTCAAGAAATAAACCAAAATATCACAAAATTTGAAAAGCAATTTCCGAAAATTTTTTCTTGTTTCTTGAAGCTACCTACTGCTGTTTCAACTTCTTAAAAGATGATATTGTCTTTGATTAATTCGATATTTTTGATAAATAATTTGCGGTCATGGATTTTGATCGCACCGCAGCTTTTTAGTTGATGCATGATGCGGCTGACGCTACTTGCAGCATTAATGCCGCAGAAGTGGGCGATCTCTTCGTTTGTTACAACAAAATCGATCAAGACACCATCTTGGAATTCAATCCCGAATTTATCACATAGGTCATAGATTTGAGTGCAGACGGCCCCGAATTTCCCGTTCATCAACATCTGCTGGGTTCGTTTCATCGATTTGAGCAATCGTTCTCGGTAATAGTTTTTGACATAGATCTGTAATTCGAAGTTTTGATTGATGTCTTTCCAAAATTCTACGCGATCGATTTGATAGAGTTCGGCTTTTTCTGATTCCACCCGAATGTTGAATGGTGCGTCGATAAACTGAGAGTATTCATCCTTTAACAATGAAACTACTTCGAGATCATTGATGTACTCCAAATTGAACTCTCTGCCATCTCTGGAGATAACACTGGTCTTGATGACCCCGTTTTTCAAAATGTATACATGATGGTCTTGGATTCCTTCATAGAGTAAATACTTTTTGTATTCTTTCGTGACGATAGGAAATTTCTTTTGTTCTAAGTAGTTTGTTAAAGCTGCATTATCCAATTTTTATTTATTCCTTCCATAATTTACTGAAATTTATTGCTATTTTATCATAAGTAGACGCTCAGTTTGATTAAAAGTATGTATAAAAAAGATACAAACAAATGTTAATGTCATAATTTACTAAAAATTTTCAAAAGCATTTTTCATTATGAAATCTGATTTTGTATTTTTTTTATATCCGTATAATCGGTCAAGTAAGTCAAACAAACCCAATGTTCTAGTGATTAGAAATTTTGGAAAGAGGAGTGGTTATTATGAAAAAATGGACATGCGCAATGATCGAACGATTGGAATCAGCCTACAAGGTACGGTTTGAAAAGGAGGCAGTATTGGTCTTTTTGAATGATGCATATCAAAATGCCTTGATGTTGAGAAAGGATGTTACGCTGGAACAAGATGAAACACTAGAAGACTTTTTGCGGGAGTTTGACCATACACGAGATCTATTTATCAGCCAAGCGGTGGATCGTTATCCATCAAATTACAACAAGGTTGCGGAAAAGATTTCTGATTTGAAGAAACTGAGTGAAACTATCATCTATTAATGAGAGCGGGTAATGAAAATTAAGGAAGAAAAGCTATTCAATAAAGGTTTTATCACAATTACTATTATCAATTTTGTCGTCTTTTTAGTTTATTATTGTTTTGTCGTAATCACGGCGAAATATGCCAGTGATAGTCTAGGTGCAACAACAGCCCAAGCTGGTTTTGCAGTTGGGATCTATATCATTGGGACATTGCTTGCACGATTATATATCGGGAAAAAATTGGAATTATTCGGTCGGCGTGCAGTCCTACGCTATGGCGCACTTTTTTATTTGCTGACGACAGCTGCATATTTGATCAGTAGCAACATTTTTATTTTAGATGGCGTCCGTTTCTTGAACGGTTTTGGTTACGGGGCTGTCTCAACGGCGGCTAATGCGATCGTAACTGCCTATATCCCTGAAGCAAAATATGGGGAAGGGATCAATTACTATGGGCTAAGTACTAGTTTAGCCGCAGCGATCGGACCATTCATCGGCTTGCTTTTACTGCCGGTAGTCGGCTTTCAAACGATTATCATCTTGGCAGTTGTTTTAGCCTTTATCACAATGATCGCATGCTTCAAATTTGATGTTCATAATATTGTCTTAACAGAAGAACATCGGGCATTGATCAACAAATTCAGTTTAGAAAGTTTTATTGAAATCAAAGTTCTGTTTATTGCCGGAATCGCATTTTTGATCGGGATCGCTTACTCAAGCGTCTTAGGCTTCTTATCTATTTATGCGGACCAATTACATTTAGTGACCGCCGGTGCGTTCTTCTTTGTAGTTTATGCACTCGTTGTTACGATCACAAGACCGATGTCTGGTAAAATCTTTGATAAATATGGCGAAAATTCCGTAATGTATCCAAGTTTTATTTGTTTGACGATTGGTTTGATTCTTTTAGCCTTTACTGGAAATGCAGTCGTATTGTTGGTTGCCGGTGCTTTTGTAGGACTAGGTTACGGAACATTTATGGCGAATGGCCAAGCAGTTACGTTGAAATTAGTTGATAAAGCTCGAATCGGTGTAGCTCTTTCGACGTATTTCATCGGCTTGGATTTAGGCTTAGGGGTCGGTCCTTATTTATTAGGCGCAATCAAAGGGCTTTTAGGTTCGTATCAACGAATCTATCTCTTCTGTGCGGTAATTCCGCTCATCGTGGCAGTCTTATATCTAATTTTCTACCGTCCAAACAAACCAGCCAAAGCACGCGCTTTAAGCAATAAAGAAAATGCGAGTGTACCCGAATAAAGTAGGGTGATGGATTCAAAAAGGTTGTGACAATTTTTTTGTCACAACCTTTTTTTGAATAAACGGTGTTCCAGCTTCAAGAAATAAGTCGAAATCTCACAAACTTATTTCTTGAAGCCGTCTACTTCTGTCACTACCTTTTTTAAATACTAGTCAATCTTTCTTGGATCAATGTTTTTAAACTAAGATTTTCGTTTAGTTTGGCATAATAATCAGCCTGTTTCAAAAGTTCCAGCTGTTCGTTGGGATTGTCTTGAATAACAGCTTTTTCAAAAAATAGTTCTTCTAAGCCGTCGATCATATTTACTTCTAAAAGCGTCTGGATACCTTCGTCGAAAAGTGCATTGGCTCTTTCTTGATTGCCGCGGTCAGCGTAAAAGCAAGCCGCTTGATAATAGGATGGGACTAACTGTTTTGTATTCATTTTTACCTCCAATTATTCAGCGCATAAGACTATCGGCGCTTTTTTTGATAACAAGTGAGACTTAAAGCTGCACGTGATCTGTCGTCGACTTCATACATTTGTTTGATGTTCTGCCTGTTAATTTTTATACTTGGGCGTCTATGAATAACGCTTTCATATTAATTCTAAAGCTTTTATTAGAAAATCACAATGAATTTATTCAAAAAAATGTGTTTTTTTAAGTTTATTTGCTTGATTTAAAACGATAATTCTATTAGGCAGAGATATTGTCGGTATTTTGAGATAAAAAGACTGTTAAATCGTCTTAACGGCAATCGAGACAGTTTCATTAATTGGAGGGCATCAAAAAGTCCGCTTGCGTTTCAAAACAAATATGATAAACTGTTAAAATAATATGAAATGAAAGAGTGATTATGATGAGAAAAATGAATGTTGCAATTGTTGGCGCTACTGGCGCAGTTGGAACACAAATGATTAAAATGTTAGAAAATAGTTCTTTGCCGCTTGGTACTGTGAAGTTTTTGGCTTCAAAGCGTTCAGCCGGAAAGCAACTTTCATTTAAAGGCGAAACTCAAACGATTGAAGAGTTAGTACCGGATTCATTCGATCAAATTGATCTCGCTTTATTCTCAGCTGGTGGAGGAATCTCCGCTAAATTTGCACCAGAAGCAGTCAAACGCGGTGCTGTTGTCGTTGATAATACCAGCCACTTCCGGATGGATCCGGCGGTACCGTTAGTCGTGCCAGAAGTAAATCCAGAAGCATTGCGGGAACATCACGGGATCATTGCTAATCCTAATTGTTCAACGATCCAAATGATGGTCGCTTTAGAGCCAATCCGTCAAGCGTTAGGACTGAAACGTGTGATCGTTTCAACTTATCAAGCGGTATCTGGTGCGGGAAATCTCGCCATTGAAGAATTGGCGCAGCAAACTCGTGATTTTGCTGCTGAGAAACCATCCGATGAATGGGAGGCGTCGATTTTACCAGCTAGCGGGGATAAAAAACATTATCCATTAGCATTCAACGCATTGCCTCAGATCGATGTATTTGCTGAAGGCGGTTATACGAATGAAGAATGGAAAATGATCAACGAAACGAAAAAAATCATGGGCGATGATACGATCAAAGTTTCAGCGACTTGTGTACGGATTCCGGTCATGAGCGGCCATTCCGAATCTGTCTATATCGAAACTGAAAAAACAGCGACAGTCGCAGAGATCCAAGAACTGATTGCTAAAGCTCCAGGTGCGGTATTAGAAGATGATCCAAGCCAACAAATTTATCCGCAAGCGTTGAACAGTGTTGGGAAAAAAGAAACTTTTGTAGGCCGGATTCGTAAAGATCCAGATGAAGAAACGGGAGTTCATCTATGGGTTGTTTCAGACAATTTATTAAAAGGCGCTGCTTGGAACTCATTGCAAATCGCCGAAACGATGTACGAAATGAATTTATTTGAATAGAGTATAAGGGGGTGACAGAAATCTTGTCACTCCCTTTTTTTCAGCTAAACGGTAAGAAGCGACTTCCAGAAAATCAGCTGAAAGTTCTTGAAGCTGGCTGCTTCTACTACAACTTCTTTTGCATAGAATTTAAAAGGAGCAGAAAAGAATCCGCGTAATAAAAGTAAGTTTTTGTTAAGGGATCTTTGCTGCTTATTTTTCACCAATGGTTTTTCAGAAAAAATCATGTATAATAGCTAGTGAGTATAGGCACAGACCGTACTGATTACGGGGTCTGAGTAAGCTGAAATAATAAATAAAGAAACTAGAGAGGTGGATATTTTGAGTACAGTCAAAATAATTCCCTTCAGCGGTGTACGAGAAAATGGTAAAAATCTCTACGTAGTTGAAGTGGATAATGATATTTTTGTCCTCGATTGTGGACTGAAGTATCCAGAAAATGAATTACTTGGGATCGATGTCGTGATTCCTGATTTTACCTATTTAATTGAAAATGCAGATCGTGTAGCAGGTGTCTTTTTGACACATGGCCATGCAGATGCAATTGGTGCACTGCCGTATTTAGTGTCTGAAGTAGCAGTACCGGTCTTCGGAACAGAGTTGACGGTGGAGTTGGCAAAATTAAACGTCAGCCAAAATGAGGAAAGCAAAAACTTCAAAGATTTCCATGTGATCGATGAACACACAGAAATCGATTTTGGAACGGCGATCATCAGCTTTTTCCGGACAACTCACACGATTCCTGATTCTGTTGGGATCAGTTTAAAAACGGACGAAGGAACGATCGTTTATACAGGTGACTTCAAATTTGATCCTACTGCGATTCCGATGTATGCAACCAATTATCGTCGTTTGGCCGAAATCGGTTCAGAAGGGGTCTTAGCTTTGTTGAGTTCTTCATCAAATGCGGAAAATCCGATCCAAGTAGCTGCTGAACAAGAAATCGCTAGTGAAGTCTATGATACCATCAACGAATGGAATGGACGGATCATCGTAGCGTCAGTAGCAAGCAACTTGCAGCGCATCCAACAAATTTTGAATGCGGCAAAAGAAGCCGGACGCAAAGTCGTATTGACCGGACAAGATGTCGATCGCATCATCAAAACAGCGATGCGGTTAAACAAATTGGAAGTACCGGAAGATATTTTGATCACGATCAAAGAGATGAAAAACTATCAACCGGACGAATTAGTTGTTTTAGAAACTGGCCGGATGGGCGAACCAATCAAGTCATTGCAAAAAATGGCCAATCGTTCCCATCGTAATTTGCGGATTGAAGATGGTGATCTAGTCTATATCACCACAACACCGACGATTGCGATGGAAACAACTGTCGCAAAAACGGAAGACATGATTTATCGTGCTGGTGGGATCGTCAAGAGTATTTCTGAAAACTTGCGAGTTTCTGGGCATGCAAATCCGCGCGACTTGCAGCTGATGATGAATTTTATGGCGCCGAAATATTTTATTCCGGTACAAGGAGAATATCGTCAATTGGCAGCACATGCTAGCTTGGCCAATGAGTTGGGAATCCCGTTCAAAGATATCTTTATTACAGGCCGCGGCGATGTGTTGGAATATAAAAACAAACATATGAGCGCAGCCGGAAGTGTGCCAGCGGATAATATCATGATCGACGGGATCGGTGTTGGCGATATCGGCAATATCGTATTGCGCGACCGCAAAGTCTTGTCAGATGATGGAATCTTCGTCGTCGTAGTGACGATCGACCGCAAATTGAAAAAAATCGTGTCAGCACCGCAAATTACTTCACGCGGATTCGTTTATATCAAAGCTAGTCGCGATCTGATCAAGGAAAGCGCAGAGATGACCAGTGAGATCGTCGAAAAACATTTGCATTCTGATGATTTTGAATGGAGCAAATTGAAACAAGATATTCGTGATCAATTGAGCCGTCATCTGTTCGAACAAACAAAACGACGTCCGGTGATTTTGCCAGTCATCATGGAAGCCAATCAACGTCGCGGCAGACGCAAATAGTCAAATCAGAAACTCTTCTAACTTTTTTTAAGTCAGGGGAGTTTTTTTGATACTTAATACTCTATTTTTTGGGCAAAAAGGAGTATGATTGAGATGGAGTAAATTGTAGAGAGGTCTGGTCATATGTTGGAAAAACCATTAAAGTGCCCAAATTGCGGCATACATTTTTATGTGGATGAAGTATTGAACGTTCAAGAGCATCCGAAAGAGGCGATGCCGGTAGAGTGCCCGAATTGTCATCATGTTTATGAAAAACGGATCACAAACGGCTATTTCATGACTTTTGAAGACCGAGAAGTAGGAAAATACGATAAGAAAACGGGAGAGTAATCTCTCGTTTTTTATTTTAGTTTGCTTTTTTCGGCGTTTCCTTTAAAATAGCTATGGTTCATTTTTTATAGCGGAAGGAAGGCTTTTAATGAAAACTTATCAAGATGATCCAGTGGTTCAAAAGAACCGCTGGTGGATTTTAGTCTCAGTAGCGATGTTTACTTTCATGTCTACTTTAGATTCGAGTATCGTGAACATTGCGCTGCCGACGATCTCAAATGACCTAGCAGTTCCAATGAACAAAGCAGAATGGGTCGTGTCAATTTATTTAATGGTCGTCTGTGCCTGTTTACTATTGTTTGGCAAAGTCGGCGACAGTTTCGGCAAGATCAAAGTGTATCGCATCGGTACGGTCATATTTACGTTAGGTTCGTTACTGTGCGGGTTCAATCATTCATTAGCGATGCTGCTGTTCGGCCGAGTGGTCCAAGGGATCGGTGCCAGCATGACGATGGCGACTAATACAGGGATCACGACAGAAGTTTTCCCTATGAATGAACGCGGCAGAGCATTAGGAGCAATCGGTGCTTTCGTTTCCTTAGGTTCGATCGCTGGACCCGGTATCGGTGGCTCGATCTTAGCACATTTTTCTTGGTCTTATATTTTCTGGATCAATGTTCCAGTAGGAATTTTGACGATTTTGATTGGGGAGAAATTTTTGCCTCACGACATTACGATGTCCAAAAAGAAAATCGATTGGCTTGGTTTTGTCACATTCGCCATTACAATCATGAGTTTCTTTGGGTCAGTCTTTATCGGACAAGAAGTCGGTTATGTTCAGCCGCTGCCAATTATTTTATTGATCGTTGCAGTCATCTTTTTTGTGGCCTTTATCCGAGTGGAAAAAAAGAAAGCAGATCCATTATTAGTTTTTAGTATTTTGAAAAACAAATTGTTCACGATGAGTCTGGTCACAGCGCTTTTGATCTTTTCATCCAACTTTTTTGTGAACGTCGTCGTGCCGTTTTACTTACAAAACGCTCGCGGACTGACCGCAAGTTATGCAGGTCTGCTGATGATGGTCTTTCCATTTTTGATGGTCATCGGTTCACCTTTAAGCGGCTATCTGACTGATCAGATTGGTCCGCAAAAATTAGTTTTGATCGGATTAGTCATGCTGTCTGTTACACAATTGATGTATGTCTTTATGGATCAGACTAGTCCGGTTTGGTATTATGTTTTAGCCACCGCTATCATGGGGATGGGCAACGCGTTGTTCCAATCGCCAAACAATACGATCGTTATGAGCAGTGTGGAAAAAGAAAATCTTGGTGTCGCCGGCAGTTTAAATTCATTTGCCCGCAATTTAGGGATGGTTATCGGGATTGCACTGTCCACGACGATCCTGTACAGCGGAATGAGTGCTTCTTATGGCAAACGGGTAACTACTTACATCGACAACCGGCCGGATATTTTTATTTTCGGGATGCGGGTAACCTTTATCGCCGCTTTGGTGATTTGTGTCATCGCTTTATTGCTTTCATTGGGGCGTTTTAGAAAAAAAGCCGCTGAGTAACTAAATGATTAGTACAAAAGAAGTCGATTGTTCCTTAGATGGTAACGGTTGACTTCTTTTTTTTAAAACACTCTGTTATACTAGTTTTGCTAAGCTGTACTACTATACTAGATAAATCTTACAGCGGGAGGAAATTATGGCGACAAAACATGATCTGATACTAGAACATATCGAGAACCTGCCGGTAGGAGAACGCATCTCCGTCCGCAGTATTGCAAAAAATTTGCGCGTCAGTGAAGGAACCGCCTATCGCGCGATCAAAGATGCGGAAAATATTGGATTGGTCTCAACGATCCAACGCGTCGGCACGATTCGGATCGAACGCAAATTGAAAAAAAATATTGAGCGCCTGACTTTTGGTGAAGTGGTCCGGATCATTGAAGGCGAAGTATTAGGCGGCTCTAACGGATTGGATAAAGACTTACATAAATTTGTGATTGGCGCGATGACGGTAGAAGCGATGCGCCGTTATATCACTCCTGGATCACTGCTGATCATCGGGAATCGTGAAAGTGCCCAAAAATTGGCCTTGCAAGATGGCGCGGCAGTTTTGATTACCGGCGGTTTTGATACGACACCGGAGATTGCCCAGTTGGCAGATGAATTAGCACTGCCGGTTTTAAGTACAACTTATGATTCTTTTACCGTCGCAACAATGATCAATCGCGCATTGAGCGATCAGTTGATCAAAAAAGACATCATGCAAGTCAGTGATATTTATATGCCGTTAGAGAAGACTGTTTATTTGCAGGCGGGCGATACGATTGCGAATTATCATCGTTTAGCAGAAAAAACCGGTCATTCCCGTTTTCCTGTTGTCAATAAAAGTATGCGCGTTTTAGGAGTGGTGACGGCAAAAGATGTTTTAGGCAAAGTTGAAAGCCAAGCAATCGATCGGGTCATGACGCGCGATCCAAATGTTGTGAAACAAAGTATGAGCGTAGCGTCAGTGAGTCACCAAATGATTTGGGACGGACTTGAAATGATGCCGGTCGTAAAAGACGATCTTTCATTAGTCGGCATGGTCAGCCGCCAAGATGTAATGAAAGCGATGCAGCTAGTACAGCGCCAACCGCAAATGTCTAACACGATCTCTGATCAGATCATCGGAGATATCGTGACAATTGATACGGATCGCGAAGACAATCTGTTGGAAAATCCTTATTTTAAATTTGTAGTCACACCTCAAATGGTCAACGGTGTCGGCACGATTTCTTTTGGTGTCTTGAGCGAGATCGTCGGAAATGTGGCGCAACGCAGTATTTTAATGGATCAACGGCGCAATACATTGATTGAGCAGATGAACTTGCATTATTTACGCTTGATCCAATTAGAAAGCGAAATCGAGATCCATTCGAAAACATTAGAACTTGGACGGCGCTCGGCGAAAGTTGATTTGGAAGTTTACATCGATAACGTTATCGTGGCTAAAGCGATTGTTGTCTGTCAAGTGATGGAGCGTTCTTAGAAAAGAGGAAAAATATGACAATTACAGAAGAAATTTTACAAACGATCAAACAATACGATCGGATCATCATCCATCGTCATATGCGGCCTGATCCTGATGCGTTAGGTTCACAATGCGGCCTTGCGGAGATTTTGCGGGCGACATTTCCAGAAAAAGAAATCTATCAAGTCGGCGGTCCGGTTGAAGGATTAGATTTTCTAGCGGAAATGGATGCGGTCGCTGATGAATTGTACCAAGGGGCGCTGGTCATTGTGACAGATACCGCGAATGCTCCGCGAATCAGCGACGAGCGTTATAAATTAGGTGACAAACTAATCAAGATCGATCATCACCCGAACGATGATCCTTATGGCGATGTGTTGTGGGTCAATCCGAAAGCTAGCAGCTGCAGCGAGATCATTGCCGATCTCGCCTTTACTGAAAATTTAGTAGTAACAGAAAATGCGGCTCGTTTATTGTACGGCGGCATAGTCGGCGATACTGGTCGATTCTTGTATCCTGCGACGACGGCTCATACTTTGGAAGTTGCAGCAAAATTATTAACTTATGGCTTTGATGCGGCCCAGTTGAACCGTACGCTTGATCAAATCTCATTAGACGTAGCGAAACTTTCAGGCTATCTGTATCAAAATTTACAAATCGATGAAAATGGTGCCGGCTATGTCTTTTTAGATCAAGCTGTCTTAAAAAAATACGGGATCAAAGATTCTGACACCGCGGCACTTGTACCGCTGCCTGGGACGATTGATGTGGTATTGGCATGGGCTGTTTTTGTGGAACAGCCAGAAGGTTATTACCGTGTCCGATTGCGTTCCAAAGGTCCAATTATCAATGAAGTAGCTAAACGTCATGACGGTGGAGGACATCCTTTGGCCAGCGGAGCGAACGCAAAAGATCAAACGGTGTGCCAAGAAATTTACCAAGAGATCCAAAAACTTTGCGCAGATTATCAAAGCAAGTAAGGTTTTAAGAAGGTTCGACCAATCATTTGTCGAACCTTCTTTTTTTACGAAAAGCTTTTCAAGCGGCTTTGTTTCAGCTAAACTAACTTAGAAAATAATTTTATTGGAGGAAGATTATGCCGAATTGCCCAATGTGTCAATCAGAATATACTTACGAGGATCGCGGCTTGTTTGTTTGTCCAGAGTGTGGTCATGAGTGGTCGGAAAATGAAGAAACAGATGAAGGGCTTGTCGTCAAAGACAGCAATGGCAACGTGTTGCAAGATGGCGACAGCGTCACAGTGATCAAAGATCTGAAAGTTAAAGGCGCTTCAGGCGCGATCAAACAAGGAACGAAAGTCAAAAATATTCGTCTCGTCGAAGGTGACCACAACATTGATTGTAAAGTCGATGGCTTCGGTCCGATGAAATTGAAATCTGAATTTGTTAAGAAGTTGTAAGCTAGAGAAATTCTTAGAGTTGTTTTCATAAAAAAATCCTACTTTTCATGCTAAACTAAAGTTAGGAAACTGTAATAAACAGCAAAAATTATTTTTAAATCAGAGGAGAATGGCTATGTATGGATATGGCTCATTTTATAATTTTTTTGATCCCACCTTTTTATTAGTGATCGCTGGGCTGGTCATCTCAGGACTGGCTTCTGCCTATGTCAATTCGACGTTTCGCAAGTACGATGAGTTTCGTAGCAGCAAAGGAGTCACAGGAACTCAAGCGGCTGAATACATCTTGCGCAGTCAAGGAATTACGGATGTCGGCGTGCAAAAAATTGCCGGTGATTTAACCGATAATTATAACAGCGGCAATAAAATGCTGAGCTTGTCAGAGGCGACTGCCCAATCTACTTCAGTGGCAGCGATTGGTGTAGCCGCTCACGAATGTGGTCATGCGGTACAAGATGCGAAAAATTATATTCCATTGCGTTTGCGGGCGGCGATCGTGCCGGTAGCAAATATTGGTTCGACACTTTCTTTTCCATTGATCATGATCGGGGTCTTTATGAGTTGGAATCAAATGTTGATCAATCTTGGAATCTTAGCCTTTTCATTGGCATTGATTTTTCAACTTGTGACGTTGCCGGTAGAATTCGATGCATCAAGACGCGCATTGAGTATTTTACGCGAAGGGAATATGTTAGACGCCGATGAATTAGCAGCTGCTCGAAAAGTGCTCTTTGCAGCGGCGTTGACTTATGTCGCAGCGGCATTAGCAACCTTTTTACAATTGTTACGATTGATCTTGTTATTTGGCAATCGAAACCGAGATTAAGAATCGACAATTTGTCGGTTCTTTTTTTGCTGTAAAGCTAGCGGAGACAACCGCTGCTAATCATTCTTACTAGTTGATTGCACCTAGTTGTCTGTTTATTTGCGGTAGCTCTTATTATTGATAATTTTGAGAATATGTTATGATTAATTAAAGGATGGCAGATTGATTTTTAACTAAAATGAACACATTTATACGAGAAGGAGCTGATACCATGAAAAAATCAACCAAAGTCAAAATTGGAGTAGGTGTCATCGTTGCAGCCAGTACAGCGACAGCCGTAGTAGCTTCTGGAAAACTAATCGAAAAAGTCCGTCACGTCTCGAATCGTTGCAAAGTCAAACGTTTTGTCAGTGATAAATTCGATGGCAGCGAGTCATTGCTGGCAATCGTGGATAAACTGTCAGATGAAGATTTGGATAATATCATGAATATTTTGAACAAGATCAAAAGCGGGAAAAAACGCGTATCCGTCTATGGAGATTCCATCAAAGATACGACAGAAGATTTAAAAGCCAAATTAATGGATCTTGTCGATCACTTGATGTAAAGATGTGCCAGTAATGGCGCATCTTTTTTTTCGGGAACAAGCTGAAAAAGCAGCGTCTATTTTATTAGGTCAAACAGCAGGTTCACTGAAGAAGGAACGGATTTTTAATAATTTATTTTTTTTGTGGATACTTTATGCTAAAGTAAGCTAAAACTAGCAAGTGAGGAAATTAATGGAACGGGAAAGTCGGCTAACAGAAGAGGAAAAAGTCTTTTTTATGCAAGCAGCGATCAGCGAAGCAAAAAAAGCAGAAGAAATCGCGGAGGTCCCGATTGGTGCGGTGGTTGTCTATCAAGGGGAAATAATCGGTCGCGGGCATAACTTGCGGGAACATAGCCAAGATGCGACCAGCCATGCAGAAATGTTCGCTATCCGAGAAGCGTGTCAGCACTTGGATAATTGGCGCTTAGAAGACTGTCAGCTCTTTGTTACGTTAGAGCCTTGTCCGATGTGCAGCGGCGGGATGATCTTGTCGCGCGTGGAGGAAGTGTATTTTGGCGCCTATGATCCGAAAGGCGGAACAGCAGGAACGCTGATGAATTTATTGACCGATGAACGGTTCAATCATCGCGCCTATGTCGAAGGCGGTATTTTGGAAGCGGACTGTGGCCTTTTATTGACGAATTTCTTTCGAGAGCTGCGGGCGCGGAAAAAAAAGACTAGCCAAAGCGAGTAGAGTTTGTTATACTATTTTTTGCCGAAAGGCAGGACAATGTCGGGCTTGTGAATTGTGTCAGATCCGGAAGGAAGCAGCACTAAGCAGGATCCGGCATGTGTCTTTTATACGAATCAACAGCAGACTGCGTGTCTGCTTTTTTTGTCCAATTTTTTAAGAAAAGAGAAATTTTTTCTGTTTAGCAATAAGTTAAATCAATTTGAATACAAAAATACCGTTGTTGAGTGCGAACTTTCAACAACGGTATTTTTTTAAAAAAGAGTGGCTTGTAACATCGGGTTTTCGATCGCAAGCAACTGGGCTTTTATCGCTAGTCCGGCCTCGCTTGCACCAGAATAACCGACCAATTTGCCATTTTTACCAATTACTCGATGACAAGGAACGATGATTGGCAAGGGATTGTTGCGGTTGGCTTGACCAATCGCGCGGACAGCTTTGGGTCGTTGGATCTTTTCGGCGATGGCTTGATAACTGCACGTAGTTCCAAAATCGATCTCGGTCAAAGCGTGCCAGACTTCTTGCTGAAAGTCTGTTCCGGTCTCAAAAACATAGGGAAGATCGAAAGTTGTGCGCTGTCCTGCTAAAAATTCTAACAGTTGTTGTTTGGCTGATGTTAAAATGGCTTGATCCGCTAAAGGATTTTCAACAATCGGTGTATAAGATACACGAGTCAAGGCGTGTTGATCAGCATCCAGCCAGATAGTTCCAAGAATAGAGTCAAATTTCATCATTTCACCTGCTTTTTTACAAACGACTTCGTTCAGCCTTTTTCAGCTATATGTTACTATAGATGGAACAAGAAGAGTTGAAAAGAGGTAGAATAATGGAAAAAATTATTCTTTTGCATACCAACGATCTCCACTCCCATTTAGAAAATTGGCCGAAGATCCGCCGGTTTTTGCTAAATCGCAAGCAAGAAGAAACCGCCGAAAAAAAAATCATCACGCTTGATCTCGGTGATTTTGTCGACCGCTGGCATCCGCTAACTGAAGCGACCAATGGCCAAGCCAATGTCCAGTTGATGAATCAAATCCACTATGACGCGGCAACTATCGGCAATAATGAAGGCGTGGGGAATTCGAAAGCCGAATTAAATCATCTATATGATCAGGCGAATTTTGATATCGTATTAGATAATCTGTTTGATAAACAAACACTGCAATTTCCAACATGGGCACAGCAAACAAAAATCATTACAACCGCTCAAGGAACTAAAGTAGGGTTGTTGGCATTCACGGCGCCCTTTTCGTTGACCTATAATCCGAATGGTTGGGATATTCGGCAAGTAATGGATATTTTGCCAGGATTAGTTGCGGACATTCGTGCAAAAGTTGATGTCTTAGTTTTAATGAGCCATCTGGGGATCAGTGTAGATCGCCGAATCGCGCGAGAATTGCCGGAAATCGATGTAATCTTAGGATCGCATACCCATCATTTGTTTGAACATGGTGAAAAGATCGAAGGGGTTCAGTTGGCCGCAGCAGGAAAATACGGCTATTACGTCGGTGAAGTCCATGTGACAGTCGATAGTGAGCACCGAATCCAGAAAACTTCAGCGCGGACGTTTCCAACTGAAAAAATGCTGGCATTGCCTGAGGATCAAGAAGAGATCGAAGACTATCTACAAACAGGGCACCAACTATTAGCGGATAAAAAGGTCGCAGATGTTCCGTTTGCTATGAGTACAGACTTACAAGGCGATCATCCAATGATCAACTATACCTTAGCGGCAGTAAAAGAAGCGGCTGGAACAGAAGCCGCGGTGTTGAATTCTGGTTTGTTTTTACAAGACATCCCTGCAGGAATCGTCGATCAAGATCAGCTCCACACAGCATTGCCGCATCCGATGCATTTGATCAAGGTGACGCTGAGCGGTGAGAATCTGGTCCGTTTGATTCTGGAAATGGAAAAAAACCGACATTTTCTGATCAATTTTCCTGTGATGGGGATGGGCTTTCGCGGGAAAGTATTTGGTCATCTCGTGTATGACGGAATCGAATATGATTCAGTGAATCATCAAGTCCGCTGGCTCGGTGAGTTAGTCGATCCTGAGTTGGATTATACAATCGCAACGGTAGATCATTTTATGTTCGTTCCATTTTTCCCGACGATCGAGATTGCGGGCCGCTATGAATTTCTATTCCCGGATTTTATCCGCAGTGTTTTGGGAGACTATCTCCACACTCACTATCCAATCAAATAAAAACAAGGTATAATAGCAGGCAGGTGGTGAAACGATGACAAAAGAACAAAACGACAAAAAAGAAAAACAAACCAATCCAGAAAAAACCGTCACTGAAGAGTTGGCTGAGGTTTTAGATGAAATCGTTGAGACGCCCGCTGAAGAAAAGAAAAAGGGTGAAATGGTCGTATTCGTCGATGAGAGTAATCTTTTGATTGGCGAACGCCAATACCGCTTAGTTAAAAATTATCGTGAAGGCTTTGATGCCGAACGTTTAGGTGAACGCTTTAGTGAGGTCTTGACACGTTATGATTATATCGTTGGGGATTGGGGTTATGAACAGCTGCGATTAAAAGGTTTTTTCCGCGAAGATGATCGGAAAAGTTTGCCCGAGCAGCGGATTGATACCTTAGAAGATTATTTATATGAGTACTGCAATTTCGGTTGTGCGTATTTTGTCTTAGAACGAACCGGCGGCAAGCGGCAGCAAGTTCGCAAAAAACGCAAGCGGAAACGCAAAGACAAACCGCAAGCTTTCGTAGAAGAAAAAAAGGTTCCAGTGACCGATAAACCAAAGAAAAAGACGATTATCAGAACTCGTCAGCCGCAAAAAGAAACACCCGTACCAACAAAAACAAAAGAAAAGGGCGAACGCTTTGTGATTCGTCAAAGAGAAGAGTAATACGATGTACAAAGGATATTTGATTGATTTAGATGGAACGATTTACCGCGGCAGCGAACCGATCCCCGCGGGCCGTCGATTTGTGGAACAACTGCAAGCTCGGCAGATTCCATTTTTATTTTTAACAAACAACACGACAAAAACACCGGCAACCGTGGCAGACCGATTAGCCAATGAGTTTTCAATTCATGTTAGTCCGGAAACGGTCTACACCGCAACACTTGCGACGATCGATTATATGAATGGAGCAGGCAAAGGCAAAAAAGTCTTTGTCATCGGCGAACCTGGGTTGATCGATCCGATTTTAGCTGCCGGTTATGTTTGGGATGAAAAAGATCCGGATTATGTAGTGATCGGTTTAGATACAAATGTGACGTATGAAAAATTTGTTTCAGCAACGTTAGCGATCCAAAAAGGCGCGACCTTCATCGGAACCAATTCAGATAAGAACATTCCAACTGAGCGCGGCTTGTTGCCGGGTGCTGGTTCGGTGATCGCATTAGTAGAAGCTGCTACTCAGCAAAAAGCGATCTACATCGGCAAGCCTGAAGCAATCATTATGGATAAAGCTGTCGAAGTTTTAGGACTGGAAAAATCTGAGGTCTTGATGGTGGGCGATAATTATACGACGGATATTTTGGCAGGAATCAATAATGGGGTCGATTCTTTATTGGTTTTGTCCGGGTACACCCAAAAAGCAGACGTACCGACTTTGCCTGTGCCGCCGACATATCTTGTCGACTCATTGGATGAGTGGAATTTTGATGAAAAGTAAATGGCTAGAGCGTTTGGGCTTGATCTGTTTGCTACTGACTTTACTGACATTAGCGATCACACTGACAATCAACGCCCGCTGGCTGTATCGCTTTGATATCGGTCAGTTGAATTTGCTGGATTATACGATGCTTTCAGAAAAAGAGTTGCTGCATAATTTTGATCAATTGATGCGTTACTTGAACTTGCCTTGGATAGAAAACCTTCAAATGACGGATTTTCCTGTCTCGACTAGCGGTGCGAAGCATTTTTATGAAGTGAAACGATTGTTTCTGCTGAATTACGGGTTATTGTTAGCGACCGTTATACCAAGTGGTTTTTATTTGCGGCATTTGCTCAAGCAAAAACGTCTCTGGGCATTGATTCAGCCATTTCGCATAGCCGTCGCAGCACCAATCGTGATCGCTTTTATGATGGCGGTGAATTTTGATCAGTTCTTCATTTTATTTCATGGGGTATTGTTCAACAATGATGCGTGGATTTTTGATCCAGCAACCGACCCGATCATCAATGTGTTGCCGGAAACCTTTTTCTTACATTGTTTTATTTTATTTTTTGTATTATTGGAACTATTTTATCTCTTACCGATTTATTTTGGTAAAAGAGCATTAAAAAAAGAGCGATAAGCTCTTTTTTTAATGCTCTTTTGTCTAATTTATTTGACGATAGAATCTAATTTCCGCGGATGTTCGTGCGCTAAACGACTAGCAGCCGATGCGGCGATCGCTCCAACGAGATCATCTAAAAAAGTATGGACGTGGACGCCGTCATGTTCGTTTAGTTTTTTCAAGATACCTGGTTTTACTTTATCAATGTAGCCGTAATTCGTGAAACCAATCGAACCATAAACGTTCACAATCGAAAGTGCCATGATTTCGTCGATGCCGTAAAGACCTTCATCTTCTTCTAAAATATTTTGCAGCGGGTAGTCCAATTTTTTTTGTTCGGCTAGTTTATCTAGCTGGATACCAGTGATGATCGCGTTGTGGACCTCGCGTTTGGTCAGCACGCGGTTCACACTATGGATACACAATTCGATATCCAGTTTATCGATATAATCTTTTTGCAAAAAGAAGACTAATTCCGCGATGTCTCTAATAGTAACTCCGCGTTCTTCTAAGAGTTCGCGGGCCGTTTGTTCAAGCGCAGTAGTTTCAAATACCATAACTTACCTCCAAAATTATTTTTGTGGAAATAGGCTAGTGCTATGTCCGGGCTGTGTCCGATTTTTCGGATTGATATAGTGGAGCGCATTGTTAACAGCGGTCGGTGCTTCGCCCATGCCGGTGGCAATCAATTTTACTTTACCATCGTACGTCGTGATATCTCCGCAAGCATAAACGCCAGGGATTGATGTTCGCATATCCGATTCGACGAGAATGGCTTGACGGGTACTTTCTAATCCCCAAGATTTTAAGTGATCCAATGAAGAAGAGAAACCGTAGTTGACGATCAAATAATCGACGCCTACTGTAATTGTCTCATCGCTTTTCACCTTTTGTAAAGTCACACCTTCTAACTCTTGTCCGCCAGTGAGTTCGGTTAGCAGATACGGCGTGTAAATATTGACGGAGGATTCTTTCAGTTTTTCCACACTGTGTTCATGTCCTCTAAAATTATCACGGCGGTGGATGATCGAGACTTCTGCAGCGATAGGTTCTAACATCAATGCCCAATCGATCGCGGAATCTCCGCCGCCAGCGATGGCAACTTTTTTTCCGGCATACTTCATCAAATCAGTGATGTAATAATCGATTCCGTGATTTTCGAAAGTTTCAGCACCGTCGATCATCAAGCGTCTTGGCTGAAAAGAACCGTTGCCAAGCGCAAGCACGACTGCTTTTGTGTAATGACTTTCTTTATTAGTGACCAATTCGAGATAATCTTCATGTTGTTTTAGCTCCAGCACTTCTTCATCCAAACAATAGGTATGAGAAAATGTCCGCAACTGTTTTTCTAAGTTGTTTACCAGATCCGCCGCTTTTACAATCGGGAATCCAGGAATGTCATAAATATTTTTTTCAGGATAAAGAGTTGTCAATTGTCCGCCTAATTGCGGCAAACTGTCGATCAACTTTGTCTTAGCTTGGCGAATTCCTGCATAGAAAGCCGCAAACATACCGACTGGTCCTGCGCCTACGATAGTTATATCAAAAATTTCCATATCAACACCCTTTCTTCTCATCGATTGTAACAAATAAATGAAAGAGAAAAAACTGCTTAGTTTGCAGAGGTGGCAAATTTAGAAAAGTTTGTTATGATGGACACAGCAAAAAAATAAAGGAGGATTTTAAAGTGACTCAATTCCCACAATTAAATTTAACAGAAGAAAAAGGTCCTAAAGCGACGATCAAAACCAATATGGGGGATATCAAGGTTCAACTATTCCCAGAAGAAGCACCTAAAACCGTTAAAAACTTTATCGAATTAGCAAAGACCGGTTATTATGATGGTGTGATTTTCCACCGTGTAATTCCTGATTTTATGATCCAAGGCGGCGATCCAACCGGTACTGGGATGGGCGGCGAAAGCATTTATGGTGAAAAATTTGAAGACGAATTTTCACGCAACTTATTTAACTTGCGCGGGGCATTATCAATGGCTAATGCAGGTCCTAACACTAACGGCAGTCAATTTTTTATTGTGAACAAGCAAGACGTTCCTGCTAACATGCTGACACAATTAGAAGAAGCTGGTTTCCCTGGTGAAATCATCGAAACATACAAACAAGGCGGAACTCCTTGGTTAGACTTCCGTCACACTGTTTTTGGCCATGTGACTGAAGGAATGGATGTCGTTGATACTATCGCTGCTGCTAAACGTGGCGCGCAAGACGAACCTGTTCACGATATCGTCATTGAATCAATTGAAATCACAGCATAAAAAAAATACGGCTTAGCCGTATTTTTTTTATTCGTTTAATGCGCTTGCGATTCGCTGTAATCCTTCGGCAAGAATGACTTGTGGACAAGCAACATTTAAGCGCATGTGCTGTTTGCCGCTAGGTCCATAACTGACACCGGGGTTTAAAACAACTTTACCTATATGAACCAAGCGATTCTCCAATGCTTCATCGGACAAGCCGTACGCAGAAAAATCCAACCATAATAAATACGTTCCTTCCGGGATCATGATTTTTACTTTTGGCAAATGGTCTTGGAAAAAATCCAGCAAATAAGTTATGTTTGATTGGATATAAGGTAGCAAGTTTGAAAGCCAGTCTTTTCCAGTTTGATAAGCGGCCTCCATACCGACTAAGCCAAATGTATTGATCTCGTGCTGGAAGTTCGCCGCTTGTTTACGCGCTAACTGCTCCCGCAACGCGTCATTTTTGACAAAGACGACGGAATTTTTGATCCCAGCCAGATTAAAGGTCTTAGTCATAGACGTAAATTGTAAACTAAAGTCGCTAAAGTCTGTTCCGGCACAAAAGAAAGAAGTCATTTCATGGGGTGGGAAAACTAAGTCTTGATGAATCTCGTCACTCAGGACAAGTACAGCATACTTTTTACAAAGCTCGCCCAAACGCTGCAACTCTTCTTTCGACCAGACGCGTCCACCTGGATTGTGCGGGTTGCATAAAATCATCGCTTTAATATGCTGCTGTTTAAATTTCTCCTCTATATCCGCAAAGTCCATCACAAATTGACCGTTTTTTTCAATCAAGCGGCTGCGCACTAATTTTCGTTGATTCTCCGTGATGATTGTTGCAAAGGGAGGATAGACAGGATCGTGGATTAAGATCGCATCATCCTGAGCGGTAAACGCTTGGATCGCTGTCGTTATTCCGGCTAAGACTCCGGAAAAGAATAAAATATCTTTTTTTTCTAATGCAAGGTGGTGGTGATCATTTTCCCAATCGATGATCGTACGATAAAGACTTTCCGGGGTATCAGCATAACCTAATATTCCGTGAGCGATTAATTTTTGATAGGCAGTTAAAACGCCCTCGGGTGCTCGGAAATCCATATCAGCGATCCATAATGGCAAAAGTTCTTCTTCGTTGTACGTATCAAGAATCGCGTCCCATTTGATACTGTTGGAACCAATGCGCTCGATTGGCCGCTCAAAATGTGTCATTTTCTTTCCTCCTAGTTGTGAACTTCAATTTTATTTATAAATACAGTATAATGAAACATGCGAAAAGAGGGAAACGAATGAAATATAAAATTGGAGATATCATTGAAGGTTATGTAACGGGTATCCAACCTTATGGAGCGTTTATCTCATTAGACGATCAGACGCAAGGGCTGGTTCATATATCCGAAGTACAGTCTGGTTATACTAAAAATATTCACAGCTTTTTAGAAGTCGGACAAGTAGTGAAAGTTCAGCTTATTGATATCGATGAGTACACTAAAAAAATCAGTTTGTCATTACGAACACTTGTAGAACATCCAGCGGAAGTGCCGTATCATCGAAAACGTTACTTCACAAATCGCAACAAGAACATCGGATTCCGTTCACTTGAAAAGAATATGCCGAAATGGACCGATGAAGCCATCGACTTTCTATTGAAAGAACAAGCTGAAAATTAATTACTATTTTATGCAAACAATATCTTTTTTTCTGAAAGCATGATACAATGAGTGCGATTTTAGATTAGCTCTTGCAGAGGTGAAAATTGTGACGAAACAAGTATCTGGAACAATCATGTTGCATTTAGAAGATGGTTCAAAACGTTTTTTAGTTCATGAAGTAGGAAGAGATAAAGAATTTGCCCACACTGAGACCACGGCTGAACACACTGTTTTAGCTAGTTTTTTAAATTTTTTGAAAACGACACTACATATCGATGTAAATAATATTCGTCTAGTTGAATTAACCAATACACAATCACACGGCGCCAGCTTACCATTGTATGTATTTGAAATGGTCAGCGAAGAAGTAACAGAACTGCCAGAAGGCTTCGCTTGGGAAAGCCCCGATAGCGTGAGAAAAATCCTCGGAACAATTGAAATTGAGGGTGTACCATTATTTGAATAATCCTGAAAAAAGAGCTTATAAAAATAAGTTCTTTTTTTTTTGAAGAAAATAGTTGACCGCTGGTTAATTAAATGGTAAATTAATAAACGTTGCTGATGCAGTAAAAACCGAACGTTGACTTTTGAAATTAAAAAAACTTCAAAAAAGTTATTGACATTCACTCAGCAAGCTGTTAAGATATAAAAGTTGCTGAAACAAAGCAACAAACAATGTAGACCTTTGAAAACTGAACGAATAAAACAAACCAAATGTGTAGGGCGTTTCTATTTAATAGAAACA
>NZ_BJDP01000010.1 GCF_005405205.1 Enterococcus pingfangensis | reverse complement strand
AACGAAATGGAAGAAAAGTACTTTAATCATCTGTAAGTATCTGCTCTTTTCGTGTCTACTTTATTGACATCTATCCAAGTTGCATATCTAACACGTTCCACACCATCGAACACATAAACCACTTCAATCATCTATGCTACCTCCAATAAATTAGTTATCAATTCATCATCTGTTAGTAGCAAAGCCAAGAACTTATCATGGATGTTTAAAAACAAATTATCCTCATTCGATGTAAGCTCTCGTTGTCTCGCTCGATCATATAGATTAAGCAAACAATTAAATTCATCCATTAGCTCACCTGTATCATCATAGTTGCCACTATCTGCCAGTGAACCAACGATAAGCGATTGACACCACACTACTGACTCCTGCAGCCAATCAGATTCATCTTCCATTATCTTTAATACTTCTGGATCAAATGTGGAATAATCTTCTGTTACCAATCCCACACTAAATGCCAGCGTGTTCATTAGAAACCGATCTATTTCATCTGTATATTGAAAGTTCGGTGCTTTGTTTGTTGAAATGAAGTTTAGCATTTAATTTCCTCCTTGTTGGTGGTTAGCTGGGGTAATAACTACTATGCTTAACCACTTCTGGTAAAAGCTTATATACCAAGTTTTCATAGTTCATTTTCACTCTCAAGTGGTTAGTGGTTAGAAAACTCCAAGTTGAGTTCAATTTAAACCGCTAAGAGAGAGTGTGAGAATATTTTCCCCTATACTTTTTTAATTAACAATATTGAATAAACCAACCACTAACCACCTAGCGCTGAAAATAATTCTTTGAAAACGTATAGTACCAGCATTTATATTAGTTTATCTAAATGTGGTTAAGTATGTGGTTAGCCATTTTTGCTAACCACTAACCACATTTCTTAGCCTAAACGCTTTCTCTCTTCTTTTAATTTATCTAATTCAATTTCATTAGTTTCAATATCTAAAGCCTTCATATTTGACCGATTAGATTTGATTCGTTCAATGACATCTTGTTGTTCTTTAATTTTTTTATCTATCTCTGATTTATCGTATTCTAGTTCTTTACCTTTGTTTCGATAGCACGTTTTCCTTTTTGCCACCGTCATGTTTTCATCTACCACGGTAAGTCCATCTTGGAGGTTATCGTCATCATTGAAATACACTCCTGTTGCTAACTCAACTTTTCCTGAATGCTCCCAATCGGTACCAACGATCAAGAGTTTCATTCGATCAGTAAAATTGCGTTGTTTCATTGTGGTGGGGCTATTGTTTCCTTTACACCATTCAAGAAAATACTTAAACACAAAATCAGAACGTAATCGTGCAGATTTAAATTTTTTAAATACTTCAAAGTAAAAATCCGCCACTATATCATTTTGAACTGTAAATTCTTTCATTAATCTTTCACTAGAGGCTGGCTGAATGAAATTAGTAAAATCCTCTAATTGTAACGCTTCGTACAAAAGGCTTTCCAGAACCTCTGATCTATTGATATAGTCTTGCTTAATATCAGGATTTCCCTCGTTAGTTCCACGATATTTTTTAGTAAAGTTCACAAACAACATACGATCTTTAAACGCTTGAGAAATATCTTTTGTTTTCAAATGCCCGTTAATAGATTGAATGATAAGTGGACACCCCAAGAAAGAATAATTCTTTTGGCCTTTAGGATTGACATTCAATGGATCACCGCTAGTCAGTGTTTTAATGACTCGTGGTTCTTTTATGAACACACCGTTATCATTGTCATCTCCGATAATAACTTGAGCTTTTTCTATACCAGCTAATTGATGCTCTTTAGTCATCTCAACCATTGATAAGGCCATGATATTTTCAAATCCCACCAGATTGAATATCAGCTTTTGAAAAGTCCCTTTACCTGTACCACCTTGTTCATCATCACGTAACAGGACAAACTGATCTCTCTGTTTTAATTGCACGCTTGCACGAACAATTTGCATAAAAAGTAACTCCAGTTCTTTGTCTCCTTGCGCCCAATCAGAAAACATCTTTTTAACGGACCATCCTTTTATTTCCAGTGGAGAAATAAATTCACGATAATTAGTAGCAATTTTTGAAGTAAAAACGTAGTCTGGATTATATGGCTCCAATTTTTTAGTATTGAAGTTATAGATACCGTTTCCCACTACGATCCTATCAGAAGAACTATATAAATTTTTTATATCTGCTCTAGTACTTAAAATATGGATAATAGTATTTTTTTCATTCTCCTTGCTGAATGGTAAAATGTAAGAAACAACCCGGTACCATACACCTATTGAGTTGGTATAAATCCCGTCATCTAAGTTAAAAATAGATACAGGGCTATCAATATCATCAATTTTTACATAGTGAACAAATTCATCCAAAATTGTTACAGCTTCGTCAATTCCTAAATTTCCTTCATAAAAGGTATTCGCAAACCGTCCATTCACTTCATCTTCAATTTCTTCTGGATTGCGCTTTTTATTTTTCTTTAACGATAATTCTTTATTAATAGCTGC
This sequence comes from Enterococcus pingfangensis, assembly GCF_005405205.1. Lineage (GTDB taxonomy): Bacteria > Bacillota > Bacilli > Lactobacillales > Enterococcaceae > Enterococcus_A > Enterococcus_A pingfangensis. The sequence goes on along the minus strand of NZ_BJDP01000010.1, from coordinate 99,834 downwards.
ATTGATTTTTTGTTCTTTTATTCGTTCCCCAATTTGGCCTTTCAGTTCTTTTGCCCGCTCAATTAACTGCCATTTTAACTCTTCCATTGTTTTTGGAGAAGGTTTTTCTACTTCTGGAAGTGGATTGTTTTCAAAATCTTCAAGTAAATCTTCTGGTACTTCAATTTTTCCCAATCAGCAAGCGCCTCCCCTCTTTTTCATTTCCCTATTTCTGATACTTTTGAACGTGGCATTAAATTCTTTTTGAGTATATGGATCATTCAGTTGATTCACGTAGTTTTCATAAACAAAAACTGCTAAAGCGTAAATTCCTTGTTCACTTGTCGCCCCACTAGCGTAAAGCTTACCTATAATACTAGCCATGGCTTCATTTCGATTTATTGAGATTTCATCTAAACTGTCAATAAATTCACCTAATTTATTGTAGTAACTGCTTTTAAACGTTTTGTTATGATAAAAAGTTGACTTCTCTTGCTTTAAAGGTAACGGTTGTAAATAATCATCAACTTTTATTAGCTCGCCTTTTTGCGAAAAGATTAACGTTTTAGGTGATATTTTTGTAACCACTGGTAATCCCATCAATTGATTCCACTTATTACTTGCACTATCACAAGGAAGACCGATTTTGTTCACCACATTTTGAATCAACCGCTTGTTCTCATCTTCGATAAATGGTCTATCAGTTGGAATAAACAAACGATACCTTAGACCAAAAAGATTGTTTTTAATGGTTGGATAACAGATAAATGAAACATTAGATAAAGCTTCTTTTATCTTTGCTTGAAAAACAGTGACCATCAAATCTAAATCATCATAATCCAAGAATATCCCGATTTTTTGGTGCAATTCATTTTCTGTTCGAACGTTATTATCAAAAATACCAGCAACCACGTATGAAGCTTTGTGCTTTAATTTATCTGCCTGCTCTTTTGTATAACTATCATCAACCAAAAATTTTTGCGGTTCATATTGAAGTAAATAATCAAATAGATTTTTATTAACAGTGGTCATTTTATTATTGGTTAGTCCATCAACAAAACTAAATACCATAATTTTGTACCCCCTAACTTGCAAAAATTGCCTTTGGTGTGCCATCTTCATTAAATCGATTGTTGAATACAAGCCACACTTGCTGTGCTTCAAAATTCAACCATTGCGGATTATTATCCCCATTCACATCAGTCAAAACAGAAAGAGTGATTTCTCGATCCACATCATTTCCAGCACCAACTGTTGCTGCATGAGATAAAATCGGTGTATCGATCGGTATTTCTTTGAATCCCCAGCGATCAATCAAAAGTATTCGGCCAGTCGGTTTCCCTGTTGGATCGTATTGCTTTTCTAGTAATGTTTTATTCATGAGTAATCTCCTCGTTTCTTTGGTCATATTCGTAAAAATCATAACGCATGAATAATGCTATCGCTGCGCTAAATAACAAGGCTACTTTTATCGCTACTGGTAAAAATGTGACCATGCCACCTAAAATAATGCTAATTAAAATTAAATTTGTTCTCTTATTCATTGTGATTCCTCCTAATCTGGACAAATGGTATTAGATATTTCTTGGATAGCTTCCTCAAGTGTTTGTAAACTATCGCCCATATCGCCCAGCAATCCGCTTTGAATTTGGTGGTTCACCGCAAATTGATCCCCGCTGACTCGTGAGTATTCCAAATTTTCAGCCAGTCGGTGTAGTACCTTAATTTGTTGCGCACATTCGGTTAGTTTCTCTGCCTGTTTTAAGAGTTCGTCATTAGTTAAATGTTTCATAGTAGTTTCCTCCAATAAATTGATGTGTTATAATTGAAGGACAAAAGATTAATAGTTTTGTACTATTTTGTTTGCCTTTATCCTGTCCGCCAAGACTGTTATGGATAATGGCTTTTTCTTTTGCCCTCATTTACTTAGTCCTCCAGTTTGATCCCTAGCAAGCTTGCTAATAACTCAACTTGCTGATACAAAATTTCTTGATACTCTTCAATAGAAAGTCGTTCTTGAAACTCTGCTTGTGTTAGGTCATACAGACCTTGCAATACTCCGCTTACCGTTGGCTCTTGTGGCAACAATTTTTGATAGTCCATTTGCTCGTACAAACATTCAAAGGCTTCTTCTAGTGCTTTGCCTTCCAAGTTTGCTAACTCGCTTGCTGTATCTTCTGTAAGAATTGTTAATAATACTTTTTCGATTGCTTTATTTTGTGTCGATTCCATTATTATTTCCTCCTGTTAATCACTTGCCCCCAGCATTTTTTTACATTTCAAATTGTGACATCCACTCATCTACTTTTTTTCGGTTGCAGCGTTTTGTCTGATTGATGGTAGAAATTGGAAAATCTAACTCTTTAATAAATTTAGATAAATTAGAACGAGATACCTGTAAATATTCGCAAGTCGTTTCTAAATCCATCCATTCAGGGAATATAGTTCTCTGAATTTCTTGTTGCATTGTTTCTGCCCATACACGACTTGCAACTTCTGTTAGCTGTTGTTCGATCGTTGGGCTTAGGTCTACTTCTAGTTTCATCACTATTCTCCTTTCTTCTCAATGAGTTTTTCAATTGCTTGTTCAACTCGTTTCTTACGATCTTCACGTAGTGGCGTTCTTAGCCAAACAGAAAACCTTCCATCAGAAATCCCAACTACTTGAGCAACTTCCCACATTTTCAAACGATTAAAAAAAATTTTGTCACGAATTTCTTGATTTGCTTTCATTTAAAATTCTCCTTCCACTTTTTTACAACGCTGTTGTTAAACTTAATCTACCACAACGCTGTTGTTAAGTCAACAACATTGTTGTAATCGATTGTTTAATCTGCTAGAATCAAGTTATTCGTATAGGAGGTGACTCAATGAATCGAATTAAAGAAGCGAGAAATTTAAGAAAGATTAGCCAAAATGACCTTGCGGTAGAATTACAGCTTACACAACAAGCTATAAGTTATTACGAACAAGAAAAGCGTTTTCCTGATAAACATACTTGGGAAAAAATCGCGCATTTTCTACAAGTCCCTGTTGAGTATTTGCAGGGTAAAACCGATGATCCAGACGGTTGGGATTTATGGGCATCTGCTACTGGGTTTACCACTGAACAAATCAAACAGGAAATAGTTAGAATGAAAGAAGCTAAACATATTATTGGCAAAGAGAGTGACTTACAAAATCTTATAGGTCAAGCCGTCATGAATTTAGATGGTATGGGAAATACTGACCGGGGGATCATAAACGATATTGCACATTCGATTATCAATTTGCAATCAAAACTACGTGACAAATATGAAGATCCCCAAAAAACTAAAAATTTTGAAACTGAATCTGGTTCCAAGATATTCCCTGCTAGTACACCTCTTTCTGACTTAATATATGATGATCTAAGTGCTGAAGCCTATCAACAAGCTATGGATATTTTGATTACAGCACGTAGAGATCTACAAAATATTTCTAACAACCTTCAACTTAAATAATTGATCCTCCTCCCACTTGCCCCCAGCAGTACAGGAGGTTAAAAATGACAATTAAAGCATATACAAATAAACAAGGAGAACGGCGCTATAAATTTCAAGCGTATCTTGGTATAGATCCAATAACCGAAAAGCCAAAAAAGACCTCTAAACAAGGTTATAAAACCCGTAAAGAAGCTAGCTTAGAATTAGCTCGTATCAAGTTAGAAGCTGAAAAGCAACTAACCAATTTCAATAAAAAAGATTATACCTATAAAGAAATGTTTGAACTTTGGGATGAAAGTCATGCCCTATCCATCAAAAAAAGCACACAATCGGCCATAGACACTATTTTTAAAGTAAGAATATTGCCTTATTTCGGAAAAATGAAACTAACTAAAATAAACACGTTTTACTGTCAAAAAATTCTAAATCAGTGGTCTAAAGAATACCGTTCATTTAAAAACGTTCGTTCTTACTTCAACATGGTTATGAATCACGCTATTCGTTTAGGAATAATTAACTTTAACCCTATGGAACGGACTATATTACCACGTTTACAAGTGAAGAATGAGGTGAAAACTGGACGGTTCTTTGAAGTTGAAGAGCTGAAAGCTTTTCTCCAATTTGCTAAAGAGGATTGTGATATTAGAATGTATACGATTCTCCGACTACTTGCTTTCACTTCAATTCGTAAAGGAGAATGCTTGGCTTTAACTTGGAATGATATTGATTTTAAAAATAAAGAAATCAGTATCAATAAAACTGTTTACTACTTAGATGGAGAATATCAGGTTTCTACGCCTAAAACTAAAGCAGGCACACGCTCATTTGATTTAGATAATATTACACTGACTATTCTCAAAGACTGGAAACATTATCAAGCACAGCAGTTGCTAAAAACGGGAAAAGGAACCGATGGAAATAAGAACAATTTACTATTTAATAGAATGATTGGTAAGAAACCTTATGACTACTTTCATGGCTCACAAATTAATAAGGCAGTTGCAAAATTATGTAAGGATCATAATTTGAAACCTGTCACAGTTCACTCACTTAGGCATTCTTCTTGTACTCTGATGTTTGAAGCTGGACTTGACCTTAAGAGCGTTCAATACAGAATGGGGCATGATGACGTTTCGACCACTCTGTCCGTCTACTCCCACTTCACTAAAAAAATGAAACAGACAAGTGGTGAAAAGTTCCAAAGATACGTTAATTTTTAGCATATGGCATTAATGATGGCATTAATTCTAAAATACGCTACCATAAAAAGAGTCATAAAGCTTGATATAAAGCTATTTCAATGTGTATTTATAAGCATTCGCAACAGTTGAGTGGGAATAATTAAGTAAGTGAAGTTGAAGCCAGAACGTTGATTTAACGGCGTTTTGATTGACGTGAAATGGGTCATATGGTGGGGTATTCGTTATGTACCCCACCAAAATCACCACCAATAATCGCGGGAGTTGTCAGTTACTTGAGAGTAATTGATGATTTTCGCGATTTTTTTGAATTGGCTTCTTGTACATTCCGAAAATATTGCAGATAATGTAATAGGGAGTGGTGTATCAAGCAAACATGGAGGAATTGGCATGGCAATTACCGAATATGAAGATCAAATTCAAGCAATCATTAACAAACCGAATCACGAGGATTTCATTTACGATTTTTTGAGTGTGTATGAGAAAATTCCTAAGGCCACAATTACTAAATTACGAAAGGGATTGAATAATCTTTCCAAAGAATCAGGGGAGGTTTATTTAAAAAACAAGCTTTACTTTAAGCGGACCGATTCAGATTTAATGCAGGCGTATGTTGACGTTCAGACCCGTGTAAATGATTTAGGAACAAAGCCACGCTTTATTATTGTTACTGATTACGAGCAGCTATTGGCTAAGGATACGAAGACTAACGACACCTTAGACATTGAGTTTTCAAAACTACCGCAAAAGTTCGCGTTCTTCTTGGCGTGGAATGGAATTGAGAAGGCTGATTTCGACAAGGAAAATCCAGCTGATGTTCGTGCTGCCGAGCGTTTTGCGAAGCTATACGATGTTGTGGTGAAGGACAATCCGGACGCATCGCGGAAGGGACTAAACCTGTTCTTAATTCGTGTGCTGTTTTGCTTGTTTGCTGAAGATACAAATATCTTTGAGAACAATTTGTTTACCAATCGTGTTAAGCAAATGACTAAAGAAGACGGGACTGACTTTGATGCATTTTTAAGTCAGTTGTTTGGGGTGCTTGATTTTGAAAAGTCACAACGACCTGTTGACACACCATCGTGGCTTAATGATTTTCCATATGTTGACGGCGACTTATTTAAAGATCCGCACGAATCTTTGATGTTTAGTTCTAAGTCTCGAAAATTAATCATTGATGCTGGAGAATTGTTGAATTGGAATCAGGTTAATCCGGACATTCTTGGATCAATGATTCAAGCGGTTGCTAGTGAAGACAGCCGCAGTCACCTCGGCATGCACTATACGTCAGTTCCGAACATTATGAAGGTGATTAAGCCATTATTCCTGGATGGACTTCGTGAAGACTTTGAAGCCGCAAAGGGCAATGAAGATAAGCTTCAGAAGCTGTATAACCGAATTGGCAATATAAAATTTATGGATCCAGCCTGCGGATCCGGTAATTTTCTGATCATTGCGTACAAAGAATTACGACAACTAGAAATTGATATTCTGAAAGAACTCAATCATATACCCAACGTGCAGGTCTATTATCTTCCCTCAGTGACCTTAAGCCAGTTTTATGGTATTGAGATTGAAGACTTTGCGTGTGATGTGACGCGATTGTCGTTGTGGATTGCTGAGCATCAGATGAACGTTAAGCTGCATGAGCAGATTAGCGATGCTGTTCGACCAACGCTGCCATTACAGCATGCCGGTGCGATTGTATGTGGGAATGCGTTACGGATTGATTGGGAAAAAGTATTGCCACATGAAAAAGATGATGAAGTTTATTTGTTTGGCAATCCACCATATCTAGGGGCAAATAATCAAAAAAATAATCATAAATCAGATTTGAAGAAATTATTTAATGGAATCATCAAAACAGGTGAATTGGACTATATTTGTGGTTGGTTCTATGATGCAGCTCTTTATATTAGAGATACAAGAAGCCAATTTTCTTTTGTAACTACAAATTCATTAACCGAAGGAAAATTGGTAGGAATCTTTTGGCCACTAATTATGTCGATGAATTTGGAAATACAATCGGCCAGGCAAAGCTTTAAATGGAACAACAATGCAAGAGGCCAAGCACAAGTAACTGTTGAAATTATTCAAATAGGAAATGAATCAGATAGAAATAAAGTTTTATTTAATTCTTTAGGGAAGAAAGAGGTTGCTAACATTAATGTTTATCTAAATGAAGGAAAGACAATTATAGTTAATAAGAAAGTTGGGGCTCCCTTGTTTAACCTACCTAAAATATTTTCGGGGAATCGACCAACTGATGGCAAGGGCAATCTTCGGTTTTCTAAATCAGAATATTCCCAGATTATAGATGATGATCCGTCCTTAGCTATACTGTTTAAAAAATTAATCGGTGGTAAAGATACACAGAATGGGACATATAACTATGTTTTGTGGATAAAAAAGAATCTATTACAGAAGGCTATGTCAAATGTTCTTATCAAACAACGAATTGAGAATGTTAAGAGAGCAAGATCTAACAATCCGAAGTTGGCAGATGAGCCATGGAGGTTCAGGGATACTCGAGAAGCAAAATCTTCAATGATTGTGATTCCTGCGACTTCATCTGAAAATAGGCTGTATGTGCCTATTACTATATACAATAGTGACTATATTGCAAACAATTCAACGATGGTTATATATGATGCTCCTTTATGGTTGTTTGGAATTTTACAGTCCCATATGCATATGTTGTGGCTTCAAATAATTGGAGGAAAGTTGGAAACACGATTAAGATATTCCAAAAATTTAGTTTATAATACATTTCCATTACTTAGACTTTCCACTCGTCGTAAAAATGAAATTGAAGATTTAGTCTGGAAAATACTGGATATTCGTGAAGAGGAAGGTGGAACCCTTGCTGAGTTATACGGTTCACCACTGGCTGAAAAGAATCCAAAGCCTATGAATGCACGCTTGTTGGAAGCCCACCAAAAGCTTGACGAAGTGGTGGATCGCGCATATAAGTCGGACGGTTTCAAAGATGATTCACAACGCTTGGCGTTGTTGCTTAAAATGTATGAAGAGAAGGTGAAGTCACTTGGAGAATAAGAATGTTGTTGATGTGAACTACCATCGAACGGGTCAGAGCACCAATACAAATGACTTGGGCATGCGAGAAATGCAGGCGCGTGTCTATGAGCATCGCAATTCGCAGTATCTGCTCGTTAAGGCACCGCCTGCATCTGGTAAGTCCCGCGCATTGATGTTTGTTGCGCTGGATAAATTGGCTAATCAGGGTGTCAATAAGGTCGTGGTTGCCGTTCCTGAACGCTCAATTGGGAAGTCATTCCAGAATACTGAACTGGCTAAATTCGGGTTTTACGAAGACTGGCAGATTGACTCACAATATGACCTGACTTTACCCGGTGGTAACGATAGCAAAGTACAGAAGTTTGTGGACTTCATCAATTCACCGACTGGAAAGATTCTGATTTGTACACATGCGACATTGCGCTTTGCTTACGACAAGATTGATGATGATCACAAATTTGATAACGTGATGTTGGCGATTGATGAATTTCATCATGTCTCGTCTGATGACAGTTCGGTGCTTGGATCGGCTTTGAAAAATATTACGCATAACTCCACCGCACATATACTGGCGATGACGGGGTCTTATTTCCGTGGGGATTCTGCACCGATTTTGTCGCCGGAAGATGAACAGCAGTTTGATAAGGTCAATTACACCTACTACGAGCAACTGGACGGCTACAAGTACCTTAAATCTTTTGGCATTGATTACAAGTTTTACCAAGGAGCGTATTTGTCAGCACTGGATCAAGCGCTCGATGTGACCAAGAAGACGATTATTCATATCCCTAGCGTTAACTCAAGTGAATCAACGAAGGATAAGCTTAACGAAGTAGACGCGATTTTTGATGCAATTGGTGAAGTTGTTGATCAGAATCAGACGACAGGGATTTACTCAATCAAGAGTAAGGCTAACGGACGATTACTTAAGGTTGCAGATTTGGTGACTGAGGAAGGGCGTGACCGTATTCAGGATTATCTGCGTGAGCAGGTCAACAATGCGGACGATTTAGATATTCTAATTGCCCTTGGAATGGCTAAGGAAGGCTTTGATTGGCCGTGGGCGGAACAAGCGTTGACCATTGGTTATCGTCGGTCTTTGACGGAGATTGTGCAGATTATTGGCCGAGTCACGCGTGATAGTTCGAATAAGACGCATGCGCAATTTACCAATATGATTGAACAGCCTGATGCTAAAGATGGTGAGGTTCAGTATGCGGTCAATTCAATCCTGAAAGCAATTACAGCGTCGTTGTTGATGGAACAAGTCCTGGCCCCTGAGATTCGTCTTAAAGCGCGTAAGCATAAGAAAGACAATTCTTCGAGCAATGGCGGCGACATCTTTGTCCGTGGGTTGAAAGATCCGTCAACTAAGCATGTTCAGAGCATCATTGATAATGACATGCCTGATTTGAAGGCTGCGATTTTGCAAGACGATGCGGTTAAGAATGGTATCGCGGCAAACGTTGATCCTGAGACCATGAATAAGGTTCTGATTCCAAAAGTAATTATGCAGCGGTATCCAAACCTGAATAATGAGGAAGTCGAAGAAGTACGTCAATATGCTGTGGCTGATACTGTGCTGCGACACGCTGTGGTTGATACTACGACGGATAGTAAGGGAAATACGAACGAATTCTTGCGTATGGCGGATAAGTTCATCAACGTGAATGATTTGGACATTAATCTGATTGACTCAATCAATCCATTTCAGAGAGCCTACGATGTGCTGTCTCGTAACATTGATAGCGATGTGTTGCATGTTATTCAGCGCTCGATCGATGCGAAGAAATTTAATTTTGATCAGGCTGAGTTGGTGTACTTGTATAACGAATCCAAGCGATTTGTTGCCGAAAATGGGCGCAAACCGGACAAGAACTCAAAAGACGAACTGGAAGTTAAGATGGCCTATGCCTTAGCCCAGCTACAAGACCTAAAGGCAAGGAGGACGCAGAATGGCGGACGATAACTTAATCAGATCACTGGATGATATTTTCAATGATCCTGATGTTGATGATATGTTGCAAGCTCCGGTTAAGCACAAGTCGGTGACGTATGATCTTGAAGTGACGGGCTTTCAGGAAATCAATGAGTGGGTAAGTGACCATGATGGTCAGGAACCTCAGAAGCTCCGTGACCCGTCCCAGATGAAGCAGCGCAAGCTTGCTAGTCGGTTGAAGGGTATTCGCGATAGTGCTGAACGTCGTGACCATCTTGCTCCGTATGACACGTTTGGCTTATTACGTGACGAATCGGAAACAGAAAAGCTGGAAGACGTGATCAAGCAGGAGAAGACTGATTTTTCCTCACTTGATGACATTTTGGATGATGATTCTGTCCTATTTACGGGTACGCAAACACAAGTTTCAGACAGCAAGTTGTTTGATACTAAGGTTTACAAGGATATTCAGCGTGAACAGGAGAATAGACCAGAGGTAGTATCGCAACGAAAGGCAATGGCGAATTTTGGTGAATTTGAACCAATGTTTAAGAAGGCTCAAGCTGAGATTGCATCCGGTAAGCGCCAGCTACGGCCTTTCAAAAACTACGAAATTCTACGCCATCATTTTTACGTGTTGAAAGGTCAACTGCTCTACGTTGACGAAGTTGGCGCGGAAATCGAGCTTAACGACAACAGTAATCGAAAGACAAACGCAAGATTACATGTGGTTTACGATAATGGCACCGACAATCATCCACTACGGAATGGCCTGGCCGCTTCATTGTACGGTCGTCAAGGGCGAGTTGTAACCGAACCAGATGAAACCTTTGCATTTGAAACTAATGACCAAATTACCGGCTTTATTTACGTGCTCAAATCTTTGAGCACCAATGAGCAGATTATGCGAATCCAAAACGAACACCCACTGTATAAAGTTGGGTTTACGGCTGGATCAATACAGAAGCGTATTGCGAACGCCGAGAACGAATCCACCTATTTATATGCGCCAGTTGAGTTGGTCGAGGAAATGAAAGTTGTGAACCTGAATGCGGAGTCACTTGAAACGGCGCTGCATCATGCAATGGCTGAGTATCAGTTAGATATTGATATCACGGCTGCTAACGGGCGCTTAATCCATCCGCGTGAATGGTTTGTTGTTGACTTAACCACCATTGAGGAGATCGCTGCAAATATAATTTCGAAACTGAGGATGCAAGACTGAGACGTTGTTGATGGTCTAACCAACACATGAAAGTAGGGGCGTGAAGTTGACAAAAAGTCTTAACAGTCAGTTTAGAAGACTGAGTCGCGATTTAAAGAAGGAAATGGATAAAACGGTGAAGGATGTTAATCGTCATGCCGCGCGAAACCCGATTCGCCTTCCGGTGGAGTCTGATTTTCCTAAATCTGGGGTAACCGTTCAAAGCGTGGACAACAGTCTTCATATAACTGGTGATGTTAGCCATTCGCAAATTGGCGGCACGGATAATGTGCAGCTTAATATTGGTGAAAGTGATGTGGTTGGGCTGCTTGAAGGAATTCGGGAGTATGCTGGCGGATTACAAGAATCGGATCGCGTCGCATTGGTGCAAGCATTAGAAGAATTGCAGAGTCAAGGTAAGGTCGAATCGAGCGCCAGTAAGTCGTTTCTTGAAAAACATCCCTTGCTGGCGATGGGGTTTGACGCAGTAATCACGTGGACTGCAACTGCTGGGCTGGATCAGTTAGTTCCAATAATTCAGCGTATTTTTATTTAATAATAATTTTCGACTCAGATATGTTCCATGTAATATTTGAAAATAGGACGAGATGGCCGTCTTGCCATGGAGTAAATGTGGCAAGACGGAACGGGACAATCTCCTGATGCTGTGCAAGCATCAAACAGTATGAAGTCAAAAAATTAGCATCGTTTATAGTTTTAACAGTGAGAGCCACCCCGTCGGGTGGCTCTTTTTAGATGGATTTTCTTGTTTGCCGGATAAAATCCAATGACATTTCATGTGTGTGCACTTTTTGCATTGCGTTAATTGCTTTATTTAATTCTGCAATAACCTTGGCATATTCCACACCCTGTTTTTCATGGTAGTACCAAGCGTTGCTTTCCATTTCGGCGGCTTCATAAGCGTTGATGGATAGTTGGTAGGCCAATCTGCCGGTTGCATTTTTTGCCGGCGTGAGGTTACAAAGTGCTTTTTTGAAAAATGACAGAAGAAATTCAGGAAACTTAACAGTGAATTTTATGAGCTTGTCTTCGTCGAATCGTTGATGAAATTGATGTTCTAATGTTTTTTGGAGTGACTCACCATTTAGTGCTTCTGCACGCAGTAAAAATTCTTGAATGGCCTTATCTCTGACCCGTTTATCTTCCCCGTCTAACGGGTAGATGTCATAAGAAATTGCCGCATACATATTTGCAAAATCGACGTTGTTTATCAACACATCAAAAAGTAAATCGTGTAGTCCGTTCATTGTGTCGCTCGTTCCGTGATACAAATAAATTTCGTGAAGTGCGATATTAAATAGGTCTTTCCAATTAATACTTCCCCATAGCATTTTTTTGGTACCGTTAAACTTTAGCTTTTTGCTTATATCATCAGCATTTTCATTACTCATCAAATTAGGATGCTTCGAAGTTCGATGATTGTTAACAATATGACTGACTAGGGATTCATCAGATAGTAGGTCTCTTCGTTTCATTTTCATTTCTTTCTGGCGATATTTGATGGTACTGCTAATGGTGGAGAAAATATACTCTGTTGATTTTTCAAACATGAAATCACCCTCTCTATATGTGTGGGACTAAAATGACTAATCATTCGTCTAAAATATACCCACCATATCCTACTGTATAAAGCTTATTATATAAATATAGAAAGTGCAAGGGGGAAATGAGATGACTAACAATGCGTATAAAACCGTTAATTACGTTCATTCGCTGATTTCCGGACCGTTATTGGACGAAATTGGTGTCAGCGATTCAGAGATTGAAAAAGCTGTTGCTGAATTGTATGAAGCAATGCTTGCAGACTGCTCCGGCGATACTAGAAGTCATCCAAATGAGAAGTTTGAGGTGGGTTCATTAAGCATCACTATTAAAGATGAACGCGACTATCGTAATTGTTTACTTGACTTAGTAGCGGTACTTGAACGGCGCAGGTGGAATCGTGAGTACGGTTTTGCCCAGCGCTAACAAACTGCCTTATTTGACCAAGGCCATGATGTCGTTAAACTCTTGGAAACAAAAACAGAAAGGCGGCTGCAGAATGCAGCCGAAGGTGGCAACCATGCCTCTACAAAACACATGGATTTATACTAAAACGACGTTTGATGACCAAAAGCTCAAGTTGAACACAGGCAATCAGTTTATTCTGGTTAGTCAACGCCCATACAGTAGTAAGAAGAACCCACAAGATGTTGGCGTATCGCTAACACTCCAAGTCGTTAAAGATGATGGGGATTACGGGGTTGATAAGAAGACCGGTATGAAACGTGATAATAATGTTCTCAACACTTTTGACGTGACTATTCTGAATAACATCCAACGTCTTGACGCTCAAAAAGGCGATATTATTCGATTGGGTGAACTACTGGACGACAAGACCTTTATTATCGGGTTTGATATTATCCTCCGCTACAAGAATGTGCAGGTGATTAAACGTGCGGCAAAACAAGGTTAAAACTTCACGGTATATTCGTGGACAAACCTTGCTTGCTATTGAATCCTTATTACTGATTCTGGTAGTAGGGATTTTTCTTTCCACGAAATACCGTGTGATTATAGTACCCCAGTTAGTTGGTACCAGTCTTCTAGGCGTAATATTTGTGTTCGATTTGTGTTTGTTCTTATTGTGGGGCAGTCGCAATCATCTGAACAAGGGACTAATCTACGCCATTCGCTACTATGCGATTTGTCTTTCGATTAGACGTGCTTTGTTAGATGCCGATTACTTTGTATCACGGCAGTTCTTTGGAACTGCCGTGGCCCTATTACCAAAAATTAGATTGACGTTTATTGACAATTATAAGCGCGCGACCTTATCCATTGAGAATCGGGTTAAATACGTTCAGAGACTTGATAACGTTCAATTATCAAGTGCCCTGAGACGCTATGTGGTTGAGCGCTCATTTTTGTCTGACGATGAAAACTTCTACGAGTTTGAACTGTTCGATAGTCGGCTAGAACGGCGATTAACATTTACTTCGGCTGACGCACTGGTTAACTGTGGTTCCTCGCTTGAGTATACCGAATTATTCATCGACAAGTTCACAAAGGTGCCGTTGCATCATGCGCTGATTGTCGGGCAAACAGGCTCTGGGAAGACATATGGAATTTACTCCTTGTTGTTGCAGATGCTTAGTAAGCCGATACGATACCAACTGTTTCTCGCCGACCCGAAAGGCTCAAGTCTTTCGATCCTTGGCGACATCATCGCACCAGAGCACACGGCCGAGAACATTGAAGCAATTATTGACCTATTGCGGGATTTTAATGACGAGATGAGCCAGCGAAAGGTTGAGCTGAAACAGTTGTTGTCTGAAAAACTTGAGGCAACGTATTCAGATTTTGGGTTGTCACCATTTGTCTTCGTCTTTGATGAGTACGCGTCTTTTCAAAGTGCAGTACAGGCTTTTGATAAGAAACGCCGCGATGAAGTCAATAAGCTGATTACACAGATTGTTCTTCAAGGGCGGCAATTGGGCTTCTTTCTGGTTGTGGTGATGCAAAAGAGTGATAGCAGTTCGTTGCCTACGATGATTCGCGAAAATCTGCCATTGAAGATTGTGTTAGGAAATGCGGAAGCACAAACCTACGTGACCGCTTTCGGGACTGGTGTGGATATTCCTAGTCGTGATTATCGAAAAGGTGAAGGGGTTTTTACTTACCCCGGAATCGCAAACACCCCGAAGATTTGCGCTTTTAGTTACCTCGACTTTGATATAAACGCAGCTTTTCTTGCCAAGCGGGGGTTATGTAATAACCCCCGCTCCAGTAAAGGAGATTAGAAATGGAACCAACACTTTTACTAGGGATTGATGAGTTCACAATGGTACTGACGGTTGATAAATCTCAACTAGACGATATCCGTGACTGGTCACCAGTAGCCATTAATGTCATTAATCGTTTTTCCCAAATGACAGAGCTTGAAACTGTGTTTGGCCAAGAAACACCATTGACCGGTAAAATTCCTCAAGGCTATACGATTGGTTATCAGTATGGTGATAACCCGTTCTATTTTGCCATTGCCTATCATCCTGAAAACGTTCAGATGGGGATTGTGGTTAAGTTCTCTGCTTATGCTTGGGCGCATTATTGCCATGAGTGGGCTAGATTGCATCAATCGCCAATGACGATTAAGCAGTTCTGTTTGCTGACGGTGACCGATGATTTTCAGTCACGGCTTAGTCGAATCGACTTTACCGCTGATTTTCAGAACTACAATTTTACCGTTGATGACTTATACCGGCATTTGACTGATGGTTCATGGATTATTCAGAATGCTGATGGCAAAAAGAACCCATCAGGCTTATCGGCGCATGAGGTTAATAAGATTGTTGAGACTTTCTATGTGGGCTCAAAGAAGGGCAACACGCGGCTGTTCATGCGCGTTTACGACAAGCGGCGTGAGCAGATGGAGCAACCCAGTTTTCGTTATGAAGAAGCATTGGCAGTTGAAAGCTGGGTGCGACTTGAAGCGGTGTTCAAAGGTAAATATGCGCATCAGATTACGGACAGTATTCGTGATGAGCTGGGTAGCGATGAACAGTCAATGAAGGCGTTCATCGCGAGTAAGCTACTGGAGAAGTACCGCTTTGTGGACGTTGAGACAGAAGAATATGCTGACTTAACGGTTGCGCTCCTGAACGTGGTTGATGCGGGTGAGCACGATTTCAGCCGGTTACGTTTGGAGAGTCCACGAGATAGCGAGCTTATTAGGTCAATTCAGTATTTGATGTTTAATTCTGGGTTGTTCACTACGATGTTTAAATGTGATGCAATCTGGGGGAACAATTCTGGTATTGAGTTATTGCTAAGGATGGCGGCTGTCTATCTTCGTGGACGTCACCCCCCCTGATGATGCTGTTCGATGGGTTACACTTCATCGAAAAGAGATGGCGAAGCGAACTCTATTTGAACTCTTTGCCGAAATTGATACTACTCAAGAAGCGATACAAAAAGAGACTACCACCACGCCTCCAACAGCAGATGGTGATAGTCCCCGTTCCTAGCGTAGACAATGTGTCTACTCGTTTAGTATCTCATGCTTCTTGTAAGAATGAAAGAAACGAGAATGATTATGACGAATACAATTTGTAAACAAGACTTGATGGCAATTGGCTACAAAGAGCACACTGCACGTAGTCTGATTTGCCAAGCCAAAGCAATTATGGTACAAAAGGGGTACCCATTTTACAACAATCGCCGATTGGGACGTGTCCCGACCGAGGTCGTTGAGTCAATCATTGGCACAACGCTTCACCGAGAAGTGGAGTGATTAGTGATGACAAGTAAGTTACAAGAAACAACAAAATATGCAGGTGTTTTCAAAGACCTGAAAAGCGGTATGTACTTTTACCAGACCGAGTTGGGTATTGACCGCATCACGGGTCGAAGGGTTAGAAAGAAGGCGCGCAAAGATCTAACTGGACGCCCGTTTAAGACGGCCATGGCGGCAAATCGGGAATTGACCCGCGTGAAACGGGACTATTATCAGGTGAACAGTTACGCCAATTATCAGATGACGTATCGTGAGTATATGGAGCAAGTCTATATTCCTGCGTACAAGACTGAAGTTGAAGAAAGTACGTTTGCCGTCCGTCAAGGTGCGTTTGTGCAGTTCTGTGACCGCTTTGGGTCAAAGCAACTGCGCGACATTAATATTGAAGATGTTCAGAATTTTCGAACCTTTTTGCTGACTGATACTGATGAAGGTGGTGCTGGTTACTCTCAATCGTATGCCAGTTTGGTGTTCGGAATGTTTCGCAAGACATTAGATAAGGCTGTTTCCTTACAATACCTTGACTTCAATGTGTCAAAAAGCATCAAAGCAATTCCTAAATCGAAAGCCATTGTCCCATATTGGACAGCGAATGAGTTCAAAGCGGTTATCAAACAAATCTACACCGGTGATTTTCTTGAGAATCTGTACTTTGTGATGTTATGGGTCTATTTCATGACCGGGGTTCGGGTTAATGAAGGTATGGCGCTCTGGTGGAGTGATATAGACTTGGATAACAAGCATTTACGAGTTCACCACATGTTGTATCTGAAATCGCGGACTGATTGGACACGAAAAGACTATACGAAGACTGCCGATGGTAAGCGGACGATTGCACTAGATGATACAACGGTTGATGTATTGCGTAAGTGGCGGGAACGGCAGAAACAAGCAGGGTTAGGGCATGATGATGACTTCGTGTTTACCTATGATGGCTTGCCAATGATTAAATCCACGCTAGCACGTGTTATTCAGCGCTATGCGACAGCGGCTGGGGTGAAACCTATCCAAGGGAAGGGACTCCGCCATAGCCACGCTTCATATCTGATTAATGAGTTTAACGTGTCCGTCTTGGTCTTGTCTAAGCGTCTTGGTCACAGTGGCCCTGATGTTACCTTGAAGAACTATTCACATATGTGGGTAGGTGCAGATACTGCCATCGTGGAACAGATGGAGGGTCATATCAAAGTAGATACAGCTGACCAGAGTTCGGTTAAGTTTAACGGCAACCAAGCAATCAAAAATTTGAGTGAACTTGGTGCCCCACCAAGCACACCACCAAAAAGTCGGAAAGGTGATTTAAACGTTGATATGTAGGTATTCCTATGAGTGTGCTTTCTCTTGAGTGGGAATAAAGAGCCAACATAATATGAATGGGGAATACCGATAAATCAACGTTTTTCAACTTATGAATTGCTTGATTTTCATTAAAAATGATATGGTTCCCTACCATTTTTCCTATCAAAAAACCTTGTCAGATTAACGGCTGACAAGGTTTTTTGTTATTCACTACTTTTCAAGACATGGTTAGGCCAGCTATTTTTTCAAACCAACTATCCAACTCATCCAGCGTCTTATCATGATAAAGTTTAATCAATACTGCATTGGGCGTATCGATTGGAATATTTCCACCACCCTATCGAGTAGAAAAGTTTTATCTGTAAATAATAAAGATAATGAAGAAATAAATATTTCTGTATCTCCATCTGTATTAAGGAAATTAATTAGTTTCCTTAGTAAATACTGATCTTGAAATTTCAGATTGTATTTTACATCAAAATTCTTTATCGCTTCTTTGACTATATGATACAACCTTTTCACAACCACCCCGACAATAACGAGCCAACTCAAAAAATCGCAAGGGAGTTAACCCTTTCGTATCAGTTAGCTTAATCAATATCTATCATTGCCAGAGTAGGAATAGCCTACAATTTGATTAGATAGTTTCCTGTTCGTCACAAAGGCTGAAATTATTTAACTATCTTCTAGCTTCCTACTATAAAGAATCCAAACTTACTCAATAACACGAGTCGTTTTGGATTCTTTTTTACCTATTTATACAAATAATCAAATTTTTTTATTTCAACTCTTAGTTCCTTATTCAATAAGATTATACTTACACGACAAACAGCCCAAATTATTCTAAATTTGGGCTGTTTGGCATGATTTCTTTTTTTCACCTCTTAAAATACAATTGTTATTTAACTCGGATGATTAGAATCGCAGCGCTGCTAATTATCATCAAACTGGCGATAATGACTACCCATAGGCGAGTTGCAGAACCAGTTGGAGGCAACATCTGTTTAAAATTATTGATCAAGGTGACTTTTTTAAACCCAGTAGTTGTACTTGATAACTCGATTTGTTCAGCAGCCGGCTTACTAAAATTAGTTAAGTCTGTTATCTGTTTGACGCTATATTTCCCGTATGGTTGTGGAGAAAACGAAGCTTTGCCCTCTGAATTTGTTTTGATAGTAGCTACTGCGCTACCATCTTCTTTATATAGTGTGACTTCAACATTTGCTAGTGGGTTTCCTAAACTATCTTGTACTGTTACATCAATTCCAACACGGTCAGTAGCTGCTAAAACATACGTATCTGACACTTTGCCAGCATAGGCCGTTAAAGATTCTGTTCCTCTTGGTATCGATAGTGTACCCTCGCCAACATTTTTCCATTTAACCGTGCTAGTTGTATTAGGTAAAGCAACGGAGCCATTGGTAAGTTTTGCAGTGTTAAAATTTTTGCCAAAAGTAATTACACTTAATTTACTCGTTCCTAAAAACATATCCGTCATGTTCGCAACATTGGCGGTGTTCCAACTTGTTACAGTTCCATCTTTAGCGTTGCCAAGCGTAAGACTTTCCAAATTAGAAGCATTTTTAAACATTATTGACATTGATCCATAACGTGCCGGTTTTGTTGCATCAGTCTCTAAGTTTTTTACTCCTACATTAGTGGTGTCCCATCTACTGACATCTAAGCTTGTTAAAGCCGACATACCTGCAAACATATTCGCCATATCTTGAACATTACCAGTTGACCAATTTGAAACGTCAAGTGTTTTTAACTTCGCCGCACCACTAAATGTACTCTGCATTGTAGTAACAGCACTCGTGTTCCATGTTGAAACATCCAATGTCTCAAGATTTGACGTATTCCTAAACGTTTCTTGTAAATTTTTAACCTTTCCCGTGTTCCATGTTGAAACATCCAGTGTCTTTAAGCTCGTCGCACCACTAAACATATAAACCATATTATCCACACTTTTTGTATCCCAATACTTAGTTCCAATGATTGTAGTTAAGCTACTGGCACTATTGAACATGGAAGCAAATGATGTCACTGCACCTAAACCCCAACCACTTGTATCTAAAGACTCAACAGCAGAACCTGAAAACATTGTTGAGGTACTCACTACTGAAGATAAATCCCATGCACTGGTACCTTCTATCTTCGTTAACTTTGATGTACCTTGAAACATGCCGGTCAAATCTCTTACTGGTTCCAAGTTTTTTCCTGTAATCGGATCTATTACTGGAGTCGAATCTTTTACTCCAGTAAAATTCAAATTTGATAACCCATCAATTTGCGTCAGTTCGCTTAATTTCCCAAAAAGATAATAGCCAGATCTCAAAAAAATTTCTCCCTCAATTTTGATTTTCGCAAATTGAAATTGAGTATAATACTGATTCCATGGTGACTCAATGTTTGGAAAAAGGGCCTTACTTGTCGTTCCCATAATCCCTGGTCCTAGATGCAAAACGCCATCCGTGCTGATATACCATTTCACTGTCCCAAAAATTCCTTTTTTAAGTACGGGTGTTTTTGCGATTGTATTCGGATCACCCTCGACAGAATCAAGAAATTCTTTTCCTGTCACCACATATTTTGAGAAGTCCAAAATTGCCCCATCCGTCAACGTATAAGTTGCTCCATAAGTTCCGGTATTTTGTACCGCGTTAACATCCGCTCCGGCCTTCCAAGGACTCAGCGTTGTCGTAGCTTCGGGTGCGGCAGACGCCATAGCAGGTGCTGCGGCCAACTTAGGTGCTGGACTTGCGATGACATTAAACGCAAACTCTGAATCTAAAAACTTAGCAGTCGAAGCTGGATTAGCTAAATTAGGCGTGGGCAGTTTCACGTCAATATTTTCTGCGGCCACATCCGTTACTTCAATAGTCAATGCCTCTCCTGTATCCTCTTTATCCATCGTCAATTCATTGCCATTGAGTGTTCCAAGATCGCTAATTTTTTTATCTGTGAAAGAAAATTTCGGAGTAAGATTGCCATAAGCGCCAGTATAAGTCAATGCTGGCAGTGTGATGACATCTCCAGCTTTCCAAGTGAATGTCCGACCGTCTTTGATTGATTTCAATTTAATCGTAAATTTTGAAGGATAGACTTTGATTTTTTCGGTAACATCGGTAGTCTCTGGTGACCAGCTGACACTTGGCTTATCCGCTAAATCTGTCGCAGTCAGATCATCAAAACTTAACGGTGAAACACAATGGCTTCTGATGAGTCAGTTGTGTCTGATGATTCATCCGTTGTTACTGTCGTATCTGTAGTAGCTTCGGAACTGCTACTTGTCGTAGAAGATGTGCTGGTCGTCACTGCATCAGAACTTGTTGATTCACCTGTTGCATAGACTGAAACTAACGGGCTCAGAAAACCACTGAATAAGCTAAAAAGTACGAAACCGATTACAAATATTTGTAGCCGACCACTTTGCTTACGTTCACGGGGCTTTGTCTTGTCAACACGAATGAGATACTCATGCTTTCTATTATTTTTCATGAATACGTCCCCCCATACTTGATTATTTCGAGCTAAATAAAATAATGTACGTTTTTAATAAGTTAACTATAACACTTAGTAAGCGCTATTTTATTATCGCTCCTTAAAAAATCAATTTTATTTTTCTTATTTTATAATTCAGTATTTTGAAAAGCTAAACACTCGAATAATATTAAGCTTGCTTGATTAATATTAAGCGACTATCTCTTTTCCTGTATCCCAACAGATATAGGGAATCTTCCTTCCCGCCGTTCTTGCCTTGGTTGACAATCACTACAGCAGAATCGGAGAGGTTCCCTATTCCTATATCAAAATTAGTTTAGTGCATCAAGGTCAATATCTTTGAAATTCATTTAGTCAACGAACTCTTTCTTTTCTTTGAAACCATGCAACACCCAGCACACCAAGTAGAATCATCAAACTAGCACTGATTAATGTGGTCAAACGCTGGTCACTACCCGTATCAGGAAAATCCGGATTGATTTGTGTCGTGTCGATTAAGACGTAGGTGTCAGGGACAGCACTTTTGTAAGCTGAAAGAAATTCTGTTCCCATAGGTGCAGTTGTTGTTCCATCTGCTACATTGCGCCATTTGAGAGTTGTTGTAGTATTAGGTAAATTTAGTTTACTGGTTGTAGTTGTTACTTCATTAACTGTACCTATATTAGTTTTCTCGGTTAATTGTGCTGTTGCAAAGTCCTTACTAAATGTGATTTCACGTAAGGCAGTGGTACCACTTAACATATTCTGCATAGTTGTTACTTTGCTTGTATCTGCTGCGCTAAAGTCAAGTTTTTCCAAGGATTTAGCCCCTTTAAACATCCACTCCATATTAGTAACATTGCTTGTGTTCCATTTACTTGTATCAAGCTCAGTTAATGAACCAGCATTTTGAAACATTGTGCTTATGTTCGTCACATTACTAGTGGTCCAATTGGAAGTATTAAGACTCTTCAGTGCCCCAGCATCACTAAACATATACCCCATATCAGTAACACTACTTGTGTTCCACCCTGACTCTGACGTATCAATAGTTTCTAAAGCTGCAGCTCCATTGAACATACTTCTCATTGTGGTTACATTACTAGTGTCCCAGCTAGTTTTACCTGCACTAGTAAGACCAGTTGTATCTATACTGGTGAGTGCCGCAGCACCTCTAAACATGTTGCTCATATTTTTAACATTAATTGTATCCCAACCAGATAAGTCTAATGTCTGCAATTTTATTGCACTGAAAAACATTTCTTGTAACGTTGTTGCTTTTTCCATACTCCATGTTTCAGTTCCCTTAATTTCAGTCAATCCCCGCGCACGGTAAAACATGGCATAAGGATCTACCACACTATTCATTCCCCAATTTGTTGCATCTAAGGACGCAACAGACGTATTGGAAAACATGGTTCGTGCGTATATTACCTTTGAGAGATTCCAATCAGCTGTCCCTGTCATCTCCTTCAATGCATAAGTACTTTGAAACATTCCGTTTGTATTTTCCACATTTGAAAAATCAAATTTCTCTAACCCAGTGAAACTGTCCACTTGGTCTAGTGTGCTAAATAAGTATTGTGACCCTTTATTTAGTACTACGTTCCCATCAACGCTGATTTTGGTGAATAAATCTTTATATTGATACCAGGGAGAGACACTTCCTGCGCGATAATCATCAGGATAGTCTGGCGGCAGCACCGAATCTGGATTATTGAAATAACCAGTTTCTGTGTGCACCCAGTTTGTCGTTCCTGAACCAAGATGCAACACGCTTTCCGTATCAATATACCATTTCACACCAACATTAACGTCATTACCAAAAATCCCTTTTGCTAAAACCTCGGTCTTATTTTCATCGGCTGTTGGGTCACCAACAATCCGATCCACCCATGGATTTTTCCTATAAACATATAAGTCTAACCCGGCATCCCCATAAGTTCCTGTATTGTTCGTGAGATTAGAATCTGCTTGAGCTGTCCAAAAACCAATATCCGTTGTTTTTTCATACTCCACATCAACTGATGTCAGACTTCCGCCTACACCAAAATTGTAATCGGCAGGTTTAAAAGTTTCACTCAATCGATAAGGCGTTGTGCCAACTTTTATTTCTTCAGGAAATAGTTTGGCTTCTGAATTGGTTTCTGAAGTAGCATTAGCAGTAAGATAGTCGGTTAACAACGTATTCTCACCTGCATAAATCAGCTTAGAAGTAGCAATTTCTGTACCGTTTGATACGTAATTGAATTTGATGGTTGCTTGTGCTTCATATTCGACAGTGATTTCAGTCGTAGATCCTTTCTCTCCAAAATCGACTCCATCTGGGGTACTCTTCAATTTATAGGTAATTGGTTCTACTGTAAATTGTTTTGGAAAAAGTTCCTCATTTGGATTATTCGTAACATAATCTGACCAAGAGGTACCAGGGTCGGCATAGATTTTTTTGACAGCGCCAACTGTTGTATCACCCGATTTATAATTAATCTGTATTGCTGCTGATGCCTCTGTATTTACTCCAATCGGATCCATTTGCAATTCTGATGGTTTTGGATCAATACCTGATACAACCCCATCCGGTCCTTCAATTGTTGAAATTACTTTATAAATATTTTTTGCATTTGATGGGTCTACAACCTTTACCGTAGACATAAATTGGGCAGAAAATAAAGGTGGAGTATTTAGATTATCCGCTGCAACCATAGTTTCTTGGTAAGTAGTTAAATTAAAACCGTCAGCGGCTTTCAATTCTTGATTACTCATCATTCCTCGCCACAAATAATCAGGATAGGTCAAATCATCATAGCTTATGTGGTCTCCTTCTTCGCTATAATTACCCATATTAACTAGGGAAATAAAGGAACCATCCGTTTGTTTCGAATACCCCGTCTCACCAACTTTGAGAGCTGCCTTCATATCTTTCAAAGATGTCCCAGGAGCAAAAACCTTAGGCGTAATCGTTACCAGAACGATTGAATTACCAGACCCTTTTATCATCGCATTCTTTCCGTCATTCGTGATCCCAGTAATAGTTCCTACATTTGTTCTAGCATAGAGACTACTTCCCGCAATAGTCAGAATCTCCTGACCGGCAGGATAGGTGTTGACCATGAAGATATTTTGTTTCATATCCGCCAACTTGCTCATAGTGGTTTCCTTTGTCGAATCCTCATAATTACCTGGAGTATCATCATTTACCAGCTCGACGTAGTTCAAAAAGTCGGCAGCATCGGTATATCCTCCACCAAAGAATAAGTCATTTCGACGTTCCCCATAATTAACGGGGAAAAGCTTAAAACTTAGATCAAGCGCATCGCCACCATCCTCACCTTTTTGTATCGTCAGGATTTCACCCTTCCCATCTCCCCAACTGGCACTAGCATCAATGGCTGTAAAATCCAAAGATGAGCCTAGAAAGGATGTCGAGACCGACGTGCTTTCAGTTAATTCGACAGTTGGTAGTGATCCGGTAAAGTTGGATGCAAAAATATTTTTCAACTCGATTGTTTTTTCGGAACCATTGTCAGCTTGTGTAACTGTAATTTTGTTTCCTTCAAGTGTTCCAATACCAGGAATGACTGTTTTTACAAAACTTGGTTGTAGCGCAATAGTCCCATAAGCACCTGTATAAGTTAAATCAGGAATCGTTATTACGTCTCCAACTGCCCATGTAGCAGTTCGACCTGCAGTGGTACTTTTTAATGAAATGGTAAAACTTGTCGGAAAAACTTTTGTCCCGGTAGTTGTCGCTGCACCTGATTCTTGAGACCAGGTAACCACAATCGGCGAAGCTAAATCAGGCTCTGTAAATTCACTCAAACTTTTAATTGAATGAAGTTCCGCTTGTTTCGCCGTGATTTCTGCTTTGTACCCGTCAGGCACGAGCGGAGTAATCGCGGTTTTGATTGCTTCGACTTGCTTGCTTAGTTGCGCAGACAAATCGATCTTAATTGCATTGTCAGCAACGGTCACGGTCGTCCCGGCGGTATCGCCGAATTGCGCGATCGCTTTGAGCAAATCAGAGCGGACTTTGGCTGGATCCGTTTCTTCAGCAGGTTCAGTTGACGATTCACTCGTCGTTTTAGCTTCAGCTGGAGCAGAACTTGCTGCCGGTTCACTTGCCGTCGTCGGTTTGGTTTGTTCGGTAGATGTTTTCTCCGTTGTTTGACTTGTTTGTGTCGTTGTTTCAGCGGCAACTTGATACACCGGCGCAACTGCTGATGTAATCATTTGAACGCTTAAGATACCGACCGCAAACAAGTGCATCAAACGGTATTTCGTTTTTTTCGTGGAACCCTCCGACTGCGGTGCATGCTTGGAGAAAAAATGGTTTAAAGCTCGTTTATTCATATTTCTTCTCCTCCCAACGTTTACGCACCAAAACGGTCCCTCCAATGATGCTGCTCAATAAAATAGTGGTGCCGAACAATGTTTTCGTCAAAGAAACCTGCCACACTTCACCGCTTGTTTGCATGATCGTGGAAGAGCCGCTTTGACTAGGTGTTGCATTCGCTGCATTTGTTGCATTACCGGATGTGATTTTGACAGGATCATCTGTGTCCGTTTCTACTAGTCCCGATTTTGGTTCATAAGTAAAATCATCGGTCACTTTTCCTGTTGCGTCAGTATACGGCAATTTAAAAACGATCGGATCGGCAGGTTTTTCGACCCCGTCACCGCTTTGTTCTGCCAATAGATAATAGCCTTCTGCTAATGCTTCTGTGTCTCCATAGATTGCACGACCATCCGTATCGGTGATCAGTTCAACAGAAAGAGCTAAATCATTAGAAGGCAGCACGTAAGTAGCCGAATCAGTCGGCACAATTTTTTCACCATTGATCGGCAAAACGCGCGTCAAACGATAACGAGTACCTGCTAAAGGTGTTGTTGTTTGCGTCACTGTGGAAGAACTTGCAGTCTCGCGCTTCACGACGGTAACCGAAGGACTATTCATTACATCAGAAGCGTAGACCGTTTGACCTAGTGCAAGTCCAGCAAGGCTGATAATCAGCACACTAAACAATCGTATGTTCTTCATGCAAAATCCTCCTTCCTAAGAAAAGAGGTACCTCGTTACCGAGGTACACTTTCCTTGCCGTGACGTTTAGCTATTTGCTTGTTCTTTACGACGGTAGTGAATAACTGCGACTCCACCGGCAACGATCAATGTGCTTGCTGTGATTAATAGAATCAAACGAGCGTCATCCCCGGTTGCAGGTAAGTTAGGGATAAGTTTGTTATCCACGTTTATAACAGTGGCTTCGTAAGCGATATCTTGAATATTATCATCTGTTTTAGTAACATCAGTATCTTGATCCGTATTAGCAATTACTTTATGAATTTTCCCATCTATGTCAAATCCTATTGGAGCTGAAGTTTCTACCAAGTAGTACTCTTGTGTTTTATTAGTTTCATCAACCACTAAACCGATAAATTCCACAGTACCATTTTCATCTGTTTCTTCTTCGAGAACTTTTCCCTCACTGTCTGTTACCCAATTTCCAGCTTTTGCATCTTCTTCAGTGGCAGCCAATTTAAATTTAGCGTGCTGTAATGGTTTATTAGCCTCATCTGTTTTTAATACATCAATATTCCCAAGAACAACAGTTGGAATAGTTGTTCCTGGATTTTCAGGATCTTCGGGTTCTGTTGTATCAGGAGTTTCTAATCCAGTTGGTCCGACGTATAACGTATTGAATGTATTGATTATTTCAGCTGTTGAATCATTGACTGGATTAACAATCGTTTTCAAGCTCACGACAAATGTCTTCTCACCTTCGATTTTCCCTACTTTTATAATTCCCTCTTTTGTTAGTGAAAATGTGTGAAGCTCATGGTCCTTGTCAGCTCCTGGCTTTGGCTGTTCATAAACATAATCCGCTGGATAGTCTAGCTCTACATTATTACCATCAGATTTTTCAATTCTTGCACTAAAAGGATATGTTTCTGGTTTGTTTTCTTCAACCTTTGAAAGATCAAAATTCAAATATTTTATATTCAAATTATCGGTAATAGATAATTCTTTTGCTACACTTTCAGTAGTGCCTGCAGTTGTATCTGCCGCCGTATAAATGTCTCCCGGTACTTTAACCGATAAATTCCAAGTAACCGTTTGACCGGGCTTAACAGATTGGACCGTGTTACTAGCAGTAGTATCTTTTTCAAATGTTTTCACAGGATTCAAAAGTACATCTTCTACATCGTTCTTAGGATAAACATTCACGTCATAATTTACTGTTTCCTCACCAGTTACGCCATCTTTCAAAGTGGTTGGCACTTGAACGACAAATGGATCAATTAATTTTGGTTTGCCCGTTGCTTCATCAATCACTGCTGACGGGTTGGATACTTCGGTAACAAGGTAGACGCCATCTTTTGCATTTCCTTTGCCAAGATCAAAGTATGCTAACCCGTTGGTACCCGTCACTAGAGATTCTACTATGCCTTCTACTGGCTCGAAAGTACTAGTATCACTTGCGCTAATTTGTGAAGAAGTCAACCCAGTAGCAGGTACTACTTTTTGAATTTTAAAGGTAACGCCAGATAATGGTTTGTGAGCGTCCGCAAAACCAGCAGCTCCGGTAACCTTAGCTCCCTCTTCAGCAGATCCAGTTTCATTTTTGACTTCACCTTCCGTATTACTATCTATATTTATGAATAGAAATACTCCGCTGTGACGTATTATCAATCTCAGTTCCTGCTGCATACACCACTTGTCCGTTATCTGAGCCAACTGTCACAAGTGCAGCTGCGCTCATCGTTCCCAACAACATTCCGCAAACCAATAAGCTACTCAATAATTTGCGGGATTTCTTAACCGTATTACTTTTCATTTCTTTTTCCTCCTCTAGGTTGAGTGTATTTCTGAATAGAGTCGAAGATTTCTTCTTCTCTAGGTTCAGCGATTAGTCTTTGCGAACGAACGACATTCCTTGGATGGCTAAAACAAGCAAGTTGACCAACAGTACTCCGACCAGCCAAATCGTTGGTCGTTTCTGTTGAATGCTGAGGGCTAGTTGATTGCTCATCCAATTTTCTGATTGTTGTTTGCGTTCGCTCTTTGTTGCTTGTGCATTTTTTTCGTTGATGCCTAGAGCACGCTGCTCTTTTGCAGTCAATGTTGAAAAAAGTTGCGTTTTTTGTAAAGCACCTTGGACGACCCGTCGATAGGGTGTGCCGATACCGCCCTCACAGCGCAGCAAGGTTACTTGCGCGGGTCCGTCTTTTGGTTGATCTAAGACCTCTGTTTGGTTTTCGTGGATCGTCCGATTGACGGTGACCCGATAGATCCAAACGGTCGTAAAATCCGTTAAATAAATTTTTGTTCCGGTCGTCACATTTTTTATTCGATGCAATAAGACATCCGCATCTGAAAAATTATGACTAGCTAAGACGACATTTCCTTCACCTAATGGACGTTCGGGAAAATACATCGCCGCACCGGTAGATAAATTAAGTTCCGTCACTTGATTTAACACTGGCAAATCAAGGTCAACTGACGGGATTGCGAGACGACCGACCCCGGCTTGCGCCATTGTTTCGGCTCGCTTCAAGCGGGCCGTCACTAAGACTTGCATGTCTGCGTCTTGGATCTTCTCACGTTCTTTATCGGTTTGTGAAACAGCCTTCGCTTTATTTTTTGCGGCTTGCGCTTGGCCTTCTGTCAAAGTGACCGAGGTGTCCGGCGGCGTCAATAATTTATGATAGCCGTCGTAGACCCAAAGCGTTGTCGCAAAAAAAAGTAAGGTCGGAATGAGAAAATATTTGAAGATTCGTTTAATCATCCGCTTTCACATCGCTTGCTTCATTCGCATCTTCACTGTCTGCCAACTCCTCGTCTTCCGGCTGCTTCTCCTTGCGTCGATCGCGGAAGTAGCGATAAATCAGCCACAACAGCAAGAGCAATAAGAAAATCAACAGCGTTGCAATCCAGATTGTGTCTAACGACCAAACCGTTCGATGAACTGTTTTGACTTCTTTCGCAGCCTTCAAAGGAATTCGTTTGCCATAAACAACTAAGCGGTGACTGTTGATAAACAACGGTGTACACGTCATCAGCGCGGCGAGATCTTTGTCTTGCTGGACATAAAAGGCCTTCACAGCGTTTTCATCTTTTGGATCAACGACTTTTTTGTCATAGACTTTATAAGCCGTTTCTTTGCCAAAAGTATTCAGATAGAAGACATCCCCGTTTTTCAAGTAGCGGATATTATCAAATAAAATCTGATTCGCTAATCCAGAGTGTCCGGTAACGCCGCTGAGTGTGTTCTTGCCGCCAATCGGCAAGGTCGTAAAAGGCAACGTCCCAATTCCATGATTCAATACCCAGTCAGAATCGCCAAAGTGGATCACCATGTTGATCAAGTGGATACTGGGGATGTTGACAAAGCCGATTGGTGTTTTCAAATCACTTTGAATATCCGTAATCTTGACTTCTTCTGCCGCTTCACCTTTTTGCTGCTGATAGATCATCTTATTATATTTTTTGATCAATTCGATCGTCGCGTTGCCTTTTTCAGGAACTTTTTGTTCATAATCGGCAACCATATCCTTGCGCTTAGCAAGATCAATCATATCGAAAAAAATCGGTGCTAATAATAATAAGACGCCCAGAAGGATGACACTGCTGAAAAAAGTGTAGATGATGCGTTTTTTCCGCTTCTTTTTATCAACTTTCTTCTTTGTCACAGATCGTTCATCCCCTCCGTTTCTCTATCACTATTTTTTGAATATGAGCAGTTATTTTTCTGCGGACACTTTCTTCTATTAAGAGTCCCCATCTAGCCAACCTCAATTATGTCGATTTTTTTGCTAGGTTTGCCACTCAGTTTTGCGACCATTTTTATTGGTAAAGTTGTGTTCTTCGTCGCAATCGAAGCGCTTTCTCAAAAAATAGAGTTTAGTATAATTATAAACTTGGTCTAAGTATAAACCATTTTGTAACCCCTTTAGTTTCAAATTTCACTCAAAAAAATACCTAATCTGAAACTGGAAATGGTCGGGATTAAAATTGCGTTATTTTCGGCAAAATTTAGTAAAAAAATCCGAAAAAACAGTGATTAATCAAGGATGTTCGACAATCAAGCGATAATCAGAAAAAGGATAAAAATGCTCGTCATCAGAAAAATATTCTGATTTGTAATTGTGTTCAAGCTCCTGCAGCATTTGCTCTTCTGATCGAAAACCATCATTATAAATCATCAGCAGTAAATAATAATACAAACGCATATCGATATCGAGCAACTGATGGATCTGGTTCAAAAAATTTTCGCTGTCTGCCGTTTTGATGATTCGTTCTGCTTGATCCGCTAATTTTTTATACGCCAAAATGAAGTTGTCGTTTATTTTGGCATCAAAACAGCCAAATGGCGGTAATTGATGTTTTTTTGACAGATTCGACAAGTAGTTTGCACAGTTAAGATCCCACAAATACATTTTTCTCACCTCTTTTGACTAGCATAGCAGAAAAGAAAAGCTCCTTTGTCTCAAAAAATGAGTTATTATCTACTTGTTATGAAACAGCTTTCACATTTCTTGATAACGCTCCCGTGTTCAATTCCACAAATCATCCAATAAAAATAAACTCGCTTCGTTTAAAAGAGTTATTTTTTGCACAAATAAATTTTATCTGCCGTTGATTTCTAACTTTTGGATCCAGGAATATTTTTGCTAAATGCACCTCATTCTTTTAAAGAGTTTTCTCGCTAAAAGGCAACATTTATCCTACTGAGCTGGGCAAGTTGCAATCATGATTCCAAAATTCTAGCCAAAGTTTCAGTAAAAAATTGTCTTTTTTGCCAAGTTAAATATTTTAGGCACTTATTATTAAAAAAAATAAGGATTTCGTTTTAAATTATTGTTTTTTTGAGTTAAAATAATTATAATTACCTCTCTTATACTAAAAAGAAATAACTCATTGAAACTATTGACTGGGGGCTCTGCTGTGTACAGAGGAAAAATTTTAGATTCGTGGGATGAAAAACAATATAACCTGCTCACTTTTTTGCATAAGAATAATTTTTCAGCGACAAAAGAGGAATGTCTGCACACGCTTAATTTGAATGTGTCGGTCTTGAATAACCTGATTGTTTCTCTAGAGTCTTTAGCTTCAGAATCTGGTCTGTTTTCTATTAGCAAACAAGGCCGAATCTTAACGATTAGTATCCCATTTGATAAAAATTTAGATGATATTTTTCATTATTTATTGCTTTCTTCCATTAAATACCAGATCATTTCAGAGTTATTCCATAAAGAAACGCTCCATATCCCAAATATCGAACAAAAATTAGGCATCAGCTACTCCACTTTTTATCGAAAATTGGTTGAAATAAATGTGATTTTGGCTGAATTTGACATAAAAATTGAAAATAAAAAATTGATCGGTTCCGAGCTTCAAATTCGGCATTTTTTCGTGGAATTTTATACGATGACGCGGACATGGAAATCTACCTCGGAGCAATTCTCGGATAAAGTCGTCTTTGATGAGATCATCAAGCTAAACAACCAGTTCCAGCTAGAATTATCGGATATCGCAATTGGCAGAATCGTCGCCTACTTGATGATCGTAAAATTCAGATATCTGCAAAAAAAGGTCGTTCCTGTCAGCTGTATTTCTGATTGGTTCTTTGATGACGCTTCGTTTAATCGATTTGTTGATTCTTTGGTTAAAAGTCCGCTGTACGAACCTGGCAAACTTTTTATGAAGAAGTTTTTCTCCGCTTACGGGATCGTTCCAAAAGGGGATGAACCTTTAGCGCTGATCTTATTTTTGATGGGAAAACATATTCTGTCGGATGATTCGATTTTGTATAAAGACCTCATCGCGGTTGAAGCAGAGGCTGATTTGATGACTTACGCGATGAAAAATAAGCTTTTGGACTGCTTTAATGACCATCAGATTATCTCTTCCAATCAGCAGGATGAATTGACCTATTTGCTCACGCAAGTTACTTGGCATCATTGTTTCTTTAAAGGGTGGATCGTGACGGAAGATTCACAGATCACTCCTGAACAATTTGAAAAAGTTGCGGCTTTATTTGACACAGATGATTTTATCGCCGATTTTTTTGCGGATCATTTCCCTGATGTCACCCATAAGATTGATGTCTTGGATTATTACAAGAGTGATCTCTATCAATTGATCCTGTATTTTCTAAAAGGGAATTTTCCAGGGTTGTCTATCGGTGTGCATATCGAAGGTGATCTGTTGATGAAAAGGATCTTGACACCAATGATTATCAAACGGTTGAATTGTTTAGACTTTATTACGGCTTCTACGTTGAAAAAAGGTGTTGCTTATGATCTGGTCGTTAGCAACGTGAACTTTCCAGCGATTGAAAATCAAGGCAAGCATTTCTATTTGATCAATCATGAATTTTACAGCAGTGATTTCCAACATATTGAGGAATTCATTTCGATGATCGTCAATGCGGCAACTTTTAGTTACAACCGAGACTTAAAATAAATTTCTGCCGTTTAGTAAAACAGTTTTCTACTATATAAATAGCCTTAGTCAGCTGTGATTTTGACTAAGGCTATTTTTTATGATTGTTTACAAAAAACTACCGATCACATTTTGCTTGATCGGTAGTTTTATTGATTTATTTTACGTGCAAATAATTATGCGCCTTCGACTAGATCGCGCCGCTTGTATCCTAAGTAACCGATAAACAAGAAGACGATACTGATCACAGTGATCACTGCAAAGACCGTGCCGTCAAATTCTTCCATTGGCAACCGTGGGCTCCAGCTTTGGATTGCTGTTTTTGAGAACCAATCCGGCAAGTCAAGAATCCCGCCGAAATAATTCAGCGCAAATGAATAACCAAGATACGCATAGATCACTTTTCCAAATTTTGGCAACCAGCCTAATGCTAACGCCGCCAAACCAATATAGAACAATACTGACGGTAAGAAGTTATAGCCGGCAGCTAAGAAATCAAGTAGATCCATCGTGGATTTATTTTTCATTGCGGAAATCGCGGTGCCGCCTAACCCAGCTGACGCCAACCCGATCCCAACGATCCCAGCTAAGATAGCTAAAATGATCGTCGTCCAATACAACTGTCCGCGGGTGACTTTTGTCGCATACAGTTGACTCATATGCAGGCGTGTTTCTTCTGCGAATAATTTATTGACCACAGCGATCGGCAAAATCGTTACTAAGCCGATCATCACCATCATGATCGTTCCGGTAAAGGATTCTTCAATCGATGTGCCTGATTGAGTAAACATTTGTTTCATCAATTCATTTCCGCCAAGAAAAACTTGCATGTCGCCATAAATCGAACCATACGCCGCACCCATCACGACAAAGGCAATCAGCCAGCCGATCATTACACCTTTATTGATTTTGAAAAACAAACCAGGTACCGACAGCAATGATTTTTTAGCGGTTGCTCTGCCTTCACGTTCGGGAAGATAGCCTGCCCCCATATCGCGATGACCTTCCAACATGAATGCGATCACCGTCAGAACTAAACTAAAAATCACAGCGAACAACAGCGGTAGCCAATTATTATCCGTAAATGGATAGGTCAAGTAGACCCACCCCATTGGATTGAACATCGACAGATCGACATTTGACACGTCGGTTCCCGCCCGAAGGATATACAACAATCCGACAAGACTTAATGTCGCACCAGTCGAACCGGTCGAAGTCGTCATGATCTGCGACATCACCAGCGCCAATACACCGCCGATGATTCCTGCCAGCGCGATCGAAGCGCCGAATAAAAATGCTCCTTCAGCATTGATCGTTTTTACACCAAAGCTGGTCATGATTCCACCAATAGACAGACCAAGCAAAAGATTGATCAGCAATACTTCATTGATTACCGCAAATGAATTTGCTTGACGTCCAACGCGAAATGAGCGAACCAATTCGGTCAAACCTAATTCTTCTTCTTTTCGTGTATGACCGACTACGTGCAATGCTGAAACGATCATCGCAAACAACCCGCAAAACAGCAACATTTCTTGTGCATACATCGCACCCAATGTGTAATCAGCACCCACTTTGATCGGTGTAGGTCCGACCATCGAGATCATTGCGGGATTTTTCATTGTTTCAAACATCCCCAGCAGACCTTGGCCTTTACCGATCTCTTCAAAGGCTGGAACATACGCTCCTGAAAACAACCCTAACCCTAAAATCCAAACAATTATTTTTTTCCAATCACGTTTCACGTATTGTGCGAACAACACGTTCCAACGGGCAAATTTTTCATTCATTTTCTTTTCCTCCGTTCCGACAATCAGCCTTCATAGTGACGCATGAATAAATCTTCAAGCGTTGGCGGTACAGATTCGATTTTTGTAACACCCAATTTGGTTGCTTCGATCAAGATATTGTTCATGGCTTCATTGTCAGCAGAAAATGTTGCTTTGCCGTCTTTTTGAACAAAGTCATGGACTCCGGCAACTGTCGCAAGTTTTTCAACTTCGCCTTTTGTCACCAACGTAACGGTTGAACGCGTCAAGTGACGCAATTCATCTAATGTTCCTGTTTCAACGACTTCTCCGCGGCGAATGATCGCGACTTTGTCAGCCAAACGTTCGACCTCACTCAAAATATGTGAAGACAATAGAATCGCTTTGCCGGCGTTCTTGATTTTTTCGACTTCTTCTTGGAAAACGGCTTCCATCAACGGGTCCAACCCTGAAGTTGGTTCGTCTAAAATATACAGATCAGAGTCAACTGAAAGTGCAGCGATCAAACCAACTTTTTGCCGATTTCCTTTAGAGTATCCTTTGGCTTTTTTCTTCGGATCCAATTCAAACCGTTTGATCAAATAATCGCGTTTCGTTTTGCTTCCGCCGCCGTGAAGTTTGATAAATAAATCGATGATCTCACCACCGGTCAAGCTTCCCCAAAGTGCGACGTCGCCAGGCACGTAGGAAATTCGTTTATGGATCTCAAGACTGTCTTTCCAAACATCCTTCCCGAATATTTGAACATCGCCTGCATCTCGATTGATGATCCCTAGCAATGTCCGGATCGTCGTTGATTTTCCCGCGCCATTCGGTCCGATAAAACCAACAACTTCACCAGCGTTCACTGTAAATGAAACATCTTTCAACGCTTGAAATTTCCCAAATTTTTTCTGCAGCCCTTGTACTTTCACAATTTCTGTCATGATAGGTAACTCCCTTTTCTTTCGACATATATTTATAACGAGCTTTCCAGTCCAAAACTAACGGTCTTTTATTATGAACTTACTATTATAAAATAGTTCATAATATCCCTGTTTACCCTTCGTTTCAAACCAAAGTTCTTTTACAGCTCCAATAATATTCCTTTTTATTTTTACAGTCAACAAAAATATTTATATTTTTGAACTACCTATGTTGTTGTAAGTTCGTATCCTTTCCTATATAATATGTACGACGATAGTTTTGAACTATAATTTATTAAAAGTTCTTTTTATAGAAAGCAGGTAGTTTTAATGGATGGTTTTGAACGCAGAACCGAAGAGAAAAAGAAACGAGTGTTGCAGGCAGCTTTTGACTTGATAAACAGCGATACAGGAGTTGAAAATCTGACGATCGATGAAGTCGCAAAAAAGGCGAATGTTGGAAAAACCTCTATTTTTAAATATTTTGGCAGCAAAGAAAATTTGATCCACGAAGTATTTATTCGTTCAATGGAAGAAATGGGCGACAACGCCAAAAAAGTCATGGCAAAAAACGCGCCATTTGAAGAAACGCTGATCGCCATGAGTCAGGTCAAAATCGAATACCTCGATAAAATCAATAAACAATTTTATCTGGATCTAATGAAGTATTACACTAAAAAAGAAGACTCCGGCTTCACCCGCATGATGGAAGACTATACGAAACAAAGTTTTGGGATCATGCTGGATCTGTTCCACCGCGGCCGTAAAGAAGGCAAAGTCGATTTGAAATATTCAGATGAATTTTTGATGCTGTATTTTCAAGCAATCATTGAAGGGATCTCGAATCCGCTAATCTATGAAAAAATCATGCCGTACACAGCCGAATGGACGGAAATGTTGGTAAAAGGCATCGCGCCAAAAAAATAATTTTATCGAGGAATCACCATTCCAGATTTGAAAGGAGGCCATTATGACTAAAGACAGAATCGGCATTATTACTGAGACGCCCGCAACAGGAAAAAGCACGGTCTCCATGGATCGCTGCGGCAGCTGATTTTGACGTTCATTATATTGTTTTAAGAGCGTCAAAAGAAGAAACGCTCGCCCGCGCAAGGCAACCTGAAAAATTGACCGTGCAGGAAAAGACTGAATTGATCAAAGTGCTGTGGAAATAATTCAATCAGTTAGGCGCCTTCGAATCCCACGTGATCGATACGACCACGTAATCGGTCGAGCAAAGTGTCGCAAAAATCAAAAACTGTCTCCAAGAATGTTCGCTGCTGCTTTCAGCAAATGAAACAAAATAAACGGAAGCCTTACGCCTTTTTTCATACAATAGATTCTTCCACTTTTGCGAGAACAATTATTCGTCTTAAATTGAATTTCGTAGTAGAATATACTTACTTATTGGAAGCAAACCTTCCGATAATCATTTACATAAAGGAGGGCATCTATTATGAAAAATATTGGTTTTTTGAGTTTTGGTCATTGGATGGATCAAGGATCACTTGTTAAGACAGCAGAAGATTCTTATTTACAATCCATTGAATTAGCAGTTGAAGCAGAAAAAATTGGGATCGACGGCGCATACTATCGCGTGCATCACTTTGCGAATCAAATCGGTTCACCTTTCCCATTACTTTCAGCGATCGGCGCTAAAACTAGCAAAATCGAAATCGGAACTGGTTTGATCGACATGCGTTACGAAAATCCGTATATGATGGCGGAAAATGCTGGACTGACAGACATCATCACCCAAGGAAGAGTACAGTTGGGCGTGGGTCGTGGTTCACCTGAACAAGTTCTTGATGGCTGGAAATATTTTGGTTATGACTACAGTGAAGAAGAAATCAAAGATGTGACCCGTGAACGGACATTGGAGTTTCTAAAATTAATCGAAGGCGGTTATTTCGCTGATCCAAATCCACAACCAATGTTTCCGCAAGGTCCTGGCAAATTACGGCTAGAACCTTATGCAGAAGGTTTACGCCAACGGATCTGGTGGGGTGCCGGTTCGCAACAAACAGCGATTTGGGCTGCGCAACATGGCATGAATTTACAATCATCTACTTTGGTAAACTACGAAACCAACGAACTTTTCCATGTTCAACAAGCAAAACAATTGCGTGCTTATAAAGAAGCTTGGAAAGAAGCCGGACATGATTTTGAGCCACGGACATTAGTAACCCGTTCGATCCAACCGATCACTACTGATTTGGATCGCCAACTATTCGGCAACCAAGGCGACGATCCAAACTATGATCAAGTCGGCTTCCTTGCTTATCATCAAAATCCAACGATCTTCGGTAAAACATTTGTCGGCGAACCCGATAAAATCGTGAAAGAATTGGCAGAAGATGAAGCAATCAAAGAAGCAGATACCGTATTAGTTACGATTCCTAATACATTAGGCGTGGAATACAATATCCACTTGCTTGAAACATTAGTTAAAGATGTCGCTCCAGACTTAGGCTGGCGCTAAAAATTTGTCTAGCAAAACAGGTGTTGCGGTTTGACCGCAACACCTGTTTTATTGCTATTTTCTTAGTTGATCGCTATTAATAAACGAGTTTGATTTTCTCGTTCATGATCTGATTGGTCCGTTCGATAAAATAGCCGCGGGATAGATCTTGTCCTTGATTGACATGAATCATGTGTTGCGCCGCCAGCTCATCGGTATAATCTTTTAACGCATAGGTTTTATACGTTTGATAATTATCTCCGATATAAGTGATCGTCGGCCAAAATTCGACTTGCTCGAAGGTAACCGCTTTGTTTTCTTTGTTGTAATCGATCGTCCAGCGTCCCATTCCGCCTAACATCCGATCATTTTCTGCTTGGGAAGAAATAAAGTTTCCCAAAGAGTACATCACTAACGTTTGATTGCCTGACTTGCCCGTCAAATAATCCATCGGTTGGATGACGTGAGGATGCCCGCCGACGATTACATCTACACCGGCATCGCTCAACAATTGAGCCAACTGCGTTTGCGTTTCATTTGGCGTGAATTGATATTCTTCGCCCCAGTGCATGCTGACGATTTGGATGTCACTTTGCTCATTCAACAACTGCATATCTTGCGCAATTTGTGCCTCATCGATTAAATTAACTAAATATTCTTTTCCCGCAGGCAGTGCGATCCCATTCAATCCATACGTGTACGACATCAAACCGACTTTTACGCCTTTGATATCTTTCACTTGAAAGCGCGGAGACTCGGCAGATTTTTGCGATCCGGTCGTCGTAATATCCGGATACTTTTCCAAATATTCTAATTGCTTAACGATTCCTTCCTCGCCTCGGTCCATCGTGTGATTGCTGGCCGCAGATAACCAGTTAAAACCAGCGGTATGCAAAGAATCCAGCACTTGCGTCGGCCCATTGAATGCGGGATACCCCGACAAGCCCAATTCTTCTCCTGCACAAATCGTTTCCAGATTGATATAAGAAAGATCACGGTCCTCATTCAAATAACGCGTCGGCTCATACATTTCATCAAAGCGATACGTCCCATCCGGCTGTTTGAGATGTTCATAAATATAATCATGGATCAAATTATCTCCTACCGCAGAAAAATTCAATTGGACAGAAGGACTTTCCTGAGTCGCAGAAGAAGTATTTTCCGCCGCTTTTTCGACCGTTTTATTTCCACACCCACTGAGAAATAAAAAAACAAACAAACTGATTCCCAAAAACTTTTTCATTTTTCAACTCCTAACGTGTCCTTATTATTCGCTAAGACACTTTTGTTTAATAGCTAACCCGGCTACATTAAATAACGAATAACTAAACTCTTGAATGGTTCGCGGAAACTTAGCCAAAATAACCTTTTACCAACAAAAACGCTGTGATCATCGCAGCGTTCAAATGCGCTTCCTCGCACAAAAACCTTGCGAGTAATTTGTAAAAAAAGACAGTCAGAAACGGACTGTCTTGCTCGAACTTTATCTTAAACCAGCTCAAAATTCGGCTGCTTTTATTTAAAAAGTCACAGTCTTATCTGCCCACTCTACCATTTCAACGCAATCAAACATCGTTGAGATTGGACAAGCAGTTTGATCTTCTAAATGGCGCGATTTCAAACAGGTTCCGCACGCTAATAATTCTCCGCCCAAATCTGATAATTTTTGCATTTCAGCTGGCACATCGTATTGCTCGTCTTTGATACTTTCTACTTCTACGGCTTCACCCATCAAAAAGAATTTGACTTCATGTTTTTTCTTCAATGCTGCCACGCCGAAACGGAAAGCATTCCACGCTTTTTCATGTTCCTTTGTTTCCAAAATAATTGCTACCTTCATCTCGTTCACTCCTTTGATCACTAAAAATAGCGCTGCTTCTATTCAAATCACTATAAAGTATATCGCTTTCACTCGCTAAAAACAATCTAGTAAAAGACGAGGTGCTCCCTAGCTTTTATCATAAATTGGCCAAACTATATTTTCACTCGCTTGTCTCCTTTTTTGACGCTTTTTAGCTGACACTTATAAAAATCTGCTGAATATCCTTAATTTCGATTTTTAGTCTCCCTTGGATATGTTAAAATAGTTTTGCTTCTATCCTTGTAAGTAAAACATAAAAAAAGGAGATCCTCTTGCTGAATAAACGACCTTTATTTATCTGGTTTCAGAATCAAAACAAGAAAATCAAACGAGCGATCATTCTTATTTTTATTGCGCTCAGCTTCTTTTTGTTATTTATGCTTATCAAATTTCTGCTGACCAACAACTTGGCTTGGTTAGAAGGCCGCTGGTACACTCAAGACGAAAAATTAAAATTAAAGACCGAAAATCGGCAATATACTACATGGGATGTCACAGAAAACGGGATCAAAATCATTGATAATGGACGAGTGACAGTTGATTCAACGACCAAAAACATTTTTTTGGTCAATGACAATGCAACTACGAAGGTCCATGTGACCAAACTGAACCGACATCAATTGAAATTAAAATTGATTTATCACAAGAAGGCTGCCAAGACAATGACGCTGCAAAAGAGCGAGTAATGAAGAACAGCGTAAGCGCAAAAATTAAATAAGCAGTTATTTTTTACAGCTTGTCCTGCTCAGGCTAAGTGTCGTTCTAAACGATATTTTGCAACGAAGGAAATTTCTCCGCTTGACTTTTTCAGAAAATAAATGCTATTATCCTAAAGTATTTACTGCGTATAATTGATCAGCGTAAAGCACACTCTATTGGTGGCTTTGCGCTTTTTTTGCGCAAATAATAGAAAGAGGTCAGTCCTTTGGAATTTTATATGAAACTCCCCCGCAACAGAACAGAATTCACTTTATTTCTAGCAATCGTTTCTATCCTCTCCGTCAACATCATCGCGCCGCTCATTTCTTGTTTTGAAATGGGCTTTAGTTTGACGACTTGGAAGCACACATTTGTGGTAATGCCTTTTATTTGGTTGACCGTAGTTGCTTTGGTTTTACTCACGCATAGCCCGGCAGCAAAAATAACGAACAAATTAATCGCAAAAGAAGACAGTTTCCATTCACACA
Source organism: Enterococcus pingfangensis (assembly GCF_005405205.1). Taxonomy (GTDB): domain Bacteria; phylum Bacillota; class Bacilli; order Lactobacillales; family Enterococcaceae; genus Enterococcus_A; species Enterococcus_A pingfangensis. The sequence continues at coordinate 59,306 of NZ_BJDP01000010.1, read as the reverse complement.
TGATCGTAAACTGCCTTGTCAATGTCATCATGATGTCCCTGATTCTCACCATCGTCGCAAGTTGGATCGGGATGCGAACGATCTCATGGCTGCCAATTGAACAATTTTTTTACAAATGGCCGCGAAATTTCGCTATTTCTTTTTTTGTTGAATTACTTTTAGCTCAACCATTTGCTCGCTTAGTCCTCTTAAAAAAACACTTGAAAGAAGCCGAGCAACAGCCGAGCCGTTAAATTTGAAAATAAATTTTCCATCAGCAGTTGGCGGTCACTGTTGAACTTGAATACCTTTCACCAAAGATTAGTCGTTCTTCTAGAATTAACTTCCTTTTTTAGACATATAAAAGTCCCCTTATGCAAGACACTTATATTTCAGTGTCCTGTATAAGGGGAACTTATCATTGACTATCTTTGTCTTTTTTCTGCCAACTTAATTAAGCTTGACTTGCTGAGACTAGTTTTTTACCTGTCATTTCTTCATAGTCATTGACCATGATCTCCCATGCTTTCGCAATGTCTTCATCCAGCCCGAACAATCCGCTGCGTCCTACGATATAAATATCTGGATCGGCTGCATCAATTCGTTTGAATGATTTTCGGTTGGAAGATCCATCCATTTCGATCACATAGTTGTAGCCTTTTTCTTCTCGCAATTTTCGTAAAGCGACGATTTTATCTAAAGTGCTTTCGATAAAGCGTTGACCGGCAAATCCTGGATCAATCGTCATAATCGTGATTTTATCGACTAATTCGATATAAGGGAAAATTGCTTCAATCGGTGTTTCAGGATTTAATACGATCCCGGCTTTTAGTCCTGCATTCTGGATTTGATCAATCAAGCGAAAAGCCAATCCATCTAGTACTTCGGCATGCATACAAATCCATTCGCAGTTTAGATCGATCAATTGCTGTACCCAAAAACTTGGATCAGTCACCATTAAATGTGCTGACATCGGCAATGTGGTGATTTTTCGCAATTCTTCGATAAACCAAGGTGATAAAGTAATATTTGGTACATAATGTCCGTCCATAATATCGATATGATAAGAATCTACATGGTCATTTAAAAAGGTGATTTGTTCTTTAAATTTGTCTAAGTCCATCGTCATCAATGATGGTGAGAATTCTACTTTATGCATGTGCTGTCACTCTTTCTTTATTAAAAGATTTGAATATCGTCTAAATTAATGTCTTCTTCTTCTTTTTCAACTTGTTTTTCAGCGTCTTCTTCGGTGACATTTTTCTTGATGATCGCTAATACGATCGCCGTTACGAATACATTGACTAAAATCGCGATGACACCCGCCCACGGTCTGGACATAGTCGGTATCATCAAAACTCCGCCGAATGGAACAGTTGCATCGGCTCCTAAGATCATCGTTGTCGCGCCACCGGCAAAACCACCGATCGCAGTCGCTACGACACCCCGTACAATATCATTCATGACTAGCGGAATGACCCCTTCAACGATATTGATCACGCCCATTGGCACTGCTGATTTCAAAGTCTCAACTTCTAATTTCGTATAGATATTTTTCCCGAATAATTTTGCGATGAAAAAGGCTAAGCCAAAGCCGATTGGCGTTGCCGTATTGACTAACTGCAATGCTGTGATTGGCCCATTTACTCCTTCAGCTTGCATCGTCAAGACAAAAGCAAATACAGTTTTGTTGATTGGACCACCATAATCGACCCCGCTCAATAAACCGATGACTCCGCCAAAGATCAATAGTGACGAGTTTCCGAGTCCATCCAAGAAATTTGTTAATAATGACGTTAATGCTGCGATCGGCGTACCTATGATATAAACCATGATGAGTCCGCCAATAATCGAGGTCAAAAACGGAATGACCAATGTTGGCATCAAACCTTTTGCCCAGTTTGGTAATTTGACGTATTTTAAAACTGCTAATACGAGATAACCAGCTAAGTAACCACCTAAAATCCCGCCGATAAAGCCGGCACCGATTGCATTGGCTGTTAAACCGATAATAAATCCAGGTGCGATACCGGGTTTTCCGCCGATTGAAAATGAGATCCCAGTTGCGATGACGACTGGTAATAGTCCTAGGCCTTTACCGCCCATTGTTGCTAAAGCATCCCAGATCGTGAATTTTCCTTGTACTAAGGCATCTTGGCTTGTTCCGCCAAATGCCATCCCAATAGCGATCAAGAAACCCGCTCCGCAGACAATCGGTATCAAATAAGAAATCGCTGTCAATAAATGACCTTTAAGATTTAACGCTTTAATTTTTTTCATTTTTCTCCCTCCATCAAGCGAATGCTTCAACAACGTCTTCTGGCTTTTTCGCCTGCAACAGTTCTTCAATAACTTCATCGTTTCCTAGTTTTCTAGCAAATAAAGATAATAATTTCAAATGCTCAGTCGCACCTTCATTGTCATTGCCCACCGCGAAAAGAATGATTCCTTTCACGCCTTTGCCGTCTAAACTTTCCCATGGGATCTCTTCTTGATTGATCCCAATCGCGACGCCGACTTTGTTAACGTAGGCACTTTTTCCATGCGGAATTGCGATATAATTACCAATGCCTGTTTGACCTTCTGCTTCACGGGTATAAATATCTTTAATAAATCCGTTCACTTCCGAGATATAGCCATTAGCTAATAATTGGTTTGCCAGCTCGTGCAAGGCTTCATCTTTTGTTTTAGCCGTCATATTCGTCTTAACGATTGCTAGATCCACGATATCTTTTACTTCCATTTGAATCCCTCCTGCTTCCATGAATAACTTATTTAAAAGAGTCTAGGCCTTTTGAGCAACGACTTCTTGCGCTTTTTCTAATAGTTTATTTGGTGATTTGACAGCGACCTCGGTTGGTACTTGAATGATCCGTTTGCCGTCAAAACGTTCCCGACCAGAAATTTTTACGTCGATCGCTAAGATCACGATGTCCGCTTGGTCGATTTCTTCTTGGGTCAGTTTATTTTCGATCCCGATTGTTCCTTGTGTTTCTACTTTCATTTCATAACCCGCTTTTTTTGCGGCATTTTCTAATTTTTCTTGTGCGATGTATGTATGAGCAATCCCTACTGTACATGCTGCTACTCCGACGATTTTCATTTTGTTTCCTCCTCTAATAGTTGGTAAATCCGTTCTTCACTTTCACTGTTTAATAATGCTGCTAAAAATTCATCATCCGCCAATCGACGTGTAAATTGTGCGATTTGTTGTTTCATTATTTGACGCTCGTTGCTTTTCATCAAAATGGTGATAATCAGTTGGACTTCCGGTGTTTCTTCATCTAAATCAATAGCTTTTGCCAAACGAATCAATAAAATTTGGCTTTGCTTGATTTTAGGACTTTCTAAGTGGGGCAAGATGACATGTTCTGAAATCATTGTATTGCCGACTTTTTCCCGTTCTCGCAATAAAGCGACCAATTCCTCTGCGGCTTCTTTATTAGCATGTGTCGCAATAAAGTGTTGAATTTGTTCGCGGCTGGTTAGCGGTTGATCCAAGGCTACTTGGAAAAAATTATCGTTCATCATAAATCCCCTCGATTTTCTTTTGCAAGCGATTCTGATCATCTTTAGTAAACATCGCGCTGACTAACAAAGAAGGAACTTGGATCGCATCACTCACATTGACTGTCGTCAAAATCAGATCGATTCCGGGATATCTTTCCATGAAGCGTTTCGCATCGCGTGAAGCGATCACATCAACGATCTCTAATTCAGGGAATTTTTTCTCGACTTTCACTCGCAAAAGTTCTGAAGTCCCGACACCGGTCGTACACATGATGACGGTCCGAATCGGCAACTGATTGGTTTCGATGATTCGGGCAAAATATAAACTGATAAAGCCATTCTCATCCTCACCGATTTTTGGTAAATCAAATCGCTGACTCACTTCATCAGAAACTTGAGTAACGTCTGTAAAAATTACTTCATACGTCATTTTGATTTGGTCCAATAAACTATTTTTTACATGGATTCCATTATTCAAACGATTGATCATCGGTTTGATGTGGTTTGCCAAATCAAGAAAAATCGAATCTCCTTTGATTGGGATATTTAAGCGTTGACTCATTCCATCCAGATAGACATTGGTGATCTCTGCGACTTTCGGTGAAAACTTCGTCACTTTGCTCAATGATCCTTGCATCCGCGAAGAAGTTAGGTATTGATAAAGATAATAGATCTCTGATTCAGGCAGTTCTCGATGCAGATATTGTTCAACATTTTGAATAGCTGCTTTGGAAACTTGATAAAGTGTCGTATCTTGTTGTAATCGTTCTTGTTCACTTTTAGAAAGCAATCCGCGTTCCTCATTTGGCAGTTGTTGGACTTTGCGCAACCGGCTAATCAATATATATAGATGAGAAAAAATATTGATATTATACGGATACGGAATCGTCATTCCCAATTGCTTTTCGATCAGTTTTATTTGATCTAAGATAAACAACACGTCATAATTATTAAAATTCAACTCTGAATTATTCTTCAAGTCATCGATTTCGACGATATTATGCATTTGGATCAAATCAGAAATTGCGCGACGAAGATTGGCTTCTTTACCTAAAACAGCTAATGTTCGTTGTTTCCGCTCAAGCTTCAGCTCATAGCGTTGCAAATATTCTGCAATGATTTGTTCATCACCGAAGATCACCGACTCGCCAACGTAATATTCTTCAAACAGATCATAGACATTTTTCGGATTGGGGGAAGAAAGTAACAACTCCTCCATCACACGATTTCTACGCTCTTGCGGTGAATATTGACTCCGTTGACTGGGTTGAAAATTGGTTTGACTGATATATTTCTCGTAATTTAATTTGTAGCCCCGCCCCTTTTCTGACTGAATCAGTCCTTCGCCATGTGTTTCATTGATCTTCTTGATCAGGCGATAAATCGTTTTTTGCGAAGTTCCTAGGTGCTCCGCCAATTCTTCAGACGTCACATAGTCATGTCGTTTTGCTAGAAGTAGTAACAGCCCTTGTTCACGATTTTTCTTTGCTCCCACGGCTATCGACCTCCCCTTCTTGTTTTTATCATAACCCGTTAAAAAGAAAACGTTTCACTCGTTTTTGTCCGTTGCAACGGACAAAAAATAAAACTACTCCCACTTATTATAGTCAGGAATAGTTAAAAATGTGGAAAAAAGCAACGGGCTGCTCGTTCCACAACCCAAAAAACAACGCTTAAAAAAATTGTGAAAAAAAGGAGCGGTTCCGAAAAATAAGACGAAATCTCCGGAAACTGCTTTTCAAATTTTGTAAAATTTCAACTTATTTTCGAAGCGGGAACACCGTTTAGCGGGAAAAGGGAGTGTGACAGATATCTTGTCACACTCCCTCTTTCAAATTACCCCTTACTAATTACCAACCACCCGAGGCTCCGCCGCCGCCGGATGAACCGCCGCCAAAAGATCCCCAAGAAGAGCCGCCGCCAGATCCTTTATCATTGTCTGACCAGTTGCTGGAATTATAGTTTGATGCTAAATACGCCGTTGTCAATATCTCGCCGTTTCCTCCATACAATGTATCGCCGATCAAAATACGCCCGAACATTTTCTTTTCCGCGGCTGGATTTTGCAATAGTCTTCCTTGAGCAATCGCACGCTGGACAGCTCCCGCGGATAATCCGATCACCAGACCACTCAGCAGGATATTATACAGTTCTGTGTGTTTGCTGATTTGCAGCAATGCTTCATCTTCTGTGATTACAGCTGTTTCCGCGCGATAGTTTTTATAGTTTCGCTTCAAGGCAGCCCGCGCCCGGAAAAGATTGCTCACAACAAGCACGCTGATGAAAATAAGCAGAACTAAGCCAACTATTCCGGCCCAATGAAGAAATACTAGCTGTGTCCGCTGACTTTCAATATTTTTGATTTGCGAATCGACTAAAGCAGTCTTCGTATTCATGATCGCAAAAACGTCATCCAACACTTGATTGACGCCTGTGTCATAGTCTTCATCTTTGAACGCATCGACGACCTCGTCATTGTTGATGATGTCATCCGCCTTGCCGTCAGGGATCAGTCCTTCCAATCCGTAACCAACTTCCAGCCGAAATTCTCGATCATCCAAAGCGATCAAATATAAAACACCATTGTTTTCCGTTTTATCTCCGATCCCTAATTGATTGAAGATCGTATTCGCATACGATTCGATATCTTCTCCGCGCGGCAATTCCGGTACCGTGACCACTTCTAACTGCGCACCATTCGTACTTGCCGCCAGTTGTTTGTTTAATTGATAAATTTTGCGTTTGGTTTTCTGACTCAGCATACCCGCGTTATCGGAAACAAAAATATTGTTTTTATTGATCGTCAAACGACTATCCGTTCCGTCGATCGCTACTTGATAATTATCGGCTTTTTGGGGGTATTCCTTCAAATTAGCCAAATTATCATTCAAGGTCGTTTTAAAAGACTGATTGGTCGTGACTTTTTTTCCATCTAAAATATCTGCTCGATCTTGTTGCAAGGTCGTCAACTGCTGATCATAGGTCGCTTTTTTATTTCCATATCCATCATTTGCTAAAAGATTGTATAGACCCATACCGCTGATCATTAGAATAACGACTAAAATCAAAGACAAGACTCGATTGCGTCTGCGTAACTTACGATAATTCTCAACGATTTCTTGCTGGAGTCGTTTGCCTGAAGTACGCTGTTTTTGTTTCATTTTTTTCACCCATTCTTATTCAAAACTGACAGCCGGCACTTCTTTTGCCTGATCGTCAGCTTCGAAGTTCGCTTTTTTCTCAAACCCTAAAACTTTTGCTGCCATATTTTTGGGGAAACGAACTAGACTTTGGTTGTACTCATTGACTTGTTCAATATAATTTTTCCGTTCAACTGAGATCCGATTTTCTGTTCCTTCTAATTGGACCATCAACGTTTTGACGTTTTCGTTTGAAGCTAGTGTTGGATAATCTTCTTGAATGACATTCACCATTGTTCCTAAACCTTGATTGATCTGTTCATTTGCGGCATTTTTTTCAGCCGGCGTATTCGCATCATTATAGGCTTTACGTGCATCCGTGATTTCTTTGACGATAGCTTCTTCATGCTCCATACTGCCTTTGACACTATTTACTAGATTCGGAATCAAATCTGCTCGGCGCTGCATCACATTTTCAACTTGAGACCATTTTGCATCGACGTTATTTTCAGCGGAAACTAGCGAATTGTAAGTAGTGATAAAATACACTCCGATTGCTAAAACGATAACGGCAATCCCAACGATAATACCTGAACCTCTTCTTTTCATTTTTATCCCAACCTTTTTATTTTTATCTTTCTGATTGAGCTAATTATAGCACTCGCGCAAGTATACACCTCAGACTTTTGACTGATATTCAGCCTCGTTAACAAAAGATTAGACAAACTTTTTTCAGATCAACTAGCGAAGCGGCAGAGCGGCCAAATTTTTTGTGGTATTCTCGTCACCAATTAGGATTTTTAGCAAAAAAAATAAGCAGCCTTTGTTTCTCGACTGCTTACAATTAAAGCGATTATCTGATGGCAACTGCAAATTTTTTCAAGTTATAACTAGTTTCGAATTTATCTGCCGTCACCCAATATTTTCCAGCATTTGGATCTGAGACATGATAAGTATCACTATTTTGATTATACCCATCTAATGTCAGGACGTGCGCGTTATCGATCCCTGTCCCCCAAAAATAATTTCCATACTGCGGGCTTACAAAATTCAATGTGACATACACGACAACTGGATTGCCATTGCGTAATTCTTGTTTTAATGTTGTGGTTGAACTACCGGAAATATTGACGGTCTTCCCATATTTACTGCCCCAGCTAGTTAACGGTGCCGGGAAAATCGATTGGTAAACGCCAGACATCACAATATCCGGACGACCAGCAAACCCATGATTAGGATTTTTATCTGCGGCTAACGGCATTTCTTTAATAAATGTTTTCAAACTATAATTTTTTGCGTAGCCTTTTGCTTGCAACCCTTGCAACAAAGCTGCGGCTTCACACCCCATCGGCAAACCTGCTGAATTTTGATTGATGTACGGAACATTTAATAGAACATCATTAGACGTATCCATCGGTTCAGCATTCCACGCAATTCCTTCATAGCGCCAACCAGAGCGTTTTAAATTGTCTCGTTCATTCGTATCTAACGTGTAATGGTGCGTGCCGGTTTTCGCGTTAGGATTATACAAACGATAAAGCGGCGTCCCTTTCGCAGGAGAGTACCAAGCGATCCCTTCATAGCGCCAGCCTGCTCGTTTCAAATTATCCCGTTCATTCGCATTTAATGTATAGTGGTGATCACCCGCGTTAGGATTGTATAACCGATACACGGGATTTCCGTTTGTCGGCGCATTCCAGCCGATCCCTTCGTAACGCCAGCCGACTCGTTTCAAATTATCCCGTTCATTTGTATTCGCCGTATAAAAATGTTCCCCACTATTAGGATTATAAAGTCGTGACATCGCGACACCCGCTTGTGCAGAAACCGGTAAAATAATCATCCCAATCACTAAACCAATCAACAAACCTATTTTTTTCATTCTATTGTCCTCCCTGTATTTTTGCTTTCTTCCATCTCGCTCCACTGACAGATGAATTTCGCACATTCTTCGATCGCATCAAAGGTGCTGGTCTTTCGCCGGATCAAATAAAAATTCCGTTTAAAACTATCGTCCAGTCTTTGATACGCGATCCCTTCTGCCGCCCGCTCTGAAATCACGGAACAACCGAACCCTTGTTTCAGCAACCCAACGATGACTTCGTTGTTTTGAATCTCGATGGCCGGATCGTCGATATCTTTTTCTTCTAAAAAACGCTTCGTATAATAGTATACGCCCGAAGTATTTTCTCGGACTAACCACGGCCCTGCTTGCGTGTCCCCTGCCAAAACCAGCTGATCTTCCATCAATGAAGAGCGCTTGATTGTCGGTGCCGATAACGGCTTCTCAATAAAACCAAGATCCACCGCGTGATGTTCAACTGCCTGCAAAACTTCTAACGAATTCATCATCTGAACACTAAAGCGGATTTGCGGAAATTTTTGATGCAGTTGAATCAAGAGCTTTGGCAAAATATAATTCGCAAACGTATGGGACGCACCAATCACACAACGAATAATCTGCTGCTGATTCGTTTGGACGGCTTGATACAAATTATCCCAATCATCAATCAGATCAATCACTCGCTCGTACAAGATCTCTGCTTGCGGCGTCGCCAAAACTTCTTTTCGACCACTGCGGATAAATAATTGCGTATTCAGCTCATTTTCTAACTGTTTGATTTGAGACGAAACTGTCGGCTGCGAAATAAATAAAATCTCTGATGCCCTGGAGAAATTTTTTGTCTCGTAGACTACTTTAAATGTTTCAAGCCATTTAAACATCGGGATCCCTTTCATTACGTTTTTCTATCTAAACTATTATATCAATAAATTATAATAATGAAAATTATTGGTTATAATCTATTAGACGAACGACACGCTTCAAATGATGTGTCGGAGTAATAGTTAGCTACATTTTATCAAGAAAGGAATTATCTGATGTCTAGTCTACAAAATAAACTGACCCCCATTTTACCAGGCTTTCTTTTAGCGTTAGCCGTCGCGATCGGCGCTAAACTTTTAGCATTGTTTTTGCCGCAGCTAGGCGGAGCTACTTTAGCGATCTTGTTAGGAATTATTTTAGGCAATACGGTATTTCATCAACCCGTTTTAGCGGTTGGAACTAAGTTTGCGGAAAGCCGACTGTTGGAGTATTCTGTCGTCTTGCTTGGTTTTACTGTGACTTTCCAAACCATTGGCGAGATGGGGATCAAAGGTCTGATCTTTATCTTATTGATCATGACAACGGTCATCACCGGCGCTTATTGGATTGGCCGCAAGCTGGGCTTCAATGAAAAAATGGCACTGATGATGGCGGGCGGAAACGCAGTCTGCGGCTCCTCTGCAATCGGTGCGATCGCTCCGGCGATTGAAGCAAACGACGAAGAAAAAGGTCAGATCATCACCCTCGTCAATTTATTGGGAACAGTTATGATGCTGACGCTGCCTTTTTTAGGCTTATCACTTTTTGGCGACAACTTATTACAAAAAAGTGCTTTGCTAGGCGGGACTTTGCAATCGGTTGGTCAAGTCGTCGCCGGCGCGAGTCTGATCAATCCCGAAACAGTTAAATACGCGATGCTTTTTAAAATCACCCGAATCATTTTTTTAGTCGTCGTTGTATTCCTCTTTGAACGCAAGGCTCAACGAACCAGACTAGTCAAAGCTAAAGGAACAAAGAAAAAATTTCCGATTCCTTGGTATGTCACGGGATTTTTACTTTTTTGTATCCTCAACAGCCTCTTTTCATTGCCACTGATTTTTAGTGAGAGTGCCCATTTTATCAGCACTTGGTTTGAGACTACCGCTCTTGCGGCGATTGGCTTGCGCTTAGATTTTCGGAAATTTTTGAAAGAAGGACCACGCTTTTTGCTTTACGGTTTATCCGTCGGTACACTACAGACACTCGCTGCTGTCTTGTTTATTTTTCTTTTGCATATCTAAAAAAAAAAGAGTGTGACAGTTTTTGTCACACTCTTTTCGAATACAATGGTACTCCAGCAACTTCGGAAACAAGCCGAAACTTCTTGTAGTGTCCACTTTTACCACAATTACTTCTTAATCTACGACTGCAACAACTTCTACTTCCACTAGCGCACCTTTTGGCAGATCCGCGACGCCGACACACGAGCGGCTTGGTTTTTCATTGTTAAAAAAGTGTTCATAAACTTGATTGAAGGCCGCAAAATCGGCGATATTTTTTAAGAAACAAGTTGTTTTTACTACTTGGTCATAACTGACGCCGGCTGCTGCTAAAATCCCGCCAACATTGCGCAAGACTTGATTGGTTTGTTCTTCAATCGATTTTCCGACCAATTCGCCATTTGTTGGATCTAATGCGATCTGACCTGAAGCATATAACATGCCTTTTACGACTTTTCCTTGGACGTAAGGTCCGATTGCTTGCGGTGCCTCTGTAGTTTCGACTGTAAGAACAGCCGGTTTTTGAAAGTTCACTTTAGTTACGTTGTTTTCCATTTTTTCCACTCCTTTTTTAATTAGCAGGCTTCACGTTTTCTAGGCGTTGAGCCAATCGTTAGACATTTTCCTTTTATTATTAAAATTTACTGACAAAAAAAGCATCTCACTTAGTTAAGTGAGATGCTTGGAGAATCCCACTCAACAAATGTCAAACAGGACTTCAAACCGTTTTAGTCAAAACAGGTCTCAAGTCCTCAGTCTAATAATAATCATTTGTTTAGTAGTCATCGCGTTCATAATGATTCTCCTTTTTTAAAAATTAGATTTAAATGATAGTTTAATTAATTTATGATTGTAATAATAACGGAGGTTCTATCATTTGTCAACAAGTTTATAGAATTTTCTGATAGTTTTTTATCTCTCATTTTTGTAAGCTGATTCCTTGCTTCTTATATGGCAAGTGTTTTAAATTTTTGCTATTGTGGTATCAAAGAAAGAGAGGGTTTTTTTCATGCATAAAGGAATGACTGGTTTCCAGTTGAAAGTTCTTGGGGTCGTGACGATGGTGATCGATCACATCGGGCAATTTTTTCTATTTTTAGGAGTACCTATGTGGTTTCATTGGATTGGTCGGATCGCGGCACCGATTTTCTTATTTGAAAGCTCGGAAGGTTTTATCCATACAAGCAACCGTAAAAAATATATGTTTCGTTTATTAGCAGGCTATTGGTTGATGGGGGTCATCAATCTGATCTTGAATCAATACTTTACAATTGATCATTCGATCGTGATCAATAATATATTTGGAACGCTATTTTTAGGGACGGTCTACATGCAGGCGTGCGAATACTTCAAACAGAAAAAGATTTTCAACGGCCTGATCTGGGCGATCGTACCGATAATTTTAAATATCCTAGTATTGCTCTTATTATCGAATGACAGCCTGTTTGATTCAAATCTTGGCATCATCATTTTTCAGACATTTATTTTATTCATTCCAACGTTGATGCTTACTGAAGGCGGGGTGTTGTTTGTCGCACTGGCAGTCTTCTTCTATCTTTTCCACGGCAAGAAGCAATTCCAGATTGCAGCACTCGTGATCGTCGCAGGGATCACTTTAGTCACAGGCGGCATTCAACATGCCTTTACCTACAATTATCAATGGATGATGCTCTTAGCGGCGATTCCAATCGTTCTTTATAACGGTGAAAAAGGGCGCAGTATGCGAAATTTTTTCTATATCTTCTATCCTGCTCATATCGCGTTGTTTGCTCTGATCAGCTTTTTCATCCAACGCTAAACTTGACCTGACGAATAAAAAGTTTTACAATGCTGATTGTGAATAAATCGTACAGATAACACGCAAGCGCGTGTCGAGAGAGAGGCGGTTTCTATTAATTTAGAAACCAGCTCTCTTTTTTTGTTTTACTGCAGCTTAGCTGATTGACGAAATCCTGTACGAGATCAATTGAATTTTTCCGTTAAAAAATTCATACAACGCAACCGTTCACCCGGTCATTTATCGGGGTGAATGATCTTATTAAAGTGAGGGAATTGAATGAAAGAAAAGAAAATCCATCTATTGTCAGCAGTCCTTGCCACAGGAATCATGTCCTTTGCCGGTGTCTTGATTGAGACCGCCATGAACGTGACCTTTCCTACCTTGATCGAACAATTCGGCATCTCTACCGGTACGGTCCAATGGGTCACCACTATTTACCTTTTAGTGATCTCCATCATGGTGCCTTTTTCCAATTATTTATTGAAGAATTTTTCGATCCGCAAATTATTTATCGTCGCCAATCTCTTTTTTATTGCCGGGCTAGTGATCGATTTCTGGGCGCCGACCTTTAGTATTTTATTGGTTGGACGGTTATTCCAAGGGATCAGCACAGGGATCGCCTTGCCGCTGATGTTCCATATCATATTAAATTTTACACCTATGCATAAACGCGGCACGATGATGGGCGTCGGCACGTTGACGACTTCGATTGCTCCAGCGATTGGGCCGACTTACGGCGGAATAATGACTGCCAGCCTGTCTTGGCACGCGATCTTCTTGTTTTTATTACCGGTCCTAGCGATTTCTTTAGGAATCGGGCTTTATGCGATCCCGGAAATGCCGGTCAAAAAGAAGGGTGCGCTGGATATCATAAGTTTGCTGGGTGTAGCATTACTTTTCAGCGGACTACTGATGTTTTTAAATCAAATTGGCAGCTGGCTGAGCTTGCTTTCGCTAGCAGTCGGAATTCTCGGATTATTCATTTTTTATCGCCAAGCGACGCGCGGAAAAAATCCATTGGTGCGGATTACTGTCTTGAAAAATAAAGTCTTCGTCTTATTTTTATGCGGCTTTTTAGTTTGTCAGTTCTTATTATTAGGAATTTCTTTCGTCTTGCCGAACTTCATTCAAATCGTTTTAGGCAAAGACGCGTTTATCGCTGGTCTGGTCATGATGCCCGGAGCCGCTGTCGGTGCGATCTTAGCGCCAATCTCTGGTCGAATCTTAGATATCTTCGGTTCAAAAAAACCGATTTTGCTTGGCTTGAGTTTTGCAACGATCGGTTGGATCGCTTTGACATTGTTATTACGTTCGCCGCTCTTATTGGGCTTTGTTGCTGGTCATGTCTTTTATATGATCGGAATCGGCTTTGCTTACAGCAATCTGATGACTACCGGCATGAACTTGCTGCCAGAAACTGAATACGGCGACGGCAATACGTTGTTCAACACATTGCAGCAATTCTCTGGAGCGATTGCCACGGCGATCGTCGCTACGATCATCAATCTAGCCCAACAATCACAAACTGATTTTATCGCCGCCACTGTTACTGGTTCGCAGCTCTCGCTGATCGTACTGCTCGTTTTATTATTCGCAGTGTTGATTGCTTGTCTGATCCATTTTCGCAAAGAACCTGCTCGCGGTTGATTTTAAAATAAAACAAACCGAACCGCAAAAGTTAGTTTAAAAACTAGCCTTTGCGGTTCGATTTTTTTATCACTATTATTCTTCACAGCTGGCTGCTTCATTCAAAGAACTCGGCGCTTCGCTTCTTTTAACTTGCACGATCAAAACGATCGCTAATAAAACAATTGCCGCACCAAAAATTGGTGTGTATGCAATACCTATTTTGTCTGTGACTTGTGCGCCAACAGTCGAACCTAAGGTAATTCCGATATTGAAAGCAGCGATATTAAATGCTGAAGCCAATGTAATATCTTGCGGTACATATTTTTCGGCTAATTGTACGACGTATAACTGCAATCCCGGTACATTCATGAAAGCAAACAGCCCTAAAAGAATCGCTGCCAACAAGCCGAGAAGCGTATTTCCAAGCATGATTGTGATGAACAAGAACAGCAAGGATACTAGTAAAAGACCAAACATCTTGATCAATGAAGCAAGTGGTTTTTCATTCGCCAAATGCCCGCCGACCGTATTGCCGATTGCGACCATCACGCCATAAACGATCAAAATGATCACGACTGCATTTGCGGAAAAACCAAAATTTTCTAAAATCGGCGAAAGATACGTGTACGCAGCAAATGTTCCGCCGTAACCGAATGCGGTGATCAAGAAAGACATCACTAATGGTTTGTTCGTAAAGATCCGGACAAAACCTTTCAGATCGACTTTACCAGGGATCGGTAATTGACGCGGAACTAAGAAACTGCTGGCGATCAAACCAAGCAAACCAACTGCTGCGATAAAAATAAAGGACATATTCCACGTTGTTTGCTGCCCAATAAATGTTCCTAACGGTACTCCCGTCACAGTTGCGACAGTCAAGCCAGTAAACATGATGGCAATCGCACTTGCGCGCCGCGACGGCGCAACGACATCAGCAGCGACAACTGTTGAAACTGACATAAAGATCCCATGTGCCAATGCGGCTAAAATACGACCCACTAATAAAATCATAAATGTTGGGGCAAACGCGGCTAATAAATTCCCGCCGATAAATAAAAGCATGATCCCGATCATCAAATTCCGCCGGTTCCACTTACCGGTCAAAATAGTTAATAACGGGGCACCGATCGTTACGCCTAACGCGTATAAAGAGACGGTCAAACCTGCTTGTGCGAGTGTGACATCGAAACTTTTGACGATCATCGGCAACAATCCGACACTGATAAATTCAGTCGACCCGATCGCAAAGGCATTGATTGCGAGAGCCAGTAAAGTTAAGTTTGGTGAGATTTTCTTTCCCATTTTTTTCCTCCAAAAAAATTATTTGTAAGCTACAAGAAGATACTATATACTGTTGATGAGCTTTTGATAAGTACCCACTTTTTTGTATTATAGGTACCTTTTAGTGACTTTTGGATCATATCAAGGGTTTTAAGGAGGAATTTTTTTGGAAAATCGTGCATATATGATTGGCGTGGAGGCAACGATGGATGTTATCGGCGGAAAATGGAAGCCAATCATTCTTTGTAACTTGCGCCACGGACCGATGCGTCCTAGTGATTTGAAACGCGGCATCACCGGCATCAGCCAAAAAATGTTGACGCAGCAACTCCGCGAATTAGAAGATGACAAAATTATCGACCGGAAAGTATACCAGCAAGTACCACCGAAAGTTGAATATTCATTAAGCAACTATGGCCGCAGCCTTTCGGATATTTTAGACAGTTTATGCAGTTGGGGCGAACAGCACGTTGCTCATCTGCAAGAAGAAGGACAAGCCGTTTATTTGAAGGCAAACTAAAGAGGGTGTGACAGAAATCTTGTCACACCCCTTAATTTGATTCAGTATTTAACCGACTTATCATAAAACAGAAAGGATGTTTTTATGTCGAAACCAGATTTTTCCGCGATTCATCACGTCGCTATCATTGTGTCAGATTATCAAAAAGCGCGGCATTTTTATGTCGATATCCTCGGCTTACCGATCATTCGCGAAAATTATCGTCCTGAACGAAACGATTATAAATTGGATTTGCAATTAAATGACGCTGAACTAGAAATTTTTGCGGTACAAAATCCGCCGCAGCGTCCAAGTTTTCCTGAAGCAGCCGGACTGCGTCATCTAGCGTTCAAAACAACTGATATCGCGGCGACCGTCGCTTACTTAGCGAGTTGCGGCGTTGAATGCGAGCCATTGCGAACAGATGATTTTACTGGCGAGAAGATGACCTTTTTCTTCGATCCAGACGGACTGCCCTTAGAATTACACGAATAATTAGTAAAGACGGTGTGACAGAAGTGGTCAGCTTCAATAAATAAGAAGAAATTTTCTAAAATTACTTCTAAACTTTTATGAAATTTTGGCTGATTTTCGAAGAAACTGCTTCTGGAACACCGCTTATTCAGAAAAAAGGAGCGTGACAGAACTTCTGTCACACCCTCAACGATTTCTTTACGCTTTTTCCAGCGGATACTTAATCGCGTTTTTCTTTAATTTTTCACTGATGATTTCATCAATGTCAAAATCCAAATTATCTGCCATCATATACGAATAGATTAATACATCCGCCAATTCTTCTTTCAATCGCTCCGTTTGAGTCCGTGCTTCGGCTGAATCTTTCCATTGAAAAAGTTCTAACAACTCCGCCGCTTCTAAACAAATCGACAAGGCTAAATCTTTTTCATTGTGAAAAGGCCGCCAATTCCGTTCATCACGAAACTGATTGATTTTTTCCATACTATCCATAGTCAACCTTCTTTCCGCTACTATTTTATCATAGAAACAAATCCGATTTCTTTTGCCAGGCTCAGCGCTTGATCCAGATTATTTACTGACTAATAACCAATATTTTAGGACGGATACGAATCACTTGAGCTTTTCAAAAATCGACAGCCACTCTTCAGTAAACACGATCACCGACACAACGAACTGCTGGTTTTCAGGTCGATTGGCTATTTCGTAAAGGATTTTTGCGGCATCAACTTTCGGATATCCATAAATACCGGAACTCAATACAGGCAAAGCGAGTGAATGCAACTTGTATTCATGGGCGAATTGAAAAACTGCTTCGTAAGCTGCAGACAATAAGGCTGCCTCGTTATGCTTCCCGTCGATGTAGCGCGGTCCCACTGCATGGATCACATAAGTCGCCGGCAAAGCAAACGCTGGTGTGATGACTGCACTTCCCACCGCAGTCCCGCCGATTTTTTCCATTGCTTGTTTCAATTCAGGACCCGCCGCGCGATTGAGCGCACCATCTACGCCACCGCCGGGAATCAGTGCCGCATTGGCTGCATTGACGATTGCATCTACTTGAAAATCTAAATGTGCGATATCACCAAGTTTTATTTCGATCATCGTTTTTCGCCCCTTTCATCTCCTTCATTGTAACAAAATCACTCGTTCCAGCAATTAATCCGCCATTTTAATAATAATCTTGCCCTTTGCTCGACCAGATTCAGAATAGTCGAAAGCTTCTTGGATATCAGCTAACGGAATCACGCGATCAATAATTGGGCGAATTTTTCCTGCTTCAATCAGTTTCGTCAATTCTGCTAATTGTTTGCCGTCTGGCCGCATGAAAAGAAAATGATAACCGGCCTGCGCTTTTTTGGCTAAGTGACTAAATTTCCAACTAGCCGCCGCTAAAAGCATCTGTTTCCAAAAAGACAGACCATATTCTTGGGCAAATTTTTTATCAGGAATTCCTGACAAAGTTACGATTTTTCCATTTGGTTTAATGATCTTGAAGGATTTTTCTAAAATTTCGCCACCCATCGTATCGAATACATAGTCATAATCAGAGATGACCTCGTCAAAATTTTCTTTGTGATAGTCGATCACTTGGTCAGCCCCCAATTCTTTTACCCAGGCCGCATTTTTCTCACTCGTCGTGGTCGCTACATACGCGCCAGATACTTTCGCTAACTGGATCGCGATCGTCCCAACTCCGCCTGAACCTGCTTGTATCAATACTTTATCCTTGTCAGTCAGCCCCATGATGTCATACAAAGCTTGATAGCTAGTCAAACCGACTAAAGGAATCGCGGCAGCTTCTTCAAAACTCAAATTTTTCGGCATCAAAGCGATATCTGTTTTTGCGACAGCAATATATTCTGCAAAAGTTCCGATTCGTTCTTTTTGGACACGGCCATAGACCCGATCCCCAATTTTATAATCCGTTACGTTTTGACCAACTTCTGTCACGATCCCTGAAAAATCACTGCCTAAAGTCAGCGGCATTTGATATTTCAACAACAGTTTCATCGCCCCGCTTTTCGTTTTTAGATTGATTGGGTTGATACTCGCCGCCTCGATTTTGACTAAAACGTCATTTTTTTGAATTGTTGGAATTGCCGTTTCTACTAGCTCCACATTTTTTTGCCCGTATTGATGAATCATCGCTGCCTTCATTTATCTACGCCTGCTTTCTGTAAAAAAATTTATCCTGTTTGTGTTTGATCTTTCAATCACTAAGATAATAAGTATTTTTCGGTTCCGTTCATTTGTTTAAATGTTTAAACCATTAATATAAAATGTATCTTAGCCGATTGGAACTCTTTCGTCAACTGCTTTGATCTGCTAAAAAATTGACAAGTTGTTGGATTGATGGTTCAATGGTTTAAAATAACGAACAAAAGAGGCGCAACTATGCACGATCCAAAACAACTACAATATGAATTTTCAGAAGTCAGCGAATTTTTAATAGCATTAGGCGATGAAAAACGCCAAGCGATCATCATTGCGCTGCTAGAAGACAAAGCGTGCGAAGGCTTGCGGGTGACCGATCTGACTGAAGCAACGAAACTTTCTCGTCCAGCAGTCTCTCATCATTTGAAAATTTTGAAACAAGCTAAGCTGATCGATTATCGCAGCGAAGGGACCAAAAATTATTATTACTTATCCCATGATACGACTGAGATCGATAAACTGAAAAACGTACTGACCCTTGTCAGTCAAATCATCGAAAATAATAATTAATTATCCGTGACGAGCCGAGATGTCGCTCTGATTTAAAGAAAGAACGTTATTTAATATTGTCTTCAAAAAAACCTTTAGCCCTCAAAGACTGATTTTTGAGGACTAAAGGTTTTTAATTATTTCTTTCAAACTCTGCTAGAATCGTGCGGACTTCTGCGGTAGTTTTCGTATTCATCAAGCGAACACGCAAATCATTCGCTCCAGGAAATCCTTTGACGTAGATTTTGAAAAAGCGATGCAAACCGACGATAGAACGCGGAACTTGCTCCGCATATTTATCTTGCAGATCAAGCTGCAAGCGTAATAAATCGATCAAATCTTTTGGTGTATGCGGCTGTGGATTTTTTTCAAAGGCATAAGGATTTTTGAAAATCCCGCGTCCAATCATCACACCGTCGACCCCATATTTTTCAGCTAATTCCAGCCCCATCTGACGATCCAAAATATCACCGTTGATCGTGATCAACGTTTGCGGTGCAAGCGCATCGCGCATTTTTATGATTTGAGGAATCAATTCCCAATGAGCCGCTGCTTTGCTCATTTCTTTTCGTGTTCGCAAATGGATCGAAAGGTTGGCGATGTCTTGCTTCAATAAGTGACTGATCCACTGTTCCATTTCAGCCAGCTCAGTAAAGCCGACCCGTGTTTTCACACTGACTGGCAAACCACCCGCTTTCGCCGCGTCAATCAATTCCGCCGCCACTTCAGGACGCAAGATCAAGCCGCTGCCTTTGCCGCGTTCGGCAACATTCGGGACCGGACACCCCATATTCAGATCGATTCCCTTAAATCCCATCTCCGCCAAAGCGATACTCATTTGGCGAAAGAATTCCGGCTTGTCGCCCCAAATATGAGCGACCATCGGCTGTTCATCTTCCGAGAAAGTTAACCGTCCACGGACACTTTCGATTCCTTCCGGATGACAAAAACTATCCGAATTCGTAAACTCCGTAAAAAAAACATCCGGTGCTCCCGCTTCTTTGACAACATGACGAAACACGACATCTGTCACATCTTCCATCGGTGCCAATATAAAAAAGGGCTTCGGCAATTCCGCCCAAAAATTACTTGCCATTATGTATACTTCCTCCTAGTTCAGCACTTTTTACCAAAACAACGCTATTATACTAAGCTTTGAAAGAAGAAGCAAAGCGAAAGATTTCTATTAGAGCCGAACCTGTTTATCTATTTGAAGAGTACCGAGCTAAAAACTTCCGCAATCAATTTTTCCTGATGAAACGACTACACCAATCAAGACTAATCTGCTCTGACAAAAATAGCGACGATTAAAATTGAAAGGATCGTAAATAACACCATCAGCCAAATTTCAGTATAAAAATAGTCTGTAGTAGAAACAATGAGTGATAACCCAATTGGTCCGCCAATCTGGTGTATTGTATTAGTGACGCCGCTGGCAATCCCAGCCATCTTAGCCGGCGCCTCGTGGACTCCTGCTGATGTGACCGGTGCTAAAATCACCCCTTGCCCTAAACCTAAGATCAACATCGGAATAAAAATAGCTCCCCAATAGCCCTTCGTTATGTCGCCGATTGCTAAAATGATCAGACCTAAAGCTAAGATGATCTCTCCAGCAATCAAGACTTTGTTATTCCCAAATTTAGCAGTTAAATAAGGCAATTGCATCGCGATTATAAAGTTGACGATCGTCAGCGGTAAAAATGCCATCCCGGATTGAAAAGCCGAAAAACCAAATTGCCCTTGCAGCATTTGCGGCAAGAAAAACCAAAACGGCAACATCGCCATCATAAATAAAAGCCGCGCGACATACGCACCTGAACGGACACGATTTTTGAATAAGGTCAGCGGTAAAATCGGATACGCGCTTCTGTGTTCCCAATAAACAAAAAGAAATAAAATCAAAACACCGATAATAATCGCAGCCCAATTTGTTTCAGTAAAGCCAAAAATAATACCAACCAAACCTAAGATCGATAAAATACTTCCAATAAAATCGATCTTTTCTTTCTTCGTCTGTGAATTCTCTATATATTTTACCGTCAAGAAAATCAAAACAAGCGTGAAGGGAACATTGATCAAAAAACCTGCCCGCCAAGAAATCAAACTTGTCAGACCGCCACCGATCAATAAACCGACACTTGAGCCGATCCCTGCCGTAGCTCCATAATATGAAATTGCTTTTTGCCGCATCTTATTTTTATAGGCATCCATGATCAAAGCAAGTGTCGTCGGCGCGATGATCGAGCTGCCGATTCCTTGAAATGCCCGCATGAGGATCATCATCGTTGCATTTTGGGATAATCCGATCGCTAGCGAACTGAGACCAAAAATAGTTAATCCCACTAAGAAAACCCGTTTTCTTCCCAACAGATCTGATAACCGTCCGCTCAATAAAAGAAACCCGCCAAAAGTCAGCGTATACGCGCTCGATACCCACGAAAGTGCCGCCGCCGATAAGTTTAGACTCTGCCCAATCTGGACCGAGCTGGTAAAAATGATCGAATTATCCATTAAGATCAAAAAATAAGCCAGTAGTGTTACTGGTAAAACGATTCCGAATTTCTGTTTACTCAATTTATTACCTTCTTTAAATGATTATTGCTGCTGGATCTCTTTCAACCAAGCATCAATTTTATTTGAAACTTTATTCTTTTCATTTCCTTTGATGGCTAATAAAACACCCTTCGTTTCTTCGCCGCCTTTGATCGAAATTCCTTCAAGAACGTCGGCTCCGTTTGTACCCTTTTCGATTTGACTAAAAACCGATCCGACACCATAGCCTCCATGCGTGTTGAAAGGAACGACCGTTTTTCCTGCGAAATCATATTCTGACAGAAATGCCGTAACGGCTTGCGGCAAAGCCATATTCCATGTTGGCGCGCCGATAAAAATCCGATCATAGCTGTCAAAGTGCGCAACGTTTGTTTTTAATTCCGGCACTATCTGCTCCGTTTGTTCTTGTTCATTTTGAGCAACTTCTTCTTGATAATTCGCAGGTCTCGCCTCTTTCGTTTCTATTTGGACCAAATCTCCACCAACTTTTTCTTGGATCAGCTCCGCAACAGCTTTTGTATTTCCAGTCCGTGAGTAATACACGATTAATGTTTTTGAATTTTTCATAGTCGGCTCCTTTTCATTCGTATTGCGCACAATTGCAGCACCGATAAAAACAGCGATCAATGCACCGATCGTTGTCAGTATTACTATAATTCTTTTCATTGAATCACTCCTCTTACTGACACGTGAAAAAGACTGTGACAGGTCCAAAATGAGCGCTGCCACAGCCTTGCTGACGATTTCTGCGTGCTGAATAATCTATCTGATAATCAAATAAGCGAACTTAATAAAAATCAGGTTTGGCTTTATTTTCAGAACCAGGTTCCCAAAGCCCGATACTTGCTCGGCGGTCATTTCGTTTACCGGTAATATTATCGACAACAAACTGCGCGATTGCTCGTCTAGTAATCTGTGCTCCTAAAAACGGTTCTCCTTTAGGACTTGCAACATAGTCACTGCGCTTGCCGTCATAAAGCCACGTCATTCGCATATAGGTATAATCCAAATCACTTGCTTCCAGCGCTTCGACCCCTCGGTTATGAGCGATAGTACCGCCCATCATTCGACTGTTCCAAGCCGCAAATGGTTCAGCCACTTCACCATAGACACTTAGTACGCCAGCTTGAATGATCCGCTTCACGCCAGTTTTATGCATCGCCTCGATCACTACTTCTGTTATTTTTTTATTATCAAAATTCATATAAACGATCTCTTGATTTTGCATGGCAGCAGCTAACTCTGACAAGTTGCTAGCGTCGCCGGAAATTTTAGTGACATTGGTATACGGCAAACGCTCCGCATTTCGCCCAAATAATGTTAAATTCACTTCCTGCTCTTGCAAAGCGGGAATCAACACTTCAGGGATCTGCCCACCCGCGCCAATAATAAGTATATTCATTCGTTTCTTCCTTTCGCAAAATTTTTCTAATCAGGAAATCGTGAAAAGAAATCCTGAACCGATTTCCTATTTTTCTGTGTCCAACATCCGATCCATGAACCACTCAACTTGTTGCGGTGCATCGTGATCGAAAAAGGCTGATTCTTTCATATCTAAGTTAGTTATTTTTTCAATATCTGCTTTTGATAATTCAAAATCAAAGATATCAATATTTTCAGCCATACGCTCCGAATGAACCGATTTTGCTAAAGCGACGATCCCGCGCTGCATCAACCAACGCAATACTATTTGACCGACTGTTTTTCCATATTGTGCGCCGATTTCCGCTAAAACAGGATTTTTGAACAATTCATGACGCCCTTCAGCAAACGGTGCCCACGCTTCGATTTGTACATCATATTTTTCATGCCATTCTTGATCTTCTAACCGTTGATTCCAAGGATTTACCTCGATTTGATTGATTTGCGGTTTCACTTCATTTAATCCTGCAAATTCAATCATTTTCGCTGACTTGAAGTTTGAGATTCCGATTGCACGCAATTTCCCGGCTTTTTGAGCCGCGACCATTGCGCGCCATGCACCATAAATATCTCCATACGGTTGATGGATCAAATACAGATCCAAATAGTCCAGCCCCATTACATGCAACGATTGTTCAATTGTTTCAGCCGCTTTCTCTTCTGGCGCTTGTAAAATAAATAGTTTAGACGTCACAAATAATTCTGCTCGTGTCACTAATCCTTCAGCAATCGCGCGTTTGATTCCCTCGCCCGTTTCTTTTTCATTCCCATAAATCGACGCAGTGTCGATCAAACGATAGCCGACTTTGATTGCTTGATAAACGGCTTCCGCTGTTTCTTCCAATGAAATTTGGTAAACTCCGAATCCTAATTGCGGCATTTCAACACCATTGTTTAATTTGATTGTTTGCATTTAAATTTCCTCCTCTTTCGATTACATGTTTCATCCTAAACCTTGAAGTCCACTCCATAGCAAGAGAAATGTTTTATTTTTTTCGTTCCCATAATTTTTCAATTTTATCAGGCGTCATTTCTCCAGCTTTAAATTTTGCGATATGATCGTCATAAGTATCGATTTTATAGACCAATAAATCTCTGACTTCCTGCATTTCAGCCAATTTTTTATCCAACTCATCCAACTGATCTGATAAAATCTGTTTTTGAGCCTCTTCCACATTTTGCGTTTCCCGCAATTGTGCCAACTGCGCAAACTCAATCAACGATTCAACCGATAATCCCGCATTCCGTAAATTTTTAGCCAAGTAGATCCAATTCAAATCATTCGTCAGATAATCGCGATAGCCGCTAGCGTTTCGACTCACCGGTGGAATCACACCCACTCTTTCGTAATAACGCAGTGTATCCACACTTAAATCAAACATTTCAGCCGCTTTTTTGATATTCATTAAAAATCCCCCCTTACTTCTCGACTATACTAAACCATGGAGTTAACTCAAGGGCAAGAAAAAAGACACCCCCTGAGAAAGAAAGTGTCTGGAATGATTGTATATAAAGAGATATTGATGCTTTAAGAGCTGGAAGAGTTCGCTATCAACACTGCAATAACGGTATCTATTCAAAGAATCACGGCAGAAGTAATATTGACAAAAATAGCAGCCTTATAAAGCAGACTAAAAGTGTCCATCTTTTTATTACTATGAGAAGATGGACAAATACAAATTTTATGGTCTCTCAAATTATGGTGGATAAAGTATTAAATGCATTCGATAATCAGAAAAGCGCTGAAGGAAAGATGATTACTATTTTTCACATTCCAGGTAAACTAAATCCATTGATTCAACAGTATAAAGTTCAATAAAAAGAGCAATCGAATTTGAAATTGAATAAACTAAGGAACGATTACTCTGTACCACCTTTGATGACAAAGGAAATACCAATCAAAGACATCATAAAAACCACGCCCATGCGGTACCCTACAAACTACGACATAAGGCTCAACCTTGGCAAGACAATCTAATATTACACTTGAACAGATTTCAGAAGCGCTAACTCATAGTGATACGAATGTCACCAGAACTTACGTAAATACACCAAACATCATTCAAATGCCTGTTGGTGAAATTGCGTATCGCAAACTAGCTCAAAATGTTGCAGACTGGAATGGTGTCAACAGTGGTGTCAACTCAAAAAAAGACGCTTCGCAAAATGAATTGCGAAACACCTGAAAATGTTGATATATAAGGATATATTAACGTTTTGAGAATTGTGATGCTTTACGGGCTTTTTTAAGACCTGGTTTTTTACGTTCAACCATACGTGAATCACGTGTAAGTAATCCAGCGCGTTTTAATGGTGTACGGAAATCAGGATCTACTTCTAATAAAGCACGTGAGATACCGTGACGGATAGCGCCGGCTTGACCTGCGTAACCTCCGCCGTTTACGTTTACGAATACATCGTATGAACCAGCTGTTTCAGTAACGCCAAATGGTTGGTTGATTACTAAACGTAGGTCAGCATGTGGGATATATTCTGCAACGTCTTTTTTATTTACAGTAATTTTACCAGTTCCTGGTACTAAACGTACGCGAGCAACTGCATTTTTACGACGGCCTGTGCCGCTATATTGAACTTGTGCCAATGAATTTCCCTCCTATTAAATTAAGTTTGTGATGTCTAAGACTTCTGGTTGTTGTGCTGCATGTGGATGTTCTGCTCCACCGTATACGTGAAGTTTCATGCCTTGAGCGCGGCCTAAAGTGTTTTTAGGAAGCATACCTTTAACAGAAGTTTCGACCAAGCGGCGAGAATTTTTAGCACGTAATTCGCCTGCTGAGATTGATTTCAATCCACCAGGGAAGTTTGAGTGACGGTAGTAAATTTTGTCTGTTGCTTTCTTACCTGTTAATTTGATTTGATCTGCATTGATTACAATTACAAAATCACCAGTATCTAAATGTGGTGTGAATGTTGGTTTATTTTTTCCGCGTAGTACAGATGCAACAACTGTTGAAAGACGTCCTAAAGGAACATCAGTTGCGTCTACTACGTACCATTTACGTTCTACTTCGTTTGGCTTAGCCATATATGTTGTACGCACGTTTTTTTCCTCCAATTTCAATTTCGAATGTTTGACAAACACTTGAGTTTCCGGGGCTCTCATGGGGCAAACAATACCATTTACCATGATACTTGCAAAGCCCTGCCCTGTCAATGTTTTTCTCTTTGAAAACAGAAACAATTTTCATTCCGTAATCTTTTTCCTACTATTCATAATAGATAGTGATTTGATGGATAAAATGAATAAAGAAACGTAAATTCAAATTATTTTGCATAAATATTTAAAAAATGCTTGCTTTTTGTATTTTACGGTGCTAATATAGCCTCAACACATTAAGTTAGAATTTAATGAAAAAGTAATAAGGGAGTAATCAGGATGAAAGAAAAAGTGATTTTAGCATATTCAGGCGGTTTAGATACTTCAGTTTCAATTAAATGGCTCGTTGACGAAGGGTATGACGTCATCGCCTGCTGTTTAGATATTGGCGAAGGCCGCGATACCGAATTTATCAAAAATAAAGCATTACAAGTTGGCGCTAGCGAATCTTACGCGATCGATGCTCGGGAAGAATTCTCACAAGATTTCGTATTAGTTGCCTTGCAAGGAAATACTTACTACGAAAATTCTTATCCATTGGTTTCAGCGTTGTCGCGTCCGTTGATTTCAAAGAAATTAGTGGAACTTGCGCATCAGACAGGTGCAACAACAATCGCTCACGGCTGTACGGGTAAAGGAAACGACCAAGTTCGTTTTGAAGTTTCCATCGCTGCACTTGATCCAAACTTGAAGATCATTGCGCCGGTTCGTGAATGGAAATGGTCACGGGAAGAAGAAATCAATTATGCGGCTGAAAAAGGTGTACCTATCCCCGCTGATTTAGACAATCCTTATTCGATCGACCAAAACTTATGGGGACGTGCTTGCGAATGCGGGATCTTGGAAGATCCTTGGGCTACACCGCCAGCAGGTGCTTACGCGATCACTGC
Organism: Enterococcus pingfangensis; assembly: GCF_005405205.1. Taxonomy (GTDB): domain Bacteria; phylum Bacillota; class Bacilli; order Lactobacillales; family Enterococcaceae; genus Enterococcus_A; species Enterococcus_A pingfangensis. The sequence goes on along the minus strand of NZ_BJDP01000010.1, from coordinate 32,461 downwards.
AGAATTAGAAGATACACCGGATAAACCAACACACGTTGAAATTACCTTTGAAAAAGGTGTGCCAACGGAATTAGATGGTGAAAAATTATCATTAGCAGCATTGATTATGAAATTGAATACTATTGCAGGTGTTCATGGAATCGGCAGAATCGATCACATCGAAAATCGGCTGGTAGGAATCAAATCACGGGAAGTTTACGAGTGTCCGGGTGCTGAAGTATTATTGAAAGCTCATAAAGAGTTGGAAGATTTGACTTTTGTTCGCGAAATGGCGCATTTCAAACCAATCATCGAACAACAACTTGGTCAAATGATCTATGACGGTCTATGGTTCAATCCAACGATGGATGCCTTGATCGCTTTCTTGAAACAATCGCAAGAAGTCGTAAACGGCGTGTTGCGTGTGAAATTATTCAAAGGCAACGTAATCGTTGAAGGACGTAAATCTGACAACAGTTTATACAATGAAAATCTTGCAACTTACACTTCTGCTGATACCTTCGATCAAGATGCGGCAGTCGGCTTCATCAAACTATGGGGTCTGCCAACAAAAGTAAACGCGGAAGTTCAAGCAGAAAATAAACAACCAAGTATCTAGGATCGGCTAAACAGATTTATTTGTTCAGTCGGATATTGAAAAAGCGCAAGATGAACCAGATGTGAGGCGGCTTTTACTTGCCGGTAAATAAGGCCGTCCGGTTTCACATCTTGCCATTGCTCTTAGGAGAGTTTCTTTTCCGGTGAGGAAATAAGGAAACCAGCAATGTTTTCATCCTGAGGTATCTGAGAAGATGCCTCCTCCTTAAAAGAAAAACTGCGCGGGCTCCTGCTGATCTGCAACATTCGCAGAAAAGCGAGCCGGCAAGTCTATAGGATTGATACGTTAAGGCAAAAAGGACCGTTGCGACGGTCTTTTTTGCTAAAATTATAAATAAAAGCGAGGATAAAACGATGGCAAAATTATGGGGCGGACGTTTTGACGGAAAAAATGAAGCTTGGATCGACGCATTCGGTGCCTCGATTCCATTTGATCAACAATTAGCTAAACAAGATCTCATCGGCAGTTTGGCCCATGTCAAAATGCTTGGTGCAACAGGGATCATTACAGAAGCAGAAGCGCAGCAGATTTCAGCTGGCTTAGAAATACTGGCACAAAAAGCGGCCAATCATGAATTAACTTTTACGATTGAAAATGAAGACATTCATTTGAATTTAGAAAAAATGCTCCACGACGAAATCGGACCTGTAGCCGGCAAACTCCACACTGCCCGCAGCCGAAATGATCAAGTTGCCACCGATATGCATTTATATTTGAAGGAACATTTGAAAGAGATCATTGAAAAAGTCCAACATTTCAGAACCGTCTTAGTCGCTAAGGCGGAAGAACATATCGAAACGATCATGCCGGGATATACCCATCTGCAGCATGCTCAACCGATTTCCTTTGGTCATCACTTGATGGCGTATTATGGAATGTTGACGCGTGATCAGGCTCGGCTGGAAGAAAGTCTCAAACGAGTGGATATCTCTCCTTTAGGCTGTGCCGCTTTAGCCGGAACGACTTTTCCGATTGATCGGCAAATGACCGCAGACGAATTAGGTTTCGCTGATCTTTATATGAACAGTCTTGACGGCGTCAGCGATCGCGATTTCATTCTTGAATTTTTAAGCAACAGCTCGATCTTGATGATGCATCTGTCACGTTTTTGCGAAGAAATCATCTTGTGGTGCAGTCATGAATTTAAATTCGTTGAACTGACTGATACTTTTTCTACCGGCAGCTCGATCATGCCGCAGAAAAAAAATCCGGACATGGCGGAATTGATCCGCGGAAAATCAGGCCGTGTTTTTGGTGATTTGATGGGCCTGTTGACCGTTATCAAAGGCTTGCCGTTGGCGTATAACAAAGATCTGCAAGAAGACAAAGAAGGCATGTTCGACACCGTCCATACAGTAGCAACAAGTTTAGACATCATGGCTGGAATGATCGCGACTATGAAAGTCAACACCCAGACTATGCATGACGCAACCGAAAAAGATTTCTCAAACGCAACAGAATTAGCCGATTACTTGGCGACCAAAGGCATCCCCTTCCGCCAAGCTCACGAAATCGTCGGAAAATTGGTTTTGGATTGTACGCTAAAAGGCATTTATTTACAAGATGTGCCGCTAGAAGAATACCAAGCCCTCAATCCCGTGATCGAAGCAGATATTTACGACACATTGGCATCTAAAACAGCGGTCACTCGCCGGCACTCATTAGGCGGAACCGGCTTCGATCAAGTCAAAAAACAAATTCAACTGGCAAAAGCAGAACTATAACTGCAAATCAAAATAAATACACTGCGAAAAACATCATTGACAAAGAAACCGGCTACCCTTCACGGATAGTCGGTTTTTCTTATAGATTGGTATAAACAGGGGTTGCCGTTTCTTTTAATACGGCATTCAATTCTTCGATGTTTCGCTTGCCTTCTTCCGATAACCAAGCAATTGCTTGTTCTTCGCCCTCAGTTACAAAGGACTCCACACCATTGGCCCAAGTTGCCCGGCCGCATAGCACACCGTTAAAGGTTGAACCTGATTGTTTCGCAAAGCGTAATGTTTCCTGGAATAACTCCGCACTGACACCCGCGCTTAAGAAAATAAATGGCTGCTTAGTCGCTTCTGATTGCTCTTTGAAGTAGGCGGCTGCTTCGGCTTGACTACAGATAATTTCTTGACCATACCCTTCAACAAAGTTCATATTTACTGGAACTTCTACCTTCAAAACATCAACTTGATAACGATCTTTCGAAAATTCCCGCATCGCTTCAATCACTTTTCGTGGCTTCACTTTTGCGTAGTCTAATGATGTCACATCGGTAATTTCTGCGTCATAGGAAACGATTTCTAAGAAGAAAGGAATATCTTCCGCTGTACACTCTGAGCCAATTCGTTCCATATAGGCTTGTTTTTGTTCATTGATTTCTTTCGGTTCATCAACATCATAATATAGTAAGAATTTGCAGGCATCTCCACCCGCTTCTTTCAAGCGTTTCACCGACCAATCATTTAGCACATCTGGCAAACGACCAGGAGTTGTTGCATCATAACCGGTTTTTTCATAGGCTAAAAGCAGTCCACAATCTTTGTCGCGAACGCCAGCCGCCGGCACTCCATACTCTGGGTCCAGCAAAATCGCGGACGCATAAGGCGTCAATTGTTGAGAAACCAGCTCTTTGAACTTGATCATATCTGTTGTGGTCGCTTCTTTGTATTTACCGATCATTTTCTTCAAAGCGCCGCGCTGATCAATCGCTAAAGCACCGATGATTCCTTCTTCATTGGTTATTTGATTTAAATAGTTCTTTTTTCCTACACTAATTGTCTTCATTCATTCTCACCTATTTTTTCGTTTAGTAATGTTGCGATTTCTTTCTTCGATCGCGCTGCTTTTAACTGTTCCGTCACTTCGTTTCGCATTAGTAAACGTGCGACTGCTGATAATAATTTCAAATGAGTCGTTCCCGCTTCTGAATCTGGAATAAACAGTGCAATAACAAAGTTAATCAACTGACCGTCTAAGCTATTCCATTCGATTCCTTGCTCCAGCGTAACGATGACAATGCTTGGTTCGCTGATCGATTGATCTTTCGCATGCGGAATCGAAAAGCCGTCCATCATTCCTGTAGTGCCCTCGTTTTCACGTTCGACTAATTTTTGATAAACTTGATGTTCATCTGTTGAAATCGCTAAATGCTTGGCTTGTTTGACCAAAAATTCAAATACTTCTTTTTGGGTAGTCAATGTTTGCTTTAAAAAGATGTTCTCTTCTTGAATAATTCCCATTATGGATTCCTCTCTATTCCGCAACTGCCGATTTGTCTGCTTGTTCGGCACTCGCTTTCTTCTCTTTAGCAGCGACACTGCTCTTTTGGATAAAGCCTAAAATGACGCCACCCACAATCGAGCCAATCAGAATCGAAAGAACCCATTGGAATTTACCCGTTACGACTGGTAATACCAGGAACCCGCCATGGGGCGCTGGTACTTGGACGCCGAACATGTAAGTTAAGACCGCCGCGATTGATGAGCCTAGCATCATTGTTGGCAATACTCGAATCGGATCTTTTGCGGCAAATGGGATCGCCCCTTCAGTAATATGGGTTGAGCCTAAAATGAAGTTGACTAAACCAGCATTGCGGTCATTTGTATCGAAATATTTTCCAAAGAATAATGTCGCGAATCCTGTAATCAATGGCGGTGCGATACACGCTGCAGAAACTCCTGCCATAAAGGTTGTATTTCCTTGCGCCAATAATGCCGTTCCGGTCACATAAGCGGCTTTGTTAATCGGTCCACCCATATCAAAAAGGCACACATACAACCAACAATCACGCCTAGAACAAATAGATTTGAATGTTCAAATCCAGCTAAGAAACTCATCATACCTTCGTTGACTGACTGCCTTCATCGGTCCTGCCAATAAAGACATTACGACCCCGATAATAGCCACACCAATGACTGGATATAAGAAAATGGCTTTTAATCCATCTAATTGTTTTGGTAAAACATCTAAGACTTTTTGTAAGAATAGAATGAAATAACCCGCTAAGAAACCTACCAAAATACCACCTAAGAATCCGGTACCGCCATTCATCGCGACGATTCCGCCGCCAAAACCAACGACTAAACCTGGATGTTTCGCGATTCATTCAGCAATATCAGCCGCCAAAACTGGAACCATCCTCCCCATCGCCGCATCTCCAAAGGCTTTTAGCATCGCTGCTGCCGTCGAGTTGTATTGCGCATTATCTGGATCAAAAGAATAAATGCCCTAAACAGCAATGAGATTGCGATCAATACCCCGCCGGCCACTACGAAGGGTAGCATGTGAGAAACACCGTTCATAAAATTTTTATAAATGCTGCGACCAAAACTGCTTTTATTCCCTGTCTCTTGCTCCAAGGCCTCAACTGCTTTATTTTCTGAAGCAATCGACCCTTTTCCTGCTAACGCATCGTCGATCAAACGTTCTGCATCCTTGATCCCCGTGCTAACCGAAACATCGATAATCCGTTTCCCAGCAAACTGTTCCGGATGAACGTCTCTATCGGCCGCAATAATGACGGCATCTGCATTTTTGATCTCTTCGGCTGTTAATTCATTTTCAACTCCGATTTGCCATGTGTTTCTACTTTGATCGTGACACCCGTTTTCTTAGCAGTTTGTTCTAAAGTCTCTTGCGCCATATAGGTGTGGGCGATCCCTGTTGGGCAACCTGTTGCTGCGATTAATTGATAATTTCCCATGCTTTTACCCTCTCTTCTTTGATTTCAATTTGTTTACTCAACTCTTCTACATCCGAAAAATCGGTCAATCCTTTGCGAAAAGCCGTCGAACTCCCCGCTGCCAAGCTTTTTCGCAATGTATCCTCCAGCGGCTGATTAGTCAAATAGCCGGCCAAGAACGTTCCTAATAGCGTATCTCCGGCACAAGCTGTGTTGACTACTTTCCCTTTTGGCGAATTTCCTCGAATGATCTTACCCTGGGTAAAAAAGATGCCGCCTTCTCCGCCAAGTGACAACAACACATTTTTCGCACCCGCTTCCAGCAATTGCTGCCCATAAAACAAATAGGCTTCTTCCGTATCAATCACTTGTCCAAACCAAGATTCCAATTCCTCTTCATTCGGCTTCAATAAAAACGGCCGATAAGGTAAACAGTCCATGACTTCCTGGCAACTGCTGTCAATGACCAAATGAACTCCGCGCTCGTGACAAATCCGACTAATAGCAACAAGAATTTTCGGCTCTACTCCTCGAGGCAAACTTCCTGAGATACAGAGATAGTCGCCTGGCTGCAATCCTTTGATTTGATCTAAAAAGTCTTGAACCTTTTCGGGCGATATTTCAGGTCCCTGATTGACTAGTTTATATTCCTCCCCTGTTTGATTGACTTGAGTGAACACATTGATGCGAGTCATCCCAGGAACTTCAATAAAATCAGTGCTGATTATTTTTTCCTGTAAATAATCTTCTATATAATTACCTGTAAACCCTGCACGAAATCCTAATGCAGTGGTGGCGACTCCCAGCATTTTTAATACAAGCGAGACATTCACGCCTTTTCCATTTGCTTGGATATCATCATCCTTCGTTCGATTTACTGTAGAAGGATTCATGGTGTCTGTTTCAATGAATAGATCAATCGCTAAATTCATGGTGCATGTATAGATAGACATAAGTGATGACCTCCTTTGAACTTATTATGGGACATTCGACACCAAAAAGGTTTTCATGTTTAGGGATTTTCGTGAAAAGCTTTACATCTTTTCACGAAACATGATACTTTTTAACTAGTGATACATTGAAAGAAGGTTTATGAGGCAATGGAACATAAATTAAGCGATACTGAACAATACCTCTGGGATTTTATTGAAAGTCATATTCTTGAGATCCCTAATTACTCCATCGTCAAACTTAGTGAACTAGCCAATGTTTCGACAGCGACGATCGTTCGTACGATGAAAAAGAAAGGCTACGAAGGATTCACTGCTTTTAAGCATCATTTAAAGGAGCAAGAAAATAAGAATATCAACTTTTCTTCATTAGATAAGGTCGATACAGGCATTCGGCGAGCGATTCTAAAAAATGAACAAGAGGTCGTTCGAACCATCAACATGATGAAAATCGGAAATATTGAAGACGCGATCCAAAAGATCAAGTTCGCTGAGCGGGTGATTATTTTTGCGCGAGGGTTTTCAGAAATGATTGGTCAGGAAATGATGGTGAAGTTCCAATTGACCGGCAAAAATTGTCAGATGCACACCGATCCGGAGATTATTAAGAATATCAGTCGAAAACTAACGAAGCGCGACATCGTCATTTTTATTTCTCTAAACGGCGAGACGAAGGAACTCGTCATTGCAGCGAAGAACTGTTACGACGCGGAGATTGGTTCGATTCTATTAACGGCGAACAATTCCTCTAGTCTGATGACTTATTGTGAAATTGCTTTGGTTGGTTTCAAATCTGAAGGTTCCTATTTTCCTGATTACGAGGTGCGCTCACGATTGCCGTTGCAAATCATCGCGAGAATTTTACTCGACTCCTACGCTTTACGTGTCACTGATACTTGATAAATACCTTGTTCCATCAAGAGGAAATATGACTTTTAGGTATAAATAGTCTGTATTGACAACATTCCTCCAGATAAAATAGAAACGGAGTGAACCTATGAATCAAAAACTAAAAGAAAATATTTCTGAATCGTTGTCGGCCGTTTTGCCGATTACAATTACTGTTTTAGTCATCAGTGTTTTTTTAGTCCCAATGGAGATTGGGACGTTTGCTATGTTCTTAGTAGGCGCTGTGATGCTGATCTTCGGAATGGGCTTCTTTCAATTAGGCACCGAAATATCAATGACTCCTCTTGGCGAAGGGATCGGCGTCCAACTTTCAAAAAGCAAAAAAATCATTTTGTTGATCCTCAGTGTTTTTATTATCGGAGCGGTTATTACGATTGCCGAGCCTGATCTGCAAGTATTAGCGGATCAGATGCCGGCGATTCCTAGTAATTTATTAGTCTGGATTGTAGCGGTTGGCGTTGGAATTTGCTTGCCGCTCGCGGTCTTGCGGATCTTATTTAAGATCAATTTATCGCTGCTATTAATGATACTGTATTTTATTGTGATTTTGCTTTCTTTTCTGACGCCCAATGATTTCGTCCCAGTCGCTTTTGACTCCGGCGGCGCAACTACTGGGCCAATTACTGTGCCGTTTATTTTGGCTTTAGGTGTCGGGATCGCTTCTGTGCGAAGTGATAAAAATGCTTCTGACGACAGCTTTGGCTTAGTGGCGATTTCCAGTGTCGGACCTATTTTAGCGGTTTTGCTGCTGGGAATTTTCTTTCGTCCAACTGACACGCCTTATACCCCAGTTGAATTTCTGCATGTAGCGACTACCCAAGATGTCATGCACGAATTTATGTTGGAACTGCCCCACTACGCAAAAGAAGTTGCCATTTCGATCCTACCGATTGGTTTGCTTTTTTTGATTTTCCAGCTAGTCAGTCGCCGCTATCATCATCGACAATCTGTCCGTATGATCATTGGATTTCTCTATACTTACATAGGACTCGTCCTTTTTTTGACGGGAGTCAGTATCGGCTTTGCGCCTGTCGGCAGTCTGCTGGGCAGCGAACTGGCTGCCAGTAAATACAAATGGTTATTGATTCCGATTGGAATGCTGATTGGCTACTTTATCGTAAAAGCAGAGCCGGCGATCCAAGTTTTAAATCATCAAGTCGATAATGTTACCGGCGGCTCGATTGCAGCTTCCTCCATGAACGCTTGTCTTTCGATCGGAGTTGCAATCAGTGTCGGGCTAGCGATGTTGCGGGCGATCACAGGTATCAGTATTTACTGGATCATCATTCCTGGGTATCTTATTGCGCTGCTGCTTTCCCGATTCGTCCCTAAGATTTTTATCGGTATCGCTTTTGACTCTGGCGGTGTTGCCAGCGGACCTATGACGAGCACGTTTTTGCTGCCGCTTTGTATCGGCGTTAGTGAATCTCTCGGCGGCAATATCATGGCGGATGCTTTCGGCGTAGTCGCACTTGTCGCATTGACCCCGTTGATCGCCGTTCAAATCATGGGGCTCATTTATAAGAGAAAGGCTGCTGTGGCTTTGCGAAATGCTGTTTTAGCAAGTGAAGATCTTAATGAGATCGAAGAATGGGAGGATTCGGATGATGTATAAGTCGGCAATTCGAATGGTAGTAGTGATCGTCAGTCACAAAGATATGGAAAAGGCGCATTCTATTTTTACTGCACAAAATGCTCCCATCCAATATTCCTGTATTGGTGAAGGAACCGCCACTAATGAGATCCTCGACTTTTTAGGCTTGGGCGTATCTGAAAAAGCGCTTCTTTTTTGTCCAGTGTTAAAAACCCAAGTTCCTGATCTGTTCAAAGCCCTTACGAAAGGTCTAAATCTCCATAAACCCAATAGAGGCTGCGCCTTCACTTTTCCTATTTCTGGGGCAAGTTCTTATATTACGAAAATCTTAGCGTCGAAGATACCTGAAGCTGATCAAAAACATGATGAGAGAGAGGAAAGTCCGATGATCCATGAAGCAAAACATAGTTTGCTGATAGTTACCATCAACCAAGGATTCAGCGAGGAGGTCATGACAGCAGCAACCGCCGCTGGTGCAGCTGGCGGAACGGTCGTCCACGCTCGCCGCCTAGACTCGCAAGAAACCATGAAAAAATGGGGCATCAGTATTCAGCCAGAAAAAGAGATGGTTTATATCTTAGTGGAACAAGACAAAAAAACCGCCATTATGAAAGCAATCAGCGAACAATGCGGCCTGCTGAGTGAAGCCCAAGGTATCCTCTTGTCGATCCCAGTCGATGGAGTCCTTGGCTTAAATACGAATACACTTTTGTAAATATGCAAAAAAAGAAGCGCTTATCACTAACGATAGGCGCTTCTTTGGTTAAATTTTATGCATCGATTTCTGGTGCTTTTCCTAAATGAGCTTGAATCATCCAGATCCGTTTTTCTGTTGCTGTTTTAAATCCGATGAAGATATCTTGTGTTGGATCGTCGCCTTCTTCACCAGATACTTCGATCCCTTTTTGATAAAGGTCTGCCAAGTAACGATAACCGTCAACAAGTGTTGCTAAGCGTTCTTCCATCGAACGGTCCCAACGACCAGTTTCATCTGGAAGTTTTGTTTGTTCAGCCATTTCACGTAATGTTGAATATGGAGAACCGTCTAATGTGATCAAACGTTCTGAGATCTCATCTAATTGATCATTTACGTCATCCATGAAATCATCCATCATTGGGTGCAATGTCAAGAAACCAGGACCACGCATATACCAATGTGTTTGGTGAATAATCATAGACATTTGACTTAAATCTGCTACTAGTTGGTTTAAGACTTCTTTTGTTTTTTCAAATTTCATTCCTTCATACCTCCTAATTTTTTTGCTCCATTAAAAGCATAATACAATTATGCTAAAAGTACAAAGAAAACGCTGGAAAATCACGGCTTTCTCGTACCTTATTGAAAAGGTGGTGAGAACGATTCGACAGTTTATTTTCGGTACGATCATTGGGTCTTTTTTAGCTGTCCTCTGTGTCCGGCTTCCGCGAAATGAATCCCTGCTTTATCCGCCATCTCACTGTGATTTTTGCGGACAGCGATTGCGTCCAAGTGAAATGATCCCTTTGATCTCTGCTTTGCGCCAAAAATTTCGCTGTTCCTATTGTCAGCAAAAATTTTCTCCACGCAGTTTTGGGCTGGAACTCTTTTGCGGGGTCCTCTGTTTGATCTTTTTACAAGATTTTCAGTGGCTCAAACTTTGGCACTTATTTTGGTTATTGAGTACTGTAGTTTTAGCGGTAATCGACTGGGATCACTTAATTGTCGAAAGCAAAATTTTTTGGAGTACCGGATTGCTCTTACTACTCAGCGGTTTTTTGCTAGTTCCAATCCATTGGCTGCAGCCACTGATCATTTGCAGCTTCTTTTATCTCAGTCAAAAAATACTCCCAAACAGTTTAGGTTTAGGAGATCTTTGGGTCGTCGGCTTGTGGAGCTTATTTTTGACTGGGTATGAACTGCTGCAACTGTTGTTCCTTGCTTCTATCAGCGGTTTGCTTTTTTTCGCTTATCAAAAATTTCGCAAAAAAACTCCCGAACGACTGCCTTTTCTGCCCTTTTTATTTATTGGACTTTTGATCATCCTCTTGAAAAATCTTTAAGCTTGCCAATGCTGACGGATGAAGCCTTTGCGCCCGGAGCCTTCACTGTAAGCCGCATAATGTTCAGGATTTTTACGATAAAATGCCTGATGGTATTCTTCTGCAGGATAAAAAACTTGGACCGGTTCGATTGCTGTAACGATTGGCTCGCTAAAGCGCCGACTCGTCTGCAATTGTTGCTTCGATGCTTCCGCTGCTGCTTTTTGTTCTGAAGAAGCATAAAAAATCACCGGACGATAAGAATCTCCGCGATCAGCAAATTGACCGAACGCATCAGTAGGATCTGTTTGTTGCCAATAAATATCGACTAATTGCCGATAAGAGATCACCGTCGGATCAAATGTGATCTCGACTGCTTCGGTGTGCCCAGTCGTTCCGCTGCAAACTTCTTCATAGGTCGGATTCAGCACATGACCGCCAGTATAGCCCGAAACGACTTGTTTGATTCCAGGCATTTGATCGAAGGGTTTCACCATACACCAAAAACAGCCGCCGGCAAAAATTGCTCTTTCTTCTGTCATACAAAAGCCTCCTTTTAATTTCATCATAACGATTATTTAGAAAATTGAAACCAATCTGCTCAGTCAGTTGCACAAAAAAGAGAGCAGCCCACTCATCGGCTCCTCTCTTGTTCTTAATAATTATTTTCGTCAATCGGATAAATGATATTCCCATAGCCGGTGTAATCGTAATGGGTTCCCGTACTGATTTCATCCACATCACTGTCGTCAAAAAACAATTGATTCTCATCATCTTCATCTAAATTCGGCAGTTTTTTCTTTGTCGGCAGCTCCAACTGTTTCTTCAGACTATTTTGTTCTTCTAATAAAGAATTCAGCCCTAAGATTTGGAAATAAATATCGTTGATCATCTCGCCTTGCCCTTTTACTTGCCTTTGCTTGATCGTTTCGGCTGCAGGCGTGTAATTTTTTACGATCAACAGCATCTCGCTCCAACTAAGATCAGTCTGGACGTAATCTTCTATGGCTCTCAGATATTTTTTATACTTGGTAACAGAATCAACGGAAAGGATCTTCTGGATGATTTTTGTTAAAATCTCCCGTTGCCGCGCTTGGCGACCTACATCGCCTTTTGGATCTTCGTGGCGCATCCGTACATACTCTAGCGCGTGTTTGCCATCTAAAGTTTGTTTCCCTTTTTTCACGTGGACACCGTCCAAAGTAAAAGCGATCTTATTATCGACTTCGATTCCACCAACCGCATCGACCAAAGTTCTCAAACCTTTCATATTGATCTCTACATAATGATCCACCGGAACATTCGTCATTGTTTGGACGGATTCGATCGCCATCTTAGTTCCGCCTAGTGAATAAGCCGCGTTCAATTTATCATAATACGTATCGCCTTTTGCAACGTAATTATTCTCGTCACCTTTGTAACCGACAATTTGTGTATAAATATCACGATCCAAACTAGTCAGCAACGTCTGCTTCTTTTTCGGATTGATCGTTACTAACATCATGGAATCGGAACGACCTTGATCCGTTCGCCCTTTATCACCAGTATCGGTCCCCATCAATAAAATCGAAAACGGCTCCCCGCTTTTTAAGTCGACAGAATCGGTTCGGGTATTCTTATAGTTGATTTTTTTAGTCATTTTACTGATTGCCTGATCCACATCATTGTTCACTTTTAACAAATACACAGTCGTTGCTCCGACTAACAATACGATGATTCCTACGACGATCAAGATGATTTTCTTTGCTCTGCTCATGTAGCACCTCAAAAATTTTTACATATTACTAGGATAGTTTCTTTCATTTTCTCACAAATCTCCCGTTCACAATACCTTTTATTCCGTGCTCTAAACGAAATTTAATATCTGTCTAAAGTGACCGCTACCATTTTACCAGATAACTGCTTAATAATCCTTAATAATCGCATGAAAAAAGACCACAAGATTCAAAAGAATCTTGTGGTCTAGAGTTTCCATTAATTCAATGGATTGTTCAAAGCGTCTTCGGCTGCCATTTGTGCTTCAATATCAGAGATACTGTAGACATTTTCGCTAGCCACAACAACTTCTTTCGGTTCCATGTTGCGGTAAGTCGCCATACCAGTTCCGGCAGGGATGATCTTACCGATGATAACATTTTCTTTCAATCCAAGTAATGGATCTTTCTTACCGCGGATTGCAGCATCGGTCAAGACACGTGTTGTTTCTTGGAATGATGCGGCAGATAAGAAACTGTTTGTTTCCAATGATGCTTTAGTGATACCAAGCAAGACTGGACGAGAGGTTGCGGGTGTTCCGCCAGCAACCAATGTATTGTAGTTTTGGTCTTTGAAGTCAGCGATATCTAGCAATGTACCTGGCAAGATATCTGTATCGCCTGGGTCCATGACGCGGACTTTACGCAACATTTGACGAACCATTACTTCAATATGTTTGTCGCCGATTTCTACCCCTTGCATCCGGTAAACACGTTGAACTTCACGCAGCAAGTAAGTCTCAACTGAGATAACATCACGCACTTGCAATAAGTGTTTAGGATCGATTGAACCTTCTGTCAAGCGTTCTCCACGATGGATCATATCGCCTTCTGCCACTTTCATCCGAGCGGTGTAAGGAACAGTATACGTACGAGTATCGGTTTCACCTTTGACAGTGACTTCTTTTGATCGTGTTGCAGCATCTTCAGCGATCTCAACAACTTCACCAGTAACTTCAGTAATAACAGCTAAACCTTTAGGATTACGTGCTTCGAAGATTTCTTGGACACGAGGAAGACCTTGTGTGATATCGTCTCCGGCAACCCCACCGGTATGGAATGTACGCATTGTTAATTGAGTACCAGGTTCGCCGATTGATTGAGCGGCGATAGTACCAACTGCTTCACCGACTTCAACGTCGTCGCCAGTTGCCAAGTTGCGGCCGTAACAATGTTTACATACTCCGTGTTTAGTATTACATGTGAAGACTGAGCGGATCGTTAATTTTTCAACGCCAGCATCCATGATTCGTTTAGCATCTGTTTCGCTGATCAGTGCATCGCCAGGTAAAATTACTTCGCCTGTTTCAGGGTGCATTACCGATTTTTGAGTATAGCGTCCAACTAGACGTTCTTCCAATGATTCGATAATTTCGTTTCCTTCACGAATCGCAGAGATTTCTAAACCGCGGTCAGTTCCGCAATCTTCTTCACGTACGATCACATCTTGGGCAACGTCAACTAAACGACGAGTCAAGTAACCTGAATCGGCAGTTTTCAAGGCAGTATCGGTCATCCCTTTACGAGCCCCATGAGTGGAGATAAACATTTCCAAGACAGATAGTCCTTCACGGAAATTAGAGATGATCGGCAATTCCATAATTTGTCCATTCGGAGCGGCCATCAATCCACGCATCCCAGCAAGCTGAGTAAAGTTGGAGATATTACCACGGGCTCCAGAGTCAGACATCATGAAGATTGGATTCTTAGCATCTAAGGATTCCATCAGACGTTGTTGGATATCATCTTTAGCCGCATTCCAAACTGCGATAACACGTTCATAACGTTCGTCATCCGTGATCAAACCACGACGGAATTGTTTCGTAATCGTACCAACTTGTTTGTGGGCGTTATCGATGATCTCTTGTTTTTCAGCCAAGGCCATGATATCAGCGATACCAACAGTCATACCGGCATGAGTCGAATGTTTGTAACCTAAGTCTTTCATTCGGTCAAGCATCATAGATGTATCCGTTACTTTGAAACGTTTAAAGACTTCAGCGATGATATTTCCAAGATTTTTCTTCTTGAATGGTAAAATGATCGCTTGTTCTTTGATCGCTGCAGGAATATCCGCACCTTTTTCGACAAAGTATTTGTCAGGTGTGTGTTGTGTCAAGTTGAAATCAGTCGGTTCGTTCAAGTAAGGGAACTCTTGCGGCATGATCTCGTTGAAAATAATTTTCCCAACAGTCGTGATCAGCATCCGTTCTTTTTGTTCTTCAGTAAATGGTTTGTCACCTAATGTATTAGGATCAACAGCCACACGTGAATGCAAATGAACGTAGCCATTGCGCCATGCTAAGACAGCTTCATTCATGTCACGGAAGATCATTCCTTCGCCTTCGCGGCCTTCTTCTTCCATTGTTAAGTAATAGTTACCTAACACCATATCTTGTGATGGCGTAACGACTGGTTTGCCGTCTTTCGGGTTCAAGATATGTGTTGCAGCTAGCATCAACATCCGAGCTTCTGCTTGAGCTTCTTCGCCTAGTGGTAAATGGACAGCCATTTGGTCACCATCGAAATCGGCATTGTAGGCTTCACACACTAATGGGTGAAGACGGATTGCGCGACCTTCAACTAAGATCGGTTCGAACGCTTGGATACCAAGTCTGTGCAATGTAGGTGCTCGGTTCAGCAATACAGGATGTTCTTTGATAACTTCTTCTAAAACATCCCAGACAACGTCTTCTTGACGTTCGATTTTGCGTTTGGCATTTTTGATATTTGATGCAATCTCACGTTGAACTAATTCTTTCATTACGAAAGGTTTGAACAATTCGATCGCCATTTCTTTTGGCAGACCACATTGATACATTTTCAAGAACGGTCCAACAACGATAACTGAACGCGCAGAATAATCGACCCGTTTACCCAGCAAGTTTTGACGGAAACGACCTTGTTTCCCTTTCAACATGTGAGATAAAGATTTCAATGGACGGTTACCTGGTCCAGTAACTGGACGGCCGCGACGACCATTATCGATCAACGCATCTACCGCTTCTTGCAGCATCCGTTTTTCATTTTGAACAATGATATTTGGTGCGTTCAAGTCTAACAAACGTTTCAAACGATTGTTACGGTTGATCACACGACGGTACAGATCATTCAAGTCACTCGTTGCAAAACGACCGCCTTCTAATTGAACCATCGGACGTAAATCTGGCGGAATGACAGGGATCACATTCATGACCATCCAACCTGGAAGGTTGCCAGAAGAACGGAATGCTTCTAATACGTCTAAACGACGGATTGCACGGGTCCTTTTTTGACCTTGAGCTGTTTTTAATTCTTCTTTTAATTCTGCGGATTCGCCATCTAGATCAACTTTATCTAATAATTGTTTGATCGCTTCGGCACCCATTGCCGCATGGAATTCTTGACCGTATTGATCACGTTTTTCACGGTATTCACGTTCAGTCAATAATTGTTTTTTCTCTAGGCTCGTATTACCTGGATCGATCACGACATAAGATGCAAAGTAGATGATTTCTTCCAACGCACGAGGACTCATGTCTAAGACAAGACCCATTCGAGAAGGAATTCCTTTGAAATACCAAATGTGTGTTACTGGTGCTGCTAATTCGATGTGACCCATCCGTTCGCGACGAACTTTAGAGCGGGTAACTTCTACGCCACAACGGTCACAGACGATTCCTTTATAACGGATCCGTTTGTATTTTCCACAGGCACATTCCCAGTCTTTGGTTGGCCCAAAAATTCTTTCATCGAATAATCCTTCGCGTTCAGGCTTCAATGTACGATAGTTAATGGTTTCCGGTTTTTTTACTTCACCGTATGACCAGCTTCTGATTTTTTCAGGAGAAGCCAAACCTATTTGCATACTTTCGAATTTATTTACATCGATCAAAAGGGTTTCCCTCCATTTCATTTTATCGTAAGTCAGCTAAACATTAGCTGACTTACGTATGGCAAGTGTGACGCTTATAAGTCTTCAGCAGTTTCGATTTCTTGGATCAAATCTGATTTTTGTTCCGCTTTTTCAGCAGCTGCTTTTTCTTCAACTTCTTTTGCAGATTGTTGTTGTTCTGCATATTTTGTCAAAGCGTCAACTGTGATCAAGTCGTCATCATCATCGTCCATGTCTCGCAACTCGATTTCTTTGTCATTAATATCTAAGACTTGCATATCTAAACCAAGAGCTTGCAATTCTTTCACTAATACGCGGAAAGATTCAGGCACGCCTGGTTTTGGAATAGGTTCACCTTTGACGATGGCTTCGTAAGTTTTCACACGACCGACCACATCATCTGATTTGTAAGTCAAGATTTCTTGTAACGTGTAAGCAGCACCGTATGCTTCCAGTGCCCAAACTTCCATTTCCCCGAAACGTTGTCCACCAAATTGAGCTTTACCACCCAATGGTTGTTGCGTAACAAGAGAGTAAGGTCCAATTGAACGAGCATGCAATTTATCATCGACCATGTGGGCCAATTTGATCATGTACATCACGCCGACTGAGATCCGGTTGTCGAATGGTTCACCTGTACGTCCATCGTAAAGAACAGTCTTAGCGTCTGCAGCCATACGAGCTTCACGGACAGTTTCCCAAACATCGCTATCTTGCGCACCATCAAAGACTGGTGTTGCAACATGGATTCCTAATTGACGAGCGGCCATCCCTAAATGCAATTCCAATACTTGTCCAATATTCATCCGTGATGGCACCCCTAAAGGATTCAACATGATGTCAACTGGTGTGCCGTCTGGCAAGAATGGCATATCTTCTTCCGGCATGATACGAGAAACGACCCCTTTATTTCCGTGACGGCCGGCCATTTTATCCCCTTCATGGATTTTACGTTTTTGCACGATGTAGACGCGCACTAACATATTTACACCAGGAGATAATTCGTCGCCTGCTTCACGAGTAAAGATCTTCACGTCATGAACGATCCCGCCGCCGCCATGAGGCACACGTAGAGAGGTATCGCGGACTTCACGCGCTTTTTCACCGAAGATCGCATGCAATAAACGTTCTTCCGCTGATAATTCAGTTACCCCTTTAGGAGTGACTTTACCGACTAATAGGTCGCCATCATGAACTTCAGCACCAATGCGGATGATTCCCATTTCGTCCAAGTTCTTCAATGCGTCTTCCCCAACGTTCGGGATTTCGCGAGTGATTTCTTCAGGTCCTAATTTTGTATCACGTGCTTCTGATTCATATTCTTCAATATGGATCGAAGTATACACATCATCCTTGACCAAACGACGGCTCATGATGATGGCATCTTCATAGTTGTACCCTTCCCAAGTCATGAAGGCTACGACAACGTTTTGACCTAAAGCCAATTCGCCGTTTTCCATAGAAGGTCCGTCAGCTAAAATATCACCGACTTCAACTTTTTCGCCTAATCCAACTAATGGACGTTGGTTGTAGCTAGTCCCTGAGTTAGAACGACGGAATTTTGTAATATCATATTTATCTAATGCGCCATTGTCGCGGCGGACACGAACTTCGTGGGCGTCAACGAATTCAACGACACCATCATTTTTACATAATAAAGCGGCACCTGAGTCATGCGCGGCTTTGTATTCCATACCGGTACCAACCCAAGGAGACTTAGGATTGATCAAAGGCACGGCTTGACGCTGCATGTTCGCTCCCATCAAGGCACGGTTCGAGTCATCGTTTTCCAAGAATGGGATACAAGCAGTAGCGACAGCAACTACTTGTTTAGGAGATACGTCCATGTAGTCGACTTTATCGATCGTAACTTCCAAGTTTTCAGAAGTTGCACGAGCCATAACGACTTCTTCAACGAATGTTCCGTCATCGTTCAATTTGCTGTTTGCTTGAGCAACAACATAATGGTCTTCGATATCAGCAGTTAAGTAATCGATCTTGTCTGTTACTTTACCTGTTGAACGATCGACACGACGATAAGGCGTTTCGATGAAACCGAACTTATTGACTTTGGCATACGAAGCCAAACTGTTGATCAAACCGATGTTAGGCCCTTCAGGCGTTTCAATCGGACACATCCGGCCATAGTGAGAATAGTGAACGTCGCGGACTTCATAGCCGGCACGGTCACGTGTCAAACCACCAGGTCCTAAGGCAGATAGACGACGTTTATGCGTCAACTCCCCTAACGGATTCGTTTGGTCCATGAACTGTGACAATTGAGAAGATCCAAAGAATTCTTTGATGCTGGCAACAACTGGACGAATATTGATCAATTGTTGTGGCGTCAATGTTTCTTGATCTTGGATCGACATACGTTCGCGAACAACACGTTCCATCCGAGCTAAACCGATACGGAATTGGTTTTGCAACAATTCACCGACTGAACGAATACGACGGTTTCCTAAGTGGTCGATATCGTCGACATTGCCGATGTTTTCCATCAAATTCAAGAAATAGCTCATTGAAGCGATGATGTCAGCAGGACGAACAGTCCGGACAGAAGTATCAGGATATGCATTGCCGATCACTGTTACTTCACGTTCTGGATCTTTTGGTGAAAAGACTTTGATCACTTGAACAGTCATTGGATCTGTTACGACAGCATCTTCTGATGGGTAGTAAGTTACAGAATTCAAGCCGTTTTCTAAATGCGCACCAAGTGTTTCTTCCATTACTTGATGAGTAATAACAGTCCCTTTTTCCATAATGATCTCGCCAGTTTCAGGATCAACTAACGTTTCAGCCAACGTCAAGTTCAATAGACGTGTTTTAAGGTCTAATTTTTTATTTACTTTGTAACGACCAACATTTGCTAAGTCGTAACGTTTTGGATCGAAGAAACGAGCGGTCAGCAAGCTACGAGAGCTGTCTGCTGTTTTTGGTTCGCCGGGACGTAGACGTTCATAAACATCTTTCAATCCTTCTTCGGTACGAGAATCGCTTGGATTTTTGTGCAAGTCTTTCTCGATGGTGTTGCGTAATGATTCGCTTTCGCCGAAGATCTCAAAGATCGTATCATCGGAACCAAAACCTAGCGCACGGACTAACGTGGTCAAAGGAATTTTACGAGTACGGTCAATCCGGACATAAGAGATATCTTTTGCGTCTGTTTCCATTTCTAACCATGCGCCACGGTTAGGAATGACTGTTGAACCGAAACCTTCTTTCCCGTTCTTATCCACTTTTCCGTGGAAATAGACGCCGGGAGAACGAACTAATTGGGAAACGATAACCCGTTCAGCTCCGTTGATAATAAACGTTCCTTGTTCCGTCATTAATGGGAAATCGCCAAAGAATACTTCTTGTGATTTGATTTCGCCAGTTTCACGGTTTACTAAGCGTAAAACTACATGTAATGGTGCAGAGTAGTTTGCATCGTGTGCACGTGCTTCTGCCACGGTGTATTTAGGTTCTTTCAATTCATAGTCAACAAATTCAAGTGACAAGTTTCCATTAAAATCTTCAATTGGCAAAATGTCTTCAAACATTTCTTGCAAGCCCTCATCTAGGAACCATTGATAAGAATCTGTTTGAATTTCGATCAAATTCGGTAATTCCAACACTTCACTGATTTGTGCGAAGCTTCTGCGTTCTCGGTGTTTCCCGTATTTCACTACGTGTCCAGCCAAGTTTCTTCACCCCTCTTAAAAGTTTGAAAACCGTTCCGAAGATAAATTACATTTATGTTACAAAAATTAAATTCGTGTAACACCCGACATTTTTTGCGGCTTTTAGGCAAAAAAAAACCAAAAATAGAACGTTCTCTTGAAAATATTCGCGAGCTTCTACTTTTGTTTCCTTATTAAAAGCCGGAACGGACAATATTTCGTTCCTGCCTTTTATCAGTTCAGATAGTTTTAGCAAATTAATATGATACATGACGTCAACATAAAAGTCAATAGCCTCTGCAGTTGCGGGAGCTTTCCGCAAGGTTTTCTTAAAACTTTCAATGAAAATAGTTTATTTTAAATTGATTTACATTCCTGAATATTCTGAATATTCTTCAGTTTATTATTGACATCTCATTTTTCTTACCGTATACTAATGTACATCTTAACAAGTTGGAGGTTGTTCACATGCTGAATCCGAAAAACTCACAACTGAATAACCGCTATTACTTTAGCTATTTTAGATAGGTTTGTATTCATCATGATGGATGCAAACAACCTCAGTGTTTTTTGTATCTATGATGGCTAGAGCATTTCAACGTATCACCGGCCGCATAGAGGAATCTAAGTGGCTGAAATAGCATACTATTTCTGTATTTGCATCACCCACTTAGGATTTCATTCATTCTAAGCGGGTGATTTTTTATTACAAAAGGAGAGAAAATAATGAAAAAAACAGTATTAGCAGGAATTGGATTGGTAAGTTTATTGATGTTAGGTGCTTGCGGCAGTAAAGAAGCAAGTGACGACAGTGTAAAAAAAGTGGGGGTCTTGCAACTTGTTCAACACGCTTCATTAGACAATGCCTATGAAGGCTTCAAAGAAGGTTTGGCTGAAGGCGGCTATAAAGAAGGCGACAACTTAGAGATTGATTACCAAAACGCTCAAAACAATCAAGACAACCTAAAAAGTATGAGTGAAAAATTAGTCAATGATGAACCGGATCTGCTTTTAGGGATCGCAACTCCCGCCGCTCAATCTCTATTGAATGTAACGACGGAAATTCCAATCACGGTTACTGCAGTGACTGATTTAAAAGAAGCCAAACTCGTTAAAAGCGATAAAAAACCTGGCGGAAACGTTACAGGAACCACAGACATGGTGCCGATCGATAAACAAATCGCGCTTCTATTGTCGATCGTTCCAGATGCAAAATCAATCGGGATCATGTACAACGCCGGCGAAGCCAATTCTAAGATCCAAGCTGACCTCGCTGAGAAAGCGCTGAAAAAAGCCGGTGTCGACGTAAAAATTAAAACAGCCAACACAACTAATGACGTTCAGCAAGTAACCGAATCTTTAGCAAACGAAACTGATGGGATCTATGTCCCAACGGATAATACTTTCGCAAGTGCAGCCGCAGTGATCGGCGATGTCGTTAAAGAAAAGAAAATCCCATTAGTCGCAGGTTCAACAGAACAAGTTACTGATGGCGGTCTAGCTACCGTTGGAATCGACTACAAATCATTAGGCAAACAAACGGGCGAAATGGCCGCTAAGATTTTAGATGGCGACGCAAAACCGTCGGATACTCCAGTTGAATCTGCTGACACACTGAAATTAGTCGTCAATGAAGACATGGCGAAAGCTTTAGATATCGATCCAGCCAGCATCAAAGAACCAAAATAAAGGAAGCCGTTGAACGACAGTTCCAGAAAGAAAGAAGGAAGAAGCATGAATATTATCACTTTGTTAGTATCATCGACGTCGCAAGGGATTCTTTGGTCATTGCTCGCAATCGGTGTTTACATGACTTTTCGAATTTTAGATATTGCCGATTTAACCGCTGAAGGGAGTTTCCCTTTAGGCGGTGGGATCGCCGCCGTCGCCATCGTTAATGGAATCCATCCTGCCCTAGCCACTTTATTAGCTTTTGGCGGTGGAATGTTAGCCGGTTTAGTGACCGGGATCTTAAACACAAAATTCAAAATCCCCGCATTGCTAGCCGGAATCATTACGATGACAGGCTTGTACTCCATTACTTCACGTGTAATGGGCGCTCCCAACATCGCGTTGTTGGGAGAAAATACGATCTTTACCACGGCTCAAACGATGGGCTTAAGCAAAAACAATGCAGTGATCCTGATTGGTTTATTGATCACCTTGCTAGTGATCTTTCTGTTAGTCTTGTTTTTCCGCACAGAGATCGGTTTAGCTGTCCGCGCAACAGGAGATAATCCTGATATGAGTGAAGCTAACGGGATTAAAACTGAAAACATGAAACTCTTAGGCTACATGATCTCAAACGGCAGTATCGCTCTTTCCGGTGCCTTACTGGCACAAAACAACGGCTTTGCTGATCTGAATTCCGGTGTCGGAACGATCGTTATCGGCTTGGCTTCGATCATCATCGCAGAAGTGCTGCTTCACAACAAACCGATCTGGGTTCGTTTAGTTACGATCGTGGCCGGGGCAATTATTTACCGTTTCATCTTAGCTTTAGTCTTCGAAATGAATGTTGAACCGACCGATTCAAAACTAGCTTCAGCGATCGTATTAGTCATCTGTTTATCTTTGCCGCAAATTCGGGCGAAATTTACTTTAAAAACAAAAAAGAAAGGGGCGAATTAGATGCAACCAGTTCTAAGAATTAATAACCTTCATCAATATTTCGAACGCGGGACCGTCAATGAAAATCATGTGTTGCGCGGAATCAACCTAAGCTTAGCCCCAGGTGAATTTGTAACGATCATCGGCGGAAACGGCGCCGGCAAATCAACTTTGCTGAACAGCGTTGCCGGTACTTTACCAATCGAAGAAGGCCAAATGTTTCTAAATGAAGAGGAAATCACCAAATACTCCGTTACTAAACGGTCGAAAAGAATCAGTCGTGTCTTCCAAGATCCAAAAATGGGTACCGCCGTCCGTTTGACTGTTGAAGAAAATTTAGCATTAGCACTGAAACGCGGCCATAAACGCGGCTTCTCCCTTGGGGTGAAAAGCAAAGACCGCAGTTTCTTCCAAGAACAATTAGCGATGCTGAATTTGAATTTAGAAAATCGGCTAGATGCAGAGATCGGCCTGCTATCTGGCGGACAACGCCAAGCGATTACCTTGCTGATGGCAACTTTGCAACGACCTGATTTGATTTTATTAGATGAACATACCGCCGCACTTGATCCAAAAACCTCATTGACCGTGATGCAGCTGACTGAGCGCTTGATTCGCGAACAAGAGCTGACGGCCTTCATGGTAACCCACAATATGGAAGATGCTATCCAATACGGCAATCGATTGATCATGCTACATCAAGGACAGATTGCTTTAGACTTGAACCAAGCGGAAAAACAACATTTGACCGTACCGAAATTGATGGAACTCTTCCAACAAAATTCCGGCGTCGAACTGAAAGATGATGCTTTGTTATTAAGCTGATCGATAAATGATCGCTTCCCTTCTTTCTTGACAGGCTGCTTTTATGCAGTCTGTTTTTTTGTTACACTAAGTCTACTGAAGAAATCAAAAAAAGGAGGGACTTGGTTGACCACGAAAGAAAAGATTTTAGCACGCTTAAAAGAAACACAAGAAGTATTGTCCGGTGAAGTCTTGGCGCAAGAACTGGGTGTGTCGCGCACCGCGATCTGGAAAGCGATCAAAGAGCTAGAGAAAAAAGGCTATCACATCCAACATTTAGCTAACGGCTATCGCTACCAACCTTCTGATATTTTAGATGCTAAAGAAATTCAAGACCAGATCCGCTATCCGATCGATGTGAATGTTTTAGAAACTTCTGACTCAACGATGAAAGATGCGCAGTTTGCCGTATTAGCCGGGAAAAAATCCCCGTTGCTGATCGTAGCAGATATGCAAGAAGCTCCTCATGGTCGTTTTGATCGCCCTTTTTTTGCGGCAAAACAGCAAGGAATCTACATGAGTTTATTATTGAAACCTAACGAACAGTTGCACGAACTGCCGCAATACACGATCTTGATGGCGGTAGCGGCGGCTGAAGCGATCGATGAACTTTTGGGTGTCGACAGCCAAATCAAATGGGTGAATGATATTTATTTAAATGGAAAAAAAGTCGCTGGGATTTTATCAGAAGCGATGACGGATGTTGAAAGCAATTCGCTGAAATATATCATTATCGGCTTGGGGATCAATTTTTCGATTCCACAGGAAGATTATCCACCAGAACTGCAAGAAAAAGCGACCTCGCTCTTTTCTGCTGGTCGAGCAACCACTACCCGCAATCAATTGATCATCACTATTTGGAATCGTTTCTTTGACTTGTTGACGAAGCAGACAGACTTTCTTGCTTCTTATCGTAAAAAGTCATTCGTATTAGGAAAAAAAATCACCTTTAAACGTAAAGATCGTTCCTACTTAGGAACTGCTGTTGCAATCGCAGATACAGGTGAATTAATAGTCGATCTAGGCACTGAACAGATCGCTCTTTCTTCTGGCGAGATCAGTTTAAGTTCGATCCAATAAAAAAGCGATGTGCCGCGGCACATCGCTTTTTTTGGTACTATAATTTCTAAGACTGATAGGAAAATATTCTATCGGTCCTATTGGGCAAAGAGCCGTTTTTTTTAGCGCATGGTTACAAATTCTTCACTGCCTGTCGGATGGATCGCAACGGTATCATCAAAATCTTTCTTCGTCGCGCCCATTTTGATCGCTACAGCAAAACCTTGTAGCATTTCATCAACACCGACACCAATCGCATGCAGACCGATGATTTTTTCATCTTCTCCGAGACAAACTAATTTCATATCACATTTTTGCCGGTAATCGCTTAAGGCGAAATACATTGGCGTAAAACGTGAGTGATAAATTTTGATCTGATCTTTGCCATGGCGTTCGATTGCAGCTTCTTCGGACAAACCGATCGTCGCGATCGTTGGATGAGTAAAGATCACTGTCGGAACATTTTCATAATCTAAAAATTCTTCGGATTTGCCATTAAAGACCCGCTCTGACAATCGGCGCCCTGCTGCGATCGCAACGGGGGTCAAATCAAGTTTGCCGATAACATCACCCACCGCGTAAATTCCTTCACTTGTTGTATTTTGGTATTTATCGACGATCACAAAACCTTTCTCGTTCAACGTCACCGACGTATTTTCCAAGCCTAGTTTATTTGTGTTCGGTAGACGACCGCCGGCAAACAAAACTTTATCGCCGGTCAATGAATTGCCGTTTTCAAAATAGACCGTATACGTTCCATCCGTATTTTGTTTGATTTCTTTTGCGACATGATGGTCATAAAGTTTCATCTTATTTTCGCGATAGATCTCAACCAAATTATCCGCCAGCATGTTATCAAACGTTCGTAACGGACGGCTGTGACGAAAAGCCCAGTGGACTTGTGTTCCCATTCCTTGCAAGACACCGCTTAACTCTGCCGCGATATAGCCGGCACCTAAGACGACCACTTCTTTTGGTTGCTCGGTTAATTCAAAGAACCCATTCGAATCGATCGCAAATTCGCTGCCAGAAATATTCATTTGGCTTGGCCGACCGCCAGTTGCGATCAAAATATGCGGTGCGGTATACTCTTCACCGTTCACACTAACCACATGATCAGACTTAAACGTCGCATAGCCTTCTAGCCGCTCGACATGATTGCTGTCTAGCCCACGATAATAAGCGCTATGTAAAAAGTCGATATATTTTTCGCGGCGAGTAACTAACCCTTTGAAATCAAACGTTTCGATGTCTGCTTGAACACCATAACTAGGTGCGTCACGCTCGATCATTTCCAGCATACTGCTGGCTTGCCACATCACCTTTTTAGGTACACAGCCAACATTGACGCACGTCCCGCCGATTTTATTGCCTTCGATCAATAACACTTTTGCGCCATACATCCCCGCACGGTTAGCCGAAGCGATTCCGCCGCTTCCACCGCCAACGACGATATAATCATATTCTTTCATTTAATTTCCTCCTATTTGTCACGCAGCTGATCAAACCCAGCTCACAAAAAAATCGAAACCAGATTTATTGATCGACCACGTCAAACTTACGTTCATTTTAATACAATTTACTAAAAAAGCACCGTTATTTGCCCAGCCTTTTTTGCAGCGTCATTTTTTACACACTATTTTCTGACGACTGAACTCAATAGATTTATAGAAAAACAGATTCCAAGCTCAAAAACTTGGAACCTGCTTTAACTATCAAACTGAAAAATCTTTAATCTTTTTTCTTTCGGATCATATCACCGGGTTTGACTGGTTGAGCGACTGGCATTGTTACGATCATCATAGGATTTGGTGCGCGATCGATCGATTCTCCTTCGTCGTTTTTCAACTCAGTGACCGTCTGTTCAAAGTGATGGAAATTCGGGCCATAAAACTCGATCTCATCGCCTACTTTAAAATGATTCCGTTGACGAACCGTTGCGATTTTGCTTGTTTCATCGTAACTCAAGACTTCGCCGATAAACTTGTAAATCGGGATCTTCCGCCGTGGACCAAATAATTGTTCATTTTCAGTCGGCACTTGGTAATAGAACCCAGTCGCCAATTCACGTTGCGCAACTTTCCATAATTCGTCGATCCATTCTTGTTTGCAGACATAATTGTCTGGATCTGCGATATAACTGTCCACAGCTGCTTTGTACACATTCGATACAGTCGACACATAGTGGATAGATTTCATCCGACCTTCGATTTTCAAGCTGTCCACGCCATTTTCGATCAAGTCAGGAATATGTTCAATCATCGACATATCGACAGCGCTCATCGAGAACTCTTCCGTCACGTCTCCATTTTCTGTCATTGAACGATGTTCTTGAGCAAAAGGCATATCGAACAATTCATACTTCCAGCGGCATGATTGCGAACAACCGCCGCGGTTCGCGTCCCGCATCGACATGTGATTTGATAAAGTACAACGACCTGAATAAGAAATACACATCGCGCCATGAATAAAGGCTTCAATTTGAACGTCAGTCTTGCTGCGAATCTCTGCTAATTCTTCCATCGAAACTTCGCGGGCTAAAACAACTCGTTCTAAACCTTCTTCTTTCCAGAAGTTCAATGTCTCCGCGTTGGTCGCTGATGCTTGCGTAGACAAATGGATCTCTAACCCAGGTGCTTCAGTGGCACAGATCTCGATCAACGCCGGATCAGAGACGATCACCGCTGAGATCCCGATATCGCGTAGTTTTTGGAAAAATTCACCGGCGCCTTTTTCGTTGCCTTCGTGTGTCACCATGTTAGCCGCCACGTAGACTTTCGCACCGTATTTTTTAGCAAACAGCACGCCTTCTTCCATTTCTTCAAATGAAAAATTTCCCGCCCGCGAGCGCAAACCGTAAGCGTCCCCACCGATATATACTGCATCCGCGCCATAATGGATCGCGGTTTTTAATTTTTCTAAGGTCCCGGCTGGCGCTAAAACTTCCGGCCGTTTCAATTTTCTCTCTGTCATGTTGCCATTACCCCTATTTAATCGCTGTTGGGTCTAAATGATAAAAACCAGTATCCATTCCTCGACCAACAGGATGATATTTTTGAATTTCTTGTTGTGCATTGACTGCCGCTGATTCATCCCAAGTATTTGTTTCGATCGCTGCTTTGGCTGAAGCAAAAATTTTAGCGATCGCAACAAAATCTGCCCCAGGCGTAAACAAACCATCTAATTTCCACGTTTGATACCCTGTTTGACTCAATTCCAGCAATTCTTTGATCAAATTCAGATCGTTATCGGCAAAAATATGTGTGCCATGCTGATCTTCGTAGATCGAATAATGAGTCTCTGCCTTTTTAGGTTCTGAAATAAACAAGCCCCGCTCTTTTGTCGCACTTTCTGTCTGCTTCGTATAATTGAAGTAATTATCCAGCAGCGGTCTTTTCGATTGATGGATGCACGTCGCTCCATAAACCAATACTTCTACCGGTACAGTGACGTGCTGATTCAAGCTTTGCATTTCTTCAAAAGGAACTTCGCGGGCTAAGACGGCCCCAACGGCTCCTTTTTTCTGCCAAAAATTGATTTGTCGCGCATTTGTCACTAATGTTTCCGCATCATAAATATAAGGCAGCTCATATTTTTGCAATAAATAGATCACTCCCGTATCACCGACAACTAGCTGATCAGGCTTGACTTCGGCAAGAAATGCCAAATATTCTGGAACCAGCTTCATTTTGTCGGGATGCATAATACCATTTACAGCGATATTCACTTTTTTTCCTTGCGCATGCGCCATTTCAATCAACGCTTGCTGTTCTTCACGGGAAAAAGAATGCGGCAACCGCAAACCAAATGTCTCTTCTCCAATATATAATGTATCCACGCCGGCAGCTAACAATTCTTCGGCTTGTGTCATCGATTCCGCCGTCGCAATTAATTCGATCATCGTGTATCCTCCTAGTTCCGATCGGTAAATTCATTTTCCTGAGAAAATAAGATTGAAATTCACCGTCCATACCCACTTGCCAGCAATAGTTACAATCACTTCTTTTCTGACTCAACAATTGCTGAACTTGCCTAAAAAAACCATTCACTCAGCCTTCCTTAGACTTTTTTATACTATCACAGCTTTGAAAAGTTTCCAACTAGCGCTAAAAGAAAAAAGAGGTTGTGACAAGAGTCTTGTCACAACCTCAATAGAATTAAACTTTTTCCGGTATTTTTTCTTCTTTAGAATTTTTTACCGTCAGTGTAATCTTACCTTTGCTGGCGCCAATCGTCACGGCGTCGCCCAATTGAATTTGACCTGATAACAATGCTTCAGCGAGCCGATCTTCAATTTCTTTTTGTAGTGCCCGGCGAATGGGGCGTGCGCCATATTCAGGATCAAATCCGACTTTTCCGATCACATCGTAAGCTGCTGCTGTGATCTTCACTTTGATCTCGTGTTCTTTCATGCGATCTAAAACCGAACGACTCATGATTTTCACGATTTCATGGATTTGTTCTTGATCCAATGATTTAAAGACTACTGTTTCATCGATCCGGTTAAGGAATTCGGGACGAAATGCCGTTTTCAATATTTCCAAGATACGTTTTTCCATTGCTTGATGATCTTTGGTAATATCTTTTACGTTGAATCCAACATTTTTTTCTTCGCGAATCTCAGTCGCTCCAATATTTGAAGTCATAATCAAGATCGTATTGCGGAAATCAACTTTCCGCCCTTTTGAATCAGTCAAATGACCATCATCCAAAACTTGCAATAAAATATTGAAGACATCTGGATGGGCTTTTTCTACTTCGTCTAACAAAATTACTGAGTAAGGTTTTTGACGAATTTTCTCTGTCAATTGTCCGCCTTCTTCATACCCAACATAACCTGGAGGTGAACCGATCAACCGACTGGTACTGTATTTTTCCATAAATTCAGACATATCCACTCGGATCAACGCTTCTTCACTGCCAAACATTGCTTCGGCCAGCGCTTTGGCCAGCTCGGTCTTTCCGACACCAGTTGGACCTAAGAACATAAAGGAACCGATTGGACGATTAGGATCTTTCAACCCGCTGCGGGCCCGGCGAATCGCACGAGAGATCGCTTTGACAGCATCTTCTTGTCCTACTACACGTTTATGCAAAACATTTTCTAAATCTAATAAACGTTGACTTTCTTTTTTCTCTAATTGCTGCAACGGCACACCTGTCCATTGTGATACAACTGCCGCCACATCTTCGTCAGTTACTTGATCAATATACCCATTTTCTTGTTTAGCTGCTTTGATTTTTGCTTGTTCTAACGTTTCCGCTAATTGTTTTTCCCGCAAACGTAAACGAGCTGCTGATTCAAAATCTTGATTTTGGATCGCTTTTTCTTTTTCAGCCACTAACTCTTGAACTTCTTCTTCCAACTCCGTCAATTCTGATACTTCATCAGTCGAATCTAAGCGGACTTTTGCAGAAGATTCATCCATCAAATCGATTGCTTTATCTGGCAGCTGGCGTGAATTGATGTAGCGCACGGATAAAGAGACGGCCGCATGCAGCGCTTCGTCAGTGATCTCAACGCCATGATGTTCTTCATACCGGGGACGCAAACCTTTTAAGATTTCTTCGGCTTCTTCCGGTGTTGGTTCTTCCACTTGTACACGGGCAAAGCGGCGTTCTAAAGCAGAATCTTTTTCGATATATTTTTGATATTCATCGAGTGTTGTCGCACCAATCGTCTGTAATTCGCCGCGCGCCAATGCCGGTTTCAAAATATTTGATGCATCGATCGCACCTTCAGCACCACCCGCACCAATCAACGTATGCAATTCATCAATAAATAAAATGATTTGGCCATCATGATAGATTTCATCAATCACTTTCTTCAACCGATCTTCAAACTCGCCGCGATATTTCGTACCGGCTACTAAAGCGCCCATATCCAACATCATCAACCGTTTTCCCCGCATGTCTTCAGGGACATCACCGGAAATAATTCGTTGAGCCAGACCTTCAACGATCGCTGTTTTACCAACACCCGGTTCTCCGACCAATACAGGATTATTTTTTGTCCGACGGCTCAAAATTTGAACTACACGCCGTACTTCACCATCACGGCCAACTACTGGATCCAAACGTTTTTCACGCGCTAGTTTTGTCAGGTCACGAGCCAATCCATCTAACGTCGGTGTTCCTTGTGAATTATTTTGGACTGGTTTTATCGGTGTCTTCCGTCGATTACCGGCTCCTTGATTTCCATTAGAAGCTTCATTCACACCCATTTTTTTTAATAAAAGCTGACGCATTTTAGGTAAGCTTAAACCTAAATTCACCAAAATATGAGAAGCCAAAATTTCATCATCACGTAAAAGACCTAATAAGATGTGTTCCGTTCCAACTAATTTTGCATTAAAGCGTTTCGCTTCATCATCAGCAAAAATCAAAATTTGTTTAGCTCTCGGAGAATAAGGCAAATAACTGCCTTCAGGATAGGATTTAACTGACCCGTAGCCCGTCATATGTTCGATCTCTTCACGAATATCATTTTCGTTTGAACTCATCTGACGTAATGTTTTACCTGCGATTCCTTGTTGTTCGATCACTAACGCTAACAATAAATGCTCAGAACCAACCGAGCGATGTTTAAAATACTTAGCTTCTTGTTGCGCAATTGTTAATACTGCTTTTGCACGTTCTGTATACAGCTGATCCATATCCTCACTCCTTTTTCTCATAACTTAAACGTTCTAAAAATCCATGAAGAATTCGGGAACGCAGCCTATTTTCAATTTGACTAATACCTAAAACATTCTTTGATACGGCACTCAACATCAAATTGCCTTCATTTTCGGTAATAATCTCTTCTTCAAATAACTTTTGAATAATTCCAAAAGCATTCACTTCAGAAATCTCGCTACCAAAAGAATCCATTAATTGTTCCAAAAAATAATGTTGATCAGAAATCTTAACTTTACTTATTCGAATATAGCCGCCGCCACCTCGTTTGCTCTCAACTAAATAACCACGTTGAAAAGTAAAACGCGTATTGATCACATAATTTATCTGAGAAGGCACACAATTAAATAACTGAGCCATCTCAGCTCTGCGAATTTCGATTATTTCGCTGTTCTCTAAAATATCTTTCAAGTAAGATTCGATCAGATCAGAGGTATTTCTGCCCATAATATTGTCTCCTATTGACTATTCCTGACCATAATTATAGCGAATTTGCAGCACGAAATAAAGAAGAACGCCTTTTTTAATAAATTAAGATAAAAAAAAAGAAGGTTTTCACCTTCTTTTTGATCGGGAAGACAGGATTCGAACCTGCGACACCTTGGTCCCAAACCAAGTACTCTACCAAGCTGAGCTACTTCCCGGAAAATAAAAAAAACTATGCACCCGAGAGGACTCGAACCTCTAACCCCTTGATTCGTAGTCAAGTACTCTATCCAATTGAGCTACGGGTGCGTATTCTTTTTTAATGCCGAGGACCGGAATCGAACCGGTACGGTGATCACTCACCGCAGGATTTTAAGTCCTGTGCGTCTGCCAGTTCCGCCACCCCGGCGCTTTCCCCTGGTCTTCAGGAAAGCGGAAAACGGGGTTCGAACCCGCGACCCCCACCTTGGCAAGGTGGTGCTCTACCACTGAGCTATTTCCGCATGATGCCGGCTAAAGGATTTGAACCCTCGACCCTCTGATTACAAATCAGATGCTCTACCAACTGAGCTAAGCCGGCAACTACAAAAAAATACAATGCGGGTGAAGGGACTTGAACCCCCACGCCGTAAGGCGCTAGATCCTAAATCTAGTGCGTCTGCCAATTCCGCCACACCCGCATATTCTTATGAGCCGTACTGGGCTCGAACCAGTGACCCTCTGATTAAAAGTCAGATGCTCTACCAACTGAGCTAACGGCTCAAATGGGGGTTAACGGGTTCGAACCGCTGACCCTCTGCTTGTAAGGCAGATGCTCTCCCAGCTGAGCTAAACCCCCAT
>NZ_BJDP01000009.1 GCF_005405205.1 Enterococcus pingfangensis | reverse complement strand
GTTTGAAGATTTAGAAACAGAGAAAATGTCTTAGCAGTCTCTACTAAAATATGTCCAAGATATTGACTCAAATCCAGTTTTGCACTATGGGATATTATATCTATTTGTGCAATTACTATACATGTTTATAGTAAATTTGACTTCTTATCCGTGGATTCCTGAAATTCATATTGTTGTAACGCCTATTTTTCATGTGTGGTATTTACTCAGTTTGACATATTGGTATCTAATTTCAGTTTTCTTAAAAAAGTTTAGACTCCATCCTCTGACTGTACTAGTAACAACTATTATTTTTGCTTTGTTTATCAGATATATAAATTTTCATGCTGATGGGAATTATTTCGCATATGAGAGAACGATTGTGTTTGCCCCATATTTTATTGCGGGTTATTTTTTTACGTTTGATAAACTGATCAAAGTAAGAGCTAAATTAAGAAAATTTAAGCCTGTTTTGTTTTTCGTAATGATTATATCTGTATGTATCAACTTTCTATCTTTTGGAAATAATGCCAATGAATGGATGAGGGTGTTTTTTGGATATGTAAATTATTATCAATTTGATGATGGGAAGTATATTTTCTTTTTGAAAGAATTAATCCAGTATATTATCGGGACTATTGCAATAGCTCTATTGTTAGGACTAGTTTCGAAAAGAAAAAGTTTTTTAAGCTATATAGGGCAACATACTTTGTATATTTTTATTTGTCATCCAATAATATATTTTATTGTCTACAATCGTATCGATAGAAAGAGTATGGACACGGTGGAATCATTTCTTGTCTCAACAGCTTTAACGATTCTAGCAATTATTTTTTCGTTAGCAATTGAGCAGATATTATTTAAAATAAAGTATTTTGTTAGAAATAATAATTAGAAAAAAATCGGCACAGAATTGGCAGATAATAAAAAAACCGTTAGGAATCAACATTCCTAACGGTTTAAATATATCACAGGAGGGATTCGAACCCCCGACCGTCCGCTTAGAAGGCGGATGCTCTATCCGGCTGAGCTACTGTGACAGTAGTTTTGCAACAACTGCTATTATAGAAAAACTACTTGTGCTTGTCAATCCTAATTCGTTGTTTTACCGATTCAAGGAGATATTCTTTCAGTAGGTCCAATAATTTTGGTCAGGCATTAATTATTTTTTGAAATCAATGCGACACCATCGCCTAAAGGCAATAAAGTCGAAGTTAGCTCAGGAGATTTGGTGATCTCGTCTAAAAATTCATTCAGCTTGCGATGGATCGCGCGGTTTTTGCGTGGGATTTCTTCGATGGGCTGAAAAATGGTTCCCGCTTGAAAAATATCATCCACCATCAAGATGCCGTCAGCCGATAATAGGCGCAAACATTCGGGTAGAAAAGTAATATATTTTGCTTTGGCACTGTCCATAAAAATAAAGTCGTAAGGTCCTTCTAACGTACTCAATAAGTCAGCCGCGTCGCCTTCTAATAAAGTCACTTGATCTTCTAGCCCCATTTTTTTGAAGGTAGTTTTTGCTTTTTCAATCATGACAGGGAAGCGATCAATCGTAGTGATTTTAGCCTCTTTCGCAAGCGAATTTGCCATCAAGCTAGCGGAAAAACCGATTGCCGTACCGATCTCTAAAATAGTTTTAGGACGTTTTTGTTTCAATAAAAATTGCAAGAAGACGACTGTTTCATGGGGAATCACTGGGACGCCGTTTTCATGGGCAAGTTCTTCCAATTCGCCTAAAGCCCCGGTTAACGATTTTTGTTCTGTTCGTAAATAATGTAAAATATCTTCATTGATTATTGGGCGGTGCATCATTTCATTGCGCATTATTTTTCCTCTTTTTCTAGTAATTTTCCTAAAGTTACCCAGTCATGTTTGATTTTTTCGCTTAATGACCGATTATAAAAAATCGATGCCGGATGAAATAGCGGAACGACGGTGTATTTTTTTTCTGACAGTTGATAATTGTCTTGTTCTGCAGTTAGTTCTAAGATCGGGCCGTGATAAATTT
This sequence comes from Enterococcus pingfangensis, assembly GCF_005405205.1. Taxonomy (GTDB): domain Bacteria; phylum Bacillota; class Bacilli; order Lactobacillales; family Enterococcaceae; genus Enterococcus_A; species Enterococcus_A pingfangensis. The sequence goes on along the minus strand of NZ_BJDP01000009.1, from coordinate 102,396 downwards.
CGCCGTGGCGTTCACTGATCTGCCATTTTGGCCCAAGCAGGCGGTGTAGGCCGATATTGCCTAAAGTTGCGATGATTTTTGGCTGGACAGCGGCTAGTTCATAATCTAAGATCGGCGCGTGCGCCAGCACTTCTTTTTTATTTGGTGTCCGATTGGGATAGACAAGCTCGTTTTTTTGCGTACGTTTATTGATACGTTCAACGATTTTATAAGGTCGGCTTCTGACAGCACTAGTGATATAGGTGTTTTCTCGAGTAAGACCGATTGATTCCATCGCTTGGATTAATTCTTTTCCAGCTGCGCCAGAAAAAGGGATATGATTGACGACCTCGTTGCGACCCGGTGCTTCACCGACTAACATCAGTTTTGGCTGAAGGGGTCCTTGGCCTGCGATAAATCCCTCAAGTTGAAAATCTTTTGAACGTTCGGATACTAAGTCGACTAATTTTTTTGGATAGTCCATCCGGGTCACCTCATTTTATAAACTAATTTTTTCGGAAAGAATCGCGTATCCGTTTATTAAATCAAAGCGACCAATCCATCATCTCACTAATAGTAGAAAAAAGCTGGGCGCACGTCAATAATAATCGTTGACTTCGCTCGTTTTTTTTAGTAGACTATGAATGTTGTAATTGTGGAACCCACAGCTACAACCGCGCAGAACAAGTTATTAAGAACTTCGGTCACTTGGGATGGCGAGTCTAAGTATCTATTATAAGGAGGTGCCACAAGCATGTACGCAATCATCAAAACTGGCGGTAAACAAATCAAAGTTGAAGAAGGTCAAGCAGTCTACATTGAAAAATTAGACGTTGAAGCTGGCGAAAAAGTTGTCTTCGACCAAGTTGTTTTAGTAGGCGGCGAAACTACCAAAGTAGGAGCTCCTATCGTTGAAGGTGCAACTGTTGAAGGAACTGTTGAAAAACACGGCAAACAAAAAAAAGTCGTTACTTTCAAATACAAACCTAAAAAACATTCACACCGCAAACAAGGTCATCGTCAACCTTACACTAAAGTTGTCATTGACTCAATCAAAGCATAAAAAAAGAAGGTGCCTAAGTTGATCAAAGGTACATTCGCTCGAAATCAAGCAGGTCAAATTAGTGAATTTACGCTGACTGGTCATGCTGAAGCTGGTCCTTACGGTAGCGATATCGTCTGTTCCGCAGTTTCCGCACTAGCCATCAGTACGGTAAATAGCTTAGATGCCTTAGCAGGTGTCATTCCGAACATCGAAACCAATGATGATGAAGGTGGTTGTCTTCATGTTTCAATGGAAATAAATGATTCGATGACCCAAGAGCAGATGAATATCTCGCAAATTTTGCTAGAGCATTTATTATTAGGCTTGCAATCAATCGAAATTGAATATTTGGATTTCATTGAAATTCAAACAAAATCTAAATCATAGGAGGTGCAGCTCATGTTATTGAATATGAACTTACAATTATTCGCCCATAAAAAAGGTGGCGGTTCAACTTCTAACGGACGTGACTCAGAATCAAAACGTTTAGGTGCTAAACGTGCTGATGGTCAAACTGTTACTGGTGGATCAATTCTTTATCGCCAACGTGGTACTAAAATTTTCCCTGGTGTTAACGTAGGTATCGGTGGCGATGACACATTGTTTGCTAAAGTTGACGGCGTAGTACGTTTCGAACGTAAAGGTCGCGACAAAAAACAAGTGTCTGTATATCCAGTCGCTCAAGAAGCTTAATTACAATCGGCTCTATCTCTTGCATTAGCAAGAGGTAGAGCTTTTTTGTTTTGGTCATCAGTTGAGGATAATGTCAAAGGTCAACAGCTTTTTTTGCCCGTTGATGGTGATGAGAAAAAAAGAATGAGACTGTCTATAGAGGATGAAAAATACTTTGCAAATCGTACGATCAAAATGAGAAAAAGCCCCCGCTGAAACTTGATATAAATCAGCTATTGTTTCGTTGTTTTATGCTAAAATAGCCTTAAAGTCAGCAGGAGGAATGAGTCATCAAAAAACAATTTTTTTCTACTCGTGAACTAACGATCTTGGCGTTGTTGACAGCGGTTTGTGTGATCGGACGGTTGATGACTTCGTTGATTCCTAATGTTCAGCCAATCACGGCTATTTTACTGATCGTTACGCTGAATATCGGGGTCGTACCGGCATTGATCATTGGTTCTTTATCGCTAATAATCACAAATTTTTATTTAGGAATGGGGATCTGGACGATCGCCCAAATTTTGGCTTTTGCTATTATTATTTTATTGACGGGACTGTTGAATAAGCTGCCGTGGAAATCTTTATTATTAGAAGTTGTACTAGGTTTTGTGCTGAGTTTGTTGTATGGCTTGCTTGTTTCTGCCATGTTGGCACCGTTTTTTGGAATCAAGCAGTTCTGGCCTTATTATTTAGCGGGGCTCTCATTTGATGTGATGCATGGTATCGGAACGGTTGTCTTTTATGTGTTATTGAAAAAACCGCTGATAAAAGTTTTTCAGCGCTATCAAAGAATAGAAAAGAGGGAATGAGCATGTTGTCTTTAAAGGAAAAGATTATCGCCGAAAGTAAACGGATCGGGATCGATAAAATTGGATTTGCTTCGGCTGAACCTTTTTATGAATTAGAAGCTTCCTTGCATGAACAACGAGAAAGAGGCTATAATTCCGGGTTTGAACACAAAATCGTGGAAGAGCGGATCTATCCTGAAAAAACATTTGAGAATCCGCAAACGATCATCGCGATTGCACTAGCTTATCCGACAAAGATCCGTGAAGAAATCCCGAATGATGAGAAGCGTGGAATGTTTGCGCGGGCTTCATGGGGAATCGATTATCATGATATCTTGCGTGATCGCTTAGAAAAGTTGATTGCCTTTATTAAAGAGCAGGCATCCGACTTGCAAGAGCAAGAGGATTGGCGTTTTGCCCCACAAGTAGATACAGGAGAACTCGTCGATGTAGCAGTTGCGCAACGGGCAGGACTAGGTTTCATTGGCAGAAATGGTCTATTGATTACAGAAGAGTACGGCTCGTTTGTCTACTTAGGAGAAATCGTTACGAATATTCAATTTGCGGTAGATGAACCGGTACCGTTTGGCTGCGGTGATTGTACGAGATGTGTGACGGCTTGTCCGACAAATGCTTTGCTCGGCGATGGTCGAATGAATGCTAAGCGGTGTCTTTCTTATCAGACTCAAACAAAGGGAATGATGCCGGAAGAATATCGCAAAAAAATTCGGAATGTCATCTATGGTTGTGATATTTGCCAGTTGGTCTGTCCGTACAATCAAGGAAAAGACTTCCATTTTCATGAAGAAATGGAACCGAAAGTCGATGAAGTGTATCCTAAATTAAAACCGATGTTAGATCTTTCCAATAAAGAATTCAAAACACAGTTTGGTCATTTGGCGGGCTCGTGGCGCGGAAAAGAACCGTTGCAGCGAAATGCCTTAATCGCATTGGCGAATGTTGGCGAACGCGGTGCGTTGCCGGAAATCTTAACTTGTGCACAAGAAGATGTGCGGACGGTCATTCGCGGGACTGCCGCGTGGGCGATTGGTCGCCTAGGCAATCGCGAGCCGGAAAAATGGCTTGGTCATTTAGAAGAATTAAAAAATAAAGAAGTCGATTCAGAAGTATTGACAGAAATTGAACAGGCTATTTTGCAATTGCAGCAAAAAGCAGCGAAAAAAGAAAGAAGAACAAAACGGACTACGGAAGATTAATAATTTTTTTGTAGGATGTTTAAAAAGGGGGAGCTTGTTATGGAAAGTGAACGGAAGATTTTGGAAGTCAATCAATTTATAGCAAAACTGTCAGAGCCGAATAAAACGATCGCAAAAGCATTGCGAGAATTGATTTTTGCCGCGTCGCCGGATTTGGTCGAAGAATTTAAGTGGTCCATGCCTAATTATTCGTATCAAGGTCTGGTTTGCTTTATCCAAGTGGCCAAGCAACACACCAGTCTTGGCTTTCATCGCGGGAATGAATTAGCCGCTTTCGATCCGGACCATTTATTGCAAGGCGAAGCAAAAACAATGCGGCATATCCGCATCAAAAAAGTGGAAGAGATCCAGCCTGAAGCAATAAAAACACTGATCCAACAAGCCGCAGCATTAAATTAGAGGGGTCGAGCATTTTTTAAAATAACCGATAAGAGGATATGACAAAAGTTTTGTCATATCCTTTTTTTGAATAAATGATGTTCTAGTTCTTCGGGGATAAGCCGAAATTTCATAAAAATTTGAGTGACCATATTCAAAGATTCCTGCTTGTTTTTTGGAATCGTCCATTTTTGTCATTGCCTTTTTACTGATGGTTTGAAAAACTTCAAACGAAAGAATAGTTCACTGACAGAGTTAACAGAATTTCAGTGACCAACAGTTCAAAAGATTGATTATTCTGAAAAATTGAAGAGATTTATTGTTTTTTGGTCGAAATATTTTGTCAGGGTTGCAACATTTGTGTACAATTAACTAATGAAAATTTAATCAAACGTTTAGTCTGGAGGCATTATGGAAAGAAAACTTTCATTAAAACAATACATATATATCGGTTCGATGCTTTTTGGTCTTTTTTTTGGCGCAGGAAATTTGATTTTTCCAGTAAATATGGGACAACTTGCCGGAAGCAATGTATTTTCAGCGAATCTTGGATTTTTAGTTACTGGAATCGGCTTGCCGTTTTTAGGCGTAATCGCGATCGGAATCTCTCAAAGTGAAGGGGTGCTTGATTTAGCCTCTAAGATCGGTCGAAAATATGCTTTTGTGTTTACCTTTTTGATTTACATGGTGATCGGTCCTTTCTTTGCCTTACCACGGCTTGCGACCACTTCGTTTGAAATTGGGGTCGCGCCATTTGTGTCTAGCGGACAACAAAAAATCATGTTGACTGTTTTTAGTATCATCTTCTTTGCATTAACTTGGTTTTTCTCCCGCAAACCTACGAAAATCTTAGATTATGTAGGGAAATTTTTGAATCCGATCTTTTTGATCTTGCTTGGTGTATTGCTTATTTTTGGTTTTTCACATCCATTAGGTTCGGTATCTGATGCCGCAGTGCAGCCGACTTATCAAACGACGGCCTTTTTTACAGGTTTCACTGAAGGCTATAATACGTTGGATGCACTTGCTTCATTAGCCTTTGGGATCATTATCGTAACGACGATTCGATCAATGGGAGTAAAAAATCCCAATCAAATCGCTAGAGATACGATCAAATCAGGAGCAATCAGCATTGTCTTGATGGGGATCATCTACACTTCATTGGCTTACTTAGGCGCGATGAGTTTAGGAAAATTTTCTATTAGTGAAAACGGTGGAGTCGCGTTGGCACAAATCGCCAATTATTATCTCGGTACCGCCGGCAGTATTTTACTGGCATTGATCGTGATCTCCGCCTGTTTGAAAACATCGATTGGATTGGTTACGGCATTTTCAGAAACGTTTGTTGAATTGTTTCCTCGCCGCAGTTACCAATTCTTTATTATCGTAGCAAGTGCTTTACCTTGTCTTTTTGCGAATGTTGGATTGACAAAAATAATTGAAATATCGTTGCCAGTCTTGATGTTTATCTATCCATTGGCGATGACTTTGATTCTATTATCTATTATCAGCCCATTATTCAAGCATCGCAGAATCGTCTATCAAACAACGACGGCTTTTACGATGATCTCCGCTATTTTTGACGCCCTCGCAGCGAGTCCCGCAGGAATTGCAGAACTTCCGTTTGTCGAATCGTTATTAAGTTTTGCCGGACGATATTTGCCGTTTTTCAACATCGGGATGGGCTGGATCTTACCGGCTCTCATCGGCTTTTTGATTGGCTTGCTTTATGCACGATTTACAGAAAAAAAATAATACTATAAATCTGTTTGCTTGAAAAATGATTGAGCTGCAAATAGTTTTGGAAAAGAGGTGTGACAAAAGTCTTGTCATATCCTTTTTTTTTGAATAAATGATATTCTAGTGGTTTCGAAAATCAGCCGAGATTTCTTGAAAGAATCCACTTCCGGTTGAATCAATAGTAAGTTCAAACTAGCGAAAGCCGGAGTCTTTTTTGAAAAATTGATGATTGCATTTTGTCAGAATTGAAGGATAATAGCGATAAATAATCAAATCTAATCAAAGGGAAGTATTATTTATGGGGCAAAGACAGCGACCAATTAAAATCGGACTAACTGTATTGATAAGCATTTTTGTTTTGCTGATCGGCTTTTTCGTAGTAGAAAAGCATGCAGCAAAGAACAAAGATACGACAGATTTAACGGTACAACAAAAGCTGGATCTAACAAAATTAAAAAAAGAACTGGAATTACCGGAATTTGATGATTCTTTTGAGGAGGAGTCGATCAATTTTGCTGGAGAGATTGTTGTACCTAAGAGTGTGACTGCAACTGATTATCCGATGTCATTGGTTGCTTGGTACGATTGCGATAAACAAAATCAAAAGCTTACACTTCAAAGCAATGATAGCGACAATCTGCTCGTTTATGATTTTATTTTGGATTTTAAAAATCAGCAAGTGCAATTTATTTATGACTATCAGTTTGATAGTGATGATGATCGTGGATTTGATTTTGCTAAAACATATACGATCCAAAAAAGGGAAGGGACTAAATCTAGTTTAAAAGCAGTGTCTGAGTCGCAACACCTGAACTATGATAAAAAAGCTGAAGAAAAAGCAGCGGCGGCTGATATCAAAGCGACGACGAAAGACTACGAGAAAATCTTCAATTGGCTGTTAAATAACGGGTATTCGTATCCTGTCTGGGAACAATTTGCAACTGATGCACAGAAGACAAAAATCAAAAGTTATCAAAAATATCAACAAGCAAGTGAAAGTAGCAGCGAAGAAGCTCAAGAAAGTCGTGCCGCGGCAGAAAATGATTTAGAAAAACAGCAGTCGTTGAGTGACAAAAATTCATATCACGCTGATTTTTCGGATGAAACTTGGCGCAAGTACATCCTTTTACGAGCTCAATCATTAGGGTTAAAAAATCCTGCGATCACAACGAAAAAACTGACTGCTAGTGACAGATCTGTCTACTTTTCCGTTGATTTTAATGGGACTGGCGGGATCAAAGATTCGGCGGGTCTTTATTATTGGGTCAATTCAGAAGGAGAAGAGTATGTCGTAGCGTTGCCGACGATTTTTTATAACGAGAAAACACTAAAAAACGCAGAATATGCCGATCTGTACGGTGGTGAGAACAATGATTGGTACCATCAAAATATTACAGAAACTGATTTTTCAGATTATTTTTTGAATGCTGCTTATCCATCCGTCGATTTGGAGCCAAAACCAAGTCAATTTGTTAAAAAAGGCGACAAACCAACGACTGATGAGATCGTGCTCAATATTATGATTGTCAAAAAAACTAACGATTCTCAGTGAAATACTTTCGAACTCAACTACTTTTTTGGTTGAGTTTTTTTAATAGTTAACGTTTGCGATAGCCGTCTAATTGTAGTAGCAGAAAGTGTGCGCTAGTTTAGCTGTTAAAGAATAAACTTCCGTCAATTTTTTCGGCATTTTAATGGTCTAAAATCTGAATGAATCTTACTTTGTTTGTTTTTGACTAAAACAGCTCAAAATATCTGTTTATTTTGAATGAACATGGAAAAAGACTTTCTTTGAAGTTCGTTGTTTTTTCGGTTGGAACAGGCTAGAATGAGGAAATAAGAATATCACTCATATATAGGAGAATAAAATGAAAATTATTGTTTTAGGTGCTGGTAAAGTCGGAAAAGCGTTGACTCAGTATCTGTCGAATGAAGATTATGATTACGACGTAGTAGTCGTTGATTTACATGCGGAAAAAGTTAAGGCGATCGTTAATCAATTTGACGTACTAGGTGTAGTTGGTGACGGCTCGACGTATGATATTTTGCTAGAAGCAGGTGTGAATAACACGGATATCATTATTGCGGTGACGCAGTCGGATGAATTGAATATTTTGGCGTGTTTGATGGCGAAAAAAATGGGTGCGCAAAATTCGATCGCTCGTGTGCGGAATCCAGAATATCTGAAACAACGCTCCTTTATGCGTGATCAGCTGGGACTATCAATGATCATTAATCCGGAATTGGAAGCGGCTAACGAGATTCGGCGTATTTTGCTCTTCCCATCGGCTTTTAAAGTAGATACGTTCGTTAGCGGGAAAATTGAACTGGCAGAATTTCGTTTGAAAGAAAATGCTCGTTTGATTGGTGCTTCGCTGAATCGGCTAGATAAAGTATCTAAAGCAAATGTTTTGATCTGTGCAGTTCGGCGAAAAGGAGAACTGATTATTCCAGATGGAAATTTTGTACTCGAACAAGGCGATCGCATCCATGTGATGGGCCAACATCGAGATTTGGTGCGGTTTTGCCAAGATATCAATCTGTTGGAGAAAAAAACCAAACGGATCATTATCGTCGGTGGTGGACGGATCGCGTATTATTTAGCCCGTCAATTAATCGAACACGGGATCCAAGTCAAAATTATTGAAAACAATCCGAAACGTTGTGTAGAACTTTCGGTCATGCTACCAGAAGCGACGATCATTGAATCAGACGGCAGTGACGAAGAAGTTTTGGTCGAAGAGGGGATCGAGTCTGTCGATGCGTTCGTGGCACTGACGGGACTGGATGAAGAAAACATCGTGATTTCGTTATACGCAAAACAAATGAAAGCGAAAAAGACGGTCGCAAAAGTGACGCGAATGAATTTCATGAGTGTCTTGGATCAGTTGGAAATCGACAGTGTTGTTTCGCCTAAGAATATTATTGCTACGCACATTTTGCGCTATGTTCGCGCGAAAAATAATAAAGATGACGACAGTAGTGTTAAAACGCTCCATCATTTGTTCAATGACGATGTCGATGCGATGGAATTTGTGGTCACACCACAAACCAGCTTTTTGAATCAAAAAGTCTCTGACGTTAAACTGAAAAATAATATATTGATTGCGGCGATTTCCAGAGAACGGGGATTTGTTATTCCTAAAGGTGATACGGAAATTCGTTTAAAAGATCATATCGTGGTTATTACAACGGATCGAAGAATCAGCAGTCTGAACGATCTGGTAAGGAGATAACAGTGAATCACTATGAATAGAAAAATGGTTGTATTTACGATCGGTAAATTACTAAAGGTAGAAGCGCTCTTACTGCTGCTTCCGTTTATCGTCGGGTTGATTTATCGTGAACAAGAAGCGACGGCTTATGCGGTTGTCGCGGTCTTCACGCTTTTAGTTGGAACGTTGCTGAGTTGGAAGAAGCCTAAAAACCGCAATATTTTTGCCAAAGAAGGTTTCTTTATCGTTGGAGTCAGTTGGACGTTATTGTCATTGTTTGGTGCCTTTCCTTTCATGCTCTCAGGAGAGATCCCGTCATTGACGGATGCTTTTTTTGAAACAGTCTCGGGTTTTACGACGACTGGGTCTTCGATTTTAACCACATTGAGCACGATCAGTCATGCCAGTTTATTTTGGCGCAGTTTTACCCATTGGGTCGGCGGTATGGGAATCTTAGTCTTTACGGTGGCATTTATCCCGATCGCTTCAGGCCGGACGATGCACATTTTAAAAGCGGAAATGCCTGGACCAATCATCGGTAAGCTAGTCTCGAAAGTCAGCGTGACCGCTCGGATTTTATATGTGATCTACACGGTGCTGACAGTGATCCAGATTATTTTGCTTGTATTAGGTGATATGCCGCTGTTTGACAGTATCTTAAATTCCTTTGCAACGGCAGGGACCGGCGGCTTTGCTATGAGTGACGCTGGAATAGCCGGCTATAACAGTGCGTATATCGATGGAGTACTAAGTGTCTTTATGATTTTATTTGGGATCAATTTTAATTTGATCTATTTCTTTATACTGGGAAAAATTGTTCCAGTACTGAAAAGTGAGGAATTGCGCGGCTATTTAGCGATTATCGCGGTCTCAACGATTTTGATTACGATCAACATCTCGTCGCAGTATCCTTCGTATTTGAAAGCTTTTCGCTATGCGGTATTCCAAGTAGCTTCGATCATTACGACAACAGGATTTGCCACAGCAAATTATGATCTTTGGCCGATGTTCTCGCAAATGATTTTGCTTTTACTAATGTTTGTAGGCGCCTGTGCCGGGTCGACTGGCGGCGGGATCAAAGTTTCAAGAATCCAGATCTTGATCAAACATGCGATCCAAGAATTGAAAAAAATCATTCACTCCCGCAGTGTTGCTTCCTTGAAATATGAAGGCGAAACGATCTCAACGAAGACGATGGAAAATATCCATGCCTATTTAGTCCTTTATTTACTGGTCTTTGTTGTCTCATTGCTGATTCTTTCATTGGAAAATATTCAATTTCAAACAATCTTTTCTGCTGTTGCTACATGCATCAATAATGTTGGACCAGGTTTCAAAGGTGTAGGGCCAACCGAAAACTTCGGTTTTTTATCCAATCTTTCTAAGTGGACGCTCTCTTTTGCGATGCTGGCAGGGCGACTAGAGATGTTTCCGATTTTATTGCTCTTCTCCAAACCATTTTGGAAAAGTTAAGAATCTTATCCTATTTTTGGATAAGATTTTTTAGTATAATTTGTCCGTTGACGAAACTGTTCAGTTCGTTTTGTCGGCAAGCGGTCTGGTAATTGTCTGACCGATAAAAAGATAAAGTATTTTCCAGATTATATAATAGTAGAAACACGATCAATTGAATCTAGAGCAGCTCATTAAAAGTTTTAACTACAGGTAAAAGGTACAGTGTATCACTTTACAGCGAAATAGTTGACATTTTAATGAAAACTATAGATGATTGATAAGAAGAATACACTAAAAAAGAAGGTGGCTAAATGGAACGACGGATTGACCGCATTTATCGCTTTGTTTTGGAAAATGCAAATGTAACAACCAAAGATGTAGCGGATTCATTGGATATTCAACGGACAAATGCAAGCAAAGATTTGAATCTCCTAGTCAAAGAAGGCCAATTAAATAAAAGTGAAGGACGGCCTGTTCGCTATTTTGTTTCGAACCAGTCAGTAAAAACGTCGTTTGATCCAGAAGCTCAAGTAGCGACTGCTGCGGAACCACCCGAAAAAAAGATTTTAAATCAAAATTCCAGCAATGTTTTCACTCAAATCATCGGTTCTGCCGGAAGTATGCGAAATGCTGTGGAACAAGCCAAGGCTGCGATCTTGTATCCGCCGAGAGGGTTGAATTGTTTGATCACCGGGCCAACTGGTTCTGGGAAAACTTTTTTTGCGCATGCAATGTTTCAATTCGCTCAATCAGAAGGTGTCGTGGAACCGGATCGCGAGCTAGTTGTCTTCAACTGTGCGGACTATGCAAACAATCCTGAATTATTGATGAGCCATCTATTTGGTTATGAGAAAGGTGCGTTCACTGGTGCGGATACGGAAAAAGACGGGTTAATTCAACAAGCTGACGGCGGCATGCTATTTTTAGATGAGATCCATCGTTTGCCGCCGGAAGGTCAAGAAATGATTTTCTATTTTATGGATCATGGGACCTACAGCCGTTTAGGTGAAGCCGGCAAAAATCGGTTTGCAAATGTCCGCATCGTCGGTGCTACAACAGAAGATCCTCATTCAGCATTATTAGATACGTTTGTTCGGCGAATTCCGATCAATATCCAAATGCCGGCTTTCAGCAGCCGGCCAGCAGCGGAGCAACTTGATTTGGTTCGTGTGATGGTGGCGATGGAAGCCAATCGGATTCAACGGAAAATCACGTTGACAGAAGATGTCGTAAAAGCATTGCTGGGGAGCGTCTCTTATGGCAATATCGGACAATTGAAATCCAATGTCCAGCTGATTTGCGCGCGGGGATTCATGAATCATATGATGCATGAGGAGATTCATATCACATTGAATGATTTGACCGAAGGAATCAAGGCCGGTTTGGTCCAGCTTTCGGCGGATCGGATCAAAACAACGGATATTTCGCCTTATCTTGAGCCGGAGATGGTCGTTACGCCAAATGAGATTGATGAGCTGATCAAAACAGACACGTATGAATTGCCTTACAACCTCTATGATATTATCGGGGATAAAGCGGCTCTGTTGAAAACGGAAGGACTCGATCAAGAGACAATCAATCATTTTATTTCAACGGATATCAATGTGCATTTGAAATCATTTTATAAAGATCATGGTTTTTCTTTTGATACAGAGAACCGTTTGACTGAGTTTGTCGATAAACATGTGATCGAGATTAGCAATAAAATCGCCGGCTTAGTCAGCGAACGATTAAGAACGCATTTCCAACAAAACTTTGTTTATGCGATGAGTTTGCATATCTCCTCTTTCTTGAAAAAAATCCATGTTGGCGAGACGCGGGAAACGAATGACAATATCCGCGAAATGGCCAAAGATTATCCAACAGAATTTGCCGTAGCGCATGAAATTCGTCGGTTGGTCGAAAAAGAATTTCAAGTCGAGATCCCTGAAAGCGAAGATTATTATTTGACCGTCTTGCTCGTTTCTTTACGAGAGGATCAATCCTCCGGGAAAATCGGTGTAGTTGTTGCAGCCCATGGCAATAGTACCGCGACCTCGATGGCTCAAGTCGTTCGTGAATTGCTGGATGTAGCGAATATCATCGCAGTTGATATGCCGTTAGATATGCATCCGCGAGTAGCCTACGAAAAAATTCGTGAGGCGGTTACTCAGATCGATGAAGGCAGCGGTGTATTGATCATGGTGGACATGGGTTCACTAGCTACCTTTAATGAAGAAATCGAAAAAGAGACAGGAATCGAAGTTTGTACATTAGATATGGTCACGACGCCGTTATTGATTGAGGCAGCCCGTAAATCAAGTGTCTTAGGCTCAGGGGTGAATGAATTATATGAATCCTTAAAAGGCTTTAGAGGCTACGGACATGTTACCCAAGAAAAAGAGGAGCCACAAGAAAAACAGGCGATTTTAGCGATTTGTGCTTCTGGTGAAGGAACGGCGCAGCGCTTGAAAGAAATCATTGAGCGGCCGTTAAAACAGCGCAAGCTGAAACATATTGAAGTATTGACATTAGCCGTGGCTGATATCAAAACAAAAGTTCCTGTCTTTAAAGAGGAATTTAAGATCTTAGCGACGACCGGAATCGTGGATCCTAAGATTGGCGCGCCTTATATTCCAATGGAGAAATTCATCAATCAAAAAGCCGATCACGTCTTGGACGAACTATTGCTAGAAAATGATTTGTCTGAGCAAGAAGAAGTCGTTTTAGATGCAAATAAAGCTCGTGACTTGTGTATCAAATTTATGGAAGAAAGTTTTACTTTTATCAATCCGAATAAATTGATTGACCCGCTTTGGCGATTGGCGGAGACTGTCATCAAAAGTACAGGCAATTCCGCTGATTATGCGCTGATGGTAAATTTTGTGATGCATTTGGCAGGAACGATCGAACGCGGAATCTTGCATCAGCCGCTGAAAATTGATGAACAATCTAAGTCGGGGTATCAGCGTGTCACAGATAATGTCGTGATGAATCGAGGGCTGAATGAATTAGAAAGTCAGTTGCGAATAACAATCCCAACATCAGAACGATACTATATTTATCAATTACTTAAAAATAATGAAGAAATCAATACTTAAACGATACACAAAAAGGATACAGTATACTGTATCCTTTTTGTGTATCGTTATAAAAGGCGTAAAGCAAAGAATTCTTTGTTAGTGTATTTTGGCACGATACTTGCTTTATTATAAGTGAGTGCTGTGTGTCATCGTACTCAAAAATGTAGCACAAGTCTTTTGGCATCTGGGCCTTGTTGTAACAGGAGGTGGTGGGATGGTAATGGATATTCGACTTACTCGTATTGATGATCGTCTGATTCATGGTCAGGTTGCGACAGTGTGGTCCAAAGCAACCGGGATCGAGCGAATCTTAGTAGTCAGCGATGAGGTCGCAAATGATGAGTTGCGTAAGTTTCTGTTAAAACAAGCCGCACCACCGGGAATCAAGTCCAATGTCGTCACAAAGAGAAAACTGATTGAAGTGTATCAAGATCAATTATTTGACGGAATGAAGATCATGTTATTGTTCGCTTCGCCGCAAGATGTAGTGGATGTCGTTAAAGCAGGTGTAGATCTGCAAACGGTCAATATCGGCGGTATGCGATTTAGTGAAGGCAAGAAAATGATCACGAATTTCATTTCTGTTGACGGTGAGGATATCAAGTCTTTCCGTACATTGGCAGAAGCGGGGATCGAATTAGAGATCCGCCAAGTTCCGACAGATAGAAAGACCGATTTGATGCAATTAATCAAAAAAGAGAAGATGCTGCAGTAAATGAATTTTGGTTACAGGTTTTTTAAGAACTTATTTATATTTTTGAGCTGTAACAATAATAAGTAGGAGGTATAAAGATGGTAGGAATTATCATTGCTAGTCATGGTGAATTCGCTAATGGTATCTTGCAATCCGGAGCAATGATCTTTGGAGAACAAGAAAATGTCAAAGCTGTTACTTTGATGCCGAGTGAAGGCCCGGATGACGTTAAAGCAAAAATGAAAGAAGCAATCGCCTCTTTCGAAAACCAAGACGAAGTATTGTTCTTAGTCGATCTTTGGGGTGGAACTCCTTTCAACCAAGCAAACAGCTTGTTTGAAGAACACAAAGACAAGTGGGCAATCGTTGCTGGTATGAACTTACCAATGTTGATCGAAGCGTATGCTTCACGTTTCTCAATGGAAACTGCGCATGAAATCGCTGCACATATTTTAGGTACAGCAAAAGAAGGCGTAAGAATTCGCCCTGAGGAACTAGAACCAGTTGAAGCGGCTCCTGTAGCTGCACAAGGGAACCAACCAACTGGCGCAATTCCAGAAGGAACAGTTCTTGGTGACGGTCATATCAAACTTGTATTGACTCGTGTGGATTCTCGTTTACTTCATGGACAAGTTGCTACTACTTGGACAAAAACAACAGGTACAAACCGGATCATCGTTGTTTCAGATGCAGTAGCTAAAGACGATCTTCGTAAGAGATTGATCGAACAAGCGGCTCCTCCAGGTGTTAAAGCAAACGTTATCCCAGTTGATAAAATGATCGAAATTTCAAAAGACCCTCGTTTCGGAAATACGAAAGCGTTGTTGTTGTTTGAAAATCCTCAAGACGTATTGCGTGCACTCGAAGGCGGCGTTGATATTCAAGAAGTCAATGTTGGTTCAATGGCTCACTCAGTCGGAAAAGTCGTAGTAAGCAAGGTATTGTCAATGGGTCCAGATGATGTTGCTACTTTTGAGAAATTAAAAGCAAAAGGAATCAAATTTGATGTACGTAAAGTACCAAATGATTCTAAAGACAACATGGATGAAATCCTTAACAAAGCAAAAAATGAATTGAAAAACGCTTAAGCAACACAATTAACTTAAATAGGAGGGCTTATAATGTCTGGTATTTCAATGGTATTAGTAGTAATCGTTGCCTTTCTAGCAGGTATGGAAGGGATCTTGGATGAATTCCAATTCCACCAACCGCTAGTAGCATGTACATTAATTGGTTTAGTAACCGGTAATTTAGAAGCTGGGATCGTTCTTGGCGGCTCACTTCAAATGATCGCCTTAGGTTGGGCAAACATCGGGGCTGCTGTGGCACCGGATGCTGCATTGGCATCTGTTGCATCTGCAATTATTTTAGTTTTAGGTGGTCAAGGAGTTAAAGGTGTTTCTTCAGCTATCGCAATCGCTGTTCCTCTAGCTGTTGCCGGCTTGTTCTTAACTATGATCGTTCGTACTTTAGCTGTACCAATCGTTCACTTTATGGATGCTGCTGCTGAAAAAGGTGAAATGGGTAAAGTTGAAATGTGGCATATCGTTGCTGTATGTATGCAAGGTGTTCGTATCGCGATCCCTGCTGCTGCACTATTAGTTATCCCAGCTGACACTGTGCGCGGATTCTTAGAATCAATGCCTGCATGGTTAACAGATGGTATGGCAATCGGTGGTGGTATGGTTGTTGCCGTTGGTTATGCAATGGTTATCAACATGATGGCTACAAAAGAAGTATGGCCATTCTTCGCAATCGGTTTTGCTATCGCAGCTATTTCTGAATTAACTTTGATCGCACTTGGTGTTATCGCAGTTGCATTCGCGTTGATTTACTTGAACCTGCAAGAAAGTTCTGGCGGTTCATCTAATGGCGGCGGAGGCAATACTGGTGATCCGCTAGGCGACATTTTGAATGATTATTAATCTTGAAGGAGGAGAAATAAAATGGCAGAAAAAATCGAATTAACGAAAAAAGATCGTTTAGCCGTTGCATGGCGTTCTACCTTCATTCAAGGTTCTTGGAACTATGAACGTATGCAAAATGGTGGTTGGTGTTACGCAATGATGCCAGCAATCAAAAAATTATACAAAACTAAAGAAGACCGTACGTTAGCAATGCAACGTCACTTGGAATTCTTTAATACTCACCCATATATCGCTTCACCAATTCTTGGGGTTACATTAGCACTTGAAGAAGAACGTGCCAATGGCGCACCAGTTGATGACGTAGCAATTCAAGGGGTTAAGGTCGGTATGATGGGACCTTTAGCCGGTGTTGGTGACCCAGTCTTCTGGTTTACCGTTCGTCCGATGTTAGGTGCTCTAGGTGCTTCTCTAGCTTTAGCTGGAAACATCATTGGCCCAATCATCTTCTTCCTTGCTTGGAATATTATCCGTTGGGCATTTATGTGGTATACGCAAGAATTCGGCTACCGTGCTGGTTCTAAAATCACTGATGACCTTTCAGGTGGTTTGTTACAAAAAGTTACTAAAGGTGCATCTATTCTAGGGATGTTCGTGCTAGGAGCTCTAGTCCAACGTTGGGTAAACGTGAAATTCACGCCAGTCGTTTCTACTGTTAAACTAGACGAAGGTGCTTATATCGAATGGGATAAATTACCTGACGGTGCTCAAGGTATCAAAGAAGCATTAGCACAACAATCTTCAGGTCTTGCATTAGACAGCAGTAAAGTTACTACATTACAAGACAACTTGAATCAATTGATTCCTGGTCTTGCTGCATTACTATTGACATTGCTTTGCATGTGGTTATTGAAGAAAAAAGTTTCTCCAATCGTTATCATTCTTGGCTTGTTCGTAGTCGGTGTTGGCTTGCACGTATTAGGCGTAATGTAAGAAAGACAACCATTAAAAATGCTCGGGCTTGCCCGGGCATTTTTTTGCTAAATAATTGAAAAATAAGTATAATGAAAAACAGATACATATATGGAAATGGAGTAGGTCTAATGGTTCAGTCAATCAATACAACGATCGATTTGACGATCGATGCTACCTCGTATTTAGGGATCGCTGATTACGGAAAAATCATGATTGGTGATAATGGATTCGAGTTTTTCAACAATCGTGATGCACGTAAATTCGTTCAAATCCCGTGGGAAGAAGTCGATTATGTGATCGCTTCTGTTGTTTTCAAAGGAAAGTGGATTCCGCGCTATGCGATCCAAACGAAAAAAAATGGCACGTATTCATTTGCGTCAAAAGAACCTAAAAAAGTTTTGCGGGCGATTCGGGAATATGTCGATCCAAATCATATGGTGCAATCACTCGGCTTTTTCGATATCATCAAACGTGGGGTTCGCAACAAGCTGAATAAGTAGCAAAAAGTCGTTTATCTTCAAGATGAACGGCTTTTTAATTTTGGCACAAACTTCTGTGCCAAAGCTCTAGTTACAATTAATTGAAAGCGGATTAGTAACAAGGTATGATAAAAATGTAAACGAAATCATTTTATATCAAGGAGGAAATAAACATGGAAAATGCTGGACAGAAAAGTGGATTAAAAGCCAAAGTCCAACGACTAGGTAGTCACTTGTCGGGAATGGTGATGCCCAACATTGGAGCATTCATCGCTTGGGGCGTAATCACCGCACTTTTTATTGAAGCGGGTTATTTCCCAAATGAAAAACTTGCCACATTGGTCGGCCCAATGCTTTCTTACTTATTGCCATTATTGATCGCTTATACAGGCGGGAACATGGTGCATGGCCAACGAGGAGCAGTAGTTGGGGCTATCGCTGCAACAGGGGTGATTGTTGGTTCGGAAGTTCCGATGTTTATCGGAGCGATGATCATGGGTCCTCTAGGCGGCTGGTGTATCAAGAAATTTGATGACGCTTTCCAAGAAAAAATCAAAGCCGGTTTTGAAATGCTGGTCAATAACTTTTCTTCTGGATTGATTGGTTTTGCATTAGCGGTCGTCGGATTTTATGCGATCGGACCAGTTGTTGAATCACTAACGAATTTAATGGCATCTGGTGTTGAATCGATCATCAATATGCATCTATTGCCATTAGCAAATATCTTCATTGAACCAGCTAAGATTTTATTTTTAAATAACGCAATCAACCACGGGATCTTGACGCCACTTGGAATTGAACAAGCGGCAGAAACTGGAAAATCGATCCTGTTCTTATTAGAAGCTAACCCTGGACCAGGTTTAGGAATCTTGCTTGCCTTTACGTTGTTTGGTAAAGGAGCAGCAAAATCTACTGCACCAGGCGCGATCATTATCCAATTCTTAGGTGGGATCCATGAGATCTACTTCCCATACGTAATGATGAAACCTCTTTTATTCCTAGCTGTTATGGCAGGCGGGGTAGCAGGAACATTTACTTTCCAATTACTAGGTGCTGGTTTACGAGCTGCGGCTTCACCAGGTTCGATCATCGCAATCATGGCGATGACACCGCCAGAAAGTATCGTTGCCAACTTAGCGGGGATCATCGTTGGATGTGCGGTCTCATTCTTAGTTGCAATGATCATTATTAAATCTGACAGCAGCGAAGACGACGATTTGGCAGCAACGCAAGCAGCAGTCGCTGATGCGAAAGCACAAAGCAAAGGTCAAAGCGCAATGAAAGCAGCCAATCAAGAAGCATTCGGTAAGGTAAACAAAATCATCTTCGCTTGTGATGCTGGGATGGGTTCAAGCGCGATGGGTGCATCAGTTTTACGGGACAAAGTGAAAAAAGCTGGCTTATCATTACCAGTTTCTAATTCAGCAATCAACAACTTAACGGATGATCCAAATGCTTTGATCGTCACCCAAGAAGAATTGCATGAACGTGCTGCACAGAAAGCACCAAACGCAACATTCGTTCAAGTTGAAAACTTCATGAATTCACCGCGCTATGATGAAATCGTGGAAACCTTAACTGCAGAACCCGTTGTTAATGATCCGAAACAAAAACCATTAACAGATGATGTCGTCGAAGGATTAGCCGATTACTCAAAAGTCGATCATATTATTTTCGGCTATGACCAAGTGAAAGGCTCTGCTAATATGGGTGCCGTGACCTTGAAGAAATTATTGAAAGAAAACGGGTTGAACTATCCGGTGACCGTTGTTCCAATCAATGCATTGCAAGATGAAACAACTGCCTTGATCATTACGACAAAAGATGAAACAGTCAAAGCAGAACAACAAGCACCAAGCGCGACACATGTACTATTGACCGATTTAGTTGCTTCGGAAAAATATGACAAAGTCATTCAAAAATTAAAGAAATAAGTAGTCTTTTTTACAGAATCGTATTACTCTTAAAGCAGTGAGGATTCTCACTGCTTTTATCCTTTTGACATTATTGGAGGAGACATTGTGTATTTTTCGATTCGTGAAAAAAAGATCCTTTCCCTTTTATTAGATTATCCTAACGGTATTACATCGGAGGAATTGCAAGATATTTTACAAGTCAGCAAGCGGACTGTTTATCGTGAGATCTCAAGTATTGAAAAGACGATCAAGTCACAAGACATTCAGATCATCAAGCCACGGGGCGAAGGCTATCGCATCATAGGTGAAACAGTGAATCTGGAACGCTTGCAGCAACAGCTTGGCGAAAAACAAGCCGAATTATTTACCGACAACGTTCAGCGACAAAGCGCGATTGTTTGTTCCTTATTATTGATGGATGAAGAAGAGACGATCGAAGGATTGGCGATTGACTTTAAAGTCAGTCAAGCGACGATCACCTCTGATTTAGCGGCTATTGAAAAAAGTTTGATCGACTATCGATTAGAATTGCAGCGGTTGAAAGGCCGCGGGATTCGGATCGCCGGTCATGAAAAACAGCGACGCCAGTTATTGAGCAGTTTGATCTATAACGGTGTCAGTGAATTTGATTTTTTCCAATTCATCGATTCATTGCCTGAAGCAGCAACGACCGATAACTTCTTTTTAAAATTGTTGAGTCCAGCGAGCTTGCTGTTGGCACGAACGATCTTTGAAAAAATTGCTCAGCAAGTTTTTGAGCAAGTGACAGACAATCAATTGCAGCGTGTGTTGATTTTACTTGCGTTATCGATTGATCGGATGAAACAAGATCGTTTTATCGAAATTGAACAAGAAACGCAAGCAAAGCCTGACAGCATGCAGATTGCCGGTCAAGTGATGATCAAGGTGGCGACGACGATTGAAAAGTCGATTCCACCGCAAGAAGTTCGTTTCTTTGCCTTTCAATTGGAAGGTGTGAATTACAAGAAACCGCAAAATATCTTTATTGATAGCTTTGATGTTGAACTGTCCTACAAAATCAAAGAACTGATTCGCTTAGTTTCGGAGACGACAGGCACGGATTTTCGCAAAGATGAACAGCTCTTCAATGATTTATCCGCCCATATGGCAGCGGCGCTGAAACGAAATTTGACGGTCAATCAAGGAATTGATAATCCGCTGCTGCAAAAAATCCGCGATAAATATCAAACGTTGACGACAGCGATCATCCAAGATTTAGCGGTTGTTTTTCCCAATCATTCATTTACATTTGATGAATTAGGATATGTCGTGATCCATTTTGCGACTTCATTGGAACGACATCCTAGCGGTCGCGTCTTGTCTGCTTTAGTAGTCTGTTCCAGCGGCATCGGAACAGCACGGATCTTAGAAAGCCGGCTCCATAAGTATTTGGATGAGATCCAAAAGATCCAAGTCGCTAAGATCTCTGAGCTAAATCAGCTGGATTATAAAAGTTATGATTTGATTTTAGCTACGGTTTTTTTGCCAGGATTCCACTTGCCGTACAAAGTGATCTCACCGCTGTTGTTAGAAGATGAGATCAAAGAAATCAAAGAATATATCCAGACATTGCATCCGGATCGAGTCAATGACGATCCAATCGAACCAGAAAAAGAACCAAGCGAAGCCTTTGACGAGATTTATGAGACGATGCGGATCGCGAATAATTTACTGCAAAATTTTGATGTAAAACAAGTGAAGGCACAAGAAACGATCGAGCAGACACTGGCAGCGATTATTGAGCCGTTGCAAGGAACGATCGTCTCAAATGCGCAGCTGGTGACAGATCGAGTGATCAAACGATATTTGGTTGCGCCGATTGGGATTCCAAAAACCAATTTTGCGTTGTTCCACTGTGCGGATGCCCATGTCAAAGAACCGTTATTTACGATCTATGACTTGGACCAGCAGTTTTTGATCCAAGGGATGGACAAAAAAAGTATTGAGTTGACGCGGGTATTATTATTATTAGCGCCTGATCCGATGCCGGAGAGTCAGCAAAACTTATTAGGAAAAATTAGCAGTTCAGTGATTGAAAGTGATCTGAACACAGAAATTTATAAATTTGGCAACAAAGAAATCATTTATCAATTATTGAGTTCACTGTTCGTCAAAGAGATTCGAGAAAATTAAAGCAAGTTTAGCAAAGAGACCGGGAGGAAAATAAAATGGAATTAAATCCAGAAATGATTTTATTAGATCAGGAATACACGAATAAAGAAGACGCGATTCGTGCGTGCGGACAGCTGTTAGTCGAAGCAGGTTGTGTCGAAGAAGCTTATGTCGATGCGATGGTGGATAGAAACAAACTGGTTTCTGTTTATATGGGAAACTTTATCGCGATCCCTCATGGAACCGATGAAGCCAAACAATACGTGAAAAAAAGTGGCATTTCAGTCATCCAAGTTCCAGCAGGTGTTCAATTTGGCAAAGACGATACAGAAGATGTAGCGATGGTCTTATTTGGGATCGCCGGGATTGGAAATGAGCATTTGGATATTTTGCAAAAGATCGCGATCTTTTGTTCCGATGTTGAAAATGTAGTAAAATTAGCAGATGCAAAAACAAAAGAAGAAGTTATCAACTATCTTCAGGAGGTAGAATAAGATGCAAGCAACACATTTTGGTGCAGGAAATATTGGCCGCGGATTTATTGGAGAAATCTTAGCGAAGAACGGTTTTTCAATCGACTTTGTCGATATCAACGAAACGATTATCAATGCGTTGAATGAACGCAACGAATACACGATCCAGCTAGCAGATGAAAGCCAAAAAGAGATCCATGTCTCAAACGTTGATGGTCTGAATAATCAAACGAATCCTGAGGCAGTAATCGATTCAGTCAGCAAAGCAGATATCGTAACGACAGCGATTGGTCCAAATATTTTGCCGTTTATCGCAGAATTGATCGCTAAAGGAATCCAAAAACGCCGCAGCGAAGGCAACACAGCTGCTTTAGATGTCGTGGCTTGTGAGAACATGATCGGCGGCAGTCAATTTTTATTTGAAAAGGTCCAAGGCTTTTTATCCGCTGAAGATCTAGCATATGTGGAACAATATATCGGATTTCCTAATGCGGCAGTTGATCGGATCGTGCCGATTCAACATCATGAAGATCCATTGTTTGTTTCAGTTGAACCTTTCAGCGAATGGGTCATCGATGCCACTCAAAGCAAAAACAAAGACTTGCGCTTAACGGATGTTGAGTATGTAGAAAATCTAGAACCTTATATCGAACGGAAACTGTTTTCAGTCAACACTGGTCATGCGACCGTTGCTTACACCGGAGCGTATAAAGGCTATGAAACGATTGATGAAGCGATTGCCGATGAAGCAGTCTTAGCCAAATTGCGAGCAGTCCTTGGCGAAACCGGTAGCTTGTTGATCAATAAATGGGATTTTGACAAAGAAAAACATTTTGCTTACATTGATAAAATCGTCAGCCGTTTTGAAAATAAATACATTTCAGACAGCATCAGCCGAGTTGCACGGACACCGATTCGCAAACTAGGTTTTGACGAACGCTTTATCCGTCCAATCCGTGAATTGAAAGAGCGTGATTTGGCCTATGACAATCTGATCGACGTCGTAGCGATGATCTTGAAATATGATGATCCAAACGATGAACAAAGTGTGGAATTGCAAGGCTTGTTAAAAGAAAAAGCCGTTGCAGAAGTTATCCAACAAGTAACCACCTTAAATGATGAACAATTGATCGCAGAAATCGCTGCAAACTATCAAGCCTAATTTTTTAACTCCAGCAGAAGAAATTCTAAGCTGGAGTTTTTTTAGATTGGTAGACGGAGCCGCAAAAGAGCAATTTTTGACCAGCTGTAAAAGCGAGATTGAAGAATGATAAAAAATTAATTTTTTGGTCTAGACTTTTTTATTGAAAATTTGACGGAATGATGGTAGGATTGGTGTATACCAAATCGATAAAGGAGCGTTTACCCATGAAAGTAATTCGCGTGAAAGATGCCAACGAAGGCGGAAAAAAAGCATTTGAAATCATCAAAAATGGAATGGAAAACGGCGTAAAAGTATTAGGACTAGCAACAGGCAGCACTCCTGAAACTTTATATCAAGAAATGACAACTAGTGATTTAGATTTTTCTGGAATGACCTCTGTAAACTTAGATGAATACGTTGGTTTATCCGGCGATGATGTTCAAAGCTACCGTTACTTCATGAATGATCAACTATTCAATAAAAAACCATTTAAAGAAACATTCGTACCCAATGGGAAAGCAGAAGATCTAGCTGCTGAATGCAAACGGTATGATGGCGTGATTGCTGAGCATCCAATCGACTTACAAGTATTAGGAATCGGCCGCAACGCGCACATCGGTTTCAACGAACCGGGAACAGCTTTTGATGTAACTACTCATGTAGTTGAATTGACAGAATCAACGATCGAAGCCAACAAACGCAACTTCGAAAAAGTTGAAGATGTTCCAACCCATGCTTTGTCAATGGGAATCGGCTCAATCATGCAAAGCAAAAGCATTCTGTTGATGGCTTTTGGTGCAGATAAAGCAGATGCGATCAAAGACATGATCAACGGCTCCGTAACGACAGATGTACCAGCAAGCGTTCTGCAAAATCATGCAGACGTAACAGTTATCATCGACGAAGACGCAGCAAGCAAATTATAATAAATTGAGTACCGAGGATTATTTCCTTGGTACTTTTTTTGATTGAAAACGCGGCAATAGTTTATGCTGAGCTAACTTGCTTCTTGGACTTTCTTTAGCTATAGTGAAAATTAGAAAAGTTTTGCGGAGGATAAGTATGCGTTTAGATAAATTTTTAGCAGAAGCAGGTTTAGGAAGTCGGAAAGAAGTCAAACAGCTGATTAAGCAAGGAAGAATAACTGTCAATCAACAAAATGAAAAATCGGATAAACGGCAAGTCGATCCACTAAAAGACATGATCGCTTTTCAAGGTGAAGTCTTG
Organism: Enterococcus pingfangensis; assembly: GCF_005405205.1. Lineage (GTDB taxonomy): Bacteria > Bacillota > Bacilli > Lactobacillales > Enterococcaceae > Enterococcus_A > Enterococcus_A pingfangensis. Next base: position 77,936 of record NZ_BJDP01000009.1, on the reverse strand, counting down.
CATTATCAGGAGTTTTACTATTATTTGTTACATAAACCGGCGGGCGTAGTCAGTGCAACTGAAGATCCGCGGGACAAAACGGTCATCGATTTATTTTCGACGACTGATTATCGCAGCGATCTTTTTCCGGTAGGGCGATTGGATAAAGACACAGAAGGCTTATTGCTGATTACGAACGACGGCAAGCTGGCTCATGGATTATTGTCGCCGAAAAAACATGTGGAAAAAGAATACTATGCTGAGATCAAGGGCGTGATGACAAAAGCCGATCAGCAGCGTTTTACTGAAGGCATCACATTAGACGGTGGATTGACCTTGCCAGCGGAATTATTGATCGATGAAACGACCGAAGAAGCATCGAAAGTCCGAATTGTTTTACATGAAGGAAAATTTCATCAAGTGAAACGGATGGTCAAAGCCTGCGGCAAAGAAGTGAGTTATTTAAAACGGATCCGGATGGGTGAACTAGTTTTGCCTGAAAGTTTAGCTAAAGGAGCTTATCGACCGTTGACTGATGCAGAATTAGAATTGTTAAAAGGCTGAGCGAATCCTTTTTTGCTAGAGCGTGCTATACTGGAAGAAGAGTATGTGGTGCATTCAGTTATTTTTACAAATTGGATCGCAAGACAACAAATACAAACTAGGAGGCGATGCTCGAATGGATCTGAAATTATCAGTTTATGAAATCATGTTGCGGCTGTTTTTAGCCATGGTCATGGGCGGCGCGATCGGCATGGAACGAGAATATAAAAACCGTCCGGCAGGGATTCGCACGCATATTTTAGTGTGTATGGGTGCGGCGATTATTGCTTTGATCCAAGTTGAGATTGCTGATCAGGCGTTGCAATATGCAGCAGCCAACCCGAAATATATCGGCGTCGTCCGTGCAGATGAAGCACGTTTGATCGCACAAGTCGTCAGCGGAATCGGTTTTCTTGGTGCAGGAACGATCATGGTCAGCAATCGATCCGTCAAAGGGTTGACGACTGCCGCTTCGATTTGGGCAGGTGCTGGATTGGGGATTGCAATTGGGATGGGCTATTATACGATCGCTGTCTGCAGTTTTGTCGGGATCATTTTGGCGCTGACAGTAGTAAAACGAATCGTCCGGATCAATGCCAGCAAAAAACTTGAGATTCGCTATATTCATCGCGAAGCAACCAAAGAATTTATTATGAACTACTTCGAAAGTAAAAAAATCGAAGTGGAAGATGTCGACTTCGATGTCGATTTTATGGATGATTACCGAATTTATACAAACGTCTATACAATTGATATGCCGCGGGGAATGAACTACACGGATGTGATCGAAGACTTGTCGATGTATAAAAATATTACTAAATTGCGAATGATCAATATTTAACAAGAAGGTTGTGACAAAATGTCACAACCTTCTTGTTCGAAATAAACGGTGTTCCAACTTCTTCAGAAATAAGCCAAAATTTCATAAAATTTTGAGCAGCAATTTCTGGAAAATCCTGCTTACTTTTTGAAGCTGTCCACTTCTGTCACAACCTTTTTAGTCTAAACCAATCAAATAGTCATCATCTGTCATTGCTTCAACGTGTCCAAGCAAATAGCCGTTGCCGACTTGCGAGAAGAAGTCATGGTTGCTGGTACCGGTAGAAATGCCGTTCATAACGATTGGATTGACATCGTCTGCGGTGTCTGGGAACAATGGGTCCATCCCAAGATTCATCAACGCTTTATTGGCATTGTAGCGCAAGAAAGTTTTCACTTCGTCGCTCCAGCCGATGCCATCATACAATTCTTCAGTGTAGTGTTCTTCATTTTCGTACAATTCATATAATAAATCGTACATCCATTCTTTCAAGCGTTCTTGTTCTGCTTCCGGCAACTCATTGTAGCCAAGCTGGAATTTGTAACCAATATATGTTCCGTGAACAGATTCGTCACGGATGATCAATTTGATGATCTCAGCGACATTGGCAAGTTTATTGTTGCCTAAATAATACAGCGGCGTGTAAAAACCAGAATAAAACAAGAAGGTTTCTAAGAAGACACTAGCAATTTTCTTTTCTAGCGGCGTACCGTTTTTATAGATCTCATTGATTCGTTCCGCTTTTTTCTGCAAGTATTGATTCGTATTGGTCCATTCAAAAATATCATCGATCTCGGCTTTTGTATTCAACGTACTGAAAATCGATGAATAACTTTTGGCATGAACTGATTCCATGAATTGGATATTGTTTAAAACCGCTTCTTCATGAGGAGTCCGAACATCTTTGCGCAGCTGATCCATCCCGCTTTCAGATTGGACAGTATCCAGTAAAGTCAAACCGCCAAAGACGTAGCCGACGGTCGTTTTTTCAAGCTCGGAAAGAGTCCGCCAATCATCTAAATCATTTGATAGCGGGATTCGTGTATCCAGCCAAAATTGTTCGGTTAATTTTTCCCACGTTGATTTATCGATGATGTCTTCGATCTCATTCCAGTTAATGGCTTCATAATAAGTTTCTGCCATGTGTATTCCTCCTATAACTCGTTTAATTACCTGCAAGATTTCCCTCCACAAGCGTATGCTCAAGAGGGAAGTTGTGATTAAATCACGCAGCTTTCACATTGATTTGAACCAATCTCTTCAGCGTCATCGGTAAAGGTCCGGACGTAATAAATCGATTTGCAGCCTTTATAAAAGGCATAGTTGCGTAAAATATTCAAATCACGTGTCGTTTGTTTACTTTCAGTTTTCCATTCGTATAAGCCGGCAGGAATCTCAGAACGCATGAACAAAGTCAAGCTCATTCCTTGATCGATATGTTGTTGCGCAGTGGCATAAACGTCGATTACTTTGCGCATATCCATGTCATAAGCGGAAGTATAATAAGGCAGAGTCTCATTATTTAAATAAGGCGCTGGATAATAGATCTTGCCAATTTTCTTTTCTTGCCGCTCTTCGATTAAACGAGTGATTGGGTGCAAGCTGGCACTTGTATCATTGATATAAGAGATTGAACCGTTTGGAGCAACCGCTAAACGATTTTGATGATACAAACCGTCTTTTTGGATTGCTGCTTTAAGTGCTTGCCAATCTGCAGCCGTCGGTACAAAGATATCTTTGAAGATTTCTTTGACTTTGTCTGTTTTTGGGAAGAACTCGCCAGTTGTGTATTTATCAAAATAAGAACCATCAGCATACGTTGATTTCTCAAAGTTATGGAAGACCGTCTTACGTTCTTTGGCTAGTTCATTGCTTTCTAGCAAAGTCCAATAGTTCAGCAAAGTGAAATAAATATTAGTGAAATCGATCGATTCTTCAGAGCCATAGGCCATTAAGTATTTTGCGAAGAAGCTGTGCAAGCCCATGGCGCCTAAGCCGATCGTATGATTTAATTTATTGCCGTTTTGAATCGAAGGAACGACTTCGATATCTGATTCATCCGTCACAAAAGTCAACGCACGAACCATTGTCCGAACGGATTGACCAAAATCAGGACTTTCCATCAAGTTAACGATATTGGTTGAACCAAGGTTGCAGGAAATATCGGTGCCCAACACATCATATTCTTGGCGGCCATTGATAACAGAAGGCGTCTGAACTTGTAAGATTTCAGAACACAAATTGCTCATAACGATCTTGCCGTCGATCGGACTCGTCCGATTCGCCGTATCGATATTGATGATATACGGGTAACCAGATTCTTGCTGCAGTTTAGAAAGTTCATTTTCTAAATCACGGGCACGAATTTTTTTCTTGCGAATATTTGGATTGGCAACTAAATTGTCATATTCTTTTGTGATATCTACATAAGAATACGGTACGCCATATTCACGCTCGATGCCATAAGGACTGAATAAATACATGTCTTCATTTTTGCGAGCCAATTCGTAAAACTTATCGGGAACAGTCACACCAAGGGAAAGAGTTTTCACACGGATCTTTTCATCCGCATTTTCCTTTTTCGCGGATAAGAACATCTCGATATCAGGATGGAAGACGTCTAAATAAACGACACCGGCACCTTGACGCTGACCTAATTGATTAGAATAAGAAAAACTGTCTTCGAATAATTTCATGACAGGAACGACACCGCTTGCCGCACCATCAAACCCTTTGATCGGTGAACCCGCTTCACGCAGATTCGACAGGTTGATCCCAACGCCGCCGCCGATCCGGGACAATTGCAACGCTGAATTGATAGAACGGCCAATACTATTCATATCATCAGTTACTTGGATCAAGAAACAAGAGACCAATTCGCCACGACGTTTGCGTCCTGCGTTCAAGAAAGAAGGGGTAGCTGGTTGGTAACGCTGATGGATCATTTCATCAGCAAGAGCCAGCGCTAATTTTTCATCCCCGTCAGCAAAATACAAAGCGTTAAAGGCCACGCGGTCTTCATAGCTTTCTAAATATTCGGTTCCCGCATTATTTTTCAACGCGTACTGTGAATAAAATTTATAAGCTGCCATAAATGATTTAAACGTGAAATGCTGTTCAGCCAAATAAGCAAAAAGTTTTTCAATAAAAGCTGGGGTATATTTCGCAATAAATTCTGTTTCCAAAAAGTCTTCTTCTATTAAATAGTTGATTTTTTCTTGGACAGAAGAAAAGGTCCGAGTGTTCGGCTCAACATTTTCTTTGAAAAAAGCGGCCAAGGCATCTTTGTCTTTATTTAATGGGATCTGTCCATTCACTGGACGATTAATTTCGTTGTTCAACTTGAAGTAGGTTACGTCACCTAGATTTTTTAAACTCATCTCATCACATCTTTCCATTTTTTCTAGCTATAAAAGAAGAAAACTTTGCAATCGTGGGACCGCAAAGTTTCAAATTAGGCTAATGCTTTCAATTGATCGGGACGAAAACCAATGATGGTTTGTTGTCCGCCGAAAATAACTGGGACGCTTTGGAAGCCTTGATCTTTTAAAAAGGTTAGCGCTTCGGGCTCGTGGTCGATATTGACCTCTTCGAAGGAAATTTGATTTTCAGCTAAATAACGTTTGGTCATTTTACATTGCATACAATTATTTTTAGAATAGACTTTTACCATAAGACTACCTCCCTTGATTTCTACAATTACCAGTATAAAAGATGTAGGGAAAATGTCAATCGTTTAATACTATATATTGTGTTGGAGAAATATAGGTACACTACTCTTTGTGTTTTTGCAAAAAAAGTGAAAACGGACGGTCTCAAAGAAAAATCCCTTTTCAAAAGAAGAAAAACTGCTGAAGGATGTTTTTTATTCACGAGATAAGTTTTTTTAATAACTAAATTATGGGAAGAAAACAAAAAAAGTAAAGATTGTCAAACAACTTGCTTAGAAGAAAGTGAAATTTATCGACCATTGATTGACTTTGCTATAAATTGAAGTTATTCTTAGTGAGAAAGATTCTCATTATTAATTAGCTGAAATTAGTAGGATGGAGATAGATATGACAACTTTAGCAGATGTTTCATTGAATCATGTCGTTCAAATCGATGAAATGACTTTAGAAAATGAGTTGAAGCATCGATTGCAAGATTTGGGAATGGTTGTTGGATCAAAAATTGCTGTGGTGAATCATTCTGGCGATAACGGAATTATTTTATTACACAATACACGACTGGCATTGTCTCAATCTTTATTAAAAAAGATATTTGTGAAGGAACTCACGGAAGACCAGCAGACGTGGGTCTCGTTGGATCAACTAAGCGTTGGCGAACAAGGCGTCATCGTAAATGTGCATGGAAGCGGTTCAATCAAGCGGCGTTTAATGGATATGGGATTGACTAAAGGAACACCAATTAAAATCGTCAAGTTGGCGCCTTTAGGTGATCCAATCGAGCTTCGAGTTCGCGGCTATGAATTGAGTTTGCGCAAGAGCGAATCAGAGATGGTGATCGTATCAAAGGAGGTTGAGTAGATGGCGAAGCTTCATGTTGCTTTAGCAGGAAATCCGAATAGCGGAAAAACAAGTACCTTTAATGTCTTAACAGGCACCAATCAATTTGTCGGCAACTGGCCGGGAGTTACAGTTGAACGCAAAGAAGGAATTTATAAGAAGGACTCTGAAGTGATCATCGATGATTTGCCGGGGATCTACTCGTTGTCACCTTATTCGCCAGAAGAAGTGGTAGCTCGAGATTATTTGCTCTCAGGCACGCCAGATGTAATTGTAAATGTTATCGATGGCACGAATCTTGAACGCAATCTTTACTTGACGACGCAATTGATTGAGACTGGGATTCCGGTAGTCGTTGCGGTAAATATGATGGATGTCATCAAAAAAAGCGGAAAACAAATCAATTTAGATAAATTAGCTTATGCCTTAGGTGCACCGGTTGTTGGAATCAGTGCGTTGAAAAATTGGGGATTGGATAAAGCGATCAGCGAAGCGCTGCATTTAGTCAAAAAAGGTGTAGAAGAAATCAATTTTCCGCATTATGATCGGCGTTTAGAAGCGGCTCTTAGTGAAATCGAAACAGTTCTAGGCAGTACAGTACTTGCTAAATATGGCCGCTGGTACAGCCTGAAACTATTTGAACGGGATGAACGAGCGCAACAAGATTTGAATTTGAGCACGATCCAACAAAAAGATTTGCAAGAAATCATTAAGATCACGGAAAAAATCTTTGGTGAAGATGCCGAAAGTTTAGTGATCAATGAACGGTATAATTTCATTACAGATTTAAAGACTTTATGTGTCGTTGATGAAGATCAATTCAAATTATCGATCTCAGATAAGATCGATCACATCGTGACTAATCGTTTCTTGGCATTGCCGATTTTTGCGCTAGTCATGTGGCTGATCTATTATATCGCGATTCAAACTATCGGCACGATGGGGACAGACTGGATCAATGATAATTTATTCGGCGAGATCGTACCGAATTTTGTCCGTTCGACGTTGCAATCGTGGGCTGTGGCTGGTTGGATGCAAAACTTGATTTTAGATGGGATTCTTGCGGGTGTCGGCGCTGTTTTAGGTTTTTTGCCGCAATTGATCGTACTTTTCCTATGCTTGGCACTTTTAGAAGATTGCGGTTATATGTCGCGGATCGCATTTGTCATGGATCGGATTTTCCGTAAATTTGGTTTGTCAGGAAAATCATTTATCCCAATGTTGATTGCTACAGGTTGCGGAGTGCCGGGAGTAATGGCCAGCCGAACGATCGAAAATGAAAAAGATCGCCGGATGACGGTGATGTTGACGACGTTCATGCCTTGTTCGGCAAAACTGCCGATCATCGCTCTGATTGCCGGCGCCTTCTTTCCTAACAGCAGTTGGGTAGCACCTTCTGCTTACTTTGTCGGAATGGGAGCAATCGTTTTATCAGGGATCGCGCTAAAGAAAACGCGGCTCTTTGCGGGCGATCCGACGCCGTTTATTATGGAACTGCCATTGTATCATCTGCCAAGGATCAGCAATACGCTGCGTTATACGTATGATCATAGCAAAGCATTTGTTAAGCGCACTGGAACGATCATTTTTATTTCTAGTATTGTGATCTGGTTTATTTCTAACTACAACTTCACACTGCAAGCAGTAAATGAAAATGATAGTATTTTAGCAGCGTTAGGCGGTTTGATTGCTCCGTTGTTTGCACCGTTAGGCTGGGGTGATTGGCGCGGAACAGTTGCTGCAATCACGGGCTTGATCGCTAAAGAAAATGTGATTGGGACCTTTGGGATTTTATATCGTCATGCGGCGGTGGCAGAAGATGGCGTCGAAATCTGGAAATCGTTACAGCTGGCTTACACGCCAATCGCTGGGTATTCATTTTTAGTCTTTAACTTATTGTGTGCACCTTGTTTTGCTGCGATCGGAGCAATCCATCGTGAAATGGGCGATGCTAAATGGACTTGGCGCGCGATTGGGTATCAATGTGGTCTTGCTTATGCGGTAAGTTTTGTTGTATATCAATTCGGTCATGTGATTTTTGAAAATGGCGAAATCGGGATCGGCTTGATTTTGGCGGCGGCAGTCTTGCTTACTATGATTTACTTTGTTGTGAGAAAGCCTGTCAAACAAACGACGACAATTACGATTGAAGAGATTAAAGAGGTGAAAGAATGGCAACTATAATATTGAGTGTGTTAATCTTTGGCAGCGCAGGAGTGATTGTTTATCGGCGAGTCAAAAACGGCGGTTCTTGTGAGGACTGCAACAGCAGCTGTCCGGTAAAAGAAGAGCAACATAAGTATTAAAAAAGATTCGGCATTCGCCGAATCTTTTTTTTGGCTAAATTTTTAGTGAAGAAAAAGAATAAATCGTCTGGGAATCAACTTAGAACAGGCAGAGAAATAAGGAGGTTTTTGGACTAAGGCAAAAAAATCAGCAGAGGAGTTGACAATAGTTAGGTGCCGAACTATTATTGGTAGCAAAGGAGATTTTTATAATGAGCGAGTTTACGAAAGACTTGATGCGTCAATTACGTTTTATAAGTTCTGCCAGCAATGCATTTATGAGTAAACGCCAACGATTAAATGGACAACAACGGGTTTTAGCGATCTTAGCTAAAGAAGACGGCTTGATCCAAAGTCAATTAGCTGAAATTTTAGATATTCGTCCAAGCTCGTTGGCCGAGTTGATGAAGAAGATGGAAAAAAGTGGCGATGTGGTACGAAAAGCAGAAGAACAAGATAAACGGATTAAACGGGTTTTTCTAACTGATAAAGGAAAACAAAAAGCCCAAATTTTCAGCCGAGTCGGTGAAGATAGGAGTGAGAGTTTCTTTGCCGGTTTGACGACTGAGGAACAACAGATCTTCAGCGAATATTTGCAAAAAATCTCAGCTGGTTGGCAAGAAGACTTTCAACAACAAACGGGACGTTTCGTTGATCCCATTGACCGTTTACGTCAGATCCAAGCGATGCGTGAACAATTTTCTGGAAACTGGCAAGAAGATTGGCAGAATCTTTCGCGAGAAGAACAACACCGGGTGCGGAAGCAAATGAAGCGCGAAATGCACAATGCCTCAAGAGACTTTTCGCGTAATTTTAATCATGATTTTAGGCAGAATTTTTGGAGCAATCAAGATTGTTCCACGGAATTTGATCAACCGAAAAAATCAGAAGATACAGAATGGGAAGATTTTTAGCGAAAGAAGGAACCAAAATGGAACGAAATATGAGCATCACACCTGAAAAATCAATGAAAGACAAGAAAACCAACTATCGGTTGAAAGACTTTTTACGGTTGATTTTGAGTGTCAATCCTAGAAAAGCTTTATTCATCGTCGGCCTGTTTTTAAGCTTGCTGACAAGCGGAGCAAGTTTGATCGTCCCACAATTAACTAAAGGATTGATCGACACGAGCAAATTAGCGCAAATTGATAAAAAAATGCTGATCGTTCTAGTTTTGGCATTTGTTGCTCAATTGGCCTTTGGCGCGATCGGCAGTTTTTTACTGCGCTTTGTTGGAGAAAGTGCCGTCAAAACGCTGCGGGAAAAATTATGGAGCCATCTACTGCAAATGCCGGTCAGCTATTACGACGACCATAAATCAGGTGAAAGCAGTTCGCGGCTAGTAAATGATACAACGGTCATCAAAGATTTAGTAGCGACCCAATTTCCTAATTTTATTACCGGCGCGATTCAATTAGTAGGCTCCATGATCATTTTATTTGTGATGGATTGGAAAATGGCGGCGATGATGTTTTTAGCAGTTCCAATCATGGCATTGATTATGATGCCAATCGGACGAGTAATGTCTCGATTAGGTCGACAATTACAAGCCGCGACTGCTGACTTCAACGCAGAAGCTAGTGAAAAATTATCAGAGATCCGCTTGATCAAAGCCAGCAATGGAGAAAAATTTGAAAAAAACAGCGGCCGTTCATTTATCAACAATATTTTTAGTTTAGGAATCAAAGATGCGAAGGTCGAAGCGATCTTGCAGCCAATCATTACAACGGTCATGTTAGGAATGTTTGTCGGTATTTTAGGCTACGGAGCCGTTCGTGTCCAAGCCGGAACATTGACTAGCGGACAATTGGTGGCCTTCTTATTGTATCTATTTAATATCATGATGCCGGCAGCCAGCTTTGCGATGTTTTTCTCCCAAGTCCAAAAAGCCATGGGAGCGACTGAACGGATCGAACAAATCTTGAAAACTGATTTGGAACCGATCGAGACAGGAAAAAGCGCTGATGTCGCAGGTAAAATGATCAAAGCAGAAAATCTTTCCTTCCATTATGTTGCTAATCGTCCAATTTTAAAAAATGTTTCATTTGAAGCAAAACCAAACACAGTGATTGCTTTTGCAGGACCGAGCGGTGGGGGAAAATCGACAATTTTTGCTTTAATCGAACGTTTTTATCAACCATCTGCCGGCACGATCAAAATAGGCGATGACAATGCAGAAGAACTCAGTCTTGCAAGCTGGCGTTCGCAAATCGGTTACGTTTCGCAAGATAGTGCTGTTTTTGCTGGAAGCATTCGTGAAAATCTGCAATATGGATTGGAACGAACATTGACTGAAGAGGAATTGTGGCATGGTTTAGAGTTGGCTTACGCTGATCAATTTGTGCGAGAATTTCCTGATCAACTGGAGACCGAACTAGGGGAACGCGGAGTGAAATTATCCGGCGGACAAAAACAACGAATCGCGATTGCACGGGCCTTCTTACGTGATCCTAAAATTTTGATGCTGGATGAAGCAACAGCAAGTTTAGATTCACAATCAGAAGAAAAAGTCCAACGCGCACTAGATCAATTAATGACAGGTCGGACGACCTTAGTGATTGCACATCGTTTGTCTACGATCGTAGATGCCGATCATATTTATTTTATTGAAAAAGGGGAAGTGACCGGTCACGGGACACATAGCGAATTGATTGAGAATCATCCGCTTTATGCACAATATGTGCAAGAACAAGTCGTAAATTAAAAAGAAAGGGGTGTGACAAAATTTTGTCACACCCCTTTTCTCGATTAGTCATAGCTTGGCATTTTTTCTTCGTAGGCTGTGATCGCCTCTTCGTATTGCAAAGTGATACTGATATCATCTGAACCATTGACCAACTTTGCTTTCCAAGTCGGGTCGATCTGAAAAGCATAGCAAGTTTTACCAGTTCGAACTTCTTGTTCTAACAGATCGATCGTGATGGCCTGATCCGCAGGCAGCTGACTTAAGCGGTCTCGGATGTCTTGTTCCAAACGAATCGGCAAAAGCCCGTTTTTTAACGCGTTCATATAAAAGATATCACTGTAGCTGCCAGCAATCACTGCTCTGAAGCCATAATCTTGGATGGCCCACGCCGCGTGTTCACGTGAAGAGCCTGAGCCAAAATTTTCACCCGAAATCAAGATGGTTGCCTCTTTTCGTTCCGGTGTATTTAAAATAAAGTCAGGGTTCGGTGAACCGTCTGCTAAAAAGCGCCATTCATCAAAAAGATGTTTGCCGAAACCGGCTTTGTCGACTTGCTTCAAGAAACCTTTCGGAATGATTTGGTCGGTATCGATATTATCATTCATCAAAGGGACTGCTTTGCCTGTGTAACTTGTAAATTTTTCCATTAGATGACCTCCTTGCGACTATCGACAAAATTTCCGTGGATTGCGGCTAATGCAGCCATTACCGGACTGCAAAGATGAGTGCGGGCATCTTTACCTTGGCGTCCTTGGAAATTCCGATTAGAAGTTGACGCACAATGGACACCGGCAGGTACACGGTCAGGATTCATCCCCAGACACATCGAGCAACCAGGTTCGCGCCATTCAAATCCCGCATCCATGAAAACTTTATCCAAGCCGATTTTTTCTGCCGCTTTCCGAACAGGCCGTGAGCCGGGAACAACGATAGCTGTCACATTGTCGTGGACTTTTTTTCCTTTGATGATCTTTGCGGCTTCTTGCAAATCAGACAAGCGGCCGTTGGTACATGAACCGATGAATACATAACCAACTGGAATATCTGCCGGAGTCTGTCCTGGCTTCAAGTCCATATAATCGTAAGCTTTTTGCAAATCAGGTGAAGTGATCGCTGGAAATGTACCGGTAAAAGGAACGCCCATTTCAGGATTCGTGCCCCAAGTAACAAACGGCACCAGCTCACTGGCATCCAGCGTTAGTTCTTTGTCATAGACCGCGTCGGCATCTGTGTACAATTTTTTCCAATCATTGATTGCAGCAGTCATATTTTTTGGTGCATATTCGCGACTTGCGACGTAATTAAAGGTCGTCTCATCGGGCGCGATCAGACCGATTTTTGCACCGCCTTCGATTGCCATGTTGCAGATCGTCATGCGTTCTTCCATTGATAGATTTTCAATCGTTTCACCGTAAAACTCAGCGCCATAGCCCACACCGAAGTCTGTGCCGTATTTAGCAATCAGCGCCAAAATAATATCTTTTGCATAAACACCTTTTGGTAACTTGCCGGAGATCTTGATTCCCATGTTTTGCGGTTTGCTTTGCCAAAGAGTCTGAGTTGCAAAAACATGTTCTACTTCGCTCGTGCCGATTCCAAAAGCTAGAGCGCCAAAAGCACCGTGTGTCGCTGTATGGGAATCTCCGCAGACGATCGTTTTGCCCGGCTGAGTCAATCCGGTTTCTGGTCCTACCATATGGACGATTCCTTGGCGGTCGCTGCCGTTGTCACAAAGCTGTACGCCGAATTCGTGACAGTTTTCTCGTAGAGTATCGATTTGTTTTTTTGCGACTAGGTCGGTGAAATTTAAAATATCGATCGTTGGTACATTATGGTCCATCGTAGCAAATGTTCGTTCTGGATGGCGCAATGTTCTGCCAGCTTCGCGAATTCCAGCAAATGCCTGAGGTGAAGTCACCTCGTGGATCAAGTGTAAATCAACATAAAGCAGTTGCGGAGCCCCTTCATTGCCGTAGACGACATGTCGATTCCATAGTTTATCAAATAGTGTTTTTCCCATCTTTTATGCTCCTTCCAGTTCTTGAATCACAGCGTCGGTAAATTGTGCTGTGGATGCTTGACCACCTAGATCACGGGTAAATAATCCTTGTGTCAATACTTTGTCGCAGGCATTTTCGATTGCTTTGGCTGCCACTTCTTCTTGGAATGATTGTCTCAGCATCATCGCTACAGACAAAATCATCGAGATCGGATTTGCGATCCCAAGACCGGCAATATCTGGTGCAGAACCGTGGATCGGTTCATAAAGAGAAGGACCATCCGCGCTGTGACTAGCACTTGGCAAGACGCCTAATGATCCTGGCAAGACCGAGGCTTCATCGCTTAAAATATCGCCGAAAAGATTTTCAGTGACGATCACATCAAAAGCTTTTGGATTTTGGATCAGTTTCATCGCCGCCGAATCCACGTATTGATGTTCTAACTGACAATCAGGATATTCTTTAGCAACTTCTTCTGCCGTAGCTCGCCATAATTTGCTGGAGGCAAGGACGTTCGCTTTGTCGACCGAAGTTACTTTTTTACTGCGGCCTTGAGCGATCTTAAAAGCAGAGTGGAGGATTCGTTCGATCTCAGCTTTTTGATAGCGGGCAGTATCAAACGCCATTTGTTCTGTTAATTCGCGTGGCTCCCCGAAATAAATCCCACTGCTTAATTCTCGAACGATAATCAAGTCCGTTCCTTCGACAATCGCAGGTTTTAGAGGGGAAAGATGCATCAAGGCAGAAGAGACGGATACTGGACGAATGTTCGCAAATAAATTCAACGCTTTTCGAAGAGCCAGCAACCCTTTTTCTGGTGCATCCGCTATTTTTTCCCACTTAGGCCCGCCAATCGCGCCTAATAAAATCGCATCAGCGGATTGACAAGCCTTTAAAGTTTTTTCTGGTAAAGAGGCGCCTGTTTCATCTAGTCCAGCACCGCCAAAGGGAAATTCCTCAAGTTCGAAGTCATGGGTACAACTCTTTTCAACAGCGGCTAATACTTGCAATCCGCTGGCCATAATTTCTGGTCCGATACCGTCACCGGCTAAAACCACAATTTTATTTTTCATTATTTTGCTCCTATCTTTTAGTTAAGCACTTTTTTGTTTGCTCTAACTAGATTTTGTACCCATCGTAAGATCAGCTGTTTGACTTGATCCGATTGCTGGCTTTTACATAGGCTTTTGCTGAGGCGTGTAAAACATCAAAGTCTACCCCGATTCCGCGGAATTCTTTTTTCGTTTGTTCATCTCGCAGAGTTACGCGAACTTCGGCTTGCGCATCTTCGCCGCCAGTCAATGCCTGGATCTCATATTCAGTTAGTTCCGGATCTTGTTGGAACAATTCATCGATCGTGTTGTAGATTGCTTGGATACTGCCTGAGCCGATTTTCGAGGCGACTTTTGTTTCGTTTTCTTCATTAATAATAGAAACGATCGCTCCTTGATACCCGTTCGAGCTGTATTGGACTTGGACTTCGGCTAGTTTGAAAGTTTCCGTTTCTTCGCGCGTTTGATCGGCAAGCAAGGCGACTAAGTCTTTGTCGGTGATTTGTTTCTTTTTATCGGCTAATCGTTTGAATCGTTTGAACGCTTCTTTACTGTCGACATCGGTCAAATGGTAGCCGAGCTCTTCTAATTTAGCATTGAAGGCGTGGCGACCGGACAATTTTCCAAGTGGTAGAGAATTTTGAGTCACGCCCACCATAGTAGGAGTGATGATTTCGTACGTTTCCGGATTTTTCAAAACACCGTCTTGGTGAATACCAGATTCGTGAGCATAAGCATTATCACCGACGACCGCTTTATTTTTAGGAACCGGAATCCCAGAAAGGCGGGAGATCAGCTCGCTGGTTCGTTTTGTTTCATTTAAGACGATATTCGTTTCGCATTGATAAAAATCTTTGCGAATTGCCAACGCTAGTGCGACTTCTTCCAAAGCGGTATTGCCAGCGCGTTCGCCAATCCCATTGATGGCGCCTTCTACTCGATTCGCTCCATTTTCGATCGCGGCTAGAGCATTTGCGGTCGCCATCCCTAAATCATCGTGGCAATGAGAAGAGAATGTAATCGCTTGGTCGCTGCGGATGTTTTCAATCAGTGATTTGAAAATTTTTCCGTATTCAGTCGGATTTGAATAACCGACAGTATCAGGAACATTGATGATCGTAGCACCAGCATCGATCGCTGTTTGGACAGCTTCTAATAAGAAATTTTTTTCGGTTCGTGAAGCATCTTCTGGTGAAAACTGAACTTTTCCAAATAAACTGCGGGCATAGCTGACGTGTTCCTTGATTGAATTAAGAACTTCCTCCCGCGTCATTTTTAATTTATATTGCATATGGACATCGCTAGTTGCTAAAAAAACGTGGATCTGTGGATCGACCGCATCTTTTAACGCCTCATACGCACGATCAATATCTTTTTTCTGACAGCGGGCTAGACCAGTCACCGTCATTTTTTTAACTTGCTGCGCAATCGATTGGACCGCTTCAAAATCACCAGGAGAGGCGATAGGAAAGCCCGCCTCAATGACATCGATTCCCCATTTTTCTAATTGCAGCGCGATTTGAACTTTTTCTTTGGTATTAAAATTCACGCCTGGTGTTTGTTCACCATCTCTTAGCGTGGTATCAAAAAATTGAATTTTCCTCACTGTTGTTCCTCCTTTTAGTCAAAACCGGGTATAAAAAAAGCACTCCATCGGGAAAGAACCATTTCTTCTCCGATGCAATGCGAATAGGGACTTCATGAAATAAATTTCAGAAAGTCCCTGCTATAATAATAAAGTTGCGTTAAAAAGTATCGTTGATTTCATCATAGCAACCACCCGTTTATTGTCAGAATTTTTAAAAAATTATTGTAGTAATCGTATAAAAAAAATAAAGACTTGTCAAGCGGATTATGAAAAAAAGATGAGAATTTTTTCGTTAAACTCATCTAACAGCAAAATAGAAGTATCTAGGTATAGAATTCTAGCTCAATAAAAACAGATAGATGATCACCCTTGATTTAACGCGTTAAATCAAGGGTGTGATGGATTTATTGATCTTTTACCTTCAATTATATTCTTAATAATACATTAGATTTAGGACTTAATCAGAATTTTTTTATAAAAAATATTTGTAACATTAGAATGAGTCAATCGAAAAATTAAAAACGAATGATTTTAACAGCGTGTTTATTCATAGAATTATAATTGATTGGAGTTTGTTTGGAAATCGAAAGAGTGAACGAAGGGAGTCCGCATAATTGCGAAGACATTTTAAAGTGGCTAACGCTGTCTAATTGCGGCAGGTCATTGATAGTAACCCTCTTAAAGAAGAACTGATGTTTTAACAAAGTGAGTAAATTGTTGAAAATATTACGTGTACTAGCGAGTACATGCGTTAGATGCAGCATTATCAATAAAGTTAAAACCATACCCAAACACAAAAAAAGTCACCACGCACATTCTTTTCGAAACTACCGAAGTAGCCAAGAATGCACTGGTGACGTGGGTTTGGCACCCAATGGGCCGTGAGGGGCTCGAACCCGCGACCCGCTGATTAAGAGTCAGCTGCTCTACCAACTGAGCTAACGGCCCAAATAAAGTACTTTCATATGTTAGCACTGAGAAAATAAAAAAGCAAGAATAAACTAAAAAAATCCGTACTAAAACCGCTTTATTTATCTAGTTTAGAAAACTATATTGTATAATTATCATAATTTTGATAAACTACCGATGAAAGGGGTTCAAATGATGGAAGATACAAATCTTAGATCGTGGGCAGCAGGATTGAAAGAATTACGCTTGCCTCGCTGGGAAGAACTACCTGAATTAGAATTATATATGGATCAAGTTATTACTCTAGTTGACCGTTATTTAGCACCATTGATTGAAGATGAGAAGCATCAACTTTTATCTAGTGCGATGGTCAATAACTATGTGAAACATAAATTAGTACCGCCGCCAGTCAAAAAAAGGTATAACCGGAATCATTTAGCCTATTTGATCGCAATCACTTTATTGAAGCAAGTTTTTGCGATTCCAGATATCAATGAGCTGATCCGGATACAGTTAGCAAACAATGAACCCAAAGATGCTTACAACAGTTTTTGTACGGTCCAAGAGGATGCGCTGATACAAGTCGCTAAAATTATTTTAGGAGAAGAAGTCAGTTTGACACGTAACAGTAAGGAGTTACATTATTTGGCGATGGAAAGTGCTGTCGCTTCGTTTACACAAAAAATGTTAGCTGAAAAAATCATTCAATTGGATAAAGAGAAAGAAGGCGAAAATGATGAGTGAAAAAATTGCGATCCTAGTTGATTCTGGGACAGATGTTCCAAAAGAAGTTATTGATAATGGACCATTTTTTATGGTGCCGCTGCGGATCATTTTTAGTGACCGAGAATATCGTGATGGGATCGATATCAGTTCAGATAATATTTTTCCGCTAATCAAAAAGGAGTTGCCCAAAACATCTTTACCAGACGGCGAATTGATCCATCAGATCTTTGACGAAATCAAAGCTCAAGGCTACACGCACGTAATCATTGTGACGATTTCCAGCGGATTGAGCGGGACGTATAATGCACTGCGAGTACTCAGCGAACATTATGAAGACTTGATTTTCCATTCGATCGATACGAAAAATGTGGGGATTGGAGCTGGGATATTAGCTATCTACGCAGGTGAGTTAGTCAAACAAGGAAAATCGTTCACAGAAGTTATCAGTGAAGCAGAAAGCAAAATCGCAAAAACGAAAATTTTTTTCAACGTCGATACGCTGGAATATTTACAAAAAGGCGGACGCATCGGGTTAGTGGCTTCTTTACTGGGCAGTGCGCTAAAATTAAAACCAATCATTTCATGTAATCCAGACGGCATTTATTACACTGTCGCCAAGGTACGAGGATTAAATAAGAGTATCGATAAAACAATCGAATTAGTGAAAGCCCATGTCGGCAATCACAAACGCTTCAATTTAGCGGTAACGCAGGCAGATGCGATGGAAACGGCAGAAAAAGTTTATCAACGTCTGCTTGAATTATTTCCAACGGCGGAAAATATTTACTTTGGGAAAGTTTCACCGGCACTTTCAGTTCATACCGGGCCTGGTTCGTTAGGCGTCGTCTGCCAAGTGTTGGACTAAAGTGTTGAACGTTTGTAAAAAGCAAATAAAGAACGGGCAAGCTAACGAAAGTGTTTGTAGTTTATGCAATTTTTGGTTTGCTCGTTTGTAAAGAGGTTGCGACATGTCGCAACCTCTTCTTTCAGTTTTCCTTAAGTAATGGTTGTAAAAAAATCGTCATCTATTTGAAAAGATGAAACAGTAGTGAAATTATTGTATAATGGTGAAGCGTACATACAACTTTAAAAAGGTATGAGGTGACTCTTAGTGAAAAAAATTCTAGTAGTTGACGATGAAAAACCGATTTCGGACATCGTAAAATTCAATTTAACCAAAGAAGGCTATGAAGTCTTTACTGCGTTTGACGGTGAAGAAGCCTTGAAAAAAGTCGAAGAAGTCAATCCAGATCTGATTTTATTAGATTTGATGTTGCCTAAAAAAGACGGTTTAGAAGTGGCTCGTGAAGTACGCAAGACCCATGAAATGCCGATCATTATGGTTACGGCGAAAGATTCTGAGATCGATAAAGTTCTAGGTTTAGAACTAGGGGCAGACGATTATGTAACGAAACCATTTTCCAACCGTGAATTGATCGCACGGGTCAAAGCCAATTTGCGCCGAGGCGGACAAGCACCTAAAGAAGAAGAACAAACGACACAAAGTGATTTGACGATTGGCGAATTGACGATCCATCCAGATGCGTATATGGTCACCAAACACGGAGATACGATTGAACTGACTCACCGTGAATTTGAGTTGCTGCATTACTTAGCCAAACATATCGGTCAAGTGATGACTCGTGAACATCTATTACAGACAGTTTGGGGCTACGATTATTTTGGTGATGTTCGGACTGTGGACGTGACTGTTCGCCGTTTACGGGAAAAAATCGAAGACAATCCGAGTCATCCGACCTATTTAGTAACAAGAAGAGGCGTAGGTTATTATCTACGCAACCCTGAACAGGAGTAAGTATGGAAAAGAGAGTCCGTTTTTACCGATCAGTCAATTTTAAGATCGCTTTTTCATTTATCTTGATTTTACTGATTTCGATTGAGATCATCGGTGCTTATTTTATCCGAGGACTTGAGACATCAACGATCAACAACTTTACAAAAGATATGAATCAGCGTGTTTCACTGCTGAGTACGACCCTCGGGACTGCGATGGCAGAAGACAGCGCGAATGAGGGAACACAGCTGCAACGCATCCTTGAGAATAATACCGCCGCTGACATCACTGAAATGTGGGTAGTAGACGATAAAGGGATCGTGATAGCTACCAACGATGTGGGCCAAAAAGATTCGATCATTGGCAAGAAAAATGAATACAGCGATATTGATGACTTTTCAATAAAACAGTATGTGACACTGGATGACAATAATAAACGCGTGTGTATCAATGTCCAACCTATTCAGTCCCCGACCGGCGATTCGGCTGTGATCGGGGCTCTTTATGTTAAAAGCGACATTGAACAAAAATATACGGAGATCAGCAATACTGCCTTGATTTTCTTTACCGCATCTTTGATCGCCGGTTTGATTTCGATCATCGTGTCGTTATTAGTAGCACGATCGATTACTAAACCGATCAAAGAGATGCAAAAACAAGCGGTTCGAATCGCTCAAGGCGACTATTCTGAGAAAGTTGATGTACAAGGCCATGATGAATTGAGCCAACTGGCAGAAACCTTCAATAAATTATCCGACCGAATCGAAGACGCGCAAGATACGATGGAAGCGGAGCGAAATCGATTAGATAGTGTTTTGACGCACATGACAGATGGCGTCATTGCTACGGATCGCCGTGGGAAAGTCATCACGATCAATGAGATGGCGTTGTCGTTATTACACACGACAAGTGAGCAAGCAATCGGTCAATCAATTTTGACGTTGCTTGATCTAGAAGAAGAATATACGTTGCGGAAATTATTAGAAGCACCGGAAGAAATTTTGATTGAGCGCTCGAAATCCGATTTGGATGAAGATCGGATGACACTGCGTTCAGATTTTGCGATGATTCGCCGCGAATCTGGCTTTATCAGCGGACTGGTTGTCGTATTACATGATGTTACTGAACAAGAAAAAACAGCGGAAGAGCGCCGCCAATTTGTTTCAAATGTTTCCCATGAATTACGGACGCCGCTAACGAGTGTTCGCAGTTATTTAGAAGCGTTGGAAGAAGGTGTGTGGAAAGATGAGATCGTCGCTCCACAATTTATTCATGTAACGCTCGGCGAGACCGACCGGATGATTCGGATGATCAATGATCTGCTGAATCTATCTCGGATGGATTCAGGCGCTCAGCAGTTGGATCTGGAATTGGTGAATTTTAACGAATTGGTCGATTATGCGTTGGATCGCTTTGATATGATGGTGACTAGCCAAGAGAAAAATTATCGGATCGTCCGCGAATTTACAGAACGTGATTTGTGGGTTGAAATCGATACTGATAAAATCATGCAAGTTATCGACAATATTATGAACAATGCGATCAAGTATTCACCAGACGGCGGAAAAATTTCAGTTCACTTAATGGAAACTCATAATAATGTAGTTTTAAGCATTTCTGATGAAGGTTTGGGAATCCCTAAAAAAGATTTGGAAAAAGTGTTTGAACGTTTTTATCGAGTGGATAAAGCACGGGCTCGTCAACAAGGCGGGACAGGGCTAGGTTTGGCGATTTCTAAAGAAGTCATGAAAGCCCATCAAGGTCAAATCTGGGTTGAAAGTGTCGAAGGTAAAGGGTCAACATTCTATATTTCTTTACCTTATGAACCTTATGAGGAGGATATTTGGGAATGAAATTATCAGAAAAAATCCTTCGCGCCGCGCTAGGCGTTTTGATCCTGCTGAGCCTTGTCTTGACCTATGCTATTTGGCTGAGCCCAACTTCTAAAACAGCTAATGTGAATACTAGCAAGCAAGCAGTAAAAAATGATCAGAACTACGCAAAAGCGACCGATGCTTTTTTACCAATCCGAGGAATTTGGAATGTAGCCGAAGGAAAATTTCAAACTAGCAGTGAGAATTTATTGGCAACGACGCAAGCTCGGTTAACTGAAGGAACGTACGGTCAGCTTCATGAAGTTGCACAAAATACAGAAGAAATCAAAGAATATTACAATTTAGATGATGGAATCGAGTTAAATTACGAGGGCGGCTTTTTATTGTCCGAGTATGTAAAGGTTTTTGATATGCCGGTCAGCTTGGACTCGCTAAAAGAAGGCACAAAAATTACTTTTTCGCAAATTCAAGTCGACTTCGCTAAGAAAAAGATTCGATTTTTGAATTACAATAAAGGGACTGTGTACGAAGCGACGATCTCAGCAGATTTTACCGGGCTGACAACGATCTTTCAAAAAAATCAGACACGTTATTTAGCGATGTCTGATGAAGATCCTGTAGTGCCGCGCTTGTTGCGGACCAAAGATCGAGTTCGTTTGAAAAAATACAGTTACATTTTGACGACACAATCGTATTCACTGTTCCGCAATGCCTTTTTCCGCAATCCGGATCAAGCAAAAGGTGAGGAAGAAGCCAGCGGTACACGTTCTTTTGTCAGCGGTCATGAAGAACTGATGATGGACGAACAAAAACGGTTAGTCACCTTTAAAGGCGAGTTGCCAACGGATTTGACCAATGAAAGTGTCTACAGCCAAAGTTTCAACTACGTCAGCCGCTTGGGAACAGCAGTCGGCAACTTACGCTATTTCGATCATCACGAAGGACAGATCAATTATCGGATATTTGTTGAAGGCTACCCAGTCTTCAGTAACTCATCAAAAGGCAAGATGAGCGTCAAGGTCGAACAAGATCCGGATGCTTCAACGCCTCAGGTCACGATCGAAACTAGTATGGATACCGTCCAAGTACCGATTCCTTCTGATGAAGAAGTCGAGCTGCCAAGCACCTTGGAAGTTGAAAATAATCTGGCCGCAGTCGGGATTGATCTTACGAAGGTTCAAAATTATATCATTGGATATAGTTGGCAGGACATCGATGGCGTAAATAAATTAGTAGCTTTGACTCCAGAATGGTTCGTCAAATATGACAACACGTGGTATCCTGCTAATCAGCTGATGCAAGGAAACCTAGAAACGGGGGCGAACTAATTGGATTTTAGAAAAATCGAGTGGATCTTTCTTTTCGTTTTTATGGGGCTGAATATCTTTCTTTTCAGCATTTATTGGAGCAACCAGCATGAGCAGAGTTTGGTCACGAATTCAAATCAGCGAGAAGACATTATGCGCCGTTTGGAAAATGATGACATTACGATCAAGGATGAAATTTCTGAAGCGCATCAAGAAGGGTATTATTTAAGCGCGGAACAAGATAATTTTGATTCTTTAGTAAGTGACGCGGCGAATCAAATGATCGCCCAAAATTCGAATGTTTCCGATCGGGTTTTGACCAATTATCCAACGAGTGAAGCGACCTTTGATTTAAAGAAGGCGACGAATAGTTTCAATCATTTAATGAAGGATAAAGAATTTATTATGCACGGTGAAGAATATACGTACTTGCCGGATATTTCTAAAAAAGATGACGATCTAGGGAAAATCGTGGGCGCTCAAAGTTATGAAGGCATCCCGTTTATCGATGAAACTTCGCGGGTAACATTGGATATAGACGACAGCAATGACCAAGAACAAGTAGTAAAATACACCCAGACGCGAGTGAAAGAGATCGAACCGCTACGGGAGAAAATGGCGCTGTACTCACAAAAAGAGATTTTAAACACGTTGTACATCAATAATAATATTCCTAATAAATCAACGATCACCAATATTTATCTTGGCTACTTCAAAACCCTTGAAGTACGAGAAAAAAATGTTTATGTTCCTGTTTGGTTCGTCAAGATAAAGACGTCAGACAAGACGACACAAATTGAAAAAGTCAACGCCTTGAACAACCAAGTGATTACGAATAATTTAGTTCCGAAGGTGGAAAATCCCTAAAAAGGGTTGTATACTGAGAACAGTTTTTAAAAGAGAGGACTAAGTGCTCATGTTAGAATTAAATAATGCCTTCAATGTCAGCATTTTAGCTAGCGGAAGTACGGGTAATTCTTTGTACTTAGAGAGTCCGCAAAAAAGTATTTTAGTCGATGCTGGCTTGAGCGGGAAAAAGATCACTTCATTATTAGCAGAAGTCGATCGGAAACCTGAGGATCTAGATGCAATTTTAGTCACCCACGAACACCGGGATCATATCCATGGCGTTGGAGTGCTTGCAAGAAAATATAAATTACCTGTTTATGCCAATGAAAAAACATGGGAAGCGATGGCTCCTTTGATTGGAAAAATCGATGTAGCACAAAAATATATCTTTGAAATGGGAAAAGTTCTGACTTTTGGCGATTTCGATATTGAAAGTTTCGGTGTTTCCCACGATGCGGCAGCACCGCAGTTCTATCGTTTTTATAAAGATGGCCACTCGTTTGTGACATTGACTGATACAGGTTATGCCAGCGAACAAGTCAGAGGAACGATTCGTGATGCCGATGCGTATTTAGTTGAAAGCAATCATGATTTAGAAATGCTACGTATGGGTGCGTATCCTTGGAGTTTGAAACAACGGATTTTGGGAGACCGAGGACATTTGTCCAATGATGACGGAGCCTTAGTCATGACTGATATTCTAGGTGATCGGACAAAACGTATTTACTTGGGACATCTAAGCAGGGAAAATAATATGAAAGAATTGGCGCATATGACGATGGAAGAAACTTTGACGCGGTATGATCTTGGAGTAAACCATCAGTTTCAAATCTTTGATACCGACCCCGACAGTGCGACTGAATTATTTGCAATTTAGACTCTTACTGAAAAATGTATAGCAAAAGGTGGGTCTATCAACAAGCGACCTGCGCGAAAACATTTATTCATAAAAAAAGACTGCGGCCTAATCAGGTCGCAGTCCTTTTTGCTTTTTAATTGTAGACACTGAAGTGCTGATTTAGATGATGCGGCTCAATGACCTCATCGATAATGGCGATAGCATAATCGGCCATACTGATTTCACTATAACCTGCTGCATTTTTTTGTAAGTGATCGTCACTAAGTTGATACTTTCCAGTGCGTTCGCCATTTGGAACAAAATTTGCGGCCGGACTTAGATAGGTCCAATTTACGCCATCTGCGGTTTTTAACTTTAAAAATGCTTGGTACATATTGTAAGCCGTTGGATAATAATCAGCCTTAGGATCAGAAAAATCGATCATCCGGTGGGTCTCATCGATAAATAAAGAAGAAGCGCCGCCGACAACGATCAAACGAGTATCTGTTCCTTGTAAAATAGTGCTGAGCTGTTTTAGCGATGTTTGATGCAGTTCTTCTTGACCAACTGGGGGACGAAAGGCGTCGATCACTACATCAAATGAAGCCAAATCTGCTTTTGTAAGATCAAATAAATCTTTAACTAAAACGGGAACATCCACCGTTAATTTTGCTGGATGACGGACGACGGCTGTAACTGCTAGATCACGAGCTAGCGCTTCTTGTAAAATCAAAGATCCGGCGTGTCCAGTCGCGCCGATAATTGCTAATTTCATAAAATGACCTCCTTATTACTGATTATTTTAGATTGTTAAAATAATTTAGCTCCTAAGAAAAAATCTTCTTAGACTAAGTACACTCAGTTTAAGAAGATTTTCCTAAAAAGGCAAAAGATTTGTATTGCGAAACAGATTAAGATTGCAGGGCTAGTTGTGTCAACACAACTAATAGGTTCATCCCCACATGAGTGATCATCGAAGTCCAGATTCGTCCGCTATAGTGATACATTCCGCAGAATAAGAAACCTAATCCAGCATATAAAAGATAATGACCGTCATTATGTGCTAATGCGAAAAGTACCGAACTCAGCAGTGCCGGAATGAAGAAGCCGAATCTTTTTTCCAATGAACCAAAAATCGCGCGCCGAAAGACAAATTCTTCCATAATCGGTCCAGCGATCGTTGTTGCTAAAATAAAAATCATATTATCTTGGATTAATTGGACGATCGTTTGCGTATTTTGAGAAGAAACAGATTGTCCTAAAAACCGCTGTTCGATCTGCAAGATGACCATCTGCAGTAATAAAGAAACCGGGACACCGATGATTCCAATTAAAATTGTGATTGGGACATTTTTTTTCTGGCTCTCCAGACTGAATAGCTGCGATTTGAAGCGATAAAAAATCATCAGCAGTGCGCCGATAAAATAAGCGAAGGTTGTCAGCTGGATAATCTGTGCCGAACTTGCCTGAAAGAACCCTTGAAATATAATAGGCGAAAACAAAACCAATCCGTAAGTAAAGATCGTAACGAAGCTATATATTTTTTTATTCATACGTTTTCCTTTCTGGATACTTGTTGTGTTAAAGTATAGCATAATTTCTTTGATCGCTTAGTAGGAGAAAATTTAAAAAAGCAATCGAAGGACTTGCAAAAAGAACTAGAAATGGTATTATAAGAAATGTGAGTTAGCACTCTTGGTTATTGAGTGCTAATTATTAAAAATCATTACTAGTTGGAGGGATTTATCGTGTTAAAACCATTAGGTGATCGTGTCGTTCTTGAAGTCACTGAAGAAGAAGAAAAAACAATTGGAGGCCTAGTCTTAGCTTCTGCGGCCAAAGAAAAACCACAAACAGCGAAAGTTGTGGCAGTTGGTGAAGGGAATGTACTGGAAAATGGTCAAAAAAGTCCAATGCCAGTAGCTATTGGTGATATGGTAATGTTTGAAAAATATGCAGGTACAGAAGTTAAATATGACGGCAGTGAATACTTGATCATCGCTGCAAAAGATATTATGGCAATTGTAGAATAAAAAATTAATGAGGTGAAAGAATCATGGCAAAAGATATTAAATTTTCTGAAGATGCACGTGCAGCAATGCTTCGCGGTGTAGACAAATTAGCAGATACAGTAAAAGTAACATTAGGGCCAAAAGGACGTAATGTTGTTCTGGAAAAATCTTACGGCTCTCCATTGATCACTAATGACGGTGTAACGATCGCAAAAGACATCGAATTAGAAGATCATTTTGAAAACATGGGCGCAAAGCTTGTTTCTGAAGTAGCTTCAAAAACTAATGACATCGCAGGTGACGGTACAACAACAGCGACTGTCTTGACTCAAGCAATCGTTCGCGAAGGGTTGAAAAACGTGACTGCTGGCGCAAACCCAATGGGAATCCGCCGCGGAATCGAATTAGCAACAAAAACAGCGGTGGAAGAACTACACAGCATTTCTAAAGTTGTCGATTCAAAAGATGCGATCGCTCAAGTTGCGGCTGTTTCTTCTGGTAGTGAAGAAGTCGGCAAACTAATCGCTGAAGCAATGGAAAAAGTCGGTAACGATGGCGTTATCACAATTGAAGAATCAAAAGGAATCGATACAGAATTAGATGTCGTTGAAGGAATGCAATTTGACCGTGGTTACTTATCACAATACATGGTAACTGACAACGATAAAATGGAAGCAGCTTTAGAAAATCCATATATCTTGATCACAGACAAAAAAATCTCGAACATCCAAGACATTTTGCCTTTGTTAGAACAAGTCTTGCAACAATCTCGTTCACTATTGATCATCGCTGATGACGTTGATGGCGAAGCTTTACCAACTTTAGTCTTAAACAAAATCCGCGGTACGTTTAATGTAGTAGCAGTAAAAGCTCCTGGTTTTGGTGATCGTCGTAAAGCAATGCTTGAAGATATCGCAGTCTTAACAGGTGCAACAGTGATCACAGAAGATCTTGGTTTAGATCTTAAAGAAGCAACGATCGAAAACTTAGGAACTGCTGGTAAAGTAGTTGTTGATAAAGACAATACAACAATCGTTGAAGGTGCTGGCGATAAAGCTGCTTTGACAGATCGAGTTGAAATGATTAAACGTCAAATCGGTGAAACAACTTCTGATTTTGATCGTGAAAAACTACAAGAACGTTTAGCAAAACTTGCTGGCGGTGTTGCAGTAGTTAAAGTCGGTGCGGCAACTGAAACAGAACTAAAAGAATTGAAACTACGGATTGAAGATGCGTTGAACTCAACACGCGCTGCTGTTGAAGAAGGAATCGTTTCTGGCGGCGGAACTGCATTAGTCAACGTAATCAGAAAAGTTTCTGACTTAGATGCTGAAGGCGATGTAGCTACTGGTATCAAGATTGTCGTGCGTGCTTTAGAAGAACCTGTTCGTCAAATCGCTGAAAATGCTGGTTTCGAAGGTTCAGTCGTGATCGACAAATTGAAAAATGCGGATCATGGCACTGGTTTTAACGCAGCAACTGGTGAATATATCAATATGATCGATGCGGGTATCGTTGACCCAACGAAAGTTACTCGTTCAGCTTTACAAAATGCAGCCTCTGTATCAGCTCTATTATTAACAACTGAAGCAGTTGTTGCTGACAAACCTGTTGAAGGCGGAGCAGCGGCACCAGCAATGGATCCATCAATGATGGGCGGCATGATGTAATCAAGCTTTAAATGTAAAAAAGGTTAGTAAAAATAGTTTGGTTTAGCTAATTAAAAGTCAAGAAAGATATTTAGCTCGAATTATTTTTGGACAACCGGTCAAAACAGCATGTAATACAACGGACTAGGATATGAACAATATCCTAGTCTTTTTTTATCCTGAAAATATTTCTTGATCATTGAGCAGTATGAGAGCTAGTCACTATATATAAATTTTATCTATTGATTATATGAAAATAAACTATTGGAATTTATTAATTAAATTTCTTACAATGAGCGTAAGAAGAAGCGCGGACTCTTGTTCATAAATTATCAAGCAGAGGGTTTGTGACAGCTGAAAGATTATTGATGAGCAGGCAGCTGCTAAGAACTTTTATTTTGTCGCGTGTCTGTTTATTCATGTGAAATTAGTTACATATTAAAAATTACGTGTTCATACTGAAAGGAGAACCATATGTTAAGAAATTTATTCGATGAGACCCAGTTGTCATCAGGAGCAAGTTTTAAAAATCGTCTGTTTATGTCGCCAATGACTACTCAATCTGCCTTTTATGATGGTGAGATCACACAACAAATTATCGACTATTATGCATTTCGTTCAGGCGATGCGGCGGCAATCATTGTTGAAAGCTGTTTTGTCGAGGACAAAGGCCGCGGATTTCCGGGAGCTTTAGGTGTCGATACGGATAAAAAAATCGCAGGTTTAGCTGAATTAGCAACGGCGATCAAAGCAAAAGGATCAAAAGCTATCATGCAGATCTATCATGCTGGTCGGATGGCTTGGCCTGAAATCAATGGCGGAGCGACGCCAATTTCTGCAAGTCCTGTAGCGGCGTTACGGCCTAATGCGCCTGTTCCGCGTGAGATGACGGAAGAACAAATTTTAGAAATGATCACTTTGTTTGGTGATGCGACGCGTCGTGCGATCAAAGCTGGTTTTGACGGAGTAGAGATCCATGGCGCCAACACATTTATTTTGCAGCAATTTTTCTCTCCGCACTCTAATCGACGGGAAGATGCGTGGGGCGGCAGTCGTGAAAAACGCGCAAAATTTCCATTAGAAGTAATGCGTGAGGTTCAACGAGTGGTTGCTGAGCAAGAGGCCGAGAACTTTATTATTGGGTATCGTTTTTCACCTGAAGAGTTGGAAGAACCAGGGATCCATTTTGAAGACACGATGTATTTATTGAATACGCTTGCGGAATTGCGTCCAGACTATTTCCATTTTTCAATGGGTGCTTATACGCGTCCTTCGATTGTGGAATCAGAGGATCCAGAACCGTTGATCACAAAATACTTGGCACAACGTTCACCGGTATTGGCTCAAATCCCAATCATGGGTGTGGGGTCGATCTTGCAACGAACAGATGCTGAAGATGCACTGAAATTAGGTTATGATTTATTAGCAGTTGGTAAAGGTTTCTTGATCGAACCAAACTGGGTAAATATGATCAAAGAAAATAAAGAAGTAATCGACTATGCGCATGTCGATGCGCAGCGTAAACTGTTGATCCCAACCCCATTATGGAATTTCATGGCATATATGGTCATTGATCCAGAAGAAGAGAAGCGCAAACATGAACGACTAAAAGAATTGCAAAAAGTAAAACTGACTTTCAAACCTGGTACCTATACAGTGGAAGCAAAAGGTCACAATAGCGAACTTGCAATGAATGTGACTTTCTCAGAAGAACGGATCGAAAAAATCGAGGCGGATCAAAGTAATGAGTCTGAAGGCTTATCGGATCAAGTATTTATTCGTTTGCCACAACAAATCATCGAAGGCCAAACCTTGAATGTCGATGTAATCTCCGGAGCTTCGGCTTCTAGTCAAGGTTTGATTGACGGAGTAGCAGAAGCGGTAGAAATGGCAGGCGCCAGCGTGGAAGTATTAAAAGCTCGGCCGAAACCAACTATTCACTGGTCAAAAGAAGTCGTTGAAGAAACGGCTGATGTTGTCATTGTCGGTTCAGGTGCTGCGGGAATAGCAGCGGCATTACGAGCTGATCAGCTGGGCTTAAAAACGATTTTACTAGAAAAAATGAGTTTTGTTGGCGGTGCGATCTCCATCAGTGGTGGAAATCAAGTGGTCATGGGCTCGAAATTACAAGCGGCAGCCGGAGTTACTGACGACACAGTGGAATATATGGTAGAAGACTTTTTAGCTAACGGCAGTGGTTTAAATGTTCCTGAATTGTTGCAGACATTAGCAGAAAATGTTGGTGAAGCAACTGATTGGGTCCATGAATATTTGGGCGTTGAATACGATATGAAGACAGGACTGCATACGTTAGCTGAGTATCGAAAAAATCGTGAGCTAGCCTATGAAGATGGCGGGCATGGTTTTGCTGCAAGTGCTAGAAAAGCATTGGAAAGAAGCAACGTAAATATCTATTTGCAAACAAAAGCAGAAAGTTTGCTGACTGATGGCAAGGGCAAAGTCACCGGTTTAACAGCTGTGGAAGATACTGGCAAACGCCATAACATCCATGCGTCAGCAGTGATTTTGACAACTGGCGGCTATGGCAACAATCCTAATCTGTTAAGTGATAAATTGAATAATATTTTATTCTATGGAACAAAATCTTCGACGGGCGACGGAATCTTGATGACTACGACGCCAGAATTGAATGCGGCTACTCGTTTGATGGAATATGGGAAAATCTATCCAAATGGGGTAGAAGTTTCGCAAGGTTATGCGAAATCAACGATTGGCGGAAATCTTGCAGTATTAAAACGCAATGGACTGCTGGTAAATCCTGCAGGAAAACGAGTAATCAATGAACGGGCAAGTAATAAAGAAATCTTAGAAGTACTGCTGGAACAAGATCCGCAAATGTTATTTTTATTGTTGGATGCCAAACATTTTGAACTCTTTGCTGACGCTGTGGAAGAAGGCGGCATCACACGCGAGGACTTAGCGCGCTGGATGAGCAACGAAAACGAGGCGCCGCAATTTTTCAAAGCGGCTACATTGGAAGAATTAGCAGAAAAAGCTGGAATGGCTTACGAAAGTTTAGTCGAGACAGTGGCACGCTATAATGGCTGGGTAGAAAAACAAAAAGATGAAGACTTTGAACGTCAATTAGAGTTCTTGCAAGAAAAAATCGGGGAAGGTCCTTATTACTTGATTGAACAGAAACCTCGATTTGCAACAACGATGGGTGGATTAGTCGCAAATCGTGATTTGCAGATTATGAACCGCAACGATCAAGCGATTGACGGATTGTATGCAGCCGGTGAAGTAGTCGGAGGTGTAATGGGCAGTGATTCGCCATCTGGGGCGAATAATGCTTGGGCATTGACTTCCGGCAAGCTGGCGGCAGAAAATGTTCAAAAAACAATTAAAGTTGAATATGTAGCACAATAAAAGTGATCCTGAGACATTTGTCTCAGGATTTTTTTCTTTTTTTATAAAAATATTCCATTCATAAAAAAACAGTTGATCGGTATGGTAAAATAATCAGCGAAATGAAAAATAACTCATGTAAACTAAAATAGATGAAGATAGGAGAATGTTAATGAAATTGATTGAGACACCGTTAAACAGCAATGTTAATTTGGAGACGTTATATCCTAATTTAACCAAGTATTTCTTTGATAATCGGCAAGCGGTAAAGCTGCTCAAATTATATGCATATGATCGCACAAAAATTATTTATGTGGATCGTTTTGATACGATCGACTTGTTGTTATTAAATCGTCAACGGAAAATCAGCCATCAAGAAGTGGATACGATCATCCGTCGTGTATTAAAAGTCGAACGAAAAGATGTTATCGTAAACGTTGGCTATAAAAAACAGATCCTAGAAGCAGGATTGCGCCCGAAAGAATCCTACAAAGATATCATCGCGGTAGAATACAAAATTTCAAAATAATGCTGACTAAAGTAATAGTGAAATAGCCTGTGTTAAACACAAGTTGAGCATACGGAGATGAAAAAAGATCCAGCGATTTGCTAAACAGCGAGGCTGTTCTTTAGCAGAAGCTGCGGCAATCAACTGTCGCGGCTTTTTTGTGTTTTCTTTTAAACATTTTATGTTCAAAATTTCTTGCCGCAGTTGGTCAGCTAGAACGACTCACTCAGACCTCTTATGATATAATGAACAAAATAGTTTAAATTACTAAAACGAATGAGGAGCATGACTATGAAAAAGTTGTACAAAGATGACAGTTTGACACTTCATACGGACCTTTATCAAATCAATATGATGAAAACTTATTGGGAGACAGGTCGAGCGGATCTTCAGGCCGTATTTGAGTGTTACTTCCGCAATATGCCATTCGATAATGGCTATGTCATCTTTGCCGGTCTTGAACGACTTGTAAATTATTTGGAAGAATTGACTTTTAGTGAAAGTGATTTGGCATATTTAGCCGAGGTCGAAAAATATCCATCAGATTTTATCGATTATTTACGCGACTTCAAATTCACTTGTACAGTCCGTTCAGCGGTAGAAGGCGAGTTGGTTTTTAACAATGAACCAATCATTCAAGTGGAAGGCCCACTGCTGCAATGCCAACTAGTCGAAACGGCACTTTTAAATATCGTAAATTTCCAAACACTGATCGCGACTAAAGCAGCGCGGATCAAATCAGTGATTGGCAATGATCCATTGTTAGAATTTGGAACACGTCGGGCACAAGAAATGGATGCTGCTTTATGGGGAACTCGCGCAGCCTATATTGGCGGAGCGGATGCGACAAGCAATGTCCGCGCAGGAAAAATTTTTGGAATCCCAGACAGCGGAACTCACGCGCATTCACTGATCCAATCGTATGGCAATGACTACGACGGATTCAAAGCGTACGCTCAAACACATCGCGACTGTGTCTTTTTAGTTGATACGTATGACACGATCAAATCGGGTGTGCCAAATGCGATCAAAGTAGCGAAAGAAATGGGCGATAAGATCAATTTCTTAGGTGTACGGATCGACAGCGGCGACATGGCTTATATTTCTAAACGGGTGCGTCAACAATTAGATGAAGCCGGTTTCCCGGATGCAAAAATCTATGCTTCAAATGATTTAGACGAAAGCACGATCCAAAACTTAAAAATGCAGCATGCCAAAATTGATGTTTGGGGCGTGGGTACGAAATTGATTACCGCTTATGATCAGCCAGCGCTCGGGGCAGTCTTTAAATTAGTATCGATTGAAAATGAGCAAGGTGAAATGGTGGATACGATCAAACTTTCCAGCAATGCAGAAAAAGTCACGACTCCCGGCAAAAAACAAGTTTGGCGAATCACCCGCAATTCTGATGGCAAGTCAGAAGGAGATTACGTGACGTTGTGGAATGAGGATCCGCGTAAACAAGATGAAATTTACATGTTCCACCCAGTCTATCCATACATCAATAAAACCGTGAAAGATTTTGAAGCACGGCCAATCTTGCAAGATATTTTTGTGGACGGAAAACGAATTTATGAACTGCCGAACTTAGAAACAGTCAAGCAGTTTGCTAAAGACAGACTGGATTCATTATGGGAAGAATACAAACGCGGTCTTAATCCGCAAAAATATCCAGTCGATCTTTCTACAGAATGCTGGAACCATAAGAATAATATTATGGAACAAGTACGTAAATCTGTGATGAAAACAGAACAAGGCAATTAAAGGAGTAGATTTTTCATGACGTTGCAAGCAGAGATCATCAAACAATTAGGGACCAAACCAACCATTGACCCACAAGAAGAGATTCGTAAAAGTATAACCTTTTTAAAGTCGTATCTTAAGAAGTATCCGTTTTTAAAAACGTTTGTTTTAGGGATCAGCGGGGGACAAGATTCTTCATTAGCCGGTCGTTTAGCACAACTTGCAATGGAAGAAATGCGGCAAGAAACGGGCGATGCGGACTATAAATTTATCGCTGTTCGCTTGCCTTATGGTACGCAAGCTGATGAAGCTGATGCTAAGAAAGCACTCGAATTTATCAAACCCGATATTAGTTTAAGTGTGAATATCAAACCTGCAGTGGATGCGCAAGTTGCGGCTTTAGCAGAAGCGGGTGTCGCCATCAGTGATTTCAACAAAGGAAATATCAAAGCGCGTCAGCGAATGATCACACAATACGGTATCGCCGGCGACAATCAGGGCGCAGTCATCGGCACCGATCATGCCGCTGAAAATATCACCGGCTTCTTTACCAAATTCGGTGACGGCGGCGCGGATATTGTGCCATTATTCCGTTTGAATAAACGGCAAGGAAAATTGCTGCTGAAAGAATTAGGTGCAGAAGAAGCCTTGTACTTGAAAGTTCCAACGGCTGATCTGGAAGACGGCAAGCCATTAGTCGCCGATGAAGTTGCTTTAGGTGTAACATATGATGATATCGATGATTATTTAGAAGGTAAAGCGATTGATACCGAGGCTCAGAAAACGCTTGAAGCTTGGTGGACTAAAACGCAGCATAAACGGCATCTGCCAATTACGATTTTTGATGATTTTTGGAAATAAACGGTTTAGCGAAGAGTTGTCTTCGCTGAACTTTTTTTTATAGCCAATAGTTAGAAAAGAAGTTGATCAAGCTTTCCGTGTTCTTTACTTTAGCTAGTTTTCTCGCTAAACTAATTAAGAACTCATGGATAGGAGAGAACTATGCAAAAATTTCGAAATCTTCCTTGGCAGCAGCTGCTGAAAATTGGTGGCGTGCTAAGTTTAATCATTGTTTCAAATCTTTTTTTTCAACTGACGCAAAACGAATTTTCATTTGATCTGGCATTTAAATTTGCTTTTTCTTGGCATACGGAAAAATTCTTTTTAGGCTGTTTAGTGCTGCTTATTCTTTATGGCTGGCTCAGCAGTTTTTTAGGCTCGCTGAAGCTGGGGAGTATCGTATATCTTTTAGCAACGATCGGAATCGGCAGTGCCAATTCTTTAAAAATGAATTATCGAATGGAACCAATTTATCCAGATGACTTAAAAATGATTATCGAATTTGGCATGATCCGCGATATAGTCGGGCTCCCGCTTTTTCTTTTGTTTTTATTGCTTATAGCAGCCGGCGCGTGTGTCGTCTTTTTTAGTTGGAAGAAAAGTCTAAAATTAGGCAAGAAACAGCAATGGATCCGCATCGTCGGTTTTGTTTTGACCAGCAGTTTATTGCTCTATGTCGGAAGTTTCAATCAGCAAGCTAATTTATTGCGTAAAGCGTATAACAAGACTGCTTTGTGGATTCCTTATAGTCAGAAGATGAACTATTACAATACCGGTTTTATCGGCGGCTTCTTGTACAACTTGCCGGTAGACGCGATGGAAAAACCGAAAAATTATTCTAAAGCCAAGGTAAAAGAAGTAGTTGATGAGTATCAAGCAGAAAAGGAGTCTGCCGCTGAAAAACCAAACATTGTTTATGTCATGAGCGAAAGTTTTTCTGATCCGCAACGTCTGAAGGGATTGGAAATTTTAGGCGGGGATCCGTTGCAGGACTACCGTTCAGTAGCTGAACAAACATACAGCGGGCAAATGTTGTCGCAAAATTATGGTGGCGGGACAGCAAATATTGAATTTGAAGCATTGACTGGTTTTTCGATGGCGCTTTTTAATGCCCAGATGACCACGCCGTATACAATGTTAGTCCCAGAGTTCGATTCCTTTCCGTCGTTGGTAGGGACGTTAAAAAAACGCGGCTATGAGACAACGGCGATCCATCCGTACAATACTTCGATGTATAAAAGGAAAGATGTCTATCAAACATTTGGTTTTGATCAATTTTTAGATGAAAAGACAATGAAGTACACAGCTAAGCTCGAAAACAATCCCTACATTTCTGATGAGTCGGCATATAAAGAAATCTTGGCTCAATTGAAAGACAAGACGCCGCAATTTTTGCATCTTGTGACGATGCAGACACATATGCCTTACGAAGATAAATATGCAGACCTGCCTTATATCGCTAAAGGAGATAACAGCTCTGCAGACCGCAGTTATTTGCAAGATATTGCCTACAGCAGTGAAGCACTAAAAAATTTCTTGGAAAAATTAGATAAATTGCCTGAACGAACGCTAGTCGTTTTTTGGGGTGATCATTTGCCGGGAATTTATTCTGATACGATCCAATCAGCCAATCAAGGCTATCGATTACATGAAACAGAATTTTTGATGTATGACAATCGCCATGAATTGACTGCTCAACAAGTGACGACCAGTCCGTTTTATTTTGCGGCGGATCTATTTCAACAAGGACAGCTGCAGATGACCGGCTTCCAAAATTTATTAGTCGCTCTGCAAAAAGAGCTGCCCGCTTTTGAAAAAGGAATGTATTATCAAAGTGGACAATGGGGCAAAGAAGCCCGCTTGAACAAAGCACAAGAAAAAATTTATCAAGCATATCAACTGATCCAATATGATGTTACAGCGGGAGAGCAATATAGTTTGCAAGAAAATTTTTTTGAATAGCTAAATGAAAGGAACGAGCGAGATGGGATTTAAAAAGAAAGACAATCAGAATTACTATAATCCGCTGCGCCGTGCGATTTTAACGTATCAAATGATCGAGCCTGGCGACAAAGTAGCAATCGGTATGAGCGGTGGGAAAGATAGTACTACCTTGTTGTATTTATTGAATCGAATTCGACGGCAGCGACGTTTGGGCTTTGATTTTGAACTTGTTCCGATTTTTCTTGATATGGGATTTGACGATTGCGACAGCACACCGATGCAGCAGTTTGTAGCAAGTTTGGGCTACCAACTTGAAATCGTTCCAACGACGATTGCGAAGGTCGTTTTTGATATTCGCGCAGAAAAGTCGCCGTGCTCGTTGTGTGCTAAATTAAGGCGGGGAATTTTATACAATCGTGCGAGTGAACTTGGTTGTCAAAAAGTTGCTTTGGGTCATCATGTAGATGATGCGATCGAGACCTATTTTATGAATTTTTTATTTCACGGACGGTTGAGTAGTTTTGAACCGAAGAGCTATTTATCAAAGACTAACGTGACTTTGATTCGTCCAATGATCTACTTGGAAGAACAGCAAATCATCCAGCTGGTGAAACGAGAAGAACTCCCAGTCGTTTTTAATCCTTGTCCGGTAGATAAAAAGACAAAGCGAGAAGAAATCAAAAACTTGGTGACTAGCGTTGCTAAAAACTATCCAGATATCCGGGAAAAGTTTATAATGGGGATAGAACGAGGTACAACTGAAGATTTTTGGACAAAAGTCTCTAGTGGAAACTCTTACAACTCATTTATCTGAAAGTAGTGATTGTATTCCAGCCTTTGCTCATGCTATAATTCGTTTTGTATTCATGAGGGAGTAACTAGCAGCGCAAGCTGTGACAACGCCACCAGCAAGAAAAGAAATTTTTCTGGTGTTGTCTTAAATAGTGAGACTTATGTATGTGTCTTTTCGCATACACAAGTCTATTTTTTTACTTCCAAAAGGAACACCAATTTAAGGAGGAAAATAATGTCAGAGGAGAAAAAGCAACAACTACTAAAGCCTTTTTACTCAGAGGAAAAAGAGCAGGTTTTAGCGGAAGTTCAAACGACCGAAGAGGGATTGACCTCTGCTGAGGCGGAAAAACGCTTAAGCGAGTATGGTCAAAATGAATTAGACGAGGGCGAAAAGAAAAGTATGCTCGTCCGCTTCTTAGAGCAATTCAAAGACTTGATGATCATTGTTTTGTTATTTGCGGCAGTGATCTCGGCAGTAGTTTCTCACGAAGTGGTAGATTCGATCATCATTCTAGCCGTTGTTATCATCAATGCGGTGATGGGGGTTGTACAAGAATCTAAGGCCGAACAAGCAATCGAAGCATTACGTGAAATGTCCACGCCAAATGCCAATGTTTTACGTGATGGTCACATAAGTTCTGTAAAATCAACGGAGCTTGTTCCTGGCGATATCGTTATGTTAGAAGCAGGCGATGTGGTACCAGCGGATCTACGTCTGATCGAAGTTGCTTCATTAAAGATTGAAGAAGCAGCCTTGACTGGTGAATCAGTTCCCGTTGAAAAAGAATTGATCGTGATCGACGAAGGGGAAGTCGGTATCGGCGACCGTGTCAATATGGCTTACTCAAACAGTAATGTAACTTACGGCCGCGGTAAAGGTGTCGTTGTTAATACTGGAATGAATACCGAAGTCGGAAAAATTGCGAACATGCTAGCTCAAGCGGATGAAACGGAAACACCGTTGAAATCGAACTTGAATCAATTGAGTAAATTCTTGACCTTTGCGATCATTATTATCGCGATCGTTATGTTTTTCGTTGGTATTTTCTTCAACGATACTTCTTGGATCGATATGTTATTGACTTCGATTTCATTGGCTGTTGCCGCGATTCCAGAAGGATTGCCTGCGATCGTTACGATCATCCTTGCTTTAGGTACACAAGTGATGGCAAAACGAAATTCTGTTATTCGTAAATTACCAGCAGTTGAAACATTAGGTTCGACAGATATCATCGCCTCAGATAAAACTGGGACATTGACATTGAACCAAATGACAGTTGAAAAATTATATGTAGACGATCATCAATATGATGCGAATGGCGAAGTACCGGTCGACAGCATGGCGATGAAAGTAATGAACTACGCCAATGATACAAAATTTGCTCAAGATGGCAGTTTGATTGGTGATCCAACGGAAACAGCGTTAGTTCAATTTGGTTTGAATAATAATTTTGATGTACAAGAAAAAGTAGCTGAAGAACCTCGTGTAGGCGAATTGCCATTCGACTCAGATCGTAAGTTGATGAGTACGTTGCACAAAGAAAAAGACGGCAAGATTTTAGTTGCTGTTAAAGGGGCACCAGACGTCTTACTAAATCGTGCATCACAAATTTTACTAAATGGTCAAGTCGTACCAATGACTGATAAAGAAAAACAAGCTATTTTAGCTAATAACAAAGACATGGCTCAACAAGCATTGCGTGTTTTAGGCATGGCTTATAAATATGTTGACCAAATTCCAGCAGAATTAGAATCTGAAGTAGTCGAAAATGATTTGATCTTTGCCGGTTTAGTCGGTATGATCGACCCTGAACGGGCGGAAGCTGCCGAAGCAGTTCGCGTAGCTAAAGAAGCGGGCGTTCGTCCAATCATGATTACTGGTGACCATAAAGATACTGCTGAAGCGATTGCCGTTCGTTTAGGTATCATCGAAAAAGGCAATGATGCTGCTGTTATGACCGGGGCACAATTAAATGAAATGTCTGATGAAGAATTTGCCCAAAAAGTGGAACATTATTCCGTTTATGCCCGCGTTTCGCCAGAACATAAAGTTCGCATCGTGAAAGCATGGCAAAAAGAAGGCAAAGTGGTTGCCATGACTGGTGACGGCGTTAATGATGCACCTGCTTTGAAACAAGCCGATATCGGTATCGGAATGGGGATCACCGGAACAGAAGTTTCTAAAGGGGCTTCTGATATGGTGCTTGCTGATGACAACTTCGCAACGATCGTTGTTGCTGTTGAAGAAGGACGTAAAGTCTTCTCAAATATCCAAAAAGCAGTTCAATATTTGTTAGCTGCTAACTTGGGTGAAGTATTGACGCTATTTATCGCAACATTACTTGGCTGGGATACGTTATTGCCAATTCATTTGTTATGGATCAACTTAGTAACTGATACATTCCCAGCAATCGCTTTAGGAATGGAACCAGCAGAAAAAGACTTGATGCAGCACAAACCTCGCGGCCGCAGCTCAAATCTATTTTCTGGCGGCGTCTTCTCAAGTATCATTTACCAAGGGATCTTAGAAGCGGCTACCGTATTATTTGTTTACTGGTCTGCGATTCAATGGCCAGTCCACGCAACTTATGTTGAGATTCATTCGGATGCATTGACAATGGCATTTGCAACATTAGGCTTGATGCAATTGTTCCATGCCTTCAATGTGAAGTCTGTCCATCAATCATTGTTCAAAGTTGGCGCGTTCCGCAATAAGAGTTTCAACTGGGCGATCTTGCTATCCTTTGTCTTGATGATGGTAATCATCGTAGTGCCTGGACTGAATGATGTCTTCCGAGTAGCTCATCTTGATCTATATCAATGGGGAATCGTTATTGGAGCATCATTTGCGATCATCCCAATCGTTGAGATCGTAAAATTCTTCCAACGCAGTACTCAAAAAGAAAACTAAGCTAAAAATCAAACTTCGTATGAATCCTGCTTTTAGGAATCATACGAAGTTTTTTTGTTGAAGCAGCTAAACGATTTAGCCGATTGTTTTCTGACAGCTTAGCTGAAAATCCGACAAATTTTTTATGAGTTATGTAGGTAAACATGAAGCAATCGTTAATATTTTCTACGTGACTTTGCATATCGACCAAAAATCGGTAAAATGAAAGTATCAAAAGATAGAAAGTAGGAATAAATAAATGCGACCGAACACAGGATTTTACGCACGAGAGATCAATGAGATCGTTCAAAATACAGAAAAAATGGGTGAACGTTTGCATCCAAGTTATGAAGAGATCCGCCAAGCAATCGATGAAAAGAAAATCGCAGAATTTGATCAAGAAAAATTATCTGAGATCCATGAATTATTTAAAGAAGGAACACAATTTTATCAATTAAATTTAGAAAAAATCGGTCTGCTTAAAGCTCCGGCAAAAGTGATGGGGAATCACCGAAGCTTTGAAAAAGCCTATGTTCAATATGTAGCTGGCTGCCAAGAAATGACTGCTAGTTTATTGCCAACGGTC
The DNA here is from genome assembly GCF_005405205.1 of Enterococcus pingfangensis. Taxonomy (GTDB): domain Bacteria; phylum Bacillota; class Bacilli; order Lactobacillales; family Enterococcaceae; genus Enterococcus_A; species Enterococcus_A pingfangensis. The sequence continues at coordinate 37,880 of NZ_BJDP01000009.1, read as the reverse complement.
GATGAAGAAACTTTCAACGCTGCTGAAAAAAAACAAGATGCTGCGACAGATACGATTTACAAAACAATCCAGAAAATCACAAATTTGTTATTGAAATAATGAACAATCCTGAATAAAAGAGAACAAAAGTTTTCTAATTATATTATAACGTTATTTTAAGTACGTTTAAGAATGAATCAGGTATGATTGATTCATAACCAGTAACAACCTTTTCTTTTTCATTTTCATTGCATTTAGGCAATACTCCTTTTGCACCGATTTGCCGATCGGTGCTTTTTTTATTTAGCTGACTAAATTGAAATACCGTTTATTCGAGAAAAAGGGCTGTGACATTTGTCACAGCCCTTTTCTGGAATTAATTCTCGACATTTCTCACATAGTTTTCGAAATAGTCGTCCAAATCTTTTTTGATTTTTTGATAGTCTTCTTCAGTGTAGTCTTTTTCTTCTAGTCGGCCTTTAAAGTTAGGCAAGTCCAATTCTTTTTTTAATCGTTCGATCACTGCTTCTTTATCCATCAGGAATACTCCTTTCTGCTAGCGTTTGTCGCTGCGAGTTCAATCTGCATTAGCAGAAATAAACGCAAACGGCTTCTGGGGCAAAGATATCGTTTTGGATCATAGTCAATAAGCCGTTTTGGCTATCGCGGCGATAAAGGGTCAGATTGTCGCTGTTTTGGTTGGCAGCAACAACATACGCATTATCTGGACTTAAGGCGAAATCACGTGGGAAATCTCCTTCTGTAGAAATAGATTGAATCAGTTCGATCGTTGAGCCGTCTTCTGAAATTGCAAATACAGCAATCGAATTATGTCCGCGATTCGATGCATAAAGATAACGACCATCATTTGATACTCGAATGGCAGCACCGCCATTTTCACCATCGAAGTCTTTTGGTAAAGTTGAAACTTTTTGTTTTTGAGTAAAACTGCCGTCTGCTTCATCATAAGCTAAGACACTGACAGTGCTGTCTAATTCACCAAAAAGATAAGCGATTTTTTTAGCCGGGTGGAAGACTAGATGGCGAGGCCCCGTTCCTGGTTCTGCTAAATAGACGGCGACTTCTTCAACAGCACCGGTTTCTGCAACATCATAGGTGTATACACGATCAGTTCCAAGATCGCAAACAACTAGGCGTTGATCAGGTGAAAGATCTGTGTAATGAGTATGTGCTTTGTCTTGATTTTTATGCGGGCCTGTCGGTTCATCATGAAAAACTGTTGCAGCGGCTTTAAGCGAACCGTCCGGCTGGATCTTGTAAGTAGCAAGTTCTCCTTTATGATAATTTGCTCCATAAACTAATTGCCGTGCTTCATCGACTGCTACATAACAAGGCGATGCTCCATCTTCAGTCACCGCATTCAAAAATTTATTTTGCGGATCATAACTGGAGAGGCCGCCTTGACCATCACGGCTAGTCACTGAGTAAAGAAAATCTTCTTTGCTTTGGGCAAGGTAAGTAGGGCTGTTTTCTTCAGTTACTAAGGTAAGATTATTTAATGTTTCAGCTGCAGTATCCAGTTCGATTTGATAAATCCCTTGGCTGAGCCTGCGTGTGTAAGTTCCTAAAAGTATTTTGTAGATCATGAAAAGACCTCCTTCATTGTATCTACATTTTAGCAAGTTTATTCCCGCTTGGATAGCGCTAACTTTGTGCTATAATTGAAAAATAAATGAGAAAAGAGTGTGACAGATGACAGCGACAGAAATTACTCAAATTGGAAAAAATGCGATTGATGACGAAAATATTTTGGTTCTTTTTGGTCAGACGATTGCACCAGATTTGCTGGATGTTTCGATTGTACAAAAAACACTGAATGATGAATTGATCGCTTTAAAAGAAGGCGGACAACTGATTTTTGGCGATCAAGCGTATCAAGTACACGGTGTAGGACCGTTAGCGAATCAAAACTTAAATGAGATCGGACATGCGACTGTCTTCTTTCAAGAAGAAGTTGGGGAAATCCCCAATGCGATCTATGTTACCCCAAAAAAACTTCCAAAATTGGAAGTTGGGATGAAAATTTTATTTCGGTAGGAGCGTGAGTGAGTGGACAAAAAAAGAATAGCTCAAAAAACTTCTTGGTTTTGGCGCTGGTTTTTAAACAGCCAAGTTGTTGTGGCATTGATCATTGTATTGCTGCTGCTGCTGATTACGCTGGTCTTCACAAAAGTGTCCTATCTGTTTGAACCAGTCGGTCAATTTTTTGCAATTGTCGGTTTGCCAGTGGTGATTGCTGGGATCCTTTATTATTTGATGAATCCGGTGATCAATTTTCTAGAAAGAAAAGGAATGAATCGAACTTTTGCGATCATCTTGCTGTTCATAATAGTTGTCGCATTGCTCATTTGGGGCATTGTGGTCATCATTCCTCAGATTCGTGAACAGATCGGATCCATGATGAAAAGTTTGCCAAGTTATTTTGATACGATCGGCGATAAGGCGAATGAGATTTTTAAAGATCCAACCTTCAAACCTTTTCAAGAACACCTCGATAATAGTTTGCAGAAAATTTTAGAGTCACTGACAGAGACTGCACAAAACATCTCACGGGTGACTTTACAAGGGCTGGGCAGTGTGGTCTCCACCTTAGCGACGGTAATGATTGCTTTGATTACTGCACCGATCATTTTATTTTTCTTATTGAAAGATGGCAATCGCTTAGCGACGTATATTCTCAAATTCTTGCCAACTAAAATGCGGAAACCAACCTATCGAGTGATGTCGGAAATAAATTCGCAATTGGCTTCATATATCCGTGGCCAGCTGACCGTAGCATTTTCAGTGGCAGTGATGTTTATTATTGGTTTTTCATTAGTTGGGATGAATTATGCGATTACGTTAGGGATCTTGGCAGGTTTTTTAAATTTGATTCCATACTTGGGTTCATTTTTAGCGATGGTACCGGTGATTTTCATTGCACTCGTCACAGGTCCGGTCATGCTAGCCAAGGTAATCATTGTCTTTACAATTGAACAAACGATCGAAGGAAGGATCGTTTCACCGTTAGTTTTGGGAAATCAATTGAAGATCCATCCGATCACAATCATGTTCGTCTTATTGACTGCCGGAAAGATCTTTGGAATCACGGGAATCATTTTGGGAATTCCTTTTTATGCGGTAATGAAAGTTATTGTGATCCATATTTTTGAATGGTATAAAGGCGTCTCAAACCTTTACGAAGAGGAAGAAAAAAAACCTGCCTATGAATAATCGACAGGTTTTTTGTATAGTTTTTTAAAAGACAACGTCGGCTAAAATTGTGCAGCCAATGCTTTGGCTTTTTCTTTTGCCGCAGCCATGATCTCAGGAGCATTCTCTGGATCATAATCCGCGCCTTCGATGTAAATGGAGTCAAACTCGGTGATCCCGATAAAATTCAAGATCCCTTTAACATATTGAGCTGAAAAGTCTTGCCCTTGATACGTGCCGCCGCTTGATTGGATATGGAGCGCCTTTTTGTCAGTGACCAAGCCAGTTGGGCCTTCTGCTGTATATTTGAAGGTTTTACCGGCAACATTGATCGTATCGAACCAAGCTTTTAATCTTGTTGGAATATTCAAGTTCCATAAAGCATTGGCGATCACGATTTTTTGACTACCTAAAAATTGATCCGTAAATTCATTGAAAACCCGAACTTTTTCTTGCTGTGTCTCACTTAGTTCAGTAAAATCTGTTCCCTTTTGCAGTGCCTGCCAAGCTAAGAGCAGATTACCGTCAATCTCAGGCAGATCCATTTGGTACAAATCCAGCATGGTAAAAACATCTTCTGGATGGCTTGCTTGGTGTGCTTCAATAAAAGTCTCTAGAATAGTTACTGTTTGTGAATCTTTTGCGGTTAATGGGTGAGCATTCACTACTAGAACGTTGGCCAAAATTAACACTCCTTAAGATTTAGTCTAAGTAAATCGTACACAAAATAGCAACTTTCGACAATCTATTTGCTTAAATAGTTTTTTTAGCTTGCAAGATAATGTTCATAAGCAGTCGTACCGCCAATCACATTGGTTACTTGGTATCCTTCGTTGCGTAAGAATTGCGCCATCGTTTTTGAGCGCCCACCAAATTGAGTGAATAGGTAATACGTTTTACCTTTATCAAGTTGGTGCAAACGATTCGGCAACTGGGTCAATGAAATACGAGTGACATTCGATTCGTTTAATAAATCAAAGGAATCGATAAACTCAGGATCTCTTAAATCTAAAATATTTACGGGTTCTTTTGCCGCAAGCAACATAAATTCTTTTGTTGTTACTGAATAATTCATTTTTTTCAACAGCCTTCTCTTTTTAAGATTGATTCTCACTCTAATCTATTTATTGTGTGATTACAAGTTTCATCATAGGTAGTTTAAATGAATTTGACGAAAAGTAAAGAAAACATTCAAAAAATTTTCAAAACTTGAATCGTTACTGATTTTTTTGCTGCTTCGAGGGAATAAATAGCGTTTTCGAGTCACGGAAAGGATATCGCTTGCGTGAATTAGAAGGCATCGTTAAAATAGTAATGACGGAGGGAAGAAAACAATGGGAAACTTTCATTTAGGAGAACTTAATTTAAAAACGATCGCTATTCGTGTGCGAGACCGTGATGGAATGATTCATTTCTATCGAGATATCATTGGACTTCACTTATTGCGAGAAGAAAATGAGTTAGCGATTTTAGGATACAAAGACCCAGCGAGTGAATTGCTTTGGCTGGAAGAGAGCCCACGCGCAGATGAGCACCGTGGCGAAATTAAAAAAATGCAGCGAGTTTCATTAGTTGTACCGAACATTGAGGAATTGGCAAACGTCTATTATCGGGCAGAAAAAGAAGAGTATCCAGTCAAATCCGCTTTACAAGCAGATGAAGAGAAAGGATTACTTTTTGAAGATCCTGAAGGAAATGAGATCGAGATCTTCTATGCGCCGAGCAAAGAACGGTCGTTAGCCGAACCGGTCAAGTTAGATTTTACCGAATTACTGAAAAAAACAACGAAGCGTGAAAAAATCCACGAAGCTTATTTTGACAAAATTCATTTGAATGTCAGCAACGTGAATAAGCAAAAAGCGTTTCTCGCAGATATTTTAGGATTGACAGTGTATGATGAAAGCGAAGAAGAACTTGTACTGAACCGCGGTGAATTCAATGTAGGCTTAACGACTGCGACTGGCGGCACGATCGATTTGCCGACAGATAAAGTGCTTGGTCTGGATTTTCTACAATTCAGAGTCTCAAAAGAAAAGTTGTCAGAATTACGCGACCTGTTAACGAAAGAAAAAAGGGATTGTTTCTGTGATAAAAAGAACTCTTTGATTACACTTTATGATGCGGCTGGGATCGAATGGTGGTTCGTATTGAAATAAAGAATAAGACGGACGCGGCATATCGATGTCGCGTCTTTTTTTTGCCTGTTCGACTTGAAAAATTTATCGATAGAGAGGAATCCTTTTTCTAACTGTGAGGAAGTCTTTTGCTGATTTGTGCTATACTTTTTAGGAAATATATTCTAAGGAGGGCGCTCATGTATCCTAAAACAGCTCAATTAATAAAAGAAAAAATGGAGGAAGGCGTTTTTCCCGGTACCGTCTTCCATTTTATTGAAGATCAAAAAACTGAAACGCACGTTTTAGGCAACGCACAAATTGAACCGGTACCAATAGCAATGCAGGCAGACTTTCTGTTTGATGTGGCTTCTTTGACCAAAGTCGTTTGTACAACGACAATTATGTTGAAATTAAAAGAGGCAGGTCAGTTTTCTTGGGATCAGACCTTGCATGAGTTGTTGCCGGAATTTCAAAATAAAACAATCACGCTGCGTCATCTGCTGACCCATACGTCAGATATTCAAACGTATATTCCCAATCGTGACCAGTTAAATGCCAAGGAGCTGCGGGCGGCGTATTTAACGTTGCAATCAGGCGAGGATCTTGGAGCTCGCGTGCAATATACTGATGTGGGCACGATTTTATTAGGATTTTTTATTGAAAAGTATTATCAAAAAGACCTAATCGAAGTTTTCAAAGAAGAAGTGCTGCAACCTTTAGGGATGACGGACAGCGTTTTTTTACCGCAACCGCCCTATAATCAGATCGTACCGACCCAAAAACTGGCTGATGGCACGATTTTAAAGGGAATCACCCACGATCCGAAAGCTCGAGTCTTAGCAGAACACGCCGGTAATGCGGGATTATTTACGAATATGAAAGATCTAAGTAAATTTGCGAAAATGTGTTTGAATCTTGGCTGGGTTAACGATATGATTTATTTACAGGAAGAGACGATTCGAAAATTGCTTGAGAATCAGACACCATCGGGAAGAGGCAACCGTTCGATTGGCTGGGATTTGAGATTTAGTCCATTCGATCAAACACCGCTACTTTTTCATACAGGTTACACGGGGACTTTTCTCATGCTGGATGTCGTAAAACAATCAGCGTTCATTTTTCTGTCGAATCGAGTTCATCCAACAGATCGACGCAGTTATTATGTGACACAGCGGGATAAAATTTTAGCTTGTTACTTAGCTGAACGAGCAAAAATTTATCAAAAATAGCGCTTGGTCTAACTCGGCAAAAAAGAAAGTGCATAAATTTACAGGCAACAAGTAAAAAAATACATTAAAATCAAAAAGGGGCAAAAATCATGGAACCATTATTCTTACAACCAGTTTTTCAAGAAAAAATTTGGGGCGGCGATCAGCTGCATACTGTTTTTGGCTTTGATATTCCTAATGAAAAAATCGGTGAGGACTGGGCGATCAGCGGGCATCCTCATGGCGTCAGTATCGTAGAAAATGGGCCTTACAAAGGTTGGAAAGTCAGTGATCTTTGGGCAGAACACCGTGAATTATTCGGTAATGCCAAAGGCGATGTGTTTCCATTATTGACTAAAATTTTAGATGCAGAAGATGATTTATCTGTTCAAGTGCATCCAGATGACAGCTATGGTTTAAAACATGAAGGCGAACTAGGAAAAACGGAATGTTGGTACATCATCAATGCCAAACCAGGTTCAGAGATCGTTTATGGTCACAATGCCAAAACACGGGAAGAACTAGCAGCAATGATCGAAGCAGAACAATGGGATGATCTATTGCGCCGCGTTCCAGTTAAAAAAGGAGATTTCTTCTATGTTCCAAGCGGCACGATCCATGCGATCGGCAAAGGAATCATGATTTTAGAAACGCAGCAAAGTTCAGATACGACATACCGTGTGTATGATTATGATCGCAAAGACGATCAAGGCAATACTCGTGAGCTGCATATCCAACAATCCATCGACGTAACGACCGTGCCAGCCATCAGTCCAGAATTAGAAGTCACAGAAAATAAAAAAGGCTCGTCTTCAGTGATTACTTATTTAAAGACAGATTTCTTCAATGTCTATGAATGGGATGTCGTTGGCGAACTTTCACTTAAAAAAGACGGCGACTACACGTTGGTGACAGTTGTTGAAGGCTACGGCAAGCTGATGGTCGATGGTCAAAGTTACGAAATGAAACCTGGGACCAGCTGTATCTTGCCAGCGCAAATCACAGAATGGAAAGTAGCCGGCGAAATGAAGATCATCGCTTCAACTCCAGGAAAAAAATAAACCAAAAAAGTGTTTAGCTTTGAAATACAGTGACCCACAAAAGTTAGACGAAGAAATCTAGCTTTTGTGATCGTTACAAAAAAAACGAAACACTTTTTCTAGATGCAAAAAAATGACCTCAGCCAAAAGCTGAAGGTCATTTTTTTGTTTTATGGTAATTCCGGCAATTTGACATCTTCGCCGTATTTATTTTTTAAAGCGGTATGCAGCAGCCGAACGGCTAAGGATTTATTGCGAGCTAAGATTGGGCCGTGGAAGTAAGAGCCGTAGACATTTTTGTAAATAACGCCTTCGCCTTGATCCTCGCCGTTATTCCCATTGCCTTTGACGATCGTACCAAGCGGCCGTTCGCCTGCGCCTAAAAAAGTTCGACCATTATGATTTTCAAAGCCATAATACGTTTCGCCAAATTCTTCATTATGGATCTCAATGTCGCCGATAAAGCGATGATTGTCTTGGCTCAAAGTATAGTGATCCAACGCACCGATACCTTCGATCTTTTCACCATTTGCGCCAATGTAGTAATGGCCTAATAATTGGTAGCCGCCGCAGATCGACAGCAAAACGCCGTTGTTTTCGATGTATTGCGTCAATGCTTCTTTTTTTGTTTGAATATCTTTTGAGACGATAACTTGTTCATAATCTTGACCACCGCCGATAAAGACGAAATCATATTTGTCAGGTTGGAAGTCTTGATAAATGCTGATGATTTCTGAGTGAATCTCAATTCCCATTTGTTTGGCATAATAATTCAAAGTTAAGAGGTTCCCATTATCGCCGTAAGTGTTTAATAAATTTCCGTACAAATGTGCTAAATTCAATTCATAGTTAGCCACGATCCATACCCCCATTGATGTAGCCTTTTTGGGCTAGTTCTTTACGTAATTGCAAAACAGCTGTGTAAGTTGCCAAGATATACACGTGCTCTGTCGGCAATTGTTTGATTTTTTCAATGACATCCGTTAAATTTGCGGTTTCAGTTAGTTTTTCAGCAGGAATACCGGCAACTTGCAAACGCAGTGCCATATCTTGATGCCAATCACCGCCTGCAATCACTGCTGGAATATCCATTTCAGCAAAGGCTTCATGATTGCCATCCCAAATCCAGCTGATATCGATGCCGTCTGCGTAATTTGCATTCAACAAGGAGACCAATGAAAAGGGGTAAGGTGCTAGACCAATCATATCGATGACTTGATTCAAACCGACGGGATTTTTGACTAAGACTAATGTACATTTTTTTCCATCAATCTCAAACTCTTCTTGTCGTCCAAAGACTTTTTCGTCGTAACCTAGACCACGTTTGATCTTTTCTTTAGAAACGCCGTAGTATTCGGCGACGGCAGTTGCTGCCAATGCGTTATAGACATTGTACATCCCGCCAACTTCGATCTTATAGTCTTGACCGTCGATCACAAATTCCGAAGATTTATTATCCATCGCTTTCATCTCAGTTAACTTATAATCTAATTCTGGCCGATGGAAGCCGCAGTTTGGACAATAATATTTGCCGAGGTTGGCATAAGTGATCATTTTATATTTCAAGATATGCTGACATTTCGGACAAAGCAGTCCGTCTGTGTTGTAATGTGCATCTTGATCTTCATCAGGTAAATGATCGAAGCCGTAATATTTTCTCGGATTGATTGTTTCTAAAGAATTAAAGATCGGCGAGTCGCCGTTACATAAGATCGGTGCCTTCGGTGATTTTGCCGCGCCGTCGACGATCAGTTTATAAGTCGTATAAATCTCGCCATAGCGATCCATTTGGTCGCGGAAAATATTTGTGAACAAGAATAATTCTGGTTTGATATATTCTGTCACTTTACTCAAGCTGGCTTCATCGATCTCTAGAACCGCAATTTTTTTGGCACCTTTTTGATTTTTAGCATTCAAAAAAGTTGAGACGATCCCTTGCACCATATTGGCGCCGGTCGGATTCGTCAAAACGTAATCAAATTCTTGTTTCAAAATATTAACAGTTAAAGCTGTCGTCAATGTTTTTCCGTTCGTTCCGGTCACAACGACTACTTTATAATCTTTCACTAAAGTATCTAAAATTTTTGGATCCATCTTTAAAGCAAGTTGACCTGGGTAGCTGGACCCGCCTTTAAAGAAGGTTTTTAATACCCATTGGGCGGTTCTGCCGGCAGTGATCGCCAGTTGACTTCGTAACCCCATTACACATCCTCCATAACTGTAACGAATTTAATTTATCTTATCATATTTAAAAAAAAAATTTAAACAGCTTTCCTTTTTCTTAAGGTTCTGACTGTCGCCTGCTTAGTTGCGCGGTCCAGTCGAGCTCATAAAAAAAGCCGGGGGACAAGATTTTGCCCCTAGCCAATAATAATCTTTTCTTCTGGAAATTCATAGCCCAAGTCTTGTGTTTCTTTTGGTACAAAGAGCATCAACGTATAGAGCATTCCGACCCGGCCGATAAACATCAAAATAGCGATCATGATTTTCCCAGTATTGGAAAGATCCGCGGTAATCCCTAATGAAAGTCCAGTCGTTCCAAAAGCAGAGGTGACTTCAACAATGATTGCAATCAAGGAATGATCTTCAGTCGCTGTCAAAAAGAGGATACTGAATAAACACATTCCAGCAGAAAGCATAAAGACTACGACGGATTTTCGAACGTCTTCTTGAGCAATCTTACGTCCAAAAATATTGATGTCGTTCTCGTTTTTCAAAAATGAATATAGATACAAACCAATGATCGCAATCGTCGTGGTTCGGATCCCGCCACCGACTGAACTTGGCGAACAGCCGATGAACATCAATAAAGAAAAAATGATCAAGGTTGTATTTTGAAAAATATTCAAATCATGGATCTGCAAACCGGCATTGCGTGCTGTCATAGAATAAAAGGATGAATTCAGCCATTGATCGAATAGATTCATGTTGGCAAAACTATGATCTTTTTCCAATAACCAAATCGCGACCGCACCTCCGATAAAAAGGATGAAGAATGCCAGCAAGGCGATTTTTGAAAAGAGACTGAATCGAAACGGCAATTTTGATTTGGAACGTTTGTGGTAGATCCAGCCGTGGAAATCCATCAAGACAGGAAAACCGATTCCGCCGATAAAAATCAAGATCATGATTGTGACGATAAAAAAGACATCGTGGGAAAAAGGAATAATCGATTCCCCCGTCACATCAAAGCCTGAATTGGTCAATGCAGAAATAGATTGATAGAAACCAAAAAAGATTGCTTCAGAAATTTTATGATAATAACCAGCGAGATAAAAATAAATCGAAAAGACTGTTCCGAAAAGCACCTCGATTGCCAATAAGATCGTAAAAGTGATCCGAATCAAGTTTACGATCCCGCTGAGCCGCGGCTGGTTCATATCCGTCATGATCAGTTGCCGCTGTTTTAAAGTGATCCGCCGCTTAGACACAATAAAAAAGAAAGTAGTGATCATCATGATCCCCAGACCGCCGATGTGGAACAAAACTTCCAGTACTAAGACGCCGGCATCATTAAAGACAGAATTGATATCAAAAGTCGTCAGACCTGTCACCGAAATCGTTGAGATCGCCATAAAGACCATGTCGAGAAATGGGACGTGCGAACCCGGTTCGCGAAAAACCGGTAAATAAAATAAAATTAACGAAAGAATCGTCATAGCTAAATAATAGAAGACGATGATTTGAATCGAAGAAAAGCGATTGTTCAATTTTTGCCAGCTTTTTTTGAAAAAATTAATCCGTCGATCAAAATTCATGGAAGACTCCTTACATGATCTGTTCAAAACACGAACAGCAAAATTTTTTAACAATAAATTCAGTATAGCATGGTTTTTTGAAAAAAACTTCCGCCAAACAGGGAGATGTAAAGGGATAAACCCGTTGTCCTAGGCAATTTGTGTGCAATTCCCTTGAAGCGGATGATTGATTTTTGTGAGATTGGCTAAAATGTTCATTGAAATTTTTAAAAGATAATCGACAACAGCAATGAAAATAGTAGATGATTCTATTAAGACCGTCAGTTGCTGAAAATTATTACTGTAAATCATCGGTCTTTTCCGCTATAATACGATAGGAACAAAAGGGAAAGGTGACATGAAATGGCCCAGCTTTTTTTTAAATATGGTGCAATGAACAGCGGTAAGACAATCGAAATTTTAAAAGTTGCCCATAATTATGAGGAACAACATAAACCGGTAGTGTTGATGACTAGCGGAATAGATACACGTGATGGGATCGGCACGATCTCTAGCCGGATCGGCTTGAGCCGACCCGCAGTACCCATTTTTTCTGAGACCAATATTTTTGAATTTATCAAAAAGCTCGATTATAAACCTTATTGTATACTGATCGATGAATCACAATTTTTAACAAAGGAACATGTCATACAGTTGGCACAGGTCGTGGATGAATTAGATATTCCGGTGATGGCTTTCGGTTTGAAAAATGATTTTCGCAATGAGATGTTTGAAGGTTCAAAATATTTACTGCTGTATGCGGATAAATTGGAAGAGCTAAAGACGATTTGCTGGTTCTGCCACAAAAAGGCTACGATGAACTTGCATTATATTGACGGACACCCCGTTTATGAAGGAACGCAAGTCCAAATCGGCGGCAATGAAGCTTATTACCCTGTTTGCCGCAAACACTATTTACATCCAGAAACAATTCACGAAGCTGATTAGAGTTTTTTTAGCAGAACTTTTTGCGTAAACGCAAATAAGTACATTAAATGAAACGAATTAGGATGTCAGTTCCGCTTTTGGCAGGATTCAAAGGTCCAAGTGTATAGCGGAATGATATACGTGATGAAAATCAGCTTTATTTTTGAAAAAAATAATTACATTAAAATGAATTAGGATGTCAGTTCCGCTTTTGGCAGGATTCAAAGGTCCAAGTGTATAGCGGAATGATATACGTGATGAAGATCAGCTTTATTTTTGAAAAAAATAATTACATTAAAATGAATTAGGAGGAATTTTATCCATGTATGATCAACTGCAAGCAATCGAAGATCGTTATGAAGAGCTTGGCGAATTGCTGAGCGATCCGGAAGTTATCAATGATACGCAGCGCTTTATGCAGCTTTCAAAAGAAGAAGCCGGGACTAGAGAAACGGTCGACACGTATCGCCGCTATAAAAAAGTAGTGGAAGGTATCAGTGACGCAGAAGAATTATTAGGTGAAAATCTAGATGCTGAAATGGCTGAAATGGCCAAAGAAGAACTTTCTGACTTGAAAAAAGAAAAAGAAGTTCTAGAAGATGAAATCAAAATTTTACTATTACCGAAAGATCCAAATGATGATAAGAATATTATCATGGAAATCCGCGGGGCTGCGGGCGGAGACGAAGCGGCACTATTCGCCGGCGATCTATTCAATATGTACCAAAAATACGCAGAAAATCAAGGCTGGAAAACGGAAGTCATGGAAGCCAATGTGACTGGAATCGGCGGTTACAAAGAAGTGATCATGATGATTACAGGGGATAATGTGTATTCTAAATTGAAATACGAAAGCGGTGCGCATCGTGTTCAGAGGGTACCTTCAACGGAATCGCAAGGACGGATCCATACATCTACTGCGACAGTCGTCGTGATGCCTGAAGCAGAAGAAGTAGAGATTGATATGGCGGACAAAGATATTCGGACGGATATTTATCACGCGTCCGGTGCCGGCGGACAGCACGTCAATAAGACGGCTTCAGCGGTTCGTTTGACTCATATTCCAACAGGGATCGTAGTAGCGATGCAAGATGAACGTTCTCAAATCAAAAACCGCGAAAAAGCGATGAAGATCTTACGTGCGCGGGTTTATGACAAGATCCAACAAGAAGCGCAAAGCGAATACGATGCCAGCCGTAAATCTGCTGTTGGTACTGGCGATCGTTCTGAACGAATTCGGACGTATAACTTCCCGCAAAATCGTGTGACCGATCACCGGATTGGTTTAACGATTCAAAAATTAGATCAGATCCTAGCAGGCAAGCTGGATGAGATTATCGACGCCTTGATTATGTATGATCAAACCAAGAAATTGGAAGATATGCAAAATGGCTAAAACTTATGTAGAAGTCCTGTCGGGGGCTTCTTCTTTTTTAGAGGCAGCCAATAAAGAAGGTTATGCGATCGAATATCTTTTTTTAGCTCGTAAAAATTGGGATAAAACCCAATGGCTATTGCGCATGCGAGAAGAGATTCCAACTGCAGATGAGGCAATGATCGAAAAAGATTTAGCCAGTTTAATGGAAAATATTCCGCCGCAATATTTATTAGGCTTTGAATATTTTTTTGATCGTCGTTTCAAAGTCACCGCAGATACGTTGATCCCGCGACCAGAAACAGAAGAATTGGTTGCTCTTTGTTTAGCGATGAATGAGGCTTCACCTAAGAAAGTTGTCGATATCGGGACCGGCACAGGGGCTATCGCGATCAGTCTGAAACTGGAACGTTCGGCTTGGCAAGTGATGGCTGTTGATATTTCTGAAGGCGCTTTGCAAGTAGCTGAAGAGAATGCGAAAAATTTACAAGCAACGATCGATTTTAGGCAAAGTGATGTCTTGTCAGCGATTTCTGAAAAACAAGACATCATCATCAGTAATCCGCCTTATATCAGTAAAGACGAATGGGACTTGATGGACGAAAGTGTTCGGACATATGAACCAAAAACCGCATTATTTGCTGAAAATAATGGGCTGGCAATCTATCAAAAAATCGCTATCGAGGGACAAAAATTATTGAATCCGCAAGGGATGATTTTCTTAGAGATCGGGTTTCGCCAAGGAGCCGCTGTTCAGTCGATTTTCCAAACGGCTTTTCCTGAAAAAAAAGTGACGATCCATCAAGATATGTCCGGCAATGATCGAATGATCGTTGTTTGCTAAGAAAATTATTTTTAACGGGAGAGATAATAAAAAAACAACGATCCAACAATGTTTCAAAAGATAAAAAGTTATCAACATGGTTATACACACTTGACAAGTTGATTATCCACAACACGGGGATAACTCGCTAGCCGATGGTTATAAATTAGGAAGAATAAAAAAAGGAGCTGTGGAGAAACTGTGGAAACGAAAATTTTTAAATCGGATCAAATAAATCAAGCAGCAGTATTATTACGACAAGGAGAACTGATAGCTTTTCCGACTGAGACCGTCTACGGATTAGGAGCTGATGCGCTTTTACCGAAATCAGTCGAGCAAGTTTTTGCAGTCAAAGGACGTCCGAGCGACAATCCTTTGATCGTTCATGTAGTCGACTTTTCGATGACCAAAAAATTTGTGGGAAGCTATCACCCGTTGACTGAAAAAATCGTTAAAAATTTTTGGCCTGGACCGTTAACGTTGATCTTTTCAATCAAACCAGGCAGCTTGAGTCCATTCGTTACCGGTGGTTTATCCACAGCCGCATTTCGAATGCCTGATAATGAAATGACACTGGCTTTAATTGAAAAAACGGGAGCTCCGCTGGTTGGACCAAGCGCGAATACATCGGGAAAACCTAGTCCGACTACAGCGTCGCATGTTTATCATGATCTAAAAGGTAAAATTGCGGGTATCTTAGATGATGGTGCGACCCAAATCGGCGTAGAATCGACCGTCTTAGATTTGAGCGGTGAAGTGCCGACGATTTTGCGGCCAGGTGCGGTCACAAAAGAAAAATTAGAAGAAGTATTAGGAATCGAGATTCCTCTGGATAAACATTTAGTCAAAGAAAGCGAAACACCAAAAGCACCTGGGATGAAATACAAACATTATTCGCCAGACACGCCGGTCTTGATGATTCGGCCAACTGACTGGGATAAAGCATTAGCCTGGGCAAAAAACAACGAGAAAAAAGTTGGTTTATTAGCGACACCAAAAATCGCAGAACAATACGGATCGACGGATCGGTTTGTATTTGATGAGAATACAATCGAAGCGGCAACTCGCGGGTTGTTCAGCGGATTGCGGGCTTTGGATGAAGGTCATAAAGTTGATGTGATCTTTGCAGAAATTTTTCCTGAGGATCACTTAGGGTTAGCATATATGAATCGTTTGAAGAAAGCTGCGGCACAAAACTATTTCGCAGAAAAGTAAACAAAAAATTCGATTATCTGTAAAATCTTTCGTATACTTAAATCACAAAAATGAAAGGTGGCGTTGGGATGGATTATAAAACACTAGATCCCGAACTATGGGGAGCAATTGAAAATGAGGCGGAGCGTCAAGAACAGAATATTGAATTGATCGCTTCAGAAAATATCGTATCAGAAGCTGTACAAATGGCGCAAGGGAGTGTCTTAACAAATAAATATGCGGAAGGATATCCCGGACGTCGTTATTATGGCGGCTGTGAATTCATCGATGTCGTAGAAAATCTAGCAATCGATCGCGCAAAAGAATTATTTGATGCAAAATTTGCAAATGTCCAAGCCCATTCTGGCTCGCAAGCCAACCAAGCGGCTTATTTTTCACTGATCCAACCAGGAGACACAGTTTTAGGAATGGATCTATCAGCCGGCGGTCACTTAACGCATGGATCTCCGGTGAATGTCAGCGGCAAGTTGTACAACTTTGTCAGCTATGGCGTAGATCCACATACCGAAACGATCGACTATGAAGTTGTTCGTATTTTGGCGCGGAAACATCAGCCTAAATTGATCGTAGCAGGTGCGAGTGCGTATAGTCGGACGATTGATTTTGCCCGCTTCCGTGAGATCGCTGATGAAGTTGATGCAAAATTGATGGTAGATATGGCTCATATCGCCGGCTTAGTCGCAACTGGTTTGCATCCTAACCCAGTGCCTTATGCAGATGTTGTTACTTCAACGACACATAAAACATTACGCGGACCTCGCGGTGGTTTGATCTTGACGAATGACGCAGACTTAGCGAAAAAAATCAACAGCGCCGTTTTCCCCGGTTTGCAAGGCGGTCCGTTAGAACACGTGATCGCAGCCAAAGCGGTTGCTTTTAAAGAAGCTTTAGCACCGGAATTTAAAACATACAGTGAACAAGTTTTAGAAAATATCCAAGCAATGGTAAAAGTTTTCAATCAAACACCAGAGACGCGGGTGATTTCTGGCGGCAGCGACAATCATTTGCTCTTGCTTGAAGTAACTGGTTTTGACATCACAGGGCGCGAAGCAGAAGAATTATTAGACAGTGTCCAAATTACTGTCAATAAAAATTCAATTCCTTTTGAATCAAAAAGCTTCAAAGAAACTAGCGGTGTCCGGATCGGTACTGCCGCGATTACCAGTCGCGGATTCAAAGCAGAAGATGCAAAACAAGTAGCTGAATTGATTGTTGAAACCTTGCGTTCAAAAGGTGATGCAGAAAAATTAGCAGAGCTTCGCAAAGCAGTCTTAGGATTAACAAAATCTCATCCAATTCATTCACATTAGACTAGTTTTCTGGCGGCAGTTGTCTTATAATTAGGAGAAATGCAGAATAAAGGAGCAATTTAATATGGGCAAGTTTCAAGTAATCGATCATCCATTGATCCAACATAAATTAACGATTATTCGTGATAAAAACTGCGGAACGAAAGTTTTTCGTGAAGTAGTCAATGAAATCGCAATGTTGATGGCGTACGAAGTTTCTCGTGATATGCCGTTAGAAGAAGTTGAGATCGAAACACCGATCACAGTATCTAAGCAAAAGACATTATCAGGGAAAAAAGTTGCGATCGTACCGATCTTGCGTGCTGGTATCGGCATGGTAGACGGTATTTTAGAATTGATCCCAGCTGCTAAAGTTGGACACATCGGAATGTTCCGTGATGAAGAAACGTTTGAACCGCATGAATATTTCTTCAAAATGCCGGAAGACATCGACAGCCGTCAATTGTTCATCGTTGACCCTATGTTAGCTACTGGCGGTTCCGCAATTATGGCGATCGACTCATTGAAAAAACGCGGAGCATCAAACATGAAATTTGTTTGTTTAGTTGCCGCACCTGAAGGCGTAAAATTGCTGCAAGAAGCACATCCGGATGTAGATATTTACACAGCCGCATTAGATGATAGATTAAATGAACATGGCTACATCGTTCCTGGTTTGGGCGATGCAGGGGACCGTTTATTCGGAACAAAATAAAAAAAGCGAGCCGTTTGAACGGTTCGCCTTTTTTTAAAACTAGATTTTTTTCATTTGTTTATAGTTGATGACGACAACACCATTGGATTGATTGATCAAGTCTCCGTTGTCTTGTTTCTCATCAATTTCAATAACTGCTGCGTTTCTCAATTGTTTAGTAACGAACCCGGTTTGGGACTCGCCCCGAATAGTGAACATAACGTGTGTCTTTACGGGGAATTCTTTCCCAGCTTCGGAAGGATCAACGTGTGCCTCTATTTTGCCAAATGTAGCCATCTATTTCGAACGCCTCCTTTTATCACATGCTTTATTTTAACATATTTTCAATTTTTTTTCATGTAATCGCTTTTTAAGAAGAATCTTACTTTACTTTTTCTAAAAAGTTTTCTATAATTTCTCTTGTACCAATTGCCAGCTTAGCTCAGTTGGTAGAGCAACGCACTCGTAACGCGTAGGTCACAGGTTCAAATCCTGCAGCTGGCACTACGACAAAGCCGTCGAATCAAGGACTATTCTTTGATGATGACGGCTTTTTCTTATATCATCACAAGTATGTGGTTTTTTGAAGGAGAAGAATGAAGAAAGTAGCTGTATTTCATATAAGTGTGCTGATTTATATTTTATTTATGTATTTTACGCAAGAAACGTTTTCTTTTATGGGATTGAATGTCTTTTTGGCATGGCTGCCGCTTATTTTTGGGCGGCTTTTTTTGAGAGTGGAAAACAAATGGCGTTTTTTGTTCATACCATTATGGCTACTATTTTTTCCTAATATTCCTTATTTACTGACCGATTTGTTTCATTTGGCAAGTCTAGGGATCTATCAATCCGGTGGGCACTTTTTGAATGCCACTAGTGATTGGTGGGCATATCTGACGTTAGTACTGCCAATAGTAGTGATGGTTTTTATTGGTATGGCGCAAGTATTCAAATTGTTATCGGCAAGTAAGTTGTCAGTCAGACACAAAATCGCAAGTTTTGTGATCCTTGCGTTTCTAGCCAGTGTTGCAATTTATATCGGACGATTTGAGCGGATCCATTCGATCGAATTGTTGATCCATCCATTGACTGTTTTGAAATTATTGGTGATTGATTGGAACGTAGCTAAAGTTCAATTTGTTTTGCTATTCAGTATTTTACAGCTGGGGATCTGGGGATTGATTTATTTTTTACGGCGAGACAGCCAAGAAGAATAAAGATTTTGCAAAGTCAGCGGCGGTGACTTTTCTTTGGACAAAGAAGCGTCTATAATGATACGAGTATACTGGTGGAAAAGAGATGAATAATGGATAGACTAAAGAATAATAACGATAGCCGGATTGATTACGGCGTTATTTTACCTGTTTTTATATTATGTTTGATCGGGTTGCTTTCCTTATACGTGGCATTGACCCAAGATCCAAGAAATCCCAATGTTTTTCGCGGGCTTGCTATGCAGTCTATTTGGTATGTGGTCGGGGCGTTAGCAGTTGTAATTATCATTCATTTAGATGCGAAGCTCTTATGGCGCTTGACGCCGTTTTTGTATGTGGTCGGTTTAGCGGTCATGTTGGCGCTATTAAAATTTTACGATCCAGCTTTGGCTGCCTCGACAGGTTCAAAAAACTGGTTTAAGTTTGGAACATTGACTTTCCAGCCTTCTGAGTTGATGAAAATCGCCTATATTTTGATGATGGCATTGATCATCACCAAACACAATGTGACGAATAAACTCCACAGTTTGAAAACAGATGCACAGCTGATCGGCAAGATGCTGTTAGTCACGCTGCCGGTTTTAGGTCTAGTATTAGCGCAAAAAGATTTTGGGACGATGTTAGTCTTTCTCGCTATTTTTGCGGGAATGTTTTTGATGTCAGGAATCTCTTGGCTGATCCTAGTTCCTGCGATGGCTCTAGCCGTTGTTTTAGGGGGGACATTGATATTTTTAGTTATGACAGATACGGGTCGGGAATTGCTGACTCATATCGGTTTTAAAAATTATCAATTTGCCCGGATTGATTCATGGTTGGAACCGTTCCACGATCCGCAAGGAAAAAGTTTTCAGCTGGCCCACGCATTGATGGCGATTGGTTCTGGCGGGATGTTCAGGACAGGTTATAACGTCAGCAATGTTTATGTTCCGGTACGAGAGTCTGATATGATCTTTACTGTGATCGGTGAGAACTTTGGTTTTGTTGGCGGAGCATTTGTGATTTTGCTTTATTTCATGTTGATTTATCGAATGATTCGATTATGCTTTGACATGAACAATGAATTTTATGCGTATATTGCTTCGGGGATCGTTATGATGATGCTGTTCCATGTTTTTGAAAATATTGGAGCAAACATTGGCTTGCTGCCATTGACGGGGATTCCATTGCCATTTATCAGTCAAGGGGGCTCATCGATCTTAGGAAATATGATCGGAATCGGTTTGATTTTATCGATGCGTTATCAAAGTGCAAATAAACAGCCTATAAGGAGGACACGCCGTGGTTAAATTTTATTGGTATCCTAAATGTTCTACTTGCCGCAAAGCAAAAGCTTGGTTAGATCAAGCGGGGATCGACTATGAGACAGTTGATTTGATCCAGGCGACACCTTCGGCTGATACATTTGAAAAATGGCTGACAGCTAGCGAGTTGCCGGTGCGAAAATTTTTTAATACGAGCGGGATGAAGTATCGCGAACTAGGTTTAAAAGATAAACTAGCAGACCTATCAGTATGTGAAGCCAGCGAATTGTTAGCCAGCGACGGGATGTTAGTAAAGCGTCCGCTTGTGATCAAAAATGAGCAATTTTTATTAAATGGGTTCAAAGAAGCAGTTTACGAAGAAAATCGTGCAAACTTTGCGTAGCAATAAGAGAAGTTAAAACATATCAACCAAAGTTTTAAAGTTTTATGGAAATAGCAAACACTTTGATTGACAAGGGTTAAAAATAGGAATAGATTTTCCTATGAAAAATGATCTTTTTAGTATGAAAAAAGGAGTGTTTAAACAAATGAGTTACTTGAAAAAAAATGAAGGTCTATGGGTTTTACATAACGATAAAGATTACTGCATGGGGTTGACTTCAGAGCAGGCAGATACACTGGGCGAAGTGACTTTTGCCTCATTACCAAAAATCGGTCAAACAGTGAAAGCTGGCGAACCGTTGTTAGAACTTGAAGCAGAAAAAGCGGTTCAAGAATTTAAAAGTCCATTGACGGGTGTCGTTTCTTCGATCAATGAAAAAGTTTCTGCTGATCCTAAAGCGTTGAATACAAAAGATGAATTAGATGCGTGGATCTTGTCTTTACGTGAAGTTGACGTAAACGAATTTGAAAACTTGTAAAAAATTTCAATTGGTGTTTGACAGGATGAAAACCGCCTGATATAATCCTCTCATATACATGAGAAAGCGATGAAAAGAAAAGTACATCTGATTAAAGTACAAAGAGAGCTCCGGTACGCTGAAAAGGAGTTATGGCAGTTAGATGGAAAATGGTCTTTGAGCAGGATGGATGAGGAAATAATTGCCGAGTCTATCACGGGAGTGCCCGTTACAGCACCTCAGTATGCGGATTTTGCAAGTACTGGAAGAGGTTGTGATCGTAAGGTCAGAACGAATTTTAGGTGGTAACACGGAAGTCATAGCTTTCGTCCTAAGTGTACAGTTGTACATTTTAGGATGAAAGCTTTTTTTATTTTTCCTGCTTCAACAGGTAAAAAAAGATAGACGAAATGACAACAGGATTATTTTTCGTTTTTGAAAATAATTTCTTTACAGCAAGTCAGCTGTAAGTGATTGAGAAAGGGTGTAAGAAAAAGATGGCGTTGATTGAGTTAAATCAAGTGGGAAAAAGTTTCGCCGGTAAAACAGGACCGATCCACGCAGTCGATGGAATCAACCTAGCGATCGAGGAAAAAGATGTCTATGGCATCGTTGGTTATTCAGGAGCGGGTAAGAGTACATTGGTTCGTTTGTTAAACGGATTAGAAACGCCGACAAGCGGACAAGTTTTAGTCAATGGTGAAGATGTTGCTAAGCTGCAAGGTGCGGCGTTAAGAACTTTCCGTAAAAAAGTTGGAATGATCTTTCAACATTTTAATCTATTGTGGTCGCGTACAGTGATCGAAAATATCCAGCTTCCACTAGAATTAGCAGGTGTGGAAAAAGGTCAGCGACAGAAAAAAGCAGAAGAGTTATTGAATTTAGTTGGGCTCCAAGGTCGAGGAGATGCGTATCCTTCTCAATTATCTGGTGGGCAAAAGCAACGGGTCGGGATCGCTCGGGCATTAGCCAACGATCCAGACATTCTGCTTTGCGACGAAGCGACCAGCGCGCTGGACCCGCAGACGACAGAAGAAGTTTTAGAATTATTAGCAGACATTAATCAGAAATTAGGTTTAACGATCGTGCTGATCACGCATGAGATGAATGTGATCCGCAAAATCTGTAATAAGGTCGCTGTGATGGAATTAGGAAAAATCGTCGAAGAAGGTTCTGTCCGCGAAGTCTTCCGCCATCCACAACAGGAAGTGACCAAGATTTTCGTACAGCAAGATCTCGAACCAAAAGCAGATCCTTCAGATTTGTTGGCAGAATTTATCAAAGAGAATCCGACTGGGACTTTAGCGACATTGCACTTTTTAGAAAATAATGCCAATGAGCCGGTCGTCTCGCAAGCGATCCGAAAATTCCCAATCAATATCAGTATCGTTTATGGGAATATCGAACGGGCATCCAGCAGTTCTTTTGGGATACTGACGGTTCAGCTGACCGGAGAGCCGAAAGAAATTGATTTGGCGATTGATTTTATCGAGAGCCAACAAGTCGGAGTGGAGGTGCTGCATCGTGGATAAGAGTTTTACAGAGACGTATTTAAATTTCCAACAAGTTTCTTGGGATACATTAAAAGAAGCGATCAATGATACGTTGTTCATGACGATCATTTCAATGCTGATTGTGTTTATTTTAGGCTTGTTGCTAGGCTTGCTACTGTATTCGTTAGGCCGCAAACACTCTAAGACACGCAGCGTATTATACGGATTGGTTTCGATTTTTAGCAATATTTTCCGTTCGACACCATTTATGATCTTAATGGTCTTGATCATTCCGTTTACTAAAACATTAGTAGGAACGATGTTAGGAGCTAAAGCCGCAATACCCGCCTTAGTTTTATCGGCAGCACCATTTTACGCACGGTTAGTCGAAATCGCTTTTCGGGAAGTCGACTCTGGTGTTTTAGAAGCAGCGGACTCGATGGGTGCCAGCTATTTCCAAACAATCTATAAAGTTTTGATCCCAGAAAGTTTGCCGGCTTTGATCTCTGGGTTGACCGTTACCGCCGTTTCAATGATCGGTTTCACCGCAATGGCTGGTGCAATCGGTGCAGGAGGTCTTGGGGCGTTAGCTTGGCAAGAAGGGTATCAACGAGGCAACTATACCGTTACTTTAGTAGCGACAGTGATCATTTTGATTATCGTCTTCATCGTTCAAGGTATCGGCGATTTCTTGACGAAGAAAACAGATAAACGCTGATAGTTAGAACATTTAAATCTATTAAAATTATTTAGGGGGAATTAGTAATGAAAAAGAAAATTTTGGGATTTGCAGCAGTAGCATTATTAACAGTAGGATTGGCGGCTTGTGGAAACAGCGGATCAGATTCAGCTGACAGCAGCAGTAAAGAAGAAAAAACATTAGTTGTCGGGGCATCACCAACACCTCACGCAGAAATCTTGGAACATGTAAAACCATTGCTTGAAAAAGAAGGCGTGAAGCTGGAAATCAAAAAATTTGATGACTATGTATTACCTAACAAAGCGTTAGCAGATGGAGACATTGACGTCAACTATTTCCAACACAAACCATTCTTCAACAAAGCCGTAAAAGAAAATGACTATAAATTCTCTGATGTTGGCTCTGTTCACATCGAGCCAATGGGTTTTTATTCTAAAAAGATCAGCGACATCAAAGATTTGAAAGATGGCGCAACGATCATTACTTCAAACTCTGAATCTGACTGGGGTCGGATCATCACGATTTTACAAGATGCTGACTTAGTAACAGTCAAAGACGGAGTCGATTTAGAAACAGCAACATTTGATGATATTGCTGAAAATCCAAAAAAATTGAAATTTGAACATTCAATCGATCCTGCATTACTTGCAACAACTTACGAAAATGACGAAGGCGATCTAGTAGCGATCAATGCCAACTTTGCTTATGGAGCTGGTTTAAACCCAGTCAAAGATGCATTATTACTTGAAAAAGACAAATCACCATACGCAAATATCTTAGCAGTTCGGACTGAAGACAAAGATGATGCCAGCGTTAAAAAATTAGTAGAAGTCTTACATGAAAAAGACGTTCAAGACTGGATTTTAGAAAAATGGGACGGTTCTGTAAAACCTGTCACTGAATAAAGTCGACTTAGCGCTGAAAGAGATGACTCTTTCAGCGCTATTTTTTAGTTTACTAACGAACAGCGTCTAAAAATTTAAAAAAAGAGAGGCAATCAGTCTATTTAATCAAAAAATACTGGTTCAGAATAAAATCAAGAAAAGCAATTTTATAATAATTCTAAATAAAAAAACGATTTATTAGAATAAAATGAGTGAATCAGTTTGTATTCCATTCTCATTTAGTCTAAAATATGTGAGAACGAGAAAAAAATTTTGGAGGTACTTTCATGTCAGTTTTAGAAATCAAAGACTTGCACGTTGCCATTGATGATAAAGAAATTTTAAAAGGTGTAAACCTTGTGATGAAAACGGGAGAGATCCACGCCATCATGGGACCAAATGGGACTGGTAAATCCACTTTATCAGCAGCGGTCATGGGCAACCCGAATTATAAAGTCACTAAAGGCGAGATCCTTTTCGATGGCAAAAACATTTTAGACTTGGAAGTCGATGAACGAGCACGTTTAGGTTTATTCCTAGCGATGCAATATCCAAGTGAGATCCCAGGAATCAGCAATGCTGAATTCATGCGGGCAGCGATTAATGCGCGCCGTGGAGAAAATGAAAAAATCTCTGTGATGCAATTCTTGAAAAAATTAGACAAAAAAATGGACTTGTTGAATATGCCGGAAGAAATGGCAGAACGCTATTTAAATGAAGGTTTTTCAGGCGGAGAAAAGAAACGAAATGAAATTTTACAATTATTGATGATCGAACCAACATTTGCGATCTTAGATGAAATCGACTCAGGTTTAGATATCGATGCATTAAAAGTTGTTTCTAAAGGGATCAACGAAATGCGCGGCAAAGAATTTGGTGCGTTGATCATTACCCATTACCAACGATTATTGAACTATATCGTGCCTGATGTGGTGCATATCATGATGGACGGCAAAGTAGTCATGACTGGTGACGCAGAATTAGCGAAACGTTTAGAAGCTGAAGGTTACGCAGGGATCTCTGCTGAATTAGGTATCGATTACAAAGAAGAAGTTTAGGAGGACAAGATAGATGAAAAAATGGACAGAATATCTTGAGGCCGTCAAAGCTTACTCAGCTGAATGGGCCGAACCTCAATGGATGACGGATTTACGGGTCGACGCACTAAATAAAATCGATGAACTGCCACTGCCCGTAATCGAGAAAGTGAAATTTGCGCGTTGGAATCTTTATAACGTAAAACCGGAACACCAACAAGCAGTTGGAACGATTCCAAGCTTTGATGAAATGAAAGACAATCCGCTGATCGTACAAACAGGCGAAACAACTGTTTTTGAACAAATCCCGGCTAAACTTGCAGATCAAGGTGTAATTTTTACAGATTTAGTCACGGCACTGCAAGAACATCCTGAATTGGTCAAAGAATATTACATGCAAAAAGCAGTTCCAGTTGAAGAAAATTCAATGACGGCTTTGCACGCGGCGTTTATGAACAATGGGGTCTTTTTATACGTACCAAAAAACGTCGTGATCGAAGAACCAATCGAAAGTTTATTTTTGCATAACGGAGATGACGAGGCTCATTTCTTCAAACACGTGCTGATCGTAGCCGAAACCAACAGTGAATTTTCTTACTTGGAACGGTTCGAATCACATGGCGATGCGGCGAAGAAATTATCAGGCAATGTCGTGGTCGAAGTGATCGCGAAACCAGGAGCGCATGTGAAATTCTCTGCTGTTGATTCATTAGGCGTAAATATCGCGACATATATGAATCGCCGCGGTTACTTGATGCGCGATTCGATGATTGATTGGGCGATCGGGATTATGAATGATGGCAATGTGATCGCAGACTTTGATTCTGATCTAGTTGGCGAAGGAGCCCATTCAGAAGTGAAAATCGTCGCGATCAGCACCGGCAAACAAATCCAAGGAATCGATACTCGCGTAACGAACAAAGCGCCTCATACGATCGGCCATATTTTACAACATGGGGTCATTTTAGAGAAATCAACGTTGACGTTTAATGGAATCGGTCATATTTTAAAAGGCGCAAAAGGTGCCGACGCACAACAAGAAAGTCGGATATTGATGTTGTCTGAAAAATCTCGCGGAGACGCTAATCCAATTCTTTTGATCGATGAAAACGAAGTGACTGCTGGACATGCGGCTAGTGTTGGTCGAGTGGATCCGGATGAATTATTCTACTTGATGAGTCGCGGCTTGGAAAAATCAGCAGCTGAACGCTTAGTTATTCGCGGATTCTTAGGACCTGTTATTACAGCTATTCCAACTAAAGCTACTCAAGAGCAATTGATCGATACGATTGAAGGGAAGTTGAGTAAATAATGAGGGATTTTTCTACTATTAGAAAAGATTTTCCAATTCTTTTTCAAGAAGTAAATGATGAACCGCTAGTTTACTTAGACAATGCGGCGACTACACAAAAACCGACGCAAGTCTTAGATGTGTTGCGTCATTACTATGAAACAGATAATGCCAATGTTCACCGCGGCGTACATACGCTAGCTGAACGGGCGACCAAAGATTACGAAAACAGCCGCGAAAAAGTTCGCGCTTTTATCAATGCAAAAGAAACTGCTGAAGTTTTGTTCACGCGGGGAACAACTACAGGACTAAACTGGTTAGCACGCAGCTATGGCGATGCGTTTATCAAAGAAGGCGATGAGATCGTCATTTCTTATATGGAACATCATTCCAATATTATTCCATGGCAGCAACTAGCACAACGCAAAGGCGCAACACTGCGTTACTTGCCATTAACGGATGAAGGTTTTATCGATATGACCGCAGCACAAGAAATTATCAACGAAAAAACTGCGATCGTTTCATTAGCTTACGTTTCCAATGTCTTAGGTGTGATTAATCCAATCGAAGAATTAGCAAAACTTGCCCATGCTCAGCAAGCGGTCATGATCGTTGACGGCGCACAAGCGGCACCGCATATGACTGTTGATGTCCAAGCGTTAGATGCCGACTTCTTTGCCTTTAGCGGACATAAGATGTGCGGACCAACCGGGATCGGTGTATTATACGGCAAACGCCAATGGTTAGAACAAATGGAACCTGTGGAATTTGGCGGAGAAATGATCGATTTTGTAAATCTTTACGATAGTACATGGAAAGAATTGCCATGGAAATTTGAAGCCGGCACACCAAACATTGCAGGAGCAATCGCACTAGGTGGAGCGATCGATTACTTGAACGAACTTGGAATGGAAAACATCCATCGCTACGAACAAGAATTAGTGGCTTATGTTTTACCTAAATTACAAGAAATCGAAGGCCTCACTATTTATGGACCGCAAGATCCGGAACATCATACCGGTGTGATCGCCTTTAATTTAGCAGGACTTCATCCCCATGATGTAGCGACTGCTTTGGACATGGAAGGTATTGCGGTACGTGCAGGTCATCATTGTGCACAGCCGTTAATGAACTATTTGAATCTGCCAGCGACAGCGCGGGCCAGCTTCTATTTCTATAATACGAAAGAAGACGCAGACCGTTTGGTTGAAGCAATTCAGGCAACGAAGGAGTTTTTCAAAGATGGCGCTATCTAAATTAGATAATTTGTATCGGCAAGTGATCTTGGATCATTCTGCTCATCCGCATCATCATGGAAAACTAAATGATTCCACACAAACAATCGAGCTGAACAATCCGACATGCGGCGATGTGATCGAACTAGAACTGATCATCAAAGGCGGTGTGATCGAGGACATCGCGTTTTCTGGCAGCGGCTGTTCGATTTCAACAGCGAGTGCATCGATGATGACAGAAGCTGTGATCGGCAAACCAGTCTCGGAAGCAGAACATTTAGCCGTAATCTTTGCACAAATGGTCCAAGGCAACGAGATACCTGAAAAAGATGAAGAAGCCTTAGGAGATGCGGCGATGCTCAGTGGTGTCGCAAAATTCCCAGCACGAATCAAATGCTCAACACTAGCTTGGAAAGCATTAGGTAAAGCCTTGACGGATGAACAAGGCAAAGCCCGTGAAGGACAATACCATAAAGAATAGGGTATCAAATTTGACGCTTGAGATCTTTAAAGAAAAAAATACCGAAGTACAGACCAGGCGTATGACCTGAACATCAAATTTCTATTTTTAAAAAGAAAAATTAAAAAAATCAAGAGAAAAAAAGGAGCGGGAATACATGAGTGTACCTGAAATCGAAGAATATCAATTTGGCTTTCATGATGATGTCGAACCTGTCT
Source organism: Enterococcus pingfangensis (assembly GCF_005405205.1). Taxonomy (GTDB): domain Bacteria; phylum Bacillota; class Bacilli; order Lactobacillales; family Enterococcaceae; genus Enterococcus_A; species Enterococcus_A pingfangensis. Next base: position 9,630 of record NZ_BJDP01000009.1, on the reverse strand, counting down.
TTACGACTGGCGATGGCCTATCGGAAGAAGTCATTCGCGAAATCTCCCGCGCAAAGGAAGAACCAGAATGGATGTTGGATTTCCGTTTGAAATCCTTAGAAACATTCAGAAAATTAGACATGCCCGAATATGGACCGGACTTGTCCGAATTGGATTTTGATAAAATTAATTATTTCATTCGTTCAAGCGACAAACCAGCCCGCGACTGGGAAGATGTACCAGAAGAAATTAAAACAACCTTTGAACGTATCGGGATCCCTGAAGCAGAACGAGCTTATTTAGCTGGTGCTTCCGCTCAGTATGAATCAGAAGTGGTCTATCACAATATGAAAGAAGAATTCACGAAATTAGGAATCGTCTTCACTGATACGGATACAGCGCTGAAAGAATATCCTGAACTATTCAAGGAATACTTTGGGACTTTAGTTCCTCCTTCAGACAATAAATTAGCTGCCTTAAACTCAGCCGCTTGGTCTGGCGGAAGTTTTATCTATGTACCAAAAGGTGTAAAAACGGATATTCCAATCCAATCATATTTCCGAATCAATTCGGCAAACACCGGACAATTTGAACGGACGATGATCATTGTGGACGAAGGAGCAAGTATCAACTACGTAGAAGGTTGTACCGCACCAACTTACTCTTCAAGCAGTCTGCATGCCGCAGTCGTTGAAGTCTTTGTAAAAAAAGACGGCTATTGCCGTTATACGACGATCCAAAACTGGTCTAACAATGTCTATAGTTTAGAAACTAAGCGGGGCCAAGCACAAGAAAATGCGACAATGGAATGGATCGACGGCAACTTAGGATCAAAAGTAACGATGAAATATCCAAGTGTCTATATGGAAGGCAAAGGCGCGCGCGGCACAATGTTATCGATCGCTGTAGCCGGCAAAAATATCGTATTGGACAATGGTGCTCGGATGATCCACAATGCGCCAAATACCTCTAGCACGATCGTTTCAAAATCAATCGCTAAAGACGGCGGTGCAGTTGATTACCGCGGAACCGTTCGCTTTGGTCGCGACAGTGCTGGATCGTTCAGCCACATCGAGTGTGACACGATCATCATGGATGATCGATCTACTTCCGATACGATCCCATACAATGAGATCTTAAACGGCAATGTCTCCTTAGAACATGAAGCCAAAGTTTCAAAAATTTCCGAAGAACAACTCTATTATTTAATGAGTCGCGGTATTTCTGAACAAGAAGCGACCGAAATGATCGTAATGGGCTTTGTAGAACCATTCACCAAAGAACTACCAATGGAATACGCTGTAGAACTAAACCGTCTGATCCAATATGAGATGGAAGGCAGTGTGGGTTAGAAATTTTGTGAGTTCCCGAAACGTTGATAGGATAACGTTTTGGGGCTTTTTGTTTTGTATTCATAGATTAGTGAATGCCATTCGTCAAAAATTAACATATTTTGCAGATCGCTCGCCAGTCTCCTCTTAATCTTTTCAGGAGTAACATGAAGGTAAATATTCATAGTAGTTTTGACATCTTTGTGCCCTAAACGTTCCTGAACCGCTTTTATACTTTCACCGGATTCAAACAACAAACTAGCATGAATATGACGAAAACCATGTAATGTGATCTTCGGCAGTTCATATTTTTCGAGTATGTGATAGAGCCAGCCATTCCTATAAACAAATCAATAAGAGTTTCTGAATATTTTGATATTTCATCAATCAACGATTCGGCTATATCAGTAGTGATCGTTTTTACTACACCGTTAGTGATACGACCTAAAAGTTCTATCATTTTCTCGCTCACACAAACCGCTTATTTTCTGATGTTTTTCCTGCTGAAGAAATCGTGATTAAGTCACTAGACAAGCATCTCCAGATTTATCAGCCACAGTATCAGCTTCTCAATGAGCCAATTCGCCCCTGTCTTCTGCAGTTTTTTGACGATTTTTCCTCTCAAGTCTAAATATATTTTCTTGAAAAGCTTTAACAATAAAGCTTCTTGATATAATCTAGATTCTCACATTCTCTTGTCTAGTTTATTATACTAATTTCAAAATTCTCCACTCCATAAAAGTATAACTTTTTAGGTTCACTTCAACCTTCGTGAGTTTTTTAGTTGGTTGTTATTCATGAAATAAAGTAGAGAAATCTTGTTGTCGAACACCTTTTAAAAAAGCGGTGACAAAATTTTCTTCGGCTTTTGAGAGTGTCTTATCCATTCGATGAGCAATGAAATAGCTTAGAGATAATTCGGTAACCGGAAACAAATTATAATTTCCGGATTTAAGAGAATAAATCACACTTTCCGGAGCAATGGCCAACCCAAGACCGTTTTTAGCAAGTTCCACCACAGTATAGATATTCTCGCTTTCTAGAGAAATTGCGGGTTCGATTTTATATTTTTGAAAGAGCTGATCCATTTGACGACGAATAGCTGATCCACTGGATGTCAGCACAAATTTTTCTTGCAGCAAGTCCTTTATTGCAATCGATTTTAAGTCTAACAATCGAATACCCGGTTGATAAAAACGAGAAGAGTCGGGAAAGACACCATAGTAATTTTCTTTTGAACACTCGTAAACCTTTAGATTTGGGGAAACGGTCTCGGGATTTTGACCGATGTAAAAATCCGTTTCACCGTTGAGCACCTTACTTTCATTGGTTTTGGGTAACTTCTCATCCAACAACAATTTCACTGTTGGATTATTTTGCAGGTATTCCGGTAGAAAAAGCGGTAGGAGAAAAATTCCCAAGCTAGACAAGATGCCCACTCGAATTTTTGTTTGGTCGGGATCTGTGTATAGCTCCAATTTCTTTTGAAGTTGAGAGGCCTCTATTTCGAGGGTTTCTAAATATTGATAGTAAACCTTGCCAGCTTCTGTCAATTGCAGGTGACCGGTATGACGATTAATAATCTCAGCTCCTAATTCTTGTTCTACTTTTTGAATCGCTTGGGTTAAATAAGGCTGCGAAATAAATAAATCTTTGGCTGCTTTGGTGTAATTCCCATGCTTTAGAAGAATATCTAAATAATGCAGCATCGTGGGTGAGTCTTTTAGAGCCATGAGTATCCCTCCAATTTTTTTCAATTATAACAAAATACTTATAGTATGATAATTAAATAAATATTTCACAAATAGTTGCGTAAGGATTAGACTGACCTTATGTAAATGGAAACGATATTTACTACAAAAAAAGGAAGAATAAAAAAGCTATTTACGCATTTTTTGAGTAGCATAAATTTTTTTCTCCAACATTGTTAAATACATCACATTTAATTTTGAAAGGAAGTTTTTAAATGAAACTTATTGGAATCGTTGGAACAAACTCAGATCGTTCCACCAATCGAAAATTATTACAGTTTATCCAAAGTCATTTTTCTGATCAAGCAACCATCGAACTTTGTGAAATCAAAGATATCCCAGCTTTTGATGAACCGGAAGATAAAACACCACCGGTAGCAGTCCAAACACTATCAGATAAGATTACCGAAGCAGATGGTGTGGTTATCAGTACACCAGAATATGATCACACAATTCCTGCTGCTTTGAAAAGTGTTTTGGAATGGCTATCTTATACGACGCAACCATTGATCGATAAACCAGTAATGGTAACAGGGGCTTCATTAGGTTCGTTAGGATCTTCTCGGGCACAGGCACACTTACGCCAAATTTTAGATGCGCCAGAATTAAAAGCCCGTCTTATGCCAAGTGCTGAATTTTTATTAGGCCATTCAGAACAAGCCTTTGATGAAGAAGGAAACCTGAAGGATCAAGAGAAGGTTGCGGAACTGGAAGAAGATTTTGATGAGTTTCTGCATTTTGTGACGTTGACCAATCAATTATTAAAGGATCGCAGCAAAAAACAAACCAAACCATTTTCATGGGAAGTATAGTGAGGAGGAAGAAAAATGAAATATGTAGCACTTATTGGAACGAATGCCAATCATTCGTATAATCGAACACTTGTACAATTCATGAAAAAACATTTCGTAGATTCTGCTGAAATTGAAATTTTAGAAATTAAAGATGTACCAATGTTTAATGAAACAAATGATCAAACAGAAAGCACAGTTATTCAAACCCTCAACCAAAAAATCAGCGAAGCCGATGGGGTCATCATTGCGACACCTGAACACAATCACTCCATCCCGTCTGCATTAAAGAGCGTTTTGGAATGGTTGTCTTTCAATATCCATCCTTTAGATGGCAAACCAGTCATGATTGTTGGAGCTTCTTATGATGTTCAAGGATCATCCCGCGCACAATTGCATTTGCGCCAAATTTTGGACGCACCGGGAGTAAATGCTTCGGTTATGCCAGGAAGTGAATTTTTATTAGGTCGTGCGCAACAAGCCTTTGATGAAGAAGGAAACTTGAAGGATGCTAGAACGATTGAATTTTTAGAAAGCTGTTTCCGGAAATTTGTCCGTTTTACAGAAATTGCCAATTTGTTGAACGTCCCAGAAAACATCACCTTTGAACCAGGAAAATATGAAGTGACTGCGGTGGGACATAACGGAAATCTACCAATGACTGTCACTTTAAGCGATGATCGAATCGAAACAATCGATATTGATACATCAGGTGAATCAGAAGGAATTGCAGATATTGTCTTCACTAGAATTCCCCAAGAAATCATTGATGGGCAAACCTTGAATGTCGATGCTGTTTCTGGGGCTTCAGTTACCAGTCATGGGGTAGTTGATGGAGTGGCAAAGGCAGTACAACTTGCCGGAGCAAATCCTGATGCTTTAAGAAAACGTCCCAAAACTGGCTTCAGCCCTCAAACAAAAGCGGTAGAATACACAACAGATGTTGTCGTTGTCGGCGGTGGTGGCGCAGGTCTAAGTGCTGCAGCCAGTGTTTTGCAGGCCGGGAAAAAAGTGATTCTCGTTGAAAAATTCCCTGCGCTTGGCGGCAATACAGTTCGAGCTGGAGGACCAATGAATGCAGCAGATCCCGCTTGGCAAAATGGCTTCGATGCTTTACCAGGTGAAAGTACAACATTGGAAGAAATGCTACATTTAGATGAAAGTACGATCGATCCAGAATATTTAGCCGATTTTAAAACATTGAAACAACAAATAAGTGCTTATTTGAAAGAAACTACAGACACGAAAGAATATCTTTTTGATTCCTCAATTTGGCATCGAATCCAAACCTATCTTGGTGGGAAACGGACAGACTTAAAAGGAAATGTCATTTATGGCCAATACGATCTTGTAAAAATTTTAACGGATCATGCATTGGAATCAGTTGAATGGTTGGAAGAAGTTGGCGTAGCGTTTGATAAAAATCACGTGGATATGCCAGTTGGTGCAAAATGGCGTCGGGGACACAAACCTCTTAAAAGTGAAGGCTTTGCTTTTATCTCTGCATTAAAGGAATTTGTTGAGAAAAATGATGGTACGATTCTGACTGATACACCAGTCAAAGAATTACTGATTGAAGATGGCAATGTAGTAGGCCTTGTTGGTCGGGGCATTAATAATCAAAAAGTCACAATTCATGCAAAAGCAGTGGTTCTGGCTTCAGGTGGGTTTGGTGCTAACACGAAAATGTTGAAACAATACAATACTTATTGGACACAAATTGATGACGATATTAAAACATCAAATTCACCTGCGATTACCGGCGACGGAATCGAACTAGGTGAGAGCGCGGGAGCAGGTTTAGTAGGTATGGGCTTTTCACAAATGATGCCTGTTTCTGATCCAAACACCGGAGCACTATTCAGTGGGCTACAAGTACCGCCAGCAAACTTTGTTATGGTCAATCAAAAAGGTAAACGGTTCGTTAATGAGTATGAAAGTCGGGATGTTTTGACCCAAGCGGCGATTGATAACGGCAGCCTGTTTTACTTAATTGCCGATGATGAAATCAAAAAAACAGCTTACAATACAAATCAAGAAAAATTAGACAAACAAGTCGCTGCAGGAACCTTATTCCGATCAGAAACGATTGAAGGGTTAGCAGAACAACTTGGAATGGACCCGGCAATTCTAAAAGACACGATTGAAAAATATAATTCTTATGTAGATGCAGGGAATGATCCTGAGTTTGGCAAAGATGTTTTCGATCTAAAAGTTACGAAAGCACCATTCTATGCGACGCCAAGAAAACCAGCCGTTCACCACACTATGGGTGGATTGAAGATTGATACCCAGACACATGTTTTAGACAAAAATGGAAAACAAATTTCTGGATTATACGCTGCTGGGGAAGTTGCCGGTGGAATTCACGCAGGAAATCGTTTAGGAGGAAATTCTTTAACAGATATCTTTACCTTTGGACGGATTGCTGGGAAAACAGCGATTGAAGATTTCTTTGAATAAGTGATTCATTCATAGTACAAGAAAAATTTGCTAAATCAGTGAGTAGGAAAACTGCTCATTGATTTGGTAAATTAATAAATTGTTCATTTGTCGGTTTTAAAAATTCATGTGAATTTTGTAACAATAATAGTAATGGAGGAAGAAAATGGAAAATAAATCATTGAATCGCTGGCCAGTTTTAATTGCTTCAACGGCAGTATTATTGTGTACTGGCGCAGTGTATGCGTTTAGCGTTTTTGCAGGTCCATTAAGTCAATTAAAGGGTTGGAGCATGTCAGAAATTATGTTGGCGTTTACTATTAATGCCGCTGTTGGCCCAATCACTATGATTCTTGGTGGATTTCTAACAGATAGAGGATTAGCCAAATGGACGATTTTCTTTGGTGGGCTTCTTTTCGGCGTAGGATTTTTCTTGACTGGACTAGTAAATTCACCAGGTATGCTTTACCTTACTTATGGTATTTTAGCCGGATTGGGACAAGGATTTGCCTATTCTGCTTGCCTAAGCAATACCTTACGCTTGTTTCCAGACAAACGGGGCTTAGCATCCGGATTGATCACAGCAGGAATGGGTGGGGCTGCGATTATTGCTGCACCAATTGCCAATAGCCTGATCGAATCACAGGATGCGTTATACGCTTTTCGGATGTTAGGAATCGCTTATATACTGGTTGTTGTCGTTGCCAATTTCTTTATTAAAAATGCACCGAATGACTTCAAACCAGCGGGATGGACAGCTCCGATTGTAAAAAGTGGCAATGGTCCAATTAATAAAAATTGGAAAAAAATGTTGCAGACACCAGAATTTTATTTAATTATTTTTATGCTGGGCGTCGGTGCATTCTCTGGATTGATGATTGCATCAAACGCTGCAGTCATTGGACAAGAAATGTTTGGTTTAACTGCAGCAGCTGCTGCGTTTTACGTAAGTCTTTATTCTCTAAGCAATTGCTTAGGTCGGGTTCTTTGGGGAACCGTTTCTGATCGTCTTGGACGGACTAAAACGTTGCTGATTATCTATACCGTGGTGGCTTGTTCATTATTAGTACTAGCTTTGCTTTCAGGAACAGCTGCTTTTGCTATAGGTATTATTGGCTTGGGTCTATGTTTTGGTGGCGTAATGGGTGTTTTTCCATCGATGGTTATGGAAAACTACGGTCCCGTCAATCAAGGTGTCAACTATGGTATCGTTTTTATCGGGTATTCAACAGCAGCATTTTTTGGACCAAAAGTTGCCACTGGTATGGCAGCAAATCATAATGGTGACTTTACCCAAGCTTTCTACACAGCAATTGTACTAGCTGTTGTGGGACTATTGTTGGATCTCGTTTATATCCAACGAAAGAAAAACCAACAAGCAGAACCATTGGTTAAAGGCAGATAAAAAACTACTTAGTCATTTTAGGAGAAACAATTTTTAATTAATGAATTTGATCAGTTTCGTTCGTAAAACATGGATGAAATGGCTTTAATGATAAAAACTCTTTTCGATAGGCTAATTAGTGGACACCAACCGCTCATTGCATCGAAAGGAGTTTTTCTATGTTGAATGATGACAAAAGCTTATCACTATTCACTAACAAGAGCGTTTTGAGATTTGTCACGTTCGTAAAGTTTAACGATTGATTTTTTTAATTCTTCATCAAATTTATGTTTGTCTACCATGAGAACAGTCTTTTCAAAAATTGTTCTAGTTAATTTAGAAGTATAGCAAAAAATATGTTCACTGTATTAGCATACAGGCAGTTCATCACTAAAGCAGATGGAGGAAAAATCATTTTCTTTGAAGATGGCTCGGAAAAAGTAGACGATGATGGAAATGGAAAGGCCACTTATAAGATCAGTGAAGTGGGTGCACAATATCTTGTAACTTACACAAAATATTGTATACCTTTGAAATTTACTTCCAAATAATATTGAACTATCAACTATTCTCAATTAGTGTATAGGAACTTGACTTGGTGTCTGAAGAATATCAATTTGGTTCCTCAAATAACTTCTCTACCTGCTGTTTTTGGGTACGATATTGGCTACGTCTGAGTTAACAGTAACGCCATCACTTATTAATAGTTTTCTAGACAAATACTCCTATAAAGCCTATTCTTTTATCCTGAATTCCAAAAGAGTCATTAGAAGGGTCTGTGGGGTAATACCTATTTTAGAGCTAGAAACCTTGATGCATGAGGTTTCTAGCTTTTTATCTAAAAATAAAAGTAGAACCAATACTAACACTAAAATAGAAGTAGTAACATTTTTAGTAAACGTTGACATTTATATTTTCATGTCTTAGAATGAATCTATAAAATAAATAAGAGAAAAGACCGATTGTGACGTTGGAGTCATAGTTGTGAGTATGTTACTGAAAATAATCAGGCAGAACTCAAGAAAGTATATCAGGGGACCTATGTCTCACTGTATATTTTCTTGGGTTTTTTTTCTGGAAAGGAGGAAAAAATGAAGATCAGCCAAATCTTAAATAATAATGTTGCATTGGTAAAGCGAGGGGGAAACGAGGTCTTTATCGTTTCAAAAGGAATTGGTTTTAAAAAGAAAAAAGGGCAGCAAATTGAGGAAAAGGAAATTGAAAAAATGTACATTCTTGATTCTTTCGATATGCTGGACCATTTTAGCTATCTATTATCTCATTCAGATCCTAACGATATTTTTTTAATTAACAATATTATTTCCTATGGAGAGGAACAGTTAGGTATCAAAGCAAGTGATTATTTAAGTTTGGCTCTTCTTGATCACTTGGAGTTTTTATTGAAACGAGTAGAAAAGCAACAATTTATTAAGAGTCCATTGATCTGGGATACTAAGCGATTTTATCCTGATTATTTCAAAGTAGGACTTAAGGCATTAAAAATGATTGAAGAGCAAAAGGGTCTCCAGCTTCCGGAAGATGAAGCTGTTTCGATATGTTTACATTTTGTCAATATGGAAGAAGGACGCGAGAGCCGTAAAAGTCATATTTTAGAAATGCAAACATTAGCAGATCTAGTATCAATCGTTGAGCGGCATTTTAATATAATTTTAGATGAAGAATCAACGAATTATATGCGTTTTACGACGCATTTACAGTATTTTGTTCAACGAATTATCGATGGTGAAATTTTCAATGATGGATCAGAAACTATAGAGTTATATAAACAAGTTTGTCAGTTGTATCCGGAATCATTTAAAGCTGTGCAGAAAATAAAAATCTATGTACACTCACAATTCAATCTAGAGATTTCAATTGGATAGATGTCAATAAAGTAGACACGAAAAGAGCAGATACTTACAGATGATTAAAGTACTTTTCTTCCATTTCGT
>NZ_BJDP01000008.1 GCF_005405205.1 Enterococcus pingfangensis | reverse complement strand
AAATCCATCCTCTCGTAGATAAGTTTAATTTATTTCTGTCTCTACGAAAAGTTGTCTAAGATTTGATACTAACACCAAAACTTTCCTCAAGTTTACATTTTTTGAAAATACTCCATTTAAAAAAATAAAGGCGGGCATATGGAATGAATAAATTAGTGTTAACAGCCAATTGTTCTCTTTTGAGCTTGCTAAAAGCATGTGACCAAAAACCACTAAAATAATCAATAAACCCTTTATGTTATCAATTTGATAATCTCTGGATTTCAATTTTACTCCCCTATTCAAAACAAAATTACTATACTTAATTTAAATCAATACAGAATAATGCTGTATTAACTAAAGATATAGCAAAATATATATTTATTCAATGGAGTATTTATATATATGTATGCCACTCTTCCGCTTTAATCTTGTCTTTGAAGGTATTAAATCTATCAAGATGTCTTTATCCCCCTATCGTTTCTAAAAAACACCAGTTATATAAAAGGTAAAAAAAACTGCCCAAAATCTTAACAGCCTCCAGATAAAAATGGCGCTCTTCAGCCGACGCATTTTTGGGGAAACTCGGCAATAATTAGACTAGTTTTAAGTATCATTTCAGATCCGCTAAAAATCCTATATATGGCAAATAAAAATGTGGAGCACCAATCAAATTGCGTTTATGGACCAAACCCATCTCCGCTTTATCTGCATTGTCACCTTTAACAAAGTATCCTTCGATTTTATTGTCGACGGCTAACACCCGCCGTGTTTTGATTTCTTCTCCTTGATTCGTATAATAAGTGATCGTGTCGCCAACATGGATTGGTTCTGAAATATCCTTTACAAAAACCAGTCCTCCTTCACGATATTCCGGCGCCATTTTATTGTCTGAAATTGCGTAAGGCGTCACATCCAGCACTTTAGGAATAACAATCATCAGTACAGCTAATAAGAACAGACAAAACAGCAAAACAACACTAACTATTGTTATTTTTCTATTTTTTGGCATTCTCTTTCGCCTCCCTAAAAAAGAAAATCTCTTCCTCTCTATCATATCATATCATATTACCCAAAAAATTCTATTTTTTAATTGATTATTGAATAATTTTTGTGGTTTTTTTAAAAAAAAGACTTAAAATATTATAATTTATACTATATCCCTCGATCAAAAAAAGGAAATTACGTAATAAACTAAATCCATTTTTCATAATAACAGTTATTTTAACAACATTCCGCCAGTTGCTTTGAACAAGAAATCGAACGTCCTTTAAATTAACAGTCGCCATGGCTTTTTCAAAAGTATGAAAAAAAGCTGCGGCTTTTGCCGCAGCTTGATTTTAATAAATCAATTCTAAAAATTCTTCTTTTGTGATATTTCCAAAGTAATGGGTTAGATCGATTTGATCAATACTATCCGCTAATGCTTGTTTTTCGTAGCGCGTGCCAATCAATCGGTTTTCTACGTCCTTGATCTCGCCTAGACCGAAAAAGTCGCCAAAAACTTTCGCTTTTTCAATCTCACCGTTAACGACCGATAAACGTACTTCGATCGAACCGATTGGGAAACGTTTTTGACGTTCCAAGTTGAATTCTGGAGAACGACCATAGTTCCAATCCCAATTTTTGTAATACTCCTCTGAGATTTGATTGATGACTTTCCAATCTGCTTCATTCAATTCATGTGTCTTAACTTGATCGACACTATCGACACCAAAGATCTGCAACAGGATCGCTTGACGGAATTCTTCAGTCGTCATAGTTTGTTTTTCAGCTGGCAAGTAGTCTTTGATATTCGTCACCCGTGAACGAATCGATTTGATTCCTTTTGATTCGATTTTGTCTTTTTTCACTTTTAACGCATTGACGACTTCATCGATATCGCTGTCAAACATCAATGTTCCGTGAGCGAACATCCGACCGTTTGTTGAATACATCGCATTGCCTGAGAACTTTTTATCGTCGATCACTAGGTCATTGCGGCCTTTTAATTGTGCACCTTCGATTCCTAATTTATGAAGTGCTTCAACGATTGGTTCTGTTAATTTTTTGAAGTCTCTAAAAGAGTTGCCGTCATCGGGCATGATGAAGCTAAAGTTCAAGTTTCCGATATCATGATACACAGCTCCGCCGCCGCTCAAACGCCGAACAACGTGGATACCGTTTTCATCTACATATTCTTTATTGATCTCTTCGATCGTATTTTGATTACGGCCGATAATAATAGAAGGTTCATTTATATAGAAAAGTAAAATTGGTTCATCTAAAGGCATATTTTGTAATAGATAGGTCTCGATAGCAAGATTTACTCGTGGATCGCGTTCTTCGTCATTTGGTACGTATAGCATAATTCCAACTCCTTCTTACTCTCTAATGAAATAATTCTTTTATCATTCTAGCGCTTCTTTTCTCAAATTTCAAAAATTTTATGCGGCGCTGCCAATTCAACAGGAATCCCCTCGCTGGCAGCGGCAGCTTGCCGGCGTAATTCTGCTAAGTCGCCGTGTTGCGGCAAATGAGTCAGCACCAATTTTTTGACTGCGGCATTTTTTGCAAAAGTTCCCGCTTCTCCTGCAGTAAAGTGTGCTTTATGACGTTCATTGCCGTCAAATAAATACGTATCTGCTAAAAATAGATCGGCTTCTTTAGCAAACTCATTGAAAGATTCTAAGTAACCGGAATCGCCGGTAAAGACGAAGACTGCTCCCGTCTTCTCTTCAACAAATCGCATCGCATAACACGGTACAGGATGGATCGTTTTCATAAAAGTGATCAAAAACGGCCCAATTTTTAATTCTTCTGCTTCAAAATATGCATGTCCTTCCGTCACACCTTCCATCGTCAAATCATTAAAATGAAACTCATCTTCTGTATGACCATAGATCGGTAAGATTGGTTTAGGTGTTTGTGTTGGATAAAGCTGCCAATAATATTGCAATACCCCAAGATCGGCAATGTGATCGTGATGATAATGCGTTAAAATCACTGCATCCAAAGCTAACGGATCAAGTTCTTTTTCCAATTCCACCAGTGTTGAACTGCCGGCATCTAATAAAAGATTGAATCCCTCCGACTGCAGCAAATAACTAGTCGTTCCTTGACCATTATAAGGATAGGCACCTAAACAACCGAGAACTGTTAATTTCATGCTAATTCCTCCTGATCGATTTTTTCTTTTAAAGCTTGGTCATAAAAAGCGGCACTCGCAGTATTCACATAGACTGCGACAAACAGCAGCCCGACAAACAAAGCGACGAACCCTAAAATATACCAGCCGATAAATGACAGTTGCAATAAAATATATTTGCCCCAACGATCACTCAGCAGTGACCAAGCACGCTTGATCGACTGTCCAACGCTTAAATCGGGATCGTCAAATTTTACCCAAACGGCAAATCTAAAAATAATGCTGATGATCGTCGTTACCAATAAGAAGACAATCAATAATATAAAATACAAGGCAAACGAACCAACGCTAAGTAGCGTACTCATATTGTCGACATTCGTCACACCGCCAGAAGCGATAAGAGACAAGTAAACACCGCTTCCTGCTTGTAACAGTAGCGGTAAGAAAAAGAGTGCCGCTAAAGCGTATTGCACGATTTGTGCGAGGATGTTAATCAACATCAATGGTACGTAATAACCTTTTTGAAAAACGATAAAAATTTGTCCCAACTCCGCTCTGCCGCCGCGTACTACATATAAACTAATGTAGTAAAGGGCGTAGCTAAACGCGAATAAGACAAAAATATTCAATAAAAATGAACCGCCGAGTTGGGCCTTTTCACTGTTGAAAACTCCCGTGACACTGCCGATGGCTCCGGTCAATAAACCGAGGATCACGATCAGCCCGACATTGATTCCCCATTGACCATTCAAACGATTTTTAGCGAGTTGACGATAGTCACTTAGACGCATAAAGACACTCCTTTGCAAGAAAAAAATTTCTCGCGCTTCTTTTAATAATTTTTCAGTTCTCCGACTGTATCGTAATCTAAGCGAGCCACAACTTCGGTGACTAATTTGACTGTATTGAAATAATCTTCTTCATGGATGATGGATGTGTGCGAATGCAAATAACGAACTGGTACGGTGATCGCTAACGAAGGCACTCCGTCACGTGTCAAATGCATTTGGCCAGCATCGGTTCCACCGCCGACAATTACCGTATATTGGAACGGAATCTCCAATTCTTCCGCTACATCGATAACAAAATCTAATAATTTTTTATGCGGCACCATCGATGCGTCATAGATCAATATTTGAGGACCTTTGCCTAAGACGGAGTCTGCTTCTTTAGGAGTCATCCCTGGCGTATCACCAGCAGTTCCGGTATCTAATGCAAACGCGACGTCTGGATTGACGATATGCGAACTTGTCCGTGCCCCGCGCAAGCCGACTTCTTCTTGCACATCACTGCCGGCAAACAACACATTGTGGTGTTCACGTTTTGCTAAATTTTCTAAAACGCGCAACGCTACCGCTGTGCCGATCCGATTGTCCCACGCTTTTGCCAGTAAAAATTTTGAATCATTCATCCGTTGATATTGGATATATGGCGTCACCATGTCGCCAGGCCGAATGCCCCAGTCTTTTGCTTCTTCAGCACTCATTGCACCGATATCAATGAACATGTCTTTAATCTCAAATGGTTTTTTGCGCGCTTCTGGTGTCAGTACATGGGGCGGTTTTGAACCGATGACACCATGGATGATCTTGCCTTTGCGTGTTTTAATCTCAACTTGTTGTGCCAACATCACTTGGTTCCACCAGCCGCCGATCGTTTGGAATTCTAGAAACCCTTTTTCCGTGATCTTTGTGACCATAAAACCAACTTCATCTAAATGACCAGAAATAAAAATTTTTGGTCCGCCGCTGCCTTGTTTTGCGATCACACTACCTAACCCATCAAAAAAAATATCGTCAGCAAATTCCTTCGCATAATTTTTGAATACCGTTCTGACTTCTTCTTCATTGCCTGCGATCCCTCGCGCTGAAGTCAAGTCGATCAATAACCGTTCTTCTTTTTTTTCCACGCTTGCTCCTCCTGTTTCGTGTTGCCTGAATGTACTGCTTAACTTAAATCTCCATAAAAAAAGAATCCGCTGCTAAAAAACAGCTAGCTTTTTTCCATAAACTCAGTATACCATTGTCAAAAAAATCTGCGTAGTATGTTACTGCGCCGGACTGAATACTTGAACAGTAAAAAACGCCGTTACAACTGCACGGCGTTTTTTGGTCTATTCAATTTGAATGATTTTCTTATGTTAGTCAAATACTTCCAAATTTTTCTTTTTCATGAATCCATAAGCGGAGATACTGAAGAACAGCAACAAGAACGCCGCTAAAACGACAAAATTGATCAAGATATTGGCATCACCGTTGTTTTGCAATTGTTTGATGCCGTCTAAAACCCAATATTGCGGTGTGATCCGCGCAACCTGCTTCATAAAGTCCGGCATGATCTCATTAGGGATCAACGCACCTGAAATCAAGCTGGTGATCGTAAAGAGGATACTTTGCACTCCTGAAGCAAAGGATTGGCTTGGCGAATTGATCCCGATCGCGATCGACCAAGCAACTGCCACTAAGCCAAACGCTGCCAGCATACCGATCAGCTGAAATGCCGCCAAACCGATATTGATGTGAAAGGCCAGCGTCATCAAACCGACTGTAAACACGACTTCAAAGACCATTGCCAAAAAGGCAAAGACAGCCGTTCCGACAAAATAAGCATTTTTTGAAACAGGCGTCGTCATCAAGCGATGATAAATTTTATTCCGCCGTTCATTTTGGATCGAATTCGCGCCAAAATTTCCTGATTGATAAAGCAGCATCAGTAGCATAAAACCTAAAATCTGCAATGTCATCTCTTGGCTGACCGTATCTTTTTTAAAGGAATGAAAGCGAATCGGCGTGTTCTCCTTCGCAAAATCAAACGCAGTCTCTTCGCTGCTGACCGCTGCAAAACCTGCAATCGTCTGGACTTCATTGTAGACAGTTTTTGCCGTTGCTTTCAACGCGTCGATCGCTTCACCCGCTTGAAACGAGCGGAATGAAATTTTTGCCAATTCCTCATTACGGATTTTTTCTGAGAAATTTTCCGGTAAGATCACCGTTGCTGTGATTTGCTGATCTGCCATCGCTTTGTCTGCCAGTTTCTGGCTTTTAAGTTCTTTTACTTGCACCCGTTTATCAAATTCATCGATAAAATATTGACTATAAGTCGACTGATCATGATCAACGATCCCGATACTCAAAGTATTGTTCGAGCCTGTACCTGAAGAATTGTAGATAAACAGATACATCACAATGCTCAACAAAGGCACACCCAGCAAAAATAAAACTTGCAAGGGATGGCTTTTCCAAATGATGAATCGCTCACGAATGATCCATAAGATATCTCTCATTTAGAATTCCTCCCTACGATTTAATACTATCGACATACTAATGAATATCAAGACCGCAAACGTTAAATTTAAAACAATCCCCCGCCATTGCAGCGGATTGTTCGTCCATAAAGCTTCTCGAATCGGTCCCATTACCCAACCCATTGGTGAAAAATTCATCATTCCTTCACTGACGGGAAAATAACCGCCGCCTAAAAAAGCGACTACTTGGATGATGATCTGAGTAAGACCTCTACCGACTTCCTTGCCGACAGTTTCTAAAAAGGCACCTAATGCTAAAAATAAAATCATTAGAGAAGACAAATTGAGAAATGAGAAGCCAAACTGTTGCTGCCAGGGGACATCAAAGATAGTTTGCGTGATCAGCATCAAGACAAAGACTGCACAAAAGCCCAGCAGCATATGACCCGTAAACGTGGAATTAATGATTTCCTGCCGGCTGGCCGGACTGACCGCTTCTCGCTGCAATGTTTTGTGATGTCGGCTGCGACCGAACATCTCTAAGCCGTTTTCCGCCATAAATAAAATGAACAATGCGATCATCGCGACGGAGTAATATTGATAAGAAGTCGCCGGCTTTTTCAAATTGCTTTGATCTACGACAAGTATTTTATCCAACTCCTCAGACGTTCCAAAAATTTCCTCGGGTGCTTGACCAAAACGCTGAGCGCCTTCTAATCGATGGATCGTTTGGAACAACTCGACTAAGTAGCTCTTCAACAAGGTAAATTGAATGTCAGACAATTCATTCATTTGGACATCGATGTCTTTACCGATCGAAAGATACACATCTGCCTGCTGTTTTTTCAAAGCTTGGAGCGCCTGTTCTTCATCTGCACTAGCTTTAAAAACTAATTTTGGTGCCGAAAATTCTTTTAAGACTGTTTCAAATTGCGCCGATTTTTTTTCATCGGTGGCAACATAGCGAACCTGAATTGGATCGATCTTGTTTTCGATCTCGGATGTGCCGAATGCGCCTTGCAAGATCGAACCTAAAATTAGCATCAACGCTAATGGAAACAGCAGAAAATAAATATAGGTAGATTTGTCGCGGATTTGTTGAACAAAGGCGCGCATAATAATTGTTCGATTCATCATTTCACCTACTTATCTCTCAACTTGCGACCAGTCAGATTCAAAAAGACCGTCTCCAAATCGATCCGCTGCTGATCAACACTGTCTACTTCGACCCCTTGTTTGATCAACTGCATCAACAGATGATTCAACGCATTGCTTTCAACAGACACGGTGACGATCAACTGCTGGTCTTGCAAACTCGCCTGAATTACGCCTGCCTGCTGTTCCAGTTCAGATAACACGACTGCTTCCGGGTTTGCGACAGTGATCCAAATATTTTTTTGATCCGTTACGAGATTAACTAGTTCTGCTTCAGTCCCTGCCGCAATAACCTTGCCATGATCGATGATAACGATCGTATCGGCTAAGCGCTCAACTTCTTCCATATAATGACTCGTATAGAT
Source organism: Enterococcus pingfangensis (assembly GCF_005405205.1). Classification (GTDB taxonomy): domain Bacteria; phylum Bacillota; class Bacilli; order Lactobacillales; family Enterococcaceae; genus Enterococcus_A; species Enterococcus_A pingfangensis. The sequence goes on along the minus strand of NZ_BJDP01000008.1, from coordinate 110,679 downwards.
CAGCGATTTGCCTTCCTGCCGCATTTTTTCGATTGTTTCCATAATATAGTTTCGTGATTGCGGATCGATCCCCACCGTCGGCTCATCCATGATAACTAGTTCAGGACCATGGACGATCGCCATTGCAATATTCAAGCGCCGTTGCATCCCGCCTGAAAAAGTTGCCGGTTTAGCCTTGCGATATTCCAAAAGACCCACAACACGCAATGCTTGCTCGGTCGCTTCCTTTAATTTTTGTCCCCGCAAACCGTAAAGTCCGCCGAAATAACGAACATTTTCCTCCGCACTCAGATCATAATACAGCGCCAATTCTTGCGGGACGACTCCAACTTTTTTACGCAATTCCCGATTTTTTTCAGAAACAGATTTGTCAAACAGCTTGATTTCTCCCGATGTTTTTCGCAGCAAACCGGTGATCATATTGATCGTCGTTGATTTACCGGCACCATTTGGTCCTAGTAACCCTAAAATCGTCCCTCTTGTCACTGTAAAATTCACGTCATCAACTGCGATATGCGTGCCAAATTTTTTTGTTACTTGTGTAAGTTCCACGATACGTTCCATAGTTGCTCCCTCCAACTCTTCTTGCTCTAAGCATACCCAAAAAAAAGAAACTACGACAGTGTAGTTTCTCATCAATTAGCCATGAGATTTCTCATGTTTTTCTTCTGTTTTGATCGGGAGAATCGTCGTAACGGTGAATCCGCGCGTAGTATCGATCACTAATTGCCCAGAGAGCATCGCTGTCCGCTCTTCCATGCCTAGAATCCCTAAGCCTTTTTTATAACTCTTGGTCTCTTTGCCGTTGTTGCTGACTTCAAAACGCAAAAAACCTTTGAATACGTGCAAATGAACGGTCACTTCAGAAGCTTCTGCATACTTCAATGTATTGGTCAGACTTTCTTTTAAATTTCCCAGCAGTACTTGCCATTGAAAACTGCTCAGCTGATCGACTTTACCGAAATACTGAAAAGACGTCTTGATTTGATACTGATCTGTAAATCGCTGCAGTTCCGTCTTGATTCGATTCAAGTTCAGCGTTTCTTGCATCGGCGCTTCTGAATGTAGAATTTTTCGAATATCATCGATTCCTTCTCGCGTCGCAGCAATCGCTTGATCCAATAATTTTTCTGCCTGTTCCGCATCTTTTTGATAGACTGATTTTGCCGCTTCCATCTGAATCAGACCGCCAGATAACTTATGCCCCAATTCATCATGGATCTCATGAATCAATCGTTGGCGTTCCGACAAAATCGCTTCCTTTTCTCTTGCTTCGCTGTTCATGATACTTTGTTCAAACAAACTAGCCAATCGATTGCGCTCTACTCGCAGCATATCAGAAGAATCATTAAGCCCACGTTTTTCTTGTGACAAGTTTGCGACTGTTGCGGAAACAAAGAAAACAAAAAGGATCCAAAGCAAGCTGCTGATCCTCATAGCCGAATTTGGCAGATGGATTGCATAAAACAACAACAGTCCGCCTCCGCCAAGCAGTATCGGCCCGCGATAATTTTTCAGTACTAAAAAATTTGTAATTGTTCCCGGCAAAAGATAAAAGGCCCATGGCTGAAAGAACGAGACAACTGAAACACTCATCAACTGAAGCGTTAAAAAAACAAGGCGGTATTTTTGAAAACTGGCACTTAGCATTAACAAACTCAGCCATACTAAAAGTAAAATCACAGCCACTGTCAAAATAGGCTGCTGCTGCACAAAAAGTAAAACCAGAACACTGCCGGCAGTCAACACGCTGAAAATAAGATTAAAACGTTGCATCATGATCTCCTGCTTTACCGGTCAAATAATAAATAGCGACTTGCGTGCGATGTTCCAACTCCAACTTGTGGAGGATCGTCGATAAACTATTATTGACCGTTCCTTCTGTCAAATACAGTTGCGTTGCAATCTGCTTATTACTCAGACCAGCTGCCACTAGCCGTGTGATTTCAACTTCGCGTGGCGTCAAACTAGTCAGATCCGCCGTTTTCTGCGCGGGATTAAGCCCTTGCTTAGCTTTTGCCAATACATCTTGTGAGAGAATGCTTTGTCCTTTCATCACGCTGCGAATCGCTTGGATCAATTGTTGCGGTTCAGTATTTTTCAATAGATAGCCGACTGCGCCATTTTTGATTCCTTCAACGATGTACTCATCTTCATCAAACGTCGTTAAAATGATGACTTTAGTGTCCGTCGTTTCGGTAATCTGTTCGGTCGCCTCGACTCCGCTCATCCCCGGCATGCGTACATCCATCAAAACAACATCAATCGACTGCTGTTGACAAATCCTTACCGCTTCCTCACCGCGATCGACACACTCGACCACAGTAAAATCTGCTTCGACACCTAATAAAACAGCCAATCCGCCAGTAATCAATTCGCTGTCGTCTACCAATAATAGTTTGATCATGGCTTTTTCCCCATCTTCATTTTTCTTTCATTGTAGCGAAGTCCAATCAATTTGCCAACTAACAGTCAGCGGGTCGCCACACTTTCTATTCTATCACTACTGTTGCTCATCAAAAAAATGTCAACTTCCCTTTAACATCGCGCAATAGCTCATGAAGGCGGCGATCCCTTCCAACTGTTTTGCCAATTTTTCATCGATCTTAGCTTTGGTTTCTAAAAAGTGGTGTTTTAATTTTTGGATTGTTTCCGGTTCTTTATTTGCCAATAATTTTTTGATTTCTTCAATGGCATAGATCGTCTTTCGCAATGACGTGATGATCAGCGTTTTTTTGATTTCTTTTTCTTCATAATACCGATAGCCGTTTCCCTCGCGCTGGCTAATGATCAAACCGCGTTCCTCCCAATAACGGATCGCTGAAGTCTCCACTTGAGCTAGCTTTGCCAATTCACCGATCCGCAGACGCTGCTGCTTCAAATGTTCTTGCGGGAGAGAGAGGATAAATGTCCGATTTTGCTGCAAGATTTCTTCATCTGCTACCAATTGTTTTTGAGCTTGCGCGATCAGCCAATAACTTTGGGAGAATTCTCCTGCTTTTGCCAGCCGCATCAATTCATAAGCCGTTGCAATCTCAAAACCTTGCAGCAATTTGCGAATCGTCAAAAAAGCCTGCCTATGGATTTCTTGATACCTTCGCTGTCCGCCAGCTGTTTTTCTAACTTCCGGCAACAGACCAAAATTTTCATAACGTTTCAACGTCGTATCACTGACCTTGATCAGTGCCGTCATCTGCTTCATCGTATATTCCATCCGTTTCACAACCTTCAAGTAATAGTTTCAAGACCTTCGTCTGATTTTAGCGAATATCTTCTTGATTTCATAGTATTTGTTCGAAAAAAACTAGAAGATTGCTTCAATCTAGTACACTGGAAATGAGGTGAAGAAAATGAAGATTGAAATTCGGAATGCCTATGAAAAAAATCTCAAACATATTGATGTTGATATTCCTAGAAATAAATTTGTTGTGATCACCGGTCTTTCCGGCTCAGGGAAAACCACGCTCGTCAAAGATACCCTCTATATGGAAGCACAACGTCAATATTTGGAAGCCATGAATTTTCAAGGAATCCAAAAACCCAAAGTCGATGCCATCCACCATTTATCGCCGGCGATTTTGATTGATCAAGAAGATCGCAACGATAATCCCCGCTCCACACTGGGCACACAAACCGATCTTTTTACCGATCTGCGGATGATCTTTGAAAAGCTCCATACGCGCAAATGTCCGGCTTGTCATCAGCTGATTACTGCTAGCGAAGCAAAAGAAACGACGGAAAAAAAAGACGGACAATTTATGGTCTTTATGGATTGCCCCAACTGCGGCCACCAGATGGACAAACTGACCCGCTCTCACTTTTCCTTCAACACAAAAACAGGCGCTTGTCTCACTTGTCATGGATTAGGCAAAACATTGGCGATCAAAGAAGAGGTCTTGTACGATCCGCAAAAATCGCTGGAAGAAGGCGCTGTTACGATGTGGCCTGCTAATTACAGTACCTATCAAGCAGATATTTATTACAAATTATTAGCCTTTTTAAAACTACCAATCCCTAAAAATCTGCCTTTAAAAGATTACTCAGCCGAACAATGGGCCTTGTTAAAAGAAGGCACCAGCCATAAAAAATTAGTGGAAAATATTGTTTTGCCAAAGAAAGTGCAAGACGGTCGCTTTGATGGCGTAGAAACAAAAATTTGGCAAAAAATATCAGAAAGTAAAGGTGTACCAACGACACTGGCACCTTATATTGGTGAAACGCTCTGTCTTTCTTGTCAGGGAGAGAAATTAAATCCTGAAAGTCGTGCTGCCGCTGTTTTTGGTCAACATTTACCAATCATCGAAACTTGGGATTTGACCCAGCTGATGGATTGGCTGCACACCCTTGATGCCGCAATGTCTGAACGTCAACAGCAAATGGTCCAAAATTATATCGCGGACATGCTGACAAAAATCCAACGAATCCAGCAAGTTGGTTTGGCATATCTCTCGTTGGACCGACCTTACACAACGTTATCCGGTGGCGAAGTTCAGCGGATCAAGCTAGCTGCGGTTTTAGCTTCGCCCATGACAGAATTGATTTATCTGTTGGATGAACCAACGATCGGTCTGCACACCGCCGATACTCAAGGCGTGATCGAAATGATCAAAAAAATTCGTGACCGGCGCAACACAGTGGTAGTCATCGAACACGATGATGCGGTGATCCAACAAGCCGACTGGATCATTGAGATTGGACCAAAATCTGGTGAAAAAGGCGGCGAGATTTTATTTACTGGCACTTATCAAGAGTTGATGAACAATCCAGACTCGCTGACTTACCAAGCACAACAAAGCCGCTACCAACAAGACAGTCGACAGCGCTCTGTTGATATGGCCGCTTTGACTGTCACCAATGCTCATGGCAATAACTTGAAAAATACTTCGTTGACATTGCCGGCAAATAGTTTGAGCGTGGTCACTGGTGTTTCCGGCGCGGGAAAATCTAGTTTAGTCTTCGGCGAAATCGCAGAAACTAACTTGAAAAATACCACTGCGATTCATTGGGACACGGCATTTCGACAATTGGTCACGATCAGCCAAAAACGTCCCACCCGTAATCGCCGTTCGATCATTGCGACCTATTTAGATCTTTTCGATAAAATTCGTGGACTCTTTGCTAAAGAAGCGAAAAAAGGCGGCAAAACATTTAAATCTGGCGACTTCTCCTTTAATTCCGGCAATGGGCGCTGTCCAAATTGCCAAGGCTTAGGCACGATAGAAAACAATCAGCTGTTTTTCCAAAATGTCGAAGTTACTTGTCCTGAATGTCACGGCACTCGCTACCGAGAAGAAATTTTAGCGATAAAAATCGCGGATGCATCGATCGATGATGTCTTGATGATGGATGTAGCCACTGCTGAAACCTTTTTGACAAAACATGGGTTGAATACTAAACCGTTACAACTTTTGGCAAAAACCAATCTTGATTATGTGACACTTGGACAATCCACCGATACCCTTTCCGGCGGTGAGATGCAGCGCCTGCGCTTAGCGGCAACCATTGCAAAAGAAAAACAAAACAACAATTTATTTTTGATGGACGAACCAACAACTGGAATGCACAAAATCGATGTTTACCATTTTATGACTCTGATCCAACAATTGATTGATGAAGGCAATACATTTATTTTCATCGAACACAATTTAGACGTGATCCGGCAAGCTGATTATCTGGTTGAATTAGGACCAGTTGGAGGCAAAGAAGGCGGGCATTTGCTTTTCAGCGGAACGATTCAAGAGTTTTTGACAAGTACTACAAAAACAGCCAGTTACTTAAACTAAAGCAAAACAGCGATCCCACTATTTACGGGACCGCTGTTTTTATACTATTTTAAAAGACTCTTTGGTATTTCCGATAAGAAAGGACTCCGAAAACTACGACTAGAGCAACTAACCAACCAAAGGCTTGCATTAAGTCACCATTGCTTAGGTTCGTTTCCATCAATAGACCCCGAGCCGCTTCTACGATTGGTGTCATCGGTTGATGATCCGCAAAGATTTCGATCGGTTTTGCCATTCCATTTGTTGGAACGAAAGCTGAACTGACAAACAACAGCATCAGTAGCAAGTAAGAAAAACTGCTGGCGCTTTCCCAACTTTTAGCTGAAATCGAAAAGGGAATGGAAACCATCGTCATCGCAAAAGCAAACAAAATCGAAAGCAGCAAGAAGATGAAGAAATTACCAACTGAAAGCTCTGGACGAAAGCCCATAATCATTCCCACAACAAAAGTAGTCAATTCAGACAACAGCATGAAAATTACAGAGGCAACGATATGAGAGCCAAGAACGATCCAACGTTTGATTGGCAAAGTATGCAGTCGATCTAAAAAGCCGCTGGTTTTATCCATGTTGATCCGCATGGAAGTATACGCTGAACCCATGGTCATGGTAATCAACATAAATCCTGGCAAGGCATAGTTCAAATAATCCACCGTATTGGTTTCTGTTCCATTTAAACTGATACTGCCGCCAAATACATAGACAAAAAACAGCAACATAAAAATTGGTGTCCCAAAAACGGTGATCAAAGTATCAGTATTCGTTAGGTTTTGTTTTAAGATCCGCTTTGTTAAAGCGGTCAATTGAGTAAAAGTTTTCATTTGTTTTGCTCCTTTGTAATCATTAAGAATATCGTTTCTAAACTGACTTCTTCTGCTTTGAGTGCCACGATCGTCAATTGGTTGGCAACAAATAATTCAAGTGTCTGCTGTTGATCTTCATCATCGATGATCAGTCCTTCGGTATCTTCAAATGAGATTCCTGCTTGAGCCAACAAAGCTTTTCCTTGTTCATGCTGCTCCGTTTCAAGTGTAACCTTGACCTTTTTATTAGTATTTTTCTTCAATTCTGCTGGTGTGCCGGTCAGTACGATCTCGCCTTTGTGCAAGAAAGAAATGTGGTCTGACAGACGATCTGCTTCATCCAAATATTGCGTGGTCAAAAAAATTGTTTTGCCGGCATCGCTGATTTCACGAATGATACGCCAAATCTCCAAACGATTTTTTGAATCGACACCTGTCGTGGGTTCATCTAGAAAAAGGATCTCCGGATCACCAACTAAAGACATCGCGATATCTAAGCGTCGGCGCATCCCGCCGGAATACTCTGCTACTCGCCGATCGATAAATTCTTCCAATCCAAGACGTTTGGCCAATTGCTGAATCTCAGCCTTTTCATTTTTCACGCCGCGCAAACGAGCAATCAGCCGTAAATTCTCATAGCCGCTAAAAAACATATCCACCGTCGCTTCTTGGGAGTTTAAACTAATCAGCTCTCGTACTTCATTCGGCTGTTTAATAACGGATCGACCAGCAATTGTGATTTCGCCGCTATCTGGTTGTAAAAGAGTCGTCATCATTTTGATCAACGTCGTTTTACCAGCGCCATTTTCTCCTAATAAGGTGTAGATTTCGCCTTTTTGGATCGTCATAGAAATATCTTTTAAGACGCTGACCTTGCCAAATTGTTTTTTTGCATGGTCAATCGTGATCATTGGTTTTGTCTGAAATGTATTCATTTTATTTTTCAATCCTTTCAAATTCATCTTTTAATTTTTTTCGTGTCTTGCTGTACCAAAGAACTTCCGGATATTCAGCCATGATCTCATCAGCAAATTTTACTGGGTCGTTGCCGACAAGCTCATTGATCGAACGTCCTTCTGCAGCCCCATCAGCGAACAATTGCAGCAGATCTTCAAAGATCCCCATAAAATCACTGTTACCGACGAAATTCATCATATAATGATCCAATGCTGTCAACGCTTGTTCATATTCTTTTGGCAACTTCGCTTTTTCTTTTAAATAATCTTTGTATCGCTTTTTCTCAGCTCGCATCTTTTTATACCATTTCATCTTATTTCTCCCCTTTTAACTCTTTCAATCGTTCTTCTAAAAAATTCCACTTTTTCCAAAATTCTTCTAAATACGCTTGCCCCGCTTCATTCAGCGAATAGAATTTACGCGGCGGTCCCAATTCAGATTTACGTTTTTCAACAGCCAGCAATCCTTTTTTCTCCAATCGCAGCAAAACCGTATAAACCGTTCCCTCAACAATATCTTCAAATCCAAGATCGACTAAATAGTTGGTGATCTCATAACCATAAGTCTCTCCTTTGGCGATTTTTTGAAGGACGATCCCTTCCAACACGCCTTTAAGCAGTTCTGTTAATCCTTTCATCACGGTTTCCTTTCTTTCATCCAATTTGATTATGCTATGTATGTAGTTATACTAGGTAGCAAACGAACGATAAAACCTTTGAACAATCATCCATCCACGGTACTCGTTGTTACTAGGTTCTGGTATATAATAATACTATATAGTGGAATGGTCAAGTACTTTGCTTGAATTTTTTTAATATTTCACATCAATAATTTCTAGCTTCTTTGACGATTGTTTTTTCAAATCAGCTATTATATAGAAGCTTTAGCCTAAAAAAACAGCTCACTGGACCAACAATGAGCTGTTTTTTATACTATTTTTTTCTGATAGGCGCAGGCTGCCCAGTAAAACAATGCATAAACAACTAGCATCAAACCGCAGAAAAGATAAACAAAACCATAGTTTGCATTTTTAGCAATATGAGCGATTACTGAAAGTGCCAGCATGCTGTGGATCAGCGCCAAGAGGGCTGGAATAAAAAAGACGACGCGATTTTCGCGTTTGATTTCTTGATAGATTGTTTTGGCTGGAATTCCCATTTGCCGCAACAAGCCATATTGTTTTTTTTTCTGCTTAAATTCTGAGAGCTGGCGCAAGGTCACCATGCTAGCTGTCGTAATAATAAAAGTCGTTGTAACAAAGGTCACTACAAATAAAACTAAACCTACACTACTGCGCGTCGTTCGATACGTTTCTTGATGCGAAGTATACTCCGAACGATAAATCGTCGAATCTGTTTCTTCTCCTTTGCCTTCAACAATTTCACCAATAATCTGCTGATTTTTCCACGCAAGGTTATAATGGATTGGATGATCCCAATTCCCTTCCAAGTTTTTGCGAATCAACTGATTTAACTTATTCTCAAATTGCGGATCTACGTTAATCACTTCAGTCGTATAGGCAAGGCCGACTGTTTGCTCAAACAACTCATCGGAAACAACGATCAGCCCTGTTCCATAACGCAAATTTGTATCCCCGAAAAAATTGGGGGAGATCGCTTGAATCGTTATATTTTGTTCTTTCAAATTGATCGTCTCGCTGTAGCGTGTATAATCGTTCAAATAGCGTTGGTACGAGCTTAAGACAACTGTCGAACGATCGGAATCCAACTGGATATCTTCCAACGTCGGATTGATTTTTTGAAAGGCGCGATAATCTGAAACAGCGATCAGATCCATGACTTCTGGTCCTGAGTTTACCCCTTCGCCACGAATCTCAACGTTTTGTTTTGCCGGTACCGCTTTGAACTGCAAGGTTTGTCGTTGATAGGGAATGGTACTTTGCAATTTTGATGCGAATTTTTCATAACTTTCATGTGTAAGCATCAACGAGGCCGGCGCGATTTCATTTACTGAACGCATCTCTAGTGAAACGAGTGCGACCATTCCGCCTAAGATCGCTAATGCCAAACCTAAAGCAACTGTGATCGAGCCAAAAAAACACCATTCGCTGAATAGCCGTAATTGCCACTCGCTTCTTGACAGCATACCAAGGTTTTTATTCAGCCGTTTAGGTCGATATGAATTGTACCAGCGCAGTGTGAACGCGAAAAAGAGATAGCTGCCGATCACGCACAAACCAAAGATCACGCTCATTAACAATACGGTTCCTTGAAGCAAACCAAACAGATCACTCATTTTGCGGACAAAGAAAGTGTACGCTACGGCCAACGTCCAACCGCTTAGTAAAAATAAAGCCCCCAAGATCCCCAGCATTTTTTGCCACAACGAGATTTTCATCGCTCGAACTTTGCGCAACCGTTGTTTTTTCAGATGTGAAAATTTATAGCCTGATACTAGCCATAAGATTTGAAAAGAGACGGCGACAAGAATGAACAAAACAACTAAGCCCGTTGTGAGGACCGCATCCGGTGAAAAAAAGAAATGGACTTGCAAAGAAAGATCCATCGCTTTGACTAAGATCATGCTGAACAGCTTCGATAATAAGATTCCCAAACCAATTCCGATCCCAAAAGAAAAGATCCCGATAAAAAAAATCTCTGAAATGAACCATAGACAGATTTGATAATAATTCAACCCGTACAAATGGAAGATACTAATATCTTTCCGGCGATTCTCAATGAAAAACCGATTCGTATTCGCCATGAAAAACAGCAGGATCAATACTACCGCAAAACTGCCAAATCCCAGCATCCCGACAAGCTGAGTATTTTTCCCCGCACTGCGGATCAACGGTTGTTCGTAGGTCATAGCGGTGAAAGAATAATAGACCATCACCGCGAAAATCAAACTGAAAAAAAAGATCAAATAATTAGTTAATTGTTTTTTGAATCCGCGCCAAATGATGCTAATCAGCATTGGCCTTTCCACCTCCGCCAATCGTCGCCTGCATATCAATGACTTTTTCAAAAAAAGCTTTCCGTGAAGAGCGGCGAACAACTTCTGAAAAAAAGCGCCCATCTTTGATGAATAATACCCGATTGCAATAACTCGCCGTATACGGATCGTGGGTCACCATCAAGATCGTCATTTCTTCATGGAGATTCACTTCATCCAAATAGTTCAAAAATTCTGTCGCGGCTTTTGAATCCAATGATCCAGTCGGTTCGTCAGCAAACAAAACTAACGGCTGGCTGATCAGCGCGCGAGCTGCCGCAGTCCGCTGCTGCTGCCCGATGGAGATTTCTTCTGGGTAACGTGTCAAAATAGATTCGATCTTTAAAATTTTTGCTAAATGCTGGATCCGTTCTTCGATCTCAGCGTATGAAAGTTTGCTGACGGTTAATGGCAAAATAATATTATCTTTTACCGTCAAACTGTTGATCAAATTGAAATCTTGAAAAATAAAGCCCAGCTTTTCCCGCCGAAAATCGGTTAAATGTTTCTCCCGCATTTGGGTAATGTCTGCTCCGGCAATCTTAACAGCGCCCATCGTCGGCAATAAAATAGTCGAGAGAATATTCATCAAGGTTGTTTTCCCCGCACCGCTTGGACCCATAATGCCGACAAATTCGCCTTTTTCTACTGTAAAATTCAAGTCATTCAAGACCGTGACTTTATTATTGCGTGTGCCAAAACTTTTGCTAAGATGCTGCACATCAATCATTCTTTTCATCTGATCCCTCCTATCCTAATTTGAGCGATTCTTTTTTATTCTCCGCAGAAAATATGAAAAGTCTCGATAAATTCTTTTTTTTAACGTCCTATTTTTTTCTTTTATGGTATCATATAAAAGTTGGATTCTTACGTGAAACGACCTTTAATCAACTTACAATTTTTTCACTTTTTTGAAAAAATATTTTTTAGTTATTTTATCTTGAATAGAAACTTGGTCTCATCGGTTTCTTCTTATTTCTTGTCAAACAAACACACTATATATAGTGTGTTTTTCTATTTATTCAAAAAAATAATACTATATATCGTTGCAACGATATTGGAAATGCTATATGATTGATAGTGAAGTTTAAAGGAAATGGAGTTGTTTGTAATGATGGAAATCCGCACAAAAGATTCATTAATCAGTAAGTATCAGCCGTCGCTAAAAAATATTAAGGTTATCAAACGCGATGGCCGCCGTGCATCATTTGATGATCAAAAAATTTATGACGCCTTGATCAAAGCAGAAACAAAAATCAAGGGATCTGTCGACCCATTGGCTCATGATCGGATCCAGTCGATCGTGGAACGAGTAGATGCTGAAATCTCAGAACGTTTTACTAATGACATCAAAATCTATGAAATCCAAAATATTGTGGAACATATATTATTAGAACACAACGAATATGAATTAGCTGAAGAATACATCAATTATCGGACACGCCGCGACTTTCAACGGAGCAAAGCTACCGATATTAATTTTACGATTGGCAAATTGATCAACAAAGACCAAAGTGTCGTGAATGAAAATGCCAATAAAGACAGCGATGTTTTTAATACACAACGGGATTTAACTGCCGGGATCGTCGGCAAATCAATCGGTTTAAAAATGCTGCCGGCACATGTTGCAAACGCGCATCAAAAAGGCGATATCCATTACCATGATTTGGATTACCATCCATACACACCGATGACTAACTGCTGTTTGATTGACTTCAAAGGCATGTTGAACGACGGCTTCAAAATCGGAAACGCCGAAGTTGAAAGTCCTAAATCGATCCAAACAGCAACGGCTCAAATCTCACAAATCATCGCCAATGTCGCTTCTAGTCAATACGGCGGCTGTTCTTCTGATCGAACGGATGAATTATTAGCGCCTTTTGCCCGCTTGAATTATAAGAAACATTTGAAAGACGCAGAAGAATGGATTGATGATCCCGAAAGACAAAAAGCTTTTGCGAAACAAAAAACACAAAAAGATATTTATGACGCGATGCAAAGTTTAGAATACGAAATTAACACATTGTTTACTTCAAATGGACAAACGCCATTTACTTCATTAGGTTTTGGTCTGGGGACGGATTGGTTTGAACGGGAGATCCAAAAAGCGATCTTACAGATTCGAATCGAAGGCTTAGGCAGTGAAAAACGGACGGCGATCTTCCCTAAATTGATTTTTACTTTACGCCGCGGAACGAACTTAGAACCCACGGATCCGAACTATGATATCAAAGAGTTGGCATTAGAATGTGCAACCAAACGGATGTACCCAGACATCTTGAATTATGATAAATTGATCGAGCTGACCGGCAGTTTCAAAGTACCAATGGGTTGTCGTTCATTCTTGCAAGGCTGGAAAGATGAAAATGGTGAAGAAGTAAATGTTGGCCGGATGAATCTAGGCGTCGTTACGTTGAACTTGCCGCGGATCGCGATGGAATCAGGCGGCGACAAAGATAAATTCTGGTCTTTACTAGAAGAACGGCTGCAAATCGTTAAAGATGCGTTAGTCTTTCGGATTGATCGCTGCAAAGAAGCAACTCCTGCAAATGCGCCGATCCTTTACCAATATGGAGCGTTTGGCAAACGGTTGAAACGAACCGATTCAGTCAATGAATTGTTCAAAAATAAACGCGCAACGATCTCTTTAGGTTATATCGGTCTTTACGAAGTAGCCAGTGTCTTTTACGGCGGAGCATGGGAAGGCAATCCCAAAGCAAAAGAATTCACTTTGGATATCATGAAAGACTTGAAAGAACACGCTGATACTTGGGGAGATGAGTACGGTTATCATTTCAGCGTCTACTCAACACCAAGCGAAAGTTTAACGGATCGCTTCTGTCGTTTAGATACTGAACGTTTCGGCCTTGTCGAAAATATTACCGACAAAGACTATTACACAAATAGTTTCCATTATGACGTGCGGAAAAATCCAACACCTTTTGAGAAGTTGGATTTTGAAAAAGATTATCCCGCATATTGCTCTGGCGGATTCATCCACTATTGCGAATACCCTGTTTTACAACAAAATCCTAAGTCGCTAGAAGCTGTTTGGGATTACGGTTATGATCGGATCGCTTATCTAGGAACGAATACACCGATTGATCATTGCTACAAATGTGGTTTTGAAGGAGATTTCAAACCAACGAAGCGCGGTTTTGAATGTCCACAATGCGGCAATCATGATCCAAAATCTTGCGACGTCGTGAAACGGACTTGCGGCTACTTAGGAAATCCGCAAGCACGTCCTATGGTCCACGGCCGTCACGAAGAAATTGCTTCGCGCGTAAAACACATGAAATAATTAAAAACAATTTGAGCTATAACTCTTAAAAGTAAAACTTGTTAGAAAACCGCTCATTCAGCAAAAAATAATCAGAAATGACAGGGACGGCGCTCTTTGCCGCTCCCTGTTTTACTTGAAAGGTGGAAAACATGCGTAATCCTCAACCAAAAGAATGGCTGGCTAGTGAACTCAGCCAACAATATATCGCTGATTATAAACCCTTTAACTTTGTCGATGGCGAAGGTGTCCGCAACAGCCTATATGTCAGCGGCTGTCCCTTCGCTTGCGAAGGCTGCTTCAACGCCGCGGCGCAAAATTTTCGTTATGGCAAACCGTTTACTCAAGCTTTAGAAGATCAAATCATTGCCGATACCACTCATGATTATGTTCAAGGACTTACTTTTTTAGGCGGCGAACCTTTTTTGAATACTCAAGTTTGTTTGAAAGTAATCGATCGGATTCGCAGCGAATTTGGCGATAGCAAAGATATTTGGTCTTGGAGCGGTTATACGTTTGAAGAATTGTTGTTAGACAGCGACGATAAACTAGAAATGTTGAGCAAAATCGACATCCTCGTTGATGGACGCTTCGAACTCACTCAAAAAAACTTGATGCTGCAATTTCGCGGCAGTGCCAATCAACGGATCATCGACGTCAAAAAATCATTGGCACAAGGTGAAGTCGTAATCTGGGAAAAACTCCACGACTCAGAAAAAGCATTTGAACAAATCAAAAAGAGCGACCTAATTTGATCGCTCTTCCCATAAAGGCAACACAATATTTTCATAGGCGACGGGATCTAGATTGGTCAAGGTGATACCGACCAAGCGGATCCCTTTTTCAATTCCGCCGATTTCTTCCCAGATCAAACTTGCTTGAGAAAACAATTCTTCTTTCTTTTCTATGTAATACGGCAACGTCACTCGGCGGGTCACTGTCGTGTAATCCGCATAACGAATCTTGACTACAACTGTTTTACCATGGCGTTGAACACGTTTTAGTGCTGTTTCGACTTTTTCTGACAACTGCCGCAGCTGGCTCAAAACTTCTTCATCTGTTGATAAGGGGCGGCCATAAGTATGTTCTTTGCCTACTGATTTTCGTTCCCGCGTGATGCTGACTGGCGAATCGTGAATCCCGCGCACCTTCCGATACAAAGAATAACCCATCTTGCCAAACTCTTGGATTAAAAACATTTCACTTTTATCATAGAGATCCGCACCCGTAAAAATACCTAATTCATTCATTTTCGGTACCGTCTTCTTGCCGACACCGTGAAATTTTTCAATCGGCAAACGTTTCAAAAAGATGACCGCCTCATCTGGAGAGATCATTGTCATGCCCTGCGGCTTTTGATAATCGGAAGCCAGCTTAGCCAAAAATTTATTGTAGCTGACACCGGCAGAACAAGTCAATTGCAATTCTTGCCAAATATCTTGCTGGATCAACCGAGCGATCTTAACGGCTGAACGAGCATTGATTTTATTTTCGGTCACATCAAGATAGGCTTCATCGATTGAAACCGGCTCGATCGTCTCTGTATAACGGCTGAAGATCGCCCGAACTTGTTTTGAAACGGCACTATATTTTTCATGATCACCCGGTTTAAAAACTGCCTGCGGACACAATTCGAACGCTTTTTGCGCACTCATCGCTGAGTGGATGCCATAAATTCGCGCCTTGTAATTGGCTGTGGTCACGACCCCTTTGCCGCCAGTATCAGACGGGTGGCGAGCAATCACTAGCGGATGTTTGGCTAACTCCGGATCATCTCGTTCTTCAACGGACGCAAAAAAAGCATCCATATCTATATGGATAATTTTTCGCGAAGTATCATTTTTTAACGGAAAAACCAACTCAGCCATCCTGCCCGCCTCCTTCAAATAATTTTCTATATTCATTATAGCCGAACATCCGTTCACGTACAATTATTCATGTTGAATGTAGAAGGAATTTATGCAGATGATTCTAATTCGCAAGAGGAAACCGGTCGTGTTGATTTCTGACTTACTTGGAGTGAAATTCCCAACAGCTAGTTTATTTTTCTTGAATAATTTTGATTTCGCTAATGTACTTAGATTACGAATTAGAGCTTACAAAAAAAGAAGTTATGACATTTTTTTTGTCATAACTTCTTTTTACAAATAAACGGTGAGAAGTAGTCGCTTCGGAAATCAGCCGAAATTTCACAAAAATTTGAGAAATAATTTTCAAAAATTCCGGCTGATTTATTGAAGCTGCCCACTTCTACTATAACCTCATCGTTCAATCAAATTCACTTTGCGGATCATTATCTTATCCGCGGCCGCGCGTTGAAATTCTTGCGGTTCGCCAAAAATCTCAGCATAGATGACTTTATTATGTTCCCGTCGGCGCAATTGGTAGATGATTTTTCCTGTATCTTCCAATTCTTTCATCATTTCCGTCACGCCGCCGAATCCGGTTTTTTTAGTGATAAAGCCGGTTGCCACCATGCGTTCATCCAAGTAACGCGCTGTGATGACTGAACCTTTTACTAAAGTCGTTCGCAAAGCAGTCGCAAGTTCTTCCAACTCTTCAGGAACGGGCAATTCTCGTTCCACCGGTTGATATAAGGCATCGCGCAGCGTGTCTAATTCTTCAACCAGTGCTTCATATTGTTCTTTAGTCAGCATCACACCAGCGATCTTTTCGCGATTAAAGATATACACGCCAGTCTCTGCTTTACGAGCTTGAGCGAAAACATCCATTGGTGATTTTTTTACTTCAGTGATCGAAGATGTCGGAACATCTAATTTTCGTAATCCCATTCTGCTCTCCTCCTGCTTCTTACTAATGGAATTAGTTTTTCAAACGAAAGAACTCACTCCTGTTTTTATTTGTCTGTCATTTTACTTATTACGCTGAAACTTTAAAAGTTTGGCGAGTAAAAGGCGATCGTTAGTTTAGTCCTCATTATTATAGCATAACCTTTCTTGAAGAAAAATCTTCGCCTTACTTTCCTTCCGTAAAAGACAAAAAAGCCTGATACCGTTCTTGTATCAGCAAGGAGGAGCTTAAATCAGGATTCAGAGCTAGTACGATTTGGCGGCTGGAAGAAAAAATCGTTTCTAATGCGCTAGCTAGTTCATCTAAGCGGCAATTACTCAATAGCGGCATCAGCTGTTTCATTTTTTTACTAAGTATATAAAAATTTTCAGCAGTCGTTTCGACCTGTGACGGGTACATCACTGCAAGCGGCAGTCCTTGATAAATTCCTAAAAACAACTCAAACAATTTCGTTTCAACGATTTTTTTTGTTAATTCTGTCTCCCAATCCGTCATTCGTTCGATGAGGATCAGCGTTTTTCGTATTTCTCGATACAAACCTGTTCGATACACTTGATGACTTCGATAAAAATCAGCACAAAATTGATAATGGTATCGCGTATAATCTAAGAAAAAATACTCTGCTCGTTCAGCAGACAAGCCGAACTTTTTTATGAAGTTTTCAACCATTTTTCGATCAGGAAATAACGCTGGATTTAATAAATCGGAAACAGGCGGACAATACGCTTCCAATTGTTTGTACAGCTCTGCCTCATCAAATTGATAAAAATCACGCAAATACCGCAGCTGTAAATGGATGATCACTGCCGTTTTTCCAATCAAACCGCCTGATTGAAGATTCGTAAAAAGATTCCAGCGGATCAAAGATTGATTTAATTTTTTCAGCTGCGAATCGTTTGCCTCTAGCGTCCCCAAATTCCAAAGGTATTGTCGAAAAAGCTGAAAGCACGGATCTGACAGCAATAGTTTCCGATAGAGTTTCGCGGAGTTTGGTTCATGCTGCCAATTAATCTGCCAATATTTTGCTCTTCGTACATAATTTTTTTGCCGTAGTTCCGTTAGATCGCGGAGGATCGTTTTAGCGCTCACCTTGGTTTGATCCGCCAGTTCACTGACTGAATAACATTCATTTTGCAATAATTCGATCAATCGCAGTTGTCGATGGCATTTTTTTCCAGTCATCGCTTGCCAGATCATTCATTTCACCCACTTCTCGTCTTTTCTTTCAAAATAGCATAAGAGGTGATCAGGGTTTTTCTCAATTTTTTTACATGAAAAAAAACGCCTGAATTCTCAGACGTTTAGAGTCATCGCATTGATTGCTACGATGATTGTACTCAATGACATCAAAATCGCTCCGACAGCTGGACTCAAGAGGATCCCGATAGGTGCTAAGATTCCAGCAGCCAGTGGGATTGCTATAATATTGTACCCTGCTCCCCACCAAAGATTTTGGATCATCTTACTGTGTGTCCGTTTAGCTAACTGAACAAATTTCAGAATGTCTTGCAAGTTGCTGTTGGTCAAGACGACGTCAGCTGAATCGATTGCGATATCGGTTCCGGCACCAATTGCCATTCCGATCGAAGCCCTTGCCAAAGCCGGCGCATCATTGATTCCATCACCGACCATCATAACTTTCTTTCCTTTATCGGTGTAGCGTTTGATGATCTTTTCTTTATCATCCGGCAACAGTTCACTATAAAATTCTTTAATTGCTAAATAATCAGCGACTGCTTTTGCTGCTTCGTTGTTATCTCCCGTCAACATCACCGGCTCGATCCCTGCTGCCCGCAAGTTCTTGATAAAGTCTTGTGCTTGATCTTTTAAAGTATCTCCCATCGCGAAAAAGGCGATCAACTGTTGATCAATCAATAAGAAGGAAATCGTATTGCCTTGTGCTTGATAGTCTTTTAATTTTTCCTGATCAAAATGCAACTGACGTTTTTCGATTTCCTTTTGGTTAGCTAAAACAACCTGGTGACCTTCTACTGTTCCGCTGACCCCAACACCTTTGATTGTTGAAACGTCTTGCGCTTGATACGGTTCGATCGTTTCTGATTTCAAATAATTCATAACGCCGACTGCTAATGGATGATTGGTTTGATTTTCTAAAGCGCCAATATATTTCAACGCCTCTGCTTGACTGATATCCGTCAATACTTCTACACCGGTTACAGTGAATTTGCCTTCAGTCAAGGTTCCCGTTTTATCGAGAAAAACATAATCCAATTGATTTCCTTGTTCTAAAGCTTGCCGACTTTTTAGCAACAAACCATTTTTAGCTGCTAAAGAAGTTGAGCGAGCGATCACTAGCGGAATTGCCAAACCTAATGCATGGGGACAAGCAATTACAAAAACAGTCACCATTCGTTCTAAGGCTTGCGGTAGATCTGCTAAGAACAACCACGTAATGAATGTCAAGATCCCAGCTGATAGCGCGATATAAAACAGCCATTTAGCTACTTTATCCGAGATTGATTCTAATTTTGATTTCTCTTGCTGGGCTTGTTTTACCATCGTCATAACTTTGGCAAGATAACCGTCTGCACCCGTCCCAGTAACTTTTAATTTGATAGTACCGTCGCCGTTGACAGAACCGCCGATGACTGAGTCGCCGATTGTCTTTTGAACCCCTTTTGATTCGCCGGTAACCGCAGACTCGTCTGCGATTGTAGAACCTTCGATAATTTCACCATCAGTCGGCATTTTATCGCCAGCGCGCACGAGCAATTGATCGCCTCGTTGAATCTCTTGTAATTTTACTTTTTTAGTAGTGCCGTCTGCTTCAATCTTATTGACTTCATCCGGCAATAATTCCGCCAACTTTTTCAACGCGTTGCTGGCATTTGAAACAGCATTCATCTCTACCCAATGACCTAACAACATGATTACGATCAAAGTTGCTAATTCCCAGAAGAAATCCATCACGTGTTCATGTGGATTGACTTTATTGGCGACAAATGAATACAGACTGTAGATATATGCGACCGAGATGCCCATAGCGATCAAGGTCATCATCGCGGGGCTCTTCATTTTTAGTTCCATTTTAGCCCCGCTCAAAAACGGCTGCCCGCCGTAGATGAAAAGAATCGTCGCTAAAACTAATACGACCCACTCGGAACCTGGAAAAGTAAATTGGAACGGAAGCTGGATACCCATCATTGGTGAAAGAACGATGATAGGCAGCGACAAAACAAGTGAGAGCCAAAATTTCTGCTTGAAATTTCCCATATGCATCGAATGATCCATCCCACCATGGTCATGATCATGTCCATTCATTTCATGATTCTCATGAGGATCATGTCCACTAGTTGCAGCCGAAGCGTGATCGTGATGTTCATGCTTTGAATGGTCCATCTCCATTGATTCATCCATTTGTTCTCCTTGCTTCATGCTAAACGCCTCCTACAATTTTTTTTGATTCAAGCTGAGCGAATTCAACAATACACTGACGGAACTAAACGCCATCGCGCCGCCGGCAATGATCGGATTCAAAAATCCTAACGCGGCGAATGGAATCCCGATTACATTGTATAAAAATGCCCAGAACAAGTTTTGCTTGATCTTTCTTAATGTCAATTTAGATAAACGGATACTTTTTTCAACGGATAAAAGATCACTGTTCATCAAAGTGATGTCCGCTGTCTCCATCGCGATATCTGTTCCGCTGCCCATCGCAATTCCGATATCCGCCAAAGCGAGTGCGGGAGCATCGTTGATTCCATCACCAACCATCCCTACAGATTCGCCAGCTGTTTGCAGTTGTTTAACAACTTGTGCTTTGTCTTCCGGTAAAACTTCCGCCACGATATCTGCTGCTTGCAGTCCAACTTGTTCACCCATGTACCGCGCCGTCTGGGGATTGTCTCCCGTCAGCATTTTCACTTTGATTCCAAGTTGGTGCAATGCTGTAATCGCCGCTTTAGAAGATGCTTTGACTTGGTCAGTTACTGCGATCATTGCCAAAATTTTAGTTTGGTCGGTCAAAAACATGACTGTTTTGCCTTCTTCTTCTAACGCTACCACACGTTCTTTCGGAAATGAAATTTCCCGCTCTTTTAAACCACGCTTTGAACCAACGAAATAACTTACTCTATCGATTTCTCCAGTAACGCCTTGTCCTGTTAGGCTTTCAAAGTTTTCAACTGGCAAAATGTCTGTCTGGTCTTTTCCGTATTGATAGATTGCTTTGGCTAAAGGATGTTCTGATTGTTGTTCTAAACTAGTTAAATACGCTAATGCTTGCGGATCAAAAGCCTCAAAATCAGCCACTACAGGTTTTCCTTCTGTAATAGTCCCTGTCTTATCTAAAACGACTGTAGTCAAATGTGCGATTTTTTCTAACGCACCGCCGCCTTTGATCAAGATTCCTGACTTTGCGCCCAAACCTGTTCCTACCATAATAGCCGTCGGTGTCGCTAAGCCCAATGCACAAGGACAAGCAATCACTAAAACAGCAACGCTGTGAACAATTGCTTGCTGCCAGTCTTGTGTGACTAAACCAGTCACAAGCAACGTTAATAGGGCGATTCCTAAAACAACGGGAACAAAAATTTTAGAAATTTTATCAGCAATTTGCTGGATCGGAGCTTTTTCGCCTTGAGCATCTTCTACCATGCGAATGATCCGTGAAAGGACCGTCATACTACCGACTTGGGTTGCGGTAAATTGAATGCTCCCAGTCGTATTGACCGTTCCGCCAAAAACTTGATCATCCACTTGTTTATCCACTGGCAAGCTTTCACCTGTCAGCATACTTTCATCGATCGTCGTCTGACCAGCAAAAATCTTTCCGTCGACTGGAATCTGTTCTCCTGGACGAACACGTAAAAGATCGCCGGCTTGTACATCTTCGATCGGTACTTGTTTTTCTTCACCAGCTACGATCCGTGTCGCAGTCTTAGCTTGTAAACTCATTAACTGTTTGATCGCATCACTGGTTTTAGTTTTCGCTTTTTGTTCTAAATATTTACCTAATAAGATCAGCGTAATGATCATACCGCCGCTTTCAAAATACAAGTCTGAATTGTGTGGATTAAAGAACCCATTATACACACTCAGTGCAAAAGCCGCTGTCGTTCCCATTGCGACCAAGACATCCATATTCGGTGCATTGGTTTTTAAAGCGTGATATGCTCCGCGATAAAAACGGCGCCCCACTCCAAATTGAACCGGCGTCGCCAAGATCAGCTGAACTAGCGGTATGTGTAGAAAATGGACCCATTCCGCATGACTGCCTAACAGCATCGCAATCATTGCGATCATCAATGGCGCTGTCAAAACAGCACTCAAGATCAAATCACGTTTCATTTTTGTGAGATAGGCCGCTTTTTCTTGTTCAATCTTTTGCTTATGCTCATCATCAAAAAGAATTGCACCATAACCGATAGATTCCACTCGTTGAATTAAATTTTCCGCGGTAAGACTTTCGTCAAATTGAACAGTCGCCTTTTCGGTAGCTAAATTGACGTTTGCTTCCAGCACACCTTTTGTCGCCTTCAATTCTTTTTCCACACGGGCAGAACAATTGGCACAAGTCATGCCGGTGATCGCAAATGTTTCCACGGTTGCCTCTGCCAATTAGATCACCTCAGTTTCATATCCCGCTGCTGTCACAGCTGCTGCAATTTGATCTGCAGATACTTGTGCTTCGTCAAATTTAACGACGCCTTGATTTTTCTTTAGATCAATTTTCACTTTATTGATTCCCTCTAATTGATTGATCGCTTTTTCCACGGTTGCCACGCAGTGATTACAGCTCATTCCATTGATTGCAAATTGTTTTTTCATTTTTGATTCGCTCCCTATCTTAGATATAATTTTTTTGTTTTAACTAATTCAATTTTTCTAGCCGCTTGATTCTGTAAGAAATCGACGGAATATCTATGTTTTATTTATGATGATTGCATTCGCATTGGCCGGGAATACAGTTGCATTCGATCGTCGCTACAGTCTGTTTGTTGAGCAGCTGTTCTTTGATCAAGTTGACGTCTGCTTCTGTCAGCTCTGCTTCTGCCACTAACTCGGCAATTGTTTCACCGATTCGTTTCGCACAAATATGAGAAAACAAATTTTCTGTTGCACTTTTGACAGTTTCACCTTCACTGATCGCCGGATAATAAATATATTTTTTTCCTGATTGTTCCGTTCGAACAGCTTCTTTCTTTACTAAACGGCCTAATAATGTTTTGATTGTCGCCGCCTTCCAGTCCATCGTCTGACCAAGAATATCCACGATTTCTTGGGCGGTAGTAGACTCCTGTGTCCAGATCACGCGCATGACTTCCCATTCCGAATCACTGATCTTGATTGGCGTATTCGTCATTGTCATAAGTCTCACTCCTTTCGTTTACAATTGTAATCTACTTTTTAAGTTTACAGTTGTAATCGATATTCGTCAACCCTTTTGCTGTTTTTTTTTTAGTTTTTTTGCGGCAGCCACATTATCTGCTGATCTGACTCTGTTTAGCATGCGTTCTTTATTACATTTTTTTGTTAAATAAACTTGATTGCGTTGCAAATTGTACAAAAAAACAGCCTTCAAAAAAGAAGACTGTTTCTTGCGCAACTATTTTATTTTCAAACACCGCATCGCATTCAATACTGCGATCACAGTTACTCCAACATCTGCAAAGACCGCAGCATACATGGTCGCAAATCCTAGTGCGCCTAAAATCAACACTAAAATTTTTACGCCAATCGCAAAAACGATATTTTGTTTGACGATGCCCATAGTCTTACGAGCGATTCGGATTGCTACTGGAATCTTAGCCGGCTGATCATCCATAATCACAACATCCGCCGCTTCGATCGCAGCGTCTGAGCCAAGTCCGCCCATCGCGATCCCGATATCTGATCGTGCTAAGACGGGCGCATCATTCATTCCATCCCCGACAAAGGCCGTTTTGTGTTCGCGTTTCAATTCATCTTCTAAATGATGGACCTTATCTTCTGGCAATAATTCGCTGTACACTTGATCGATCCCGATTTTTTTGCCGATTACATCTGCAATTCCTTGATTGTCACCCGTCAACATCACGGTACGTTTCACGCCAAGTTCTTTGGCTTTTTCCAACGCTGCAGCGACGTTGTCTTTTAATTCATCTGCGATCACTAAATGACCAATGTATTTTCCATCCATTGCGACATAAACGATCGTTCCGATTTGATCGATTACCGGAAAAGAAATCTGAGATTCAGCTAATAATTTTTCGTTTCCTACTAATAAGTGATGCGTTTCGATCATCACTGAAATACCAAAACCGGCGATTTCTTTTAGCTCACTCACTGGCAGTAATGGTCGATCGACATATTTTACGATTGATTGTGCAATTGGATGACTAGAACTTTGTTCAGCACTTGCCACATAGTGTAAAAATAGATTCCGATCGATGGTTGTTTCAACTTGCTGCACTTCAAAGACGCCTTTAGTCAACGTTCCTGTTTTATCAAAGACAAGTGTTTCAACGTTGGCTAGTGTTTCGATATAGTTGCTTCCTTTGATCAAGATGCCAGCTTTGCTGGCACCGCCGATCCCGCCAAAAAAACTCAATGGAACAGAGATAACTAAAGCACATGGACAAGAAATAACTAAGAAAGTCAACGCACGGTAGATCCAATCATAAAAAGGATCACCCGTCACAAGTGGCGGAACAACAGCTAATAAAACTGCCAATCCGACAACGATCGGCGTATAGTAGCGGGCAAAACTAGTGATGAAGTTTTCTGCTGGCGCTTTTTTACTGCTGGCATTTTCAACAAGATCCAAAATCTTGCTGACAGTCGATTCACCAAATGTCGCAGTTACTTCAACCGTTAATTGTCCGCTTTGATTGATAAAGCCGCTAAGGATCTGCTCAGACGGATAAATACTGCGGGGAACCGACTCGCCGGTCAACGCTGACGTATCCAGCATTGAGCTGCCTTTCTTGACGATCCCATCTAGTGGAACTTTTTCTCCCGGTTTGATCAAAATCTGATCACCAACTTTAATCGTTTTCGGTGCTACTTTTTTCACTGTGCCGTCTTGAATCAAATTAGCTGAATCAGGTCGGATCGCTAACAGTGAACTGATTGATTTCCTTGATTTTTCCACAGCATAATCTTGGAAAAATTCACCGACTTGATAAAACAACATGACCGCCACCGCTTCTGGATACTCGCCGATCGCAATCGCGCCGATCGTTGCGATTGCCATTAAAAAGTTTTCATCGAAGATCTCTCCATGGAAAATGTTGGTGGCCGCCGTCTTTAATACGTCATAACCGATCCATAAGTATAAAATCAGATAAGCAACTAACTTCCAAGGCATGGCTAGCGGAAAAATAAGCAAAAGACTTAATCCGACAAGCGCCGCTGCGATCTGAATGATTTTTCCTTTCGAACTTTCTTCGGTTTTCTCAGTCTGGATATTATTTACTTCTACTTCGGGTTCTAATTTATTAATGACTGCTTTTGCCTCTTCACTGACGCGCTCAATCTCTTTTTCAGGTGCGACAATCGTCAGTTTCGTGCTGATGAAATCCACTTGCGCATTTTCAACCCCATTGATTTGTTGGACCGATCGTTCAATTTTAGCGGCGCAATTCGCACAATCCAACCCATCTAATCGATATACTTTTTCCATGAGATTCCCTTCTCTCTTACATATGAATATTTCCTCATGTTTATTATATATGAACGAACACTCATATGTCAATCGAAATGAAAGCTTTTTCAAACAAGAAAACAGCAATTTTTTATGACTAACTATTTGCGCTTGAGCTCAACAAAAAAAGCGTCGAGAATCTCTCGACACTTCATCTTACTTTTATTATGGATAGATTCGATTCAATAAACGTGGGAATGGAATGGCTTCACGCACATGATCGATCCCAGCAATGAACGTGATCGTCCGTTCAAGTCCTAGACCAAAACCGGCATGCGGCACTGTACCATATTTACGCAAATCTAAATACCATGAATATTCTTCTTCACTTAAACCGGCTTCGCGGATCTGTTCTAATAAATAATTATAATCCGTCGCCCGTTCCGAACCGCCAATGATTTCACCATAACCTTCTGGTGCAATCAAGTCAGCGCAGATCACCACATCTTCACGTGTTGGATGTGGTTTCATGTAGAATGGTTTGATCGCTTTTGGATAATTTAAAATGAACACTGGACGATCAAAAGAATTGGCGATAAAGGTTTCATGCGGCGAACCAAAATCATCGCCCCATTCAATATCTTCAAAGCCATTTTTCTTCAACAATTCAACCGCATCATCGTAAGAAATCCGAGGATAAGGAAGTTTTGTGTAATTCTTCAAGACTTCTTTGTCACGACCTAAAACATCTAACGCATAGTCGCAATTCGTTAAGACACTTTGAACTAAATACGCAACGTATTGTTCTTGAACTTCCAAGCTTTCTTCTTGATGCATGAAAGCCATCTCTGGTTCGATCATCCAAAATTCGATCAAATGACGGCGTGTTTTTGATTTCTCGGCTCGGAACGTTGGACCGAATGAGAAAACTTTACCTAACGCCATCGCTGCAGCTTCCATGTATAGCTGTCCGCTTTGAGAAAGGTAGGCTTTTTGGTCAAAATAATTAGTTTCAAATAAATCGCTGGTTCCTTCTGGCGCTGAACCAGTTAAAATCGGCGGATCAACTTTAACAAAGCCGTTGTCATTGAAAAATTCATACGTTGCACGGATTACTTCGTTGCGGATCAACATGATCGCGTGTTGTTGTGATGAACGCAACCACAGATGACGATGATCCATTAAGAAATCGACCCCGTGTTCTTTCGGCGTGATTGGATAATCGTGACTTTCGCCGATCACTTCGATTTCTTTTACGCCTAATTCATAACCGAATTTTGAGCGTGTGTCTTCACGAATTTCACCAGTTACAATGATCGATGTTTCTTGTGTCAATTCTTTGGCTAAATGGAAGACCTCTTCGGGCACTTCACTTTTTACAACGACTGCTTGGAAATAAGCTGTTCCATCACGTAATTGTAAAAAAGAGATCTTTCCGCTTGAACGTTTATTTGCGACCCAAGCGCCGATTTTTACTGTTTCGCCAACATGATTCTTGGCATCGATGATTTGAATTTGTTCCACAAATGTCTCTCCTAACTTTATTTATCCCGAAATGATTTTTTACTGCTTACTATTTTCGATAAAGCGGCGAATCCGTACAACAGCTTCTTCTAAATCCTCCATGCTGGCTGAGTAACTCATCCGGACATTATCAGGAGCGCCAAAACCTTCGCCTGTGACCAGCGCGACGTGTTCTTGTTCCAGCAAATCATTTACCCAAGTCGTCACATTGTCATAACCGCCCATTGCCATCGCTTCCTTGATATTTGGAAACAGATAAAATGCGCCTTGCGGTTTGTTCAATTTGAAACCAGGCACGGCAGCAAGTTTAGGATAGATCGTGTTCAACCGTTCTTCAAATGCTTGACGCATTTTTTCTGCGGTCGCTTGCTCACCGGCTAGAGCTTCTACTGCGGCAGCTTGGCTAACTGATGCCGGATTGCTGGTTGCTTGCGAAGCAATTGAAGTCATTGCGCCGATAATCTCCGCGTTTCCGATCGCATAACCAATTCGCCAGCCTGTCATCGAATACGTCTTTGATACGCCGTTGATAATTACTGTATGGTGGAAAATCTCGTCAGATAGAGAAGCAATATGAGTTGCCTCGTTTCCATTATAAACAAGATGATCATAAATATCATCCGAAACTATCAACAGCTCGTGACGAACTGCCCATTCGCCGATCTCGCGTAATTCGGCTTCTGTGTAGATCATTCCCGTTGGATTCGACGGTGAGTTAATGATCAGTGCTTTCGTCTTTTCAGTCCGCGCGGCTTCAAGCTGATCAAGGGTGATCTTGTAATCATTTTCCTGTGATCCCGTTACAAAAATCGGATTGCCTTGCGCTAGTTTGACTTGTTCGCCGTAGCTGACCCAATAAGGAACTGGGATGATCACTTCATCTCCCGCATCCAAAATCGCTTGAAACAATGTATACAAAGCAAATTTGGCACCACTAGTTACGATAATATTTTTAGGTTCAATCATCAAGCCATAATTTTTCTCAGTAAAACCTGCAATTGCAGCCTTCAATTCCGGTGTTCCGCCAGACGGGGTGTAGAAACTGACCTTGCCGCTTTTGATTCCCTCGATCGCAGCAGATTCGATATTTTCCGGAGTAGTAAAATTCGGCTCTCCGACAGTCAGATTAATGACATCTAATCCTTGAGCTTTCAATTCTTTCGCTTTAGCAGCCGCTGCCAAAGTGACGGACGGTTCTAGGTTTGTTACACGTTGAGATAATTTCATGACTGATAACTCCCTTACCAAGATTTTTTAAATTTTTTTGATGACTTTGATTTCTTCGCCGTCTTTAAATGCCAGCAAATAGTAATGAATCTCGCCTTGCTCATCTTTTGCGGTGATTTCCCAGGCCGTTTGATCCTGATAGATTCCCAGATTGGCTTTTTCAAAAATCAGCTTCGGATGATCACTTTCAAAAAGTTTTTCTACTTGCTGTTCTGTCAGGCCGTCTTTTTGATTTAGAACACGGACTTTTTCCCCAGATTTCGGAACAATCGCAATGATCGCTTCGCCAGTGTTGTTTTCACCAGTGACTGTAAAATAAGTCTTTTCGCGATTGAACCAATAAAATTGATCCACCGTTTTTAAGTCAGCATATTTCTCTGCCATTTGGACAGCTTCTTTTTTGGCTTGCTGCATCGGACGATTTGAACGAATAAAAATCATAGTAGCTCCTACAATAATGATCAATAAAAAAGTCACGATTCCTAACAGCCAACGGTTGAGTTTTTGTTGTCCTGCACTATTCGTATCCAAGATCATCCTCCTTCCAGACAAGCTACATTATACCAAAATAAGGGCTTCCCCTCATTAATTCTCTTCATTTTTGTCAGAATTTAAAAATTGATCGGTCTCCACCAAAATTTCCGCTAACGGCAATTGTTTGATCGGCAATTCCTTTGGCAATGCTTTGCGCAATTTTTCACCGTATTTGGCAGTGATAAAACGCTGATCTAATAACAGCATCACGCCTTTGTCTTCTTCCGAACGAATCAGACGACCTAGCGCTTGACGCAACCGCAGTGACGCATGTGGGACTGCTTCTTGATAAAAAGGATTGATCCCCGCCGCTGCTAGAAAATCATTGCGGGCTTTGACTTGTAGCCGCTTTGGATTTTCAAACGGCAGCCGTGTCACAATCAAGATTTGCAGAATGTCACCCGGTAAATCGATGCCTTCCCAAAAACTATCCGCTCCAAATAATAATGCATCTTTTGAGAGCAAAAAGCGTTTCAACAGTTTCTCGCGACTGCCGCCGATACCTTGGGCCAAGAGATCTCTGCCTTCATTTAGCAATGGGACGCGGACTCGCTGATACACGCGGTTCAAGATATCGTGAGAAGTGAACAGCACTAGAATCGGCCGCTGTTGACTTTTCGCCATTTGATGAACAACATTTGCCACATATTGTGCGTATTGATCAGGCGATGATGTCTGGATACTGATGCCTTCAGTCGGCAGATAGACCCTTGCTTGGCGAGCATAATCATACGGACTGCTGATGATTTTCAGTGCTGTCTCAGGAATCCCCCAGCGTTTCGCAAAATAATGCCGATCACCGCCGATTTTTAACGTACCGCCTAAATAAAGAATCTGCTGGTAGCGTTCGTACCATTTTGTCTCGCTGATCATCGATGCTTCCAAATCTTGGACCTTGAACGTTTTACGGCTCGCATTGAACCAATGAACATAACGAGCCTCCCATTTTTCGCTGAAAGTTTCAAAGGCTGTCTTTTGTTGAGTCAAACTGTCGAATAATGCTTGCAACTCGCTCCACTCGGCTTGCTCTTTGATAGTAAAAGTTTCTTTATACAGCTTAAAATAGGCTTGCAACTGATCGCCTAGCGTCAACGCGTCCTGATACAAAAGTTCAACTCGCTTCAAGAGTTGTTCGCCGGCTGGAGACAGCTGGTCGATCAGTTCTTTTGTGATCAAACGCTCTTCTTGAGCAGGGAACTCCGCTTTGAAAATCTGATAAAAGTCGATCAAATCTTCATTTAATTCCTGCAAGACATCTTGAAGGATCTCTAGCATATGCTGCGTCTGCTGATCTTTTTGGACCAATAGCTGCCAAACAGAAAACTGCTGATCGTCCCACAAATGATTGAACATCCGCTGGACTACGATAAAATTGAACTGCTGAGTACTATTTTTTTCCAATACATGATTCAAATGATGCGCTTCGTCGATGATCAAATACGGACTCTTCGGCAATTGCGGCTCTTTGCGCTGATCTTCTTGCGCTAAATACGCATGATTGGTGATGATCAAATTACTTTGCGCCAACTTTTCTTGACGATGGCGAATAAAATCGGCCGAATAAAATGGACTGTTGGGATTTAATGTATGCACGCCTAAATGCGCGACCTCTTGCCAAAATGGATGCTTCAAGCTCGTCATGTTCAGTTCATCAAAATCGCCCGTTTCTGTCTGTGTCAGCCAAACTAACAGCGCCATCTGGTAAAAGGTGTATTGTTTTTGTTCTGATTTTTTTTCGAAACTTTGATAAAAGCGATCCAAATCGAGATAATGGCGGCTACTCTTCATTACTACCGCCTGCAGCGGCTGATCCAGCAAACGATTGATCAACGGCAGATCGTGTTTCAAGATCTGTTCTTGCAGCAATAATGACACGGTACTGATCACTAGCGGTTTTTCCGGTGTCGCTAAATAACTCAGCGGCAACAAATATCCCAGTGTCTTTCCAATCCCAGTGGCAGCTTCCACTAACACATTTTTGTCTTCTTTTTTATTAAAAAAATCGTACACTAAATTCATCAACCGCGCTTGTTCTTTGCGAAAATCCAATTCACCGCGATAAACTTTTTCCTTATCCTTACGAGAACGCGGGTACGCCTTTTTACCAAAATAAATTTCCGCAAAAAGCGGGACACTTTTTTTGCGCAGAGCTAAGCCGTGAATAATAACTAAATCTTTTGATAATGGCTTAGGATCTGCTTGCATATTCGTCAAACACTCTTCTAAATAGGCTTTCGTTTGATAAGCCATTTGATCAGCGGCGGTAATGATCTTTTCTAGCGTAATGATCGGCAGTTCTTTTATCTTCGCTTCTAAATGCAATAAAAGCTGCGCGGTAACATCCGCATCACTATCGGCTTGGTGGGGATTTTCATGCTTCAAGTGCAGTTCTTGTGCCAAATCTTTTAGGCGAAAACTCAAAGAAGTCGGCATAAATACTTGAGCCAACTCTACGGTATCAATCCCTGGGATCGTTAACGGCGTCATGCCGCACCGCTCTAATTCATTGCTTAAAAAAGGATAGTCAAAATGAATATTATGGGCCACAAAGACCGTATCTGCTAATAAATTAGTAATGGTTTGAGCCACATCTTCAAAATAAGGGGCTTTTTTGATCCGCTGATTGGTGATCCCGGTCAGTGTTTGGATCTGTGCGGGAATATGTTGATCGGGATTGATATCTGTTGAAAAATGTGTCACGATTTTTCCATCTTCGATCAGTGCACAGCCGAATTGGATGATCCGATCCGTCTTGGGATCTGTCCCAGTCGTTTCGATATCCACGACTGCATAGCTTTTTTTCACATTTGCCCCTCCTTCCTCAAACTAGTAAATTTTCTGTTTCAATCGTTTTATAAATCGTCAGCTTTGCCAAGTAATCAAATGACCACTGGTAGTTAGATTCAAGATTTTTGTTAACAGGATAGTTGCATCGACTCGCTGAAAAAGCGGGCGATCGTTTGTCAGCTTCCTCACGCATTATATCTGAATAGTACCACTTTCTACAAGAAAGTTCTTTAGTTAAAGCGATTCCAATTATAAAACAAAAAAAGCCAGATGCTTGCGCATCTGGCTTATAAGTCTACTAATTAAGCTTTGTTAACGTTTGTAGCTTGAGGTCCACGTTGGCCGTCTTCTACGTCGAAAGTCACTGCTTGACCTTCTTCTAAAGTTTTGAAGCCGTCGCCTTGGATAGCTGAGAAATGTACGAATACGTCATTTCCGTTTTCAGCAGTGATAAATCCGTAGCCTTTTTCTGAGTTGAACCATTTTACTGTACCTTGTTCCATGTTAAACATCCTCCTAGGATAAAAATTAGTTTGTAATTACTTGAATGGTGAAATAGGAAAGATGTTGTCTGAAACAAACTTGCCAATATTACCGTACAAAAACTACAATTAGAAGTATAACACATATTAAGCGATAACACTAGCTCATCGCTTAATATTTTTTATTGATCAATCTGAACGAGTTAACTATCAGTACCGCAAGATCGCTAATAAACTCTTCTCATCCGGCGCATCTTTTTGATCCAACACAAAGACTTGCCCGCCATTTTTAATCACATTGTCGGCGATCTCGTTCAAAACTTGGCGCCGATCATACTCTACGACTGGATCTTCTCCGAATCCGTTGACCAGATTTGACGTTGCGATAAACAGATGGGAAACCTTGCCTTCTTTTGCGGCAGGTACGATATCCACCAGTTGATCAACAAATTTTCGATCGGCTAATTTTTGATACGACTGTGTTTCTGACGCTGCTAATTGGTCAGAAATCTTTTGGATCTCTTGTTTGATCTCATTGAGATTTGCTTGGGCTGGTGAGCCGCTGAGTGCTGCTTTATCTGAATAATAGGGATTCTTTGCGATCTTTTTGAATTGCGTTTGATTTTCCGGCAAAGCAAAAAGATATACTGGTAATTGATCCGGATTATCTAATTCTTTTAAGAAATTGTCGACGGCTTGATAATAATTCACCCAGTCGATTTCAACTTCTTCATCTTTTGTATTTACTCCGTGAAAACTGCCGACTTCGCCGCCGCGGGCCGAAACATTCAGATTCCCACCGGTCAATTCGTCACCAAGAGCTGTCACGATGTCTTTAGGTGCATCTGCTGGAAGTTCGATCGCAGTAACTTCTTTGTTGCGAACAGCGTAAAGTTTCATCGAATCGCGATTCAACCCCATCAAGTAATACGAATAGTTAAACTGCATATTCTTGATGATTGCCAATAGATACGGCAAGTCGCTGACATAATATTGGTCATCGACTGGGATAGTTAAACGATGAACGTATATTTCATCTGCGGTCAAGATCACCGCAACACTTTTTGTTCCGTTGCGCCAAAAATCACCATCTGCTAATAATTGATCGATTTTTACTTGGAATGGTTCAAAGCTGTGATCAGTGTACTTTTTGTCAAAGCGTTGTTTCGCTTCTTTAGCAAAGTTTTTAAACATGATTTGGTCTTTTTCAACAGCTTGATGCCCATGATGTGTATTCAACATAAATGTGATAAATGGACCGTTTGCTTCTTCTGAAGTCAATTCAGTTAGTAACTTTTTACTGATATTTGCCATAAATGTACCCTCCTATTTAGATCTTCCAATTTAAGTGTAACATAGCTCGTAAATTCCCCGAAACAAAATGCAACCCTTACATTATGAAATATAACGAAAAATTCCACCGAAAATTGCATAAGTTTTTTCTAATTCATTTCTTAGCGATTAACAAACAGCCATTCATGAATTCGCTGACTATTTGCTTTATTATAAAAATATACCAATTATCCCGAATTGGTTTTTTCATACTTACTCCTACCAAGAGTAAATAACAACCTTCATTTCCACCATAGTGACGGCTATGGTGGTTTTTTTGTTTACTTTGGTCTAGGCTAAAAAAATCCACAAAAAAAGAGCAGGAAAAAGCCTGCTCTTACAGTTCATGATATTCTTTGTAAACATCTTGTTTCTTTAAATCGTGTCGTTTTGCGACAGTTTTGATTGCTTCTTTTGGCGCTTGTCCTTCTTCGATCAACAGCTCTACTTGCTCTTTCAGTGAACCTGTAAAAACTTCGTCCACTTCTATCTCGACAGCACCAGAAACGAGCAGGCAACATTCGCCTTTTAATGAATGTTCTGATAGATAATCGAGCAATTCTTCGGCAGTTCCTCGCAAGTATTCTTCATACAATTTCGTTAATTCGCGGCAGACCACCACTTCGCGATTGCCAAAAACTTCTAAGATATTTTTTACAGTCTCTTTTACTCGATGAGGCGATTCATAAAAAATCAACGTTGCTGTCTGATTTTTCAGCTCTGTTAATTCTTTTTTCTGAGTACTTTTTTTCCGTTGCAAAAAGCCGTAGAAATAAAATGGCTGCGGCGCTAAGCCTGATGCGATCAGTGCCGTCATCCCCGCTGTCGCGCCTGGCAAGGCAACGACTGGAATGTTTTCCTCGATGCAAGCCACGACTAATTCGTGCCCAGGATCGCTGATCGACGGCATTCCGGCATCACTAACTTGCGCGATCGAATTGCCGTTTTTTAAAAAAGTCAGCAATTCTGGGATCCGCTCATTGTAATTGTGTTCATGCAGACTTTTTTGCGGTGTCTTCACTTCAAAATGATTCAACAATTTCTGCGTATTACGCGTATCTTCACTGGCGATCAATTCAACTGTCTGCAATGTCTTGACTGCCCGAAACGTCATATCTTCCAGATTGCCGATCGGTGTTGGCACTAAATACAGCGTCCCCGCTGCTTGCGCAAAACTTTTTTGGATCCTCACAGTCGCTTTCCCTCTTTCCTTTATTGTCCGCAGCTGACAGGCGCTATCAGCTGTCCAAAACGAATGCTCCCTTGACGTTCTTTCTTTACAAAAAAAGGGTGTGACATCCGCGACGTCATACCCATTTTAAAATAAACAGCTTTTTGTCAGGAGCTACTTTTGTTTGCTTTCACGATAAATGACATCTAAACAAAACGCACACGGTTCATCTTGTTCACGTCTTGAACCATAGAGCAGATTGCAGACATGAAACCCGTCTTCGTATATTTTTTCAAGATTCAAACGTGATTCCGACAGTTCTTGCCGCTCGTCTAAGACAGGTGATTTCTTCTCATCGATTGCACGAATCCGTTCCCGCAACCGTTCATTTTCCATCTCTAATGTCGTATTTTTTTCCACAAGTTCCAGCAATGTTTCTTTCATCGAAACGAGATCCTCAAGATTTTTATGCATGTCTTGTTCTAACTGATTCAAGCCGTCATACAAAGAACGTCGATCCATCATGCTAGATCACCTGCTTCAACCAATTCTTGATAATCAAAATCAACCGTTGCATCGCAGCCGAACAATCGGACTTTCACGACTTTGCTGAGCAGGTTCAAGCCGATGACTTTCCCCCGTCCTTCTGGTGTATTGATCTCTTTGCCGTAATCAGGCATCGCCTTCTTGGCAGCTTCGTATTCACTATTTTCATATTTCAAACAGCACATCAAGCGTCCGCAAAGACCGGAAATCTTTGTTGGATTCAACGATAGACCTTGCTCCTTAGCCATCTTGATAGAAACAGGAATAAAATCTCCTAAGAAAGTCGAACAGCATAATGGTCGTCCGCACGGTCCGATGCCGCCGAGGATCTTGGCTTCATCCCGCACGCCGATTTGGCGCAACTCGATTCGTGTCCGAAAAATCCCCGCCAAATCTTTGACTAATTCACGAAAATCGATTCGTCCATCCGCCGTAAAACAAAAAATCATTTTACTGCGATCGTATGTGTATTCTACTTGGATCAGCTTCATTTCCAATTCATGCGCTCGGATCTTTTCCTTGGCGATCTTAAACGCTTCGCTGGCATCTGCTTCGTTTTGTGCCATTTTATTTAATTCTTTATCTGAGGCTTTATGTAAAATCATTTTTAAATCATCAGATAGATCTTTTTTGGCGATCTCTATTTTTGGAATTGCCACTGTCGCAATCTGGTGCGCCTGCTGTGACTCGACCAAGACTTTATCATTATAAAAATATTCGCTTTTTCCTGGCGCATAATAATAAATACGGCCTGCGTCACGAAAACGAACACCCACAACTTCAACCATGGTTTTCCCTACTCTCTTAAATAACGTTACGGAAAAATAATATGCAACGTTATTTGTTCTGCGATATTTTGAAATGATACGTTCGCTTCTAGTTTCTGATTGGCTGACAAGACTTCTGCCAGCTGGCGATTATACTTTTCCACGCCCGACTGTTTCTGTCTTATCACTTGGTTGCGTTTTTCCTTAACAAAATACGCCAAGATTTCAAAAGCGAATTGTTGTTGAGTTTTATCTTTAAACGTCTTCACCAATTTTTTTTGAACATAGATAAACGCTTGCGGATCATTTTTTTCGAGATAATTAAACCATTGAATAACAGCATCTCTAGCTTCATTAAACCATTCATCTTTTGAGATTTCAACAGCTTTTCCATAACTATTTGTTAAATTCGCCAAGAGTTCTGCCGTTTTTGTCGGGATTTGTTCTGCTTCTAAACGAGATTGCAGACGTTTTGTGGACAATGCTTGGAAGTGAATGATCTGGCAGCGTGATCGAATCGTCGGCAAAATTTTCCCCAATGATTGCGTCTCTAAAATAATCATAAAGTTAGCGGGTGGTTCCTCTAAAAATTTTAACAAGCTGTTCGCTGAATTTGTATTCATTTTTTCGGCTTGGTGGATGATCACGACTTTTTTTGCAGATTCAAAGCCGCTTTTAGTCAATTCGCTTTGCAGCGCACGAATCTGGTCAACTTTGATCGATTGGCCGTCGGGTTGGATCTCCACGACATCGGGATGATCTTGACTGGCGATTCGCAGACAGTTATTGCATTTTTCGCAAGGCATCCCCTCATGCAATGCTAAACAGAACAGGTGCTTCACAAACCATAAAGCCAACTCAGCCTTGCCGGTCCCTTGATCCCCTTCAAAAAGATAAGCATGGGCCATACGCCCATGCTCAAAACTGTTTTGTAATTGGCGAAAAACAATTGGCTGAATTGTCTGGAGTCTTTGTGCTTCGTCCATCTTAATACTGATGGAAGCCTTCGACTGGCAAGACAAAAACTGTCGCGCCACCGACTTCAACTTCAACAGGATAAGGGACTTGTCCGTCTAAGGAGATGTCTAAAGTTACTGGTGTCGTCACATATTGAGTCCGTGCTTGACAAGTTTCCTTTATCAAAGCCAAGGCAGCCTCTACTCGTTCATCTTCGATCCCAATGATAAACGTGCTGTTGCCCGCTTTTAAAAAACCGCCGGTAGAAGAAAGTTTCGTTGCGCGAATATTGGCGTCAATAAATTCATTGGCTAAGCGGTTAGAATCTTTGTCTTGGACGATTGCTAAAATAAGTTTCATAGTTTGCCACCTCTCATGAATGAAAATAGTTTGGATAACGTGTCAACAACTCGTAAAAACAGGCACTCACGACTTCATCTAAACGTTTCCGAGCATCGATTTTGATGATTCGATCGGGATTTGCTTCTGCTAATTTTAAATAAGCATGCCGCACCCTCTGATGAAATTGTAACCCTTCTGAGTCCAAACGGTCAATTTGATTGGTCCGATTCTTCATAATTCGTTGCAATCCAGTGTCTGAATCGATATCCAGATAAAGCGTAATATCTGGCACCGTGCCTTCTACTGCAAACTCATTGAGCTTAGCAACTTCTGCCATGCCGATCCCACGTCCTGCTCCTTGGTACGCCAATGAGCTGTCAGTAAAGCGATCGCACAAAACGATTTCATCTGCCTCAAGTGCAGGCCACACTTTTTCGACCAGATGTTGACGGCGAGAGGCCGCATACAGCAAGGCTTCTGTTCGATCGTCCATTCGGTCATGGCTAGGATCAAGGATCACGTGACGAATTTTTTCAGCGATCGGAATGCCTCCAGGTTCTCTTGTCTTGACGATGGTTCGTTTCGCCGTTAATTGTAATCTAGGATAAAGTTCATTCAGCACACTCGTTTTGCCTGCGCCGTCTGGTCCTTCAATCGTAATAAATAATCCGCTCACGTTCTTGTCCTCCAAAATCATTATGTTCTTATTCTATCTTTTAAAAAGACACCGCGAAATCTTTATAATTCACGGCGTCCTTCCACTGCTTTTAACAAAGTGATCTCATCAGCGTACTCAATATCGCTGCCGACGGATAGTCCGTGTGCTAATCGAGTGACTTTGATCCCCGCTGGTTTAATCAGACGCGACAGATACATTGCTGTCGCTTCGCCTTCAGTCGTGGCATTGGTTGCAATAATGACTTCTTTGATCTCATCATCATGCAGCCGCTTGATTAAAGGCGCGATATTGATATCTTCCGGCCCAGTTCCTTCCATCGGCGATAATACACCATGGAGCACATGATAAAGTCCGTGATACTCACGAACTTTTTCCAGCGACATCACATCTTTTGGTTCTTCTACAACCAAGATCGTACTGCGGTCGCGCGTTGTATCCGAACAGATCTCACACGGATCTTCTTCTGTGATATTTCCGCAGACACTACAAAAACGCAGATCGCGTTTGACACTGATCAAAGAGCGCGCAAACTCATTGACGGATTCGTCTTTCATGTCGATCGTGAAAAAGGCTAAACGGGTCGCGGTCTTTTGTCCGATTCCCGGCAACTTCATATAACTTTCAATCAGCTTCGCAATTGGTTCTGGATATTGCATCCTGTTCATCCTCTCTTTCAGAAAGGCTTCACGGACTCATTTTACTTTTGAACAATAAGACCAAAAGCTAGTTCGTTCAGCCGGACATGAATCCTACCCGCTGACCTTTTTGTAAAAAATCAGCGGCATTTAACTAAAAAGCAAAGTTGTTTACATTCCAGGAAGTCCTTTTGTGTATTTCCCCATTGTTTGATCAGTTTCTTTGGTAATTTTTGTGATCACATCATTGACTGCTAAAACGATCATGTCTTGCAGCATTTCTGGATCTTCTGGATCGATCAATTCAGGATTGATCGTCATTGTTTTTATTTTTTTGTCGCCGGTGAATGTTACCGTGACTAGGTCATTGGTTGAACTACCAGTGAATTCTTTAGCATTCAACTCATCTTGAGCTTTGACCATTTCCTTTTGCATTTTTTGCATTTGTTTCATCATGCCTTGCATATTTCCCATTCCGCGCATCATTATCTTTTTCGCTCCTCTAATCTTTTTTAATCGTTACTAGATCACCAAACAAACTTTTAGCTTGTTCAACGACTTCATTCGTTTCTTCAGGTAGTACGACTTCATCTTCTGTCCCTATTTCTCTGGTCACTTCCGGGCGATCATGGTGTTGGCTGAGAAAAGCTTGACGTAAACGCGGCCAGCTTTCACGAGTAATAAAAACAAATTCCGGCGTGTAATCTTTAATCATCATACTTAAACTGTTTTGCATATTCAAGCGCAGTTCTTCATTACTATCTGCGCGCTGACAAACGATCTCATAATCAAAAGTCACCAACATTAGATTTGGACCTGCCGCCATCGGCTCACTCGCTTTCAACATCGCTCGTTGCGTCACAGGTAAAGCCATCAATAGATCTTCCCAGACGTTCTTCACATTTAGCAAATGATCTTTGGTTGCTTCACTTAATACTTGATAGACTCGTTCTGTTGGTACCCGATAACTGCTGACCGTTTTCTTCGGTGCTGCTTTATGTTCTGTTTTTTCTGTTGGATTGGTTTTTATTTGCTGGATCTCTGTTTGCAGTTGCTGCAGCTGCTGTTTCAAGGAAGCTAATTCGGCTTGATTGGCTGGCTGTGCTGCTGAATTCAGTTGCTGGCTCGGTGTTGGCGCTACTGTTTCACTTGCTGTTTGCGGAGTTGCCAGTTTCACCGTCGCAACTTCTAAATAAACATTGGCGTGATTGGTAAAACGAATCTCATTTTGTGTCTCGCTTAAAATCTTGATCATCGCATATAAGCGTTCAGAGGCCGTTGCTTCAGCTAATTGTTTGAACGGATCGGTCAAATAAGCGGCACGGTTTTCCAAAAGCTGCGGCGCTTGCTGATAAATCAATAAGTCTCGACAATACAATAATAAGTCTTCTGTTAACCGGCGAGCTTCTTTTCCTTCTGCCAAAATATTTTCTAAAATCTCTAACGCACCGCTGACATTTTGCTGCAGACAGGCTCCAATGAAAGCATCCATCATCTCGGTCGTCAAACTGCCGGTCACTGCTAACGCGTCAGCTAACGTGATCGTTTCATTGCTGAAAGAAATCGCTTGGTCTAAAATACTCAACGCGTCACGCATCCCGCCTTCAGCCGCACGAGCGATTACTGACAATGCTTGTTCTTCATAAGGTTGGTTGCTTTCTCCAAGAATATAAGCCATCCGGCCAATGATCGCTGGGACACCGATCCGCTTGAAATCAAAGCGCTGTGTCCGCGAAATAATTGTCGCCGGGATTTTATGCGGCTCCGTCGTTGCTAAGACAAAAATCACATGTTCTTTCGGTTCTTCTAAGGTTTTTAACAACGCGTTGAACGCACCGGTTGAAAGCATGTGGACTTCATCGATGATATAGACTTTGTAGCTAGCCGCAGTCGGTGCGTAATTGGCCCGATCGCGGATAAAACGAATCTCTTCCACTCCGTTATTACTAGCCGCATCAATCTCGATCACGTCTTCTTGGCGTCCTTCGGTGATTGAACGACACATCTCGCACTTATTGCAAGGTTCCCCATCAATGCTGTTGGGACAATTGATGGCTTTAGCAAAAATCTTTGCCGCACTGGTCTTTCCTGTTCCGCGGGGACCGGTGAACAGATATGCGTGGGAAGTTTTTTGTTGCTGGATCGCATTTTTAAGTGTCTTTGTGATTGCTTCTTGTCCGACCAAGTCATCAAAACGTTGCGACCGCCAAACGCGGTAAAGGGCTTGATACGCCATAATTTTCCTCTTTCCTTTTAAAATCACTGCTTTTTATTATACGTGATTTTACGTAAAAAAACTATAGAAACCAATTGTCTATCTCAATTGTTTAGCGTCTCTTAATCTGTGCAACTGTATCCTTTCTATTTCAAAAATACTCTATGGTATAATGAAAAAAACGCTTTTACGGAGGGATATTCATGGGTCTATTTAAAGCAGCAACAAGCAGTCTTGGCGGCGGACTGGCCGATCAATGGTTAGAGATTATTGAACCAGCCGACATGGGACAAAGTACCGTCATGACAAAAGGAGTCGCCGTACGAAAAGACGACAAACGCGGCAGTAATAAAAAAGGAACCAGCGATGTCATCACCGATGGCTCGGTCATTCATGTCTATCCAAATATGATGATGCTGTTAGTTGACGGCGGAAAAATTATTGATTATACCGCCGAAGAAGGTTACTACACGGTGAAAAACAATTTGGCACCCTCGATGTTCAACGGTTCATTGAAAGACGCAGTCGCTGAAACTTTCAGTCGTTTCAAATTTGGCGGCACGACACCGCAGAAACAGCAAGTTTTTTACATCAACCTGCAAGAAGTTAAAGGAATCAAATTCGGCACCAGCACCCCGTTAAATTATTTTGATAATTTTTACAACGCAGAGTTATTTTTACGTGCACACGGCACGTATTCGATCCAAGTGACCGATCCGATCTTATTTTTCGCTAACGCGATTCCGCGGAATATGGCGCAAGTTGAGATCAGTGATATCAACGAACAATACTTGCAAGAATTTTTAACCGGTTTGCAAGCGGCGATTAATCAAATGTCTGCCGATGGTCAGCGGATTTCTTATGTGCCGTCTAAAAGTTTGGAGCTAAGCAGCTATTTATCCGATGCGTTAGATGACAGCTGGAGAAAATTGCGTGGGATGGAGATCGTTTCAGTCGCTGTTGCCAGCATTTCTTACACAGACGATTCCGCGAAATTGATCAATATGCGTAATGAAGGCGCGATGTTAGGCGACCCTGGGGTACGCGAAGGTTACGTTCAAGGTTCGGTCGCTCGCGGGATGGAAGCTGCGGGTAAAAATCCGGCTGGCGCTACGACTGGTTTCTTCGGTGTGGGCATGGGAATGAATGCCGGCGGAGATTTTCTCAACCAAGCTTCGCAAAGTAATAACCAGCAGATCCAGCAAAATCAGCAAGCCCAACAAAAAGCAGCCGGTGATCAATGGACTTGTCCAAAATGCGGCGAAGAAAACACGGGTAAATTCTGCGGCAACTGTGGCGAACCGAAACCAGCGCCGGCAACTGCGGCAAAAATCCAAATGAAATGCAGCGAGTGCGGCGAAGTCGTTGATTTGACAAATGGTGTGCCAAAATTCTGTCCACATTGCGGCAAACCTTTCAAAGGAATCCCGCTAGACTAATTTTTCAGGATTCGCTCAGGCGACAAATCAGCCGCGGAAGCTCAAAAATATAAAATCCAGCATCTAGTTACTTTTACGAAATAGGAGGATCTGCAAATGGCAGATGTATTGACGCATCACTGTCCCAACTGCGGCGGTCCTTTGACATTCAATCCAAGTGATCAAAAATTTCATTGTGATTATTGCTTAAGCATTTTTACGGTGGAAGACATCGAACGATTTGAAGCACAAGAAACTCCTGCGACTGCTGAATCAGCAGCGGCTGGCGAGGAACAAAGCACAGCTGAAGTGGATCTTTTTCTTTGTCCCAGCTGCGGGGCTCAAATTGTGACGGATCACACCACCGCCGCAACTTATTGCTATTTTTGTCATAACCCGGTCGTATTATCTGGGCGCTTGACTGGCGCATTTTTGCCTAACAAAGTTTTGCCTTTTAAAATCGATCGAGAAAAAGCAATCAGCGATTTTTTAGCTTGGACTAAAAAGAAACGCTTCATCCCAAAAGATTTTTTCAACGAACAGCAGATTGAAAAAATGACGGGTGTCTATTTCCCTTACTGGGTGGTTGATGCCGAAACTGCGGGCGATTTGACTGGTAAAGGGACTTCATTGCGTGTTTGGATCATTGGAGACATTGAATACACCGAAACGAAAGTTTATCAAATTTTTCGCCAAGGCAAAGCAAAAATTCAACATCTGACTAAAAATGCTTTAACCAAAAATCTCCAGCAAAAAATGGTCGAAGGCGTCCAGCCTTTTCCTATCGATCAAGCAGTCGACTTTCATACAGAATACTTATCAGGGTTCCAAGCCGAAAAACGCGACATCGAGATTACAGAACTGGCTGAGCAGATCAAGCACGAACTGACTGAATATACAGAGGACTTATTGCGCGATACGGTCGCCGGCTACACGACGTTCACCCCGGGCAATCGATCCGTTAATGTTGAGAAGCAAGACAATCACTATCTGCTGCTGCCGGTCTGGCTGGTGACGTATCAAGACGCCGCAGACAAAACGTATTACTATGCTATGAATGGGCAAACGGGCAAAGTCAGCGGAATTTTACCGATCAGCAATAAACGCTTAGGTTTATTTTCGGGTGGAATCTTTGCAGTACTGCTAGGGATTGCTCTGATTGTGGGGTATTTTATATGAAAAAATTTCTACTATTTATTGGTTTTTTGGCACTGTTCAATCCGCTGAAAGTTTTCGCCGCTGACGACACAATTGACGATCAAGCAAATTTGCTGACGACTGAAGAACGAGCAGAACTTTCAAGTCAAGCGGATGCGATCAATCAAAAAATCAAAGGCGAAGTCTTTATTTTGACGACGACTGACAATACCGAAGAACCGCGAACCTTTGCCAATGAACAGTTGATGGCTCGTGTTGGTAAAAATAATAACGGTGCTCTGCTTTTATTAGATATGACTCAGCGCGAAATCTATTTATCAACTTCGGGCAATATGATCGATTATATAACTGATAAACGACGCGACCAGCTTTTGGACGATGTAGAAGCCGCAATGAGCGCCGGCGATTATTATCAAGCCAGTGCGGATTATTTAACCAATGCTGAACAATTCGTGG
The DNA here is from genome assembly GCF_005405205.1 of Enterococcus pingfangensis. Taxonomy (GTDB): domain Bacteria; phylum Bacillota; class Bacilli; order Lactobacillales; family Enterococcaceae; genus Enterococcus_A; species Enterococcus_A pingfangensis. Next base: position 67,268 of record NZ_BJDP01000008.1, on the reverse strand, counting down.
ACGACGGTATTCCCAGCGGTTCTTACCGCATCGATGAAACGACCGGAAAAGTGACCTATTACAAATCGATCACTGGAATCGAGCTTACGATCGGCTTGATCATTGCAGCCGCCGCGGCAATCGGATTCTTTTTTATGGTTCGTTTGCGTTATCAATTAAAAATCGGTACCTATCGCTATCCTTATCGAGAAAATGCCCAATTGGATCTGACCGAACGGCAAGATCAATTGGTCAATTCTTTCGTTACCACTCGACGAATTCCTCGACCTGCCAAAAATAATGGCGGTGGCGGCGGAAGTACAACAAATTCCAGCGGTGGCGGAACATTTGGCGGCGGTGGACGCGGCTTTTAACTACAACAGACAAATAGTTTTATACCAGAGTCTTTTAAATTTGATAAGAAACTCTGGTATTTTTTTTGTTTTCTTGAATTCATCTGATGATTTTGCTAAGCTTTTAAAGTTAAAAGAAATAAAGGAGCCCATCGATGAATAAAAAGAAAAGATTCCCTCTTATTTTGGTTGTACTAGTACTTTTTCTCCAAAGCCTCATAGGAATCACCGCTCAAGCTGCAGACGATTTCACAGTCAATGCAGATGCAGGATTCGCTATTGATGCTGATTCAGGGAAGGTCTTTTTTAATCAGAATGGAGATACCCCAAAAGGCATCGCGTCTATCACTAAAACGATTACGGCATATCTCGTTTTAGATGCAATCAAACAACAGAAAATTACTTGGGAACAAGAAGTACCCATTTCAGAGTACGCTGAAAAATTAAGTACAGTTCCTGATCTATCCAATGTAACTTTAGTCCGCGGACAGAAATATACGGTCAGAGATCTTTTTGAAGCCATGATCGTTGAGTCAGCTAATGCCTGTGCCGTTGCTTTAGCAGAACTGGTTGCCGGCAACGAACATACCTTTGTTGATCAAATGCGGGCACAATTAGTAGCCTGGAATATTACCGACGCGACCATCATCAACGCTTCTGGTTTGAGTAATGTCTTTCTAGAAGACCAAATTTATCCCGGCACTCAAAAAGATGATGAGAACTTGATGTCTGCTCGCGACGTTGCGATTGTGGCACAACATTTGATCAAAGATTTCCCAGAAATTTTAGAAGTTTCTAAAATCAAAGAAAAGAAATTCGCGCCGAATACTTCGCATCCAGATGATATGAAAAACGTAAATGTTATGCTGTTTGATGGTGAAAATCATAAAGACGGTGTCGATGGTTTGAAGACTGGGACTACTGATTTAGCAGGTGCCTGTTTCGTCGGAACGATCCAAAAAGACGGTCGGCGGGTCATCACCGTGATCTTGAACGCTTTGGACCAAGACAATGACAACGAAGCACGTTACGTTGAAACAAGCAAATTGATGGATTATTGTTTGAGCGAATGGAGCCAGCAAGATGTGGCTACCGCTGGACAAACACCGACTGATCAGCCGGAACTAACCGTTACAGACGGCACACAAAAATCTGTCGCTTTAGCGATGGAAACATCTGTCAAACTCTGGGTTCGAAAGGATATGGATCCTACAAATCTAACGTTTAAAACGACGTTGAACCAATCTTTGTTAGACAATAACGCAATAATCGCGCCCGTTTTAAAAAATGAAAAGATCGGTGCTGTCAATGTTTCCCTGGCCCAAGATACTTTAGGTTATGTCCAAGCAAGTGAAGGCGTATCAACAGATCTCGTAACTAAACAGGCAGTAGAAAAAGCCAATACTTTTGAAATGATTTGGCACAAGACTACAGATTTATTCTCAGACATCTGGCAAAAAACTACGGATTTATTCGCTCAGATCGGATAAAAAAAGACAAATCTATTGTTAGATTTGTCAGCAGTCTAAGCATATGAAATTTATTTCGTATGCTTTTTTTGTGTCTCGTAATTGAAAAAAGGTCAGAAACGGTTCCTTTTCTGACCTTCAGTTTAGTAGAGAGTGAAGTTTTTATTGTGCCTTAAAAGGAAAATATAATTCAACTTCTCCTTCTGCAAAATGCGGCAAGTAATGTTCGTGGATCGCACCAGCAAGTTCTAATTTTTCTAAAGGAAAAATCTCGCCTAACATTAAATTCGTTGCTTCTTCAATTTTTTCTGCACTGGCTTTCACGGTCAAATAACCCATCGGCGGCAGTTTCCAGCAAACCCAGCCTTCAGGAACTTGCGCATCTTCAGGTACTTGAACACCTGCCAGATAACGCCCTTCTTTTTGCCACGGCTCCAGCCAATGCTCGCCATCGCTCATCAATCCCCACAAATGCAGATCCTTGACGTCTTGTCCTGCTAAAAGTTCGACTAGTTCCTCGAAATGAGCATTCAACTGATCCCATAGCAACGGAACCCAAGATGGTCCTTCTTCTGCTTGTCCGCGTCCTTCTTTGCCGATCACAAAAAGCGTCGGCAAATCTACTCGATCGATCCCTTTGATTTTCATGTAGATCCCCTCCTTGCATTAGAACTGACTTACTATTAATTTTACTAATCTTTTTCCAGAAAACCAACTAATCGTTCTTTACTGCCGTTTTCCGCGTTCTTTGCTATACTTGATATCAAGTTGCAGGCTAACAACTAAAAAATATTTACTGCTACAAAGGATGTGATACGGTGGATATACCACGAGATTTACTTGCTTTAGCCTTTTATTTCATCATTTTGATCGGTGTGCTGCTTCATTTTAAAAAAAGGAAATTCAGCAAATTTTTATTATGGACTAGTATCTTTCTAGCCGGCTATTTTTTTGCCATTGAGATCCAAAATAAAACGTTCTTCATTCTGATCCCGCTCTTTTTCTTTTTATTGTTCTGCTATTTTTATTTCAAAGAAAAATGCCGATTGCGAAATGGCTGGCTGTTGAACCTTTTCTTGCTCAGTTTTGTGGGGTACGTAGCATTTGTTACCGTTACTTCAGTTTCTTTGATCGGAATAGGGATTCTTAGCATTTTACTGCTACTGTTCGTTTTGATTGTTTTATTTGGTTTGTATGCGGCCATTATTTTTCTAATCGGTAATAGTTTCATCGTTTTGCGCCACGAATCTCGCAGACTGCCGAATCTTTTGACTTTGATCTTAGCGCTGGCGATCATTGGACTGGTAATCTTGCAAACGTTTGGGCCAAAAATTCTGCCTAACTGGTCAGTCATTTTACTATCGATCCCGACGACGATCGCCTTTTACTTTTTTGTCGTCTTTTGGAATTTTTTATTGATCTCAGTGCTTTATCAATTCAACCAGCCGCAATACGATCAAGACTATGTGATCGTTCTGGGCGCCGGCTTGATCGATGGGCAAAAAGTAACACCGTTGCTGGCTAAGCGGATCGACCGCGCGATCCAATTTTACCGCAAGCAAAGTGCAGAGACGTTGTCGCCGCCGCAACTTTTAATGTCAGGTGGACAAGGTTCCGATGAAAGGATCCCGGAAGCACAAGCAATGCGAGAATACGCCATCGAACAAGGAATCCCTGCCGAAGACATTTTGCTGGAAGCACAATCTACGAATACGTTAGAAAATATGCAGTTTAGTAAAGAGATCATGGAACGCGAGCGACCTTCAGGTTATCATGCGATCTTTACGTCTAACAATTATCATATTTTCAGAGCTGGAATGTACGCTCAAGAGGTTGGTTTGAAAATTGACGGCATCGGTTCAAAGACCGCGCGCTACTATTTGCCAAATGCCTTTTTAAGGGAATTCATCGCCGTGGCTTTGATGAATAAACGTCTCCACCTTATTATTTGTGGATTGATCGCACTTGGTTTTAGTTTGCTTTCAATCATCAACTATTTCTTTGTATTTTAACCGAAAAAAGGAACGCCAAAGTTTTGGCGTTCCTTTTTATTATTCTGCCCGTAAAGCGATCGCAGCATCTTTTTTAGCTGCCATTCTTGCAGGGATATGTCCGCCGATCATTGTTAAAACAGTTGAAACAAGGATCAAAATGACTCCATGGACTGGATTTAATTGCGCGACATTTTTTAATTCAGTCATGTTATACAAAATCGTATTGATTGGGAAAGTCGCTAAGTACGCGATCACTACCCCTAATGTCCCTGAAGCGACACCTAAGATACACGTTTCTGCATCGAATACCCGAGTAATATCTTTTTTCCGTGCCCCTAAAGCTTTCAAGACACCGATTTCTTTTGTCCGTTCAATCACAGAAGTATACGTGATGATCCCGATCATGATCATGCTGGTCACTAATGAGATTCCCGCAAAGGCTACTAATACGTAAGTGATCGCGTCCATCAAGCCGCCGGTCAACTCGGTCATCGTTCCTGCTAAATCAGTATAGATGATCTTATCATCCTTCTTCTTGCCTTTATTGTACGCATCCAAATAGTTCAAAATTTTATCTTTATCTTTGTAATTGTTTGGATAGATCATGATATTGCTAGGAATACTGTCGCCGCCTAAATACGCAAGCGTGCTCTCTTTTGTTTCAGTATCTAATTTTTCATTGGTCATGACATTCGTATCCGTTTCTTTTTGAGCTTTTACGATCTCAGAATTTTCGTTATCGCTCACGATTTTAGACGTCAGTTCATCGCTGTAAGCAATTCCCGGCGCTAAAAGGTTCATTGTTGAGGATTGTTTTACTCGCAAGATTCCTGAGATTTTTAATGTCTCATTGTTTGCGCTGTCGTACATCGCTTGGTAATCAGTGTTAGGAATAAAATTGCCGGTTGGTAATTCCTTATAATACTCATTGTTGTTGACCAATTTAAATTCCGTTCCAACGATTTTATCAAAATCTAGTTTGTCGCCATCTTTCACATCAAAACCTAGATTTTTCAATGAATTGATATTCGTGCTGTGATTAGCATCTACAATCAGAACTACATCTGTATTATTTTTAGGATAGGCGCCTGACAACAATTTGTAGTTTTCTTTTAAGAAGTTGCCGGAACTTTTATCTAACTGTGTTGGAAAAGAAGAAACCCCCATTCCGGTCATACTAGCCATTGCGCTCATCATCGAAGGAGTGCCGTCTGACGCTTCATTAGACAGTTTCACTGGTTTCACACTGCCCTCAACATCTCGTAATAGATTCATTCCTACCACACGAGTAAAACCGATATTGTTGCTCAATTCAGGATCGATATCATTGATATAATCCACATAGTCTTGATCGATCTGATTCGTATGTTGCGCTTTGTCTTCATCACTGATTTTAGCGACGATCTGATTTTTGTTTTCTTTACTTGTTTTAGCAGCCTTATCGGATCCAAGCGCTTGGTTTTGATTGGCTGTTTGATCAGTCGTTGTTTTTGAAATCGTGATCGGATATTTCGCCATCGCTTCTGCTTGTGTGCTGTCGATTTGTTTTTGGAAACCGCTCGACAGCGAAAGTACGATCCCGATACTGATGATTCCGATACTTGAAGCAAAAGCCGTCAAAAATGTTCGGCCTTTTTTTGTCCGCAAGTTATTGAAAGAAAGTTTCAAAGCCGTCGCAAATTTCATCTTCGTTCGTTTTAATTGAAAATCGGCGCCCTTCTTACCTTCAATGTGAGGATGCGAGTCATTCAAGATTCTGCCATCAGAAAACTCAATAATCCGATCCGCATATTTATTTGCCAATTCAGGGTTGTGGGTCACCATGATGACTAATTTTTCTTTCGATAATTCTTGAATCAAGTTCATGATTTGAACACTAGTCTCTGTATCTAGTGCCCCAGTTGGTTCATCACATAGCAAAATATCCGGATCATTAGCTAACGCTCGCGCGATCGCGACCCGTTGCATCTGTCCGCCTGAAAGCTGGTTTGGTTTTTTGTGCATGTGATCGGCTAGACCGACTCTTCGCAAGGCTTCTTCTGCCCGCTGTTTTTTTTCTTCTTTTGCGACACCGCTCAAGGTCATTCCAAGTTCTACATTTTCAATGATCCCCAGATGGCTGATCAAATTATAACTTTGGAAAACGAAACCGATCGAATTGTTTCGATACGCATCCCAGTCAGCATCTTTAAATGTCTTTGTGGAAGTCCCGTCGATCACCATGTCCCCTGAGTCATAGTTATCTAATCCTCCAATCACATTCAGCATCGTCGTTTTACCAGAACCGCTGGCTCCTAAGATCGCGACAAATTCTTGTCGGCGGAATGAGACGGATACGCCGTCCAACGCTTTGGTCGTTGTATCGCCTACATGATAATGTTTCTTTATATCTTTTAGCTCTAACATCGTGTCACCTTTTCCCTATTAATTTACTTCATCAAGATAGCATGGCATTATTAACTCAAAATGAACAAAAATTCACACTAGGTTCATAGTAAGCTGGTACTATTATTGAGCAAAAAGGAGGGCAAAGCAAATGAATCGAGTACTTATTGTAGAAGATGATGAAAATTTATCCTTACTTTATCAAACAGCGTTGAAAAACGAAGGATTTGAAGTCTTTCGAGCAATGAACGGGATCGAAGCCTTAACTATTTTAGACAAACAATTCATTGATTTGATCATCAGCGACATCATGATGCCGGAAATGGACGGCTACGAGCTCGCAGAAAGTTTGCGGGAGACAAAATATACGCTGCCGATTTTATTTATCACAGCCAAAGATTCTTTTGAAGATAAAAAACGTGGGTTCACGATCGGAATCGATGATTACATGGTAAAACCGATCGACGTAAAAGAAATGCTTTTGCGGGTAGAAGCCCTATTACGTCGCGCCAAAATCGTCCACACAAAAGAATTAGTCGTAGGTACCACGCGGCTTGATCAGGAAACTTATGAAATCAAAACAGCAGCTGACACTGAGACACTGCCGCAAAAAGAATTTTTGCTTTTATATAAATTATTGGCTTATCCTAATAAAATCTTCACGCGCCAACAATTGATGGATGAGATTTGGGGATTGGATTCCGATACGGATGAACGGACGATCGATGTTCATATCAAACGACTGCGGACCCGTTTAGAAGATAATCCCGATTTTTCGATTGAAACGATTCGCGGACTAGGATATAAGGCGGTCATTCACTCATGAGAAAAAAACTATTCCCGCAATTATGGATGTATTTCGTTGCGATCACCTTTTTATTGATGGTGGTTGTACTGTCAGTTTTTGTCTGTCTGCTCTTTATCATCAACCATTTTCAATTATTGGCGCCAGAACGTGAAAATCACCTCTTCCCTTTTTATTTCATTATCTTTTTAAGTTTGGTCATCGGTGCGGCACTATCGATTTTTGTCGGCAGACGGATCTTGCAACCGATCGGTGACTTGCGGCAAGCTATGAGCAAAGTCGCTAAAGGGGATTTTACGCTGCAATTGCAATTAGGTGAAGAAAAGCAAATGGAAGATGTTGCCGAACTCTATCACGATTTTAACGTCATGGTAAACGAACTCAACAGTATTGAAACATTGAGGAACGATTTTGTTTCAACTGTCTCCCATGAATTCAAAACACCCTTGGCAACGATCAAAGGTTATGTGCAGCTGCTGCAAAATAACTCTTTATCAGAAGCAGAGCGGCAAAGTTATTTAGAACGTATGTTAGACGGCACCCAGCAATTGACCCATCTGACTGATAATATTTTGAAATTAAGCAAGCTTGAAAACCAAGGGATTGGCTTAGATTTCCAATATTTCCGCTTAGATGAACAGATTCGCGAAGTGATTTTATTTTTACAGCCGAAATGGGAACAACTAGATTTAACACTGGATCTAACCTTGCCTCGGACGGATTATTATGGCAACGAGGAATTTCTTTACCAAGTTTGGCTGAATCTCATGGACAACGCGATCAAATACAGTCAAAAAAATAGCTGCATCCGTGTCCAATTAATCAATGAAACACACGGTCAGCTCATCACTATCAGCGATGAAGGGATCGGTATGACGGAAAAAGTCGCCGATCGGATCTTCGATAAGTTTTATCAAAGCGACACGAGCCGCAAAACTAGCGGGAACGGCTTAGGCTTAGCATTAGCCAAACAAATCGTCGAACTACACCATGGAACGATCAAAGTCAACAGTATCCCTGATCAAGGCAGCAGTTTTAAATTATTTTTGCCAAATGACTTAGAAAATTCATAATTGTTTGATAGAAAAAACGAATTAATTCATTATTAGTTAATATTTCTTTTGTAAGCTATAGATAACTTAAAGAAGGAGTGACCGATATGATGGAGGAACAAAAAGTTACCAAGTCTGTGTACTTTGTTGAGGAAACACAAAATATCGAGGGTGCGTACGTTGAAGTCAATACACTTTTTGTCGCTGACAATCAAAAACAAGCGACTGAAGTTTATGAAAAATTAGTCAAAGAACAGCCAAAGAAATCGTTTGGTCTTTTATTAAATGAATACACAATCAATGCAGAAGGTGGTTTTTTCTATAACTTGTTCAAATCATGGAGAAATCTGCCCGCTGAATTTTATCGTAAAATGCAAATCTTAACTTACCGTCCGATCGCCGAATATCAAAACTAAAAAACTGCGAGCTGAACCGTTCGCTTTTCTGCAATGAATGAAACAATCCGCTTCCCCAAAAGCAAAAAAGACGGAAACACATCTAGAATGTGTTTCCGTCTTTTTAAATCAATGATAGTAAAAATACAGCGGCTAGCCCGGTGATCACCGAGACTGCCATCGAGCGTGTTTTATAGGCAACGCCTGCGACTAAAAACATCGCGATGATTCGACCATTGCCGATGAGTTCGAATTGATTGTCGCTGATGAAGACATCTTTGAACACTAACGCAGCAAACAGTGAAATCGGTACATATTTCATCCAATCGCTAAACCATTGTGGAACTTGGCGTTGTGAAAAATACAGCATTGGGAACAGCCGCGGCAAGTAGGACGCGCCAAATAGACATAAGATCAACAACAACAAGGCAGTATTACTCATGATGGACCTCCCCACCAGTCAAATCATAATGATCCGGTCCCTCAGTACTTGTGTCAGCGGTCTTATGAATCCGCTCGATCAAGTAGCCCACAAACGAAGCCAACAGCGTCGCTAAGATCAAGCCAAAAGTATTTTTAAATACCAGCATGAAAATAACTGCTAAGCCGCCCGATAATAAACCAGTAACTAGTAACAGACCATTGTTCAACTGCATCATGAACATAAAAATGAACATCGCGGTCAAAGCAAAATGGACCAATTCAGTATCCACATGGATAACTGAGCCAAAAATCGTTCCAACTACCGTACTGATCGTCCAAGAAGCCATCGAGAACCAATTGACGAACAAAGCTTTCTTGCGATTCCACTCAGGATCAGTAGAATATTTCAAATAATTTACTGCATAGTTTTCATCATTCATCGACTGCGAAAACAAGGCAATAAATGATCGTTTTTCTTTTTTAAAAAATTGTGACAAACTGGAACCTAGTAATGCGTAACGCAGTTCCAAGAAGAAAACCATTAAGATTGTGGACACAAATGATGCATGAACACTTATCATCGAGACGACTAAAAATTGTGCGCCTCCTGAAAAAACAAGTATCGAAAGCAAGGCCGTTAAAAAGATGTTAAATCCTGCCTTTTGCAAAAGCATACCGCATGCTAAGCCGACTGGGATGTAACTAAAACAAAGCGGCATCGCCGCGTATAACGCCTCTAACCATGGTGTCCTTTTTTTTACAGGCATGGTGTGGTCTCATTTCCCTTCACGTTCACAGGATAAAAAGCATTTTCATTCTAACACATTCCTGTAAAAAAGATAACTTTCGCTGGACACTTCAATCTTTTCTCATTTATAGCTGATCATTCGTTAAAAAGCTATATTTAGTTGTTTTCTAAAATTTTTTCTGACCGTTATGACATTTAACACGAATTATCTATCTGTTAAACAAAAAAACATCTGCTTTAGCTAAACAAAAAAGAGGAAAGTTTTAAAATTTTCTTATGAAAACTTCATGTACGTTTTCAACTATTTCTTTTTTTCAATAGTTGACGGATCATCCGCAAATCACGCGCGTCGATGGTCGAACGAATTTGCAGCGATTCGCCATAATGCGTGGGAAGATTCGATAAAGTTAAATCTGCGGCTTCTTCTGAGTGGACGAACTCGATCTGATAATCATTGCCTAAACCAGCGATCAATAAATCTTTTTGCATCGCTTCGAATGCTTTCCCCAAATCCGACAAGATAAATACTTTGATGGTTGGGCGATAAGACAAATAAGACACGATCGTATTAGCCATCAATAACGAACAAAGTTCTGTCACTTTCGGGTTATGCGTGCCGATCTCAGCAAATAATTTTTTACTAAAAGCTGAAAAATTTTCCATATAACCAGGCGCACTTTTTTTCAAGCGCTCTTCATCCACGATTGGAAAAAGTCCGGTCAATGTATAGACTTCATTCAAATAATGATTGAACAAAAATAATTGGTTGAGCTGATCGCTGATACTTTTTTTATCCTCGATCGAAACGTTGAAAGTTTCTTCAAACAATTCAAGCCATACTGTACTTTGTTTCGCCAAAATATTTTGGATATTTTCCGGAAGGATCACTAAAGACCTCTCCTTCCCCAAATCAAAAAAGAGCGGCAACAGCTGCAAGAAGAACAGCAACATCCCCCAATCATCTTTCTGCCAATGACTGAATAAAGACGGTGCTTCAAAAGCTGGTTTCAGACTGCCTTCATAACTCGGTTCGATCTTGGTCCGACATTGAAAAACAAACAACAGCACTCCTAATTGGCTTCGTTGAACATTCGTAAATTCAAAATCAAAAAGTGTACTCAACTGTTCAATTGGATAAAACATTTGTCTTTCGATTTCCCATGGCAGCTCTTTGACTCCCCGATAGATCGTCCAAAGATATTGATAAAAAAGGTACCGAATTTGATGTTCCGGTCCAATCACTCGAATTATGGTTCCTTTTGTTAAATATAAACCCAAAGGCGCCAGTTTTTTTTCTAACTTACGGATATTTCGGCGCAAAGTCGATGTACTGACAAAATGCTCATCACAAAAAGTTCGGATATCGATCTCTCCTTGAAGCAGCAGCTCTTCGAAAAAAGAGGTGAGAATACTTTGGCAGATCACCTCACTGAATAAACGTTGCATAGGAAAATCTGCTTTTCGATTAAAGCGCGCGCCATAATTTCGATGTTTTTCTAAAGATACATCTGAAAAGTCTTTAATCAGCTCCTGCAAATGATCCAAATATTTTTGAACAGTATTTACATTCAATCCGCTAGCCCGCGCTAATTCTATTCCGCTGCACCAATCGTCTTTTTGCTCCAACAACATTAGAAGTTGCAGCTGTCCATATATTTCTTTAGTAAGCACCAAAACCCTCCATTGCTTTTAATTATTAGTTTAACCTGACTGAAAAAGTGACAGGCTCTTTTCTTTTTCCGCGTTATACTCCTACGTAGCTTATTTAGGAGGAGAAAAAATGAAAAAAATCTTTTATTGTCTAGCAGCTCTTTTGTTTCTTTTTCCGCTAACGACGCTTGCTGCTGCAAACAAATCCGTATCACCATCAATCAATATCAATAATATTAATGTCTCATTGGACGGCGAAAACGTCAACTCAGGGGTCGTTAAGGTCACACCTGGTCAGCAACTACAAATGCACATCGCCTTTACTTATTCGGATGGAGAAATTACAAATTACCTGGCGACAAAACTTAAACTGATTGATGAATCTGGCGGTAATAATATTCAAGCACCTGCCAATCATTTTCAAAAAGTTACGAATACTCAAGCTGCCGAAGATGTGACTGTCTCCGTTGCACCGACAGTCAAAATCGGAGCCGTTATCCCAGTGAAATTTACGATTATCGGACCGGAAATCAATAGTGTCAGCAGCCAAACTGTTACTTTTATCATCAATGAACCTGCAACGAGCACGACTGACACAAGTTCGTCAACTGATTCTAGTTCGTCAAACGAGTCTAGTTCATCAAACGAGTCTAGTTCATCAAACGAGTCTAGTTCATCAAACGAGTCTAGTTCATCAAACGAGTCTAGTTCATCGACCAATAAAAGTTCTGCAACGAAGGAAAGTTCCACAACTGACTCGAGCTTATTGCCAAAATCAAACTCTACTGGCTCTAACCTACCCGCTCGGTCGGCAAACTCTGGTGCTAAAACAACTCGATCTTTAAAACAAGCCTTTAAACTTTTGCCAAAAACAGGAATGAAAAGCTCCTCACTTGCTTGGCTAGGGCTTGGTATAACAAATGTCGTTGTTGCGGTTTATCTATTGCGTAAAAAATAATCGTGAAACTATTTATCTGTTTTCTGAAAAATATGGTAAAATAGTCAGCGAAAAGAGTTGATTTACAGATGAATAATAGTTTTCATGAAAATCGTTCTGTTGGTCTGTTGCTGACTTTTATCGGCGGAATGATTGATAGCTTCACATATATTCGTTACGAAGCCTTTGCTTCTGCTCAGACTGGGAATTTGATTTTAGCGATCATTCAGGCTTACGAACGTGAATGGAACATGGTTGGAAAAAAATTGCTTTCCACCCTATTCTTTTTCATTGGGATCCTTTTAGCAAAATTTATGATTGATTACTTCAAAAGAAAAGAGCTGCATTTTTGGCGCTTGTTCCTGCTTTACTTTGAAGCAGCGATCTTTTTTATCATCAGTTTACAATTTTTGCAGCCGCATCCTGCCATCATCACGATCATGATCGCTTTTACCGCCGCGATCCAGTGGGTGTCCTTTGACAAAATCAATGGACTGGCTTACACGAATCTATTTACGACTGGAAATCTAAAAGGGGTTGCGACCAATCTCTATGATTATTTGAGTACGAAAGATCGGGCGGCCAAAACTCGCTTTATCCATTTTCTATTAGTCGTGATTGCTTTTATCGCCGGCGCGATCGTCTCAGTTTTTGCTTATCGGCTGTTAGGAAGCAATGCGGTTTTACTTATCGCAGGTCTATTTCTCTATTTAGCACTTTCCGAAACCTTTTTAGTTTGGCAGTTTCAACGCAATACGAATATTTTACAAAAAAAATAACTCTTCAGCAGCTGCTGAAGAGTTTTTTGCTGGTCAATGATACGAGAAACGCAACAAGGAGAGCATACTTAAAAAGAAAATACCGATTATCAGACCGATGACGATCAAACTTCTATCCAATTTTGTTTCCGGAACCAATAAGGATAGTCCTTGATAAACACCAATTCCTAAGATTCCGCCAACCGAATTCATTAAAAGATCAGTCACATCCGTCACCCCGATCCCCAAAATAAATTGCAGGAGCTCAATCACCAAGGAAAACGAGAAGATAAAAGCAACCTTCTTTATCAGCGAAAAATTTTTAGCTGAGATTCCCAGCAGAACGCCCAACGGTACAAAAATGAGTCCGTTCAAAATGATTTCATTAAGCACGAGCCTGCCGTTCACGACTTTTGACCCTTGAAACGGCAGCAGATTGACGGAGCGGACAGCTTGGTCTAACCGTACAGCGATATCGGAAAAAGAGAGTGAAAATTTGAATAATAAAATCCAGATCAATAGTAATAGGTAGCTGATCAGCAGCGCGCTGCTTAGTTTTTTATTGATCATTCCGCCACCTCCTCTAAAAAAATTTCAATTACTGAATAAATGTGACTGCAATGTCTCCATTACTTGTTTTGACCGTTAATTCTTTTGCCCCACTAGTTTGATTTGTTAAACTATTTGATGCGTTGCTTGTTTTAGCCTGCGTTGAAAAATCGGCTTGATCCCCAACTATCGTGCCAGTTACTTTGGCATTGCTTGTTGCCAGTAAAACAGATTCAGCAGGTTTTACATTCGTCAAGTTGATCTTGCCATTAGATGTTTGAAAGTCCCCTTCAACAAAGTCTAAGTCTTCTAAATTTATTTTTCCATTGCTCGTTTCAAAGTCGCCTTCGTTGAACGCTAGTTTCGCAAGGTCGATTTCGCCGTTGCTTGTTTCGGCGTCGACCGTCTCTGCATCGACATTAGTGATACGCAGTTTGCTGTTGTTCGTTTCTAAATCTAACTGATCCAAAGCAAGATCTTCAACCAAAATTCTGCTATTAGATGTTTCGACTTGAAGCTCGCTTAATTCAGCTTTTGGTACCTCGACAGTCACTTTGGATTCACGTCTGCCAAAATCAAAAAAGTTAAAGTTGAAACCAAATACTTTTTTTCGTTCCATGTCTAATGTATTCCCTGTTTGTTTGATTTTATATTTAATATCTCGACTTTTATTGTATTTTATCCGGGTCTGATCGCCAGACACACCAATGATCTCAATCGGCATATCCCGATCTTCTACGATCAACTGTTTTACAGACTTTTCTGTAGTGAATATTTTATTGCTTACACGCTGCGAAGACAAACTGATCATCCCCACTAACGCTGCACCAATCAAAACCAAACCAGCAACTATTTTTTTCATTTTTCACCTCAACTGTTTTTTTCTTAATTATAAAGAAATTTTCCACTGTTTCTATCAGACAAAAGACTGATTTTTCTTACTTGTTTCGATGGAAACCGGCTTTGATCTCAATAAACTCTTGAAATAATCGAAAAAGTTGAAAAAGCATGGCGCGTTCTTCAAACGCTTGACGATCTTCTGGTAATTTTTTTTGCTGGTAGCGCTGATCAAGCGCAGCGATTTTAGTCAAGATCGCTGAACCATCGTTATCTTCGGCTAACGTTTGGGCAGTAAACTCAAACAGTTCTTGCAATTCTTTCACATCATCTGGCGACGCATTTAATTGATTCAAGATTTGCAGCATATTTGCTATAACATTCAGCTGCAAACGGCGCATCGCGAAGTATTCAAAATAATAACTATTTCCTGAAAAGAATCGATTCTCCTCAAATTCTTGCGCGCGAACTTGCGCTGTTTTTATGAACTCTCGCAAAGCCAAACACTCGCTGACCAGCTGCTTTTCTTTATCCAATTGATTCAAATTATTAGACATCGCACCCAACATTTTCCGTAAAGAAACTTCAACGACTGCCTGATCTTCTTGAATTTTTTTCTCCGTGTTGGGCATGTAAAGATTGACTGCCAGTGCACAGCCGACACCGATGATCATCAATAAATATTCATTGATAATCAAACGCACAGACATTTCGCCTGCCACCAGATAATGTGTGATCAGGACTGAGCTGACCGCGATTCCTTCTGCTAAATCAAAACGAATGGAAAGCGGGATAAATAATAATAAATACAAGCCAAAAACTAATGGATGAAACCCTAACAGAGAAAAACAAATAGCCGCGATACTCGTCGCCAGTGTCAGCGAAAAAAAACGGTTGATCGCAGTCTTAGCAGTCGATCGTTTCGTATTTGTTACGGTCAATAGAGCAATGATCGCCGCTGAAGCAGCCGATTCTAGATTAAAACTGCTGGCGATCAGTAAAGCGATTGGTGCGGCGGCGGCTGTTTTAATTGTGCGTAATCCGATCTTCATTGGTTTCCTCCTTCATTGTTCTAAAAATAAAGTGCTGTTTCTCCCGTAAGTTAAGTGAAGTCTTTTCTTATAAGAATCGTTTCTACTTTAGCAAAATAAACCCAGCAAATCTATTTAGAAGCTTGCATTACCGCTTTGGAAAATAGTCGCAACTTCTTGGATTATCTTGTATAGTAATTACGATGTAAGAAAAGGAGTGAAAAGATGGAAAGTTGGCTTTTCTTAGGGATCATTTTATTGATTGCATTGCTCGCGAAAAATCAAAGTCTCTTGATCGCAACGGCCGCGATTTTGCTTTTGAAATTGATTCCTTATTCAGATAAATTTTTATCGGTCTTAAATAAACAAGGGATCAATTGGGGGGTTACTTTGATCTCAGCAACGATCTTAGTTCCGATCGCAACAGGTGATATCGTTTTGAAAGATCTCTTAAACACGTTGAAATCTCCCCTCGGCTGGGTAGCGACGATCTGCGGCGTACTAGTTGCCATCTTATCTGCCAAAGGTGTCGGTTTGATCAATCAATCGCCGGAAGTTACGGTAGCATTAGTTTTTGGTACGATCATGGGCGTGGTCTTTTTAAAAGGCGTGGCTGCCGGACCCGTGATTGCCGCTGGTATCACTTATTCTATCATGCAAGTCATCCAACTCGTGACTGCCAAATAAAACAAACCTCTAATTCTTTTTGATCAAAGAGCATTAGAGGTTTGTTTGTATCTTATAAAAATCTTTTGTAAGATAGAAATGAGCCGAGAATTCTTGGTTATCTTTGGCACGGATTTAGCTTACCTTAGGAGGTGGAATCAATGCGTGAACAATCTAAAGCCGCTCGTTTGCGGCAAATCGTAAAAATCCTCAACCACTACCATGTTGTAAAAAATATTACGCAGCAAAAAGATCCTGTAGCAGTCCGAAAAGCGTTTGAAGAATTGGGACCAACCTTTATCAAAGTAGGACAAATGATGTCGGTTCGGACGGATATTTTCACGTTGGCTTTTACAAAAGAGCTGCGAAACTTGCAAGACGATGTAAAAACGGATTCTTTTGAATCGGTCAAAGCACTCGTTGAAAAAGAGCTGGAACTACCGTTGACCGAAATTTTTGAATCTTTCGAAGAACAGCCCTTCGCTTCTGCCTCGATCGCCCAGGCACATCACGCACGATTAAAGAATGGGCAACCCGTCGTCGCTAAGGTCCAGCATCCGGGAATCGCGGCTGAGATTGATTTGGATCTTTCTCTATTTGAAAAAGCGTTACCGATCGCTAACTGGGTACCCGAAAGCAAAGTGATCGACCTGAAAAATATTTTGAAAGAGATCCGCGAGTCTTTACAAAACGAATTGGATTTTCAAAAAGAATTACTATTAGCGGAAGAATTTTATCGTTTGAACAACGGTTGGAAAGAAATTCGCGTACCTAAAATGGAAGCTGCCTACTCTACAAAAAAAGTCATTATCATGGAGCTGATGCCGGGAACGAACTTGAAAGAATTGATCAGCGCACCAGATGATACGATTGCCCAAGGGAAGACGACTTATAAAGAACTGAAAAAAACAGTCAGTGAGTTGCTGATTGAACACTTCATGAAAGAAGTCTTCGAAGATGGCTTTTTCCATGCCGATCCTCATCCGGGCAATATTTTATTGCACTTGCTGTCAGAAAATGAGCAGCAAGCGCCGCAAATAAAGACCCGCGAACATCAAGGACAGTTTGGCGAGATTCCATATAAGATCACCTATGCTAAAACTGAAACGCTGCGCCCTTTTCGCTTGAATTTTATTGATTTTGGCATGATGGGCACGCTCAATCGCGAGATGCAAGTCAAAATGAGTAATGTGATTATTGCGATCTACAGCAAGGACAATCAACGCATCACCAATGCCGTTCATGCGATCTGCAAACAGGTCGGTCCTTTTGATGAAGAAAAATTTACTGATGAACTGGATGATTTTTTAAATCGCTATTTGAATCTGCCGGTAAAAGAAATCGATTTGCAAAAAGTTTTTTCGCAAGTTATCCTCATCTGTCACGATAATAATTTACAGATCGATGACTCTGCCACGATGCTGATCAAAGCTTTCGGTACATTAGAAGGCGTCATCGAAGATCTGAACCCAGATCTGTCTTTATTCGAAGTTATTGCACCTTTTGCGCAAAAATATTTTATTCAACAATTGAATCTAAATGAAGAATTGCGAGAAACTGGTTTAGATTATTTATCTACTTTAAAGGCGCTGCCAAAAATCCCTAGTCATGCGCTGAATGTTTTGGATACTTTTGCTAAAGGAAAAGGCAAACTGAATCTTGAATTAAAAAATCAGCGAAATCTTTTAGAGCGAGCAGAAGCAATGGTCAATCGTTTAGTGATCGGCTTGATTCTTTCCGCTTTAGTCATCGGCTCATCGATTTTGGTCCAGACCTCGCCAGAAGGGGATACTTTGATTTCTGACTTAGGAATCTTCGGTTATTCGATTGCTGCGCTTTCGATTCTCTTCTTGATCATCGAAAGCCTCTACCGCCGTTACCGCAAATGGAAAGATCGTTGATAAAGGCTGTGGCAGATTGCTGTCACTGCCTTTTTACTATAAATAATCAGTTTTAGGCGACGGGAAATACGATCGAGTGAGCAGATTCATTTACATCAGCCAAAGAATATTTTATCATTTTTATGAAAAGTATTTTATTTTTTTGGAAAAAGGAGGCGGGGAAATGAATAGATTCCTCAAAATCATCTTAGTCATTTTTTCCCTTGTTCTGCTCTCCATTTTTCTATCTGTCGCAGCCATTTATTATTTCATCGCCGAAAATCCGGTGAATATCAGCTCATCGCAACATGTCTTAACGAATAATTATGTTCAACTGTATTTATTTTGGGTAAGCGTAATTTTAGCTGCGTTAACGGTGATCACTATCTTTATGCTTTTATTTTATCCAAAACGGATCATCAAATTTACCTTAAAAGAAGAACGCGGACAAGCAACGTTAGACAAGCAGGCAAAAATAACTGGCAAGTTTGCGGCAAATCCAACGAGTCGCACAAAAAATACTTTAGCTGAGCAAAACAAACGCAGTGACGACTCAGAAACCGAACAACGAATCCAATAAGTCTTCCCCACTGACTAGTCTTTTGCTAGTCGGTTTTCTAAAGAAACAGCCAAGAGCGCTCTTGGCTGTTTCTTTGTCTTACAACGAATCTTCTGAATGGTTTAAACCCAATAGTCTATTTTAAAGCAGCGGCTTCACAGCATTTTTCTTGTCTATTTTTGCCAAAATGGTACAATCAAATTCCCAAAATATAGAAACAAGCAGAACCTGTTTCAAAAAAATCTCAACTCAAGGAGAACTAAATGACTTTCAAAATTTCAGCAACGCTCCCTACAGTTCCAGCAAAAGACTTTGCAGCAACGGTTCAGTTTTTCAAAAATCTTGGTTTCGTCAATCAGTATAAAGATCAAGAGCGCTCCGGCGGGTATGCAGTCATGCAATACCATGAATTAGTGTTCCATTTATTTGCCTATAAAAAATTAGAGATCCCTACACCAACAAATATCGTATTAGTGATTGTAGAAAATGTTGACGACTTATACGCGACTTTGCAAAAAAATTTCCAAGAAAGTACGGGAAAAAAATTAAGCCGCTCTGGTTTGCCGAAAATGAGCTTACCGCGTGATCTTAATTCAGATCGTCGTTTCACTCTGACAGATCCCAACGGCAATTATTTTATTTTTGCGCAAAGCCATGAGAAAAAGATAGCGGCTGAAATGACCCGGCTGGAAAAATTATATAAAGAAAGCAATACGTTGGCTTATTCTCACGAAAGTCCCCGCGAAGCGATCCAGATGATGACGCGAGCATTAGCCAAAAGTGACCTGGCTAAAGAAAGCGACTGGGTCATTTTCCAAGCGTATGTTCTGCTTGCCGATATGTACGCTTTAGCAGAAGACGAGCCGCAATTCCGCGACTACTTACAACAAGCGACAAAACAATTAGAAAAACTGCCGGCTGTTGATCAAACCAGCGATAGTTACCAGTATTATCAAAAACTGCTAAATAAAAAAGAATCCTAAGTTTGTTAAATTAAAAAAATTAACACTTACACAATTCTCTATTCTGCTATTTGGAATCAGCCGTTTTTCTGCAAGCTGTTCCTAGCTCTTTTAGTACAAACAGCGCTAAAAAGCCGACAGCGTTAGACTTAAAATCTAACGCTGTCGGCTTTTTATTTTTTAAACGTCTTGATAGGCTAAATAATCCCCATGAGTTTCAGCTGCCTTTGTCCCTTTAAGAATAGCTTGCCGAACGGCTTCAACGGCTAAAATCGATACTGCCTCAAAGCTCGTTTCAATTTGATTAGCGCCTAAAACAAATAAAGTATCGCCATCATACGTTGTGTGAGCTGGACGAATGGCTCGCGCGATCCCATTGTGACTGAGGTCTGCCAATTTATTCATCTTGGCTTTAGAAAACGTCGCATTCGTCATGACACAGCCGATTACCGTATTGCCGTCAAACAATGCTTGCTCATTTTGATAATGTTCTAGAAAAAGTGCTTCAGAAAAACCAATTTTCTGCTCGCCAGGTTTACGAGCGCCAGCAATGATCTTACCTAGCTCTTCATCATAGACATCCCCCACCGCATTGACTGCGACTACCGCAGTGACCCACAGTTTTCCATGACGCATCGTATGCAGACCAATCCCACCTTTCATAGCATTCTTTTCACCATTAATCGTGCCAACACTGCAACCGGTTCCTGCACCGTAATTTCCTAATTGAAATGTTTGATTGTTAAAAGCTTGCTCACAAGCTTTGCGTCCTGCTTGAAAATCTGGTCGAACATCAAAACGACCGATCCGAAGATCAAAAAGACTCGCACCGACAACGTTTGGGATAAAGGTGATTCCCATATCTCGCCCAATTTTATGCTCTTCTAAAAAATCTACGACGCCTACATTGGCTGCTAAGCCAAACGCACTGCCGCCAGATAAAGTCACTCCGTGGACAAATTTTCGATTGTTTTCTGATTTTAGAGCATCGGTATCTCGTGTATTCGGTGAGCCGCCTCGAACCGAGACACCGCCAGTTACACCATCTTCACATAAAATCACGGTACAGCCGGTCATCGCTTCCGCATCAGTATATTGTCCGATCCGAAAAAATTCTTGGTATTCTTCCATATTATTTCCTCCGACTATTTTTCGTTACTCATTTGCTTTAAATTAGTTTAACTTTTTAGACTCTTTTTTTAAATAGAAAAGTCGGCTTTTTTTATCTTATACAGCAAATGATTGATCAGCGAATCGTTCCATTTCAGCCTAAAAAAGAATTGTAGCCTAATTCTGTCTCAAAACTTGGCTACAATTCTTTTTATAAACGATTAATCACTTCATCGACGTTTTTGATCGTTACAGAGATCGTTCCATCCGGATTATTGATAAATTCGATCAGTTCAGGATTGCGATAAACATCAAGCGGTACGATCAATTCGATTCCGTTAGATAACTTCAATTTTTGTTTGCCGTATTTTTTCTCAGTGATCTCGCGAACTTCCCGTAAAAGCGGTGCTTGATCGACGTACCCTTTTTCCACGACTTCTTCTTGAAAAGCGATTTGAGCCGATACATTATCTTTGAAAACTTTTTGGGCCACGATTTTGGCATCAATCTGACCGCTTTCTTCCACCACATCATAAACGGCCTCTTTCACATCAGCGATCACATCATGTTTTGGACTTTCAAATTTTGCGCCGATTTTTTCCGCTACTTTCTTGATGACCCGCACATTTTCTTCCAATGAAGGAGCTGGGCGGCTTTCAATCACTTGCGTTGAAAAATACAAACGTTTCTCACCAGAAAAAGGATATTTTTTTTCAATCAATTCATAACTTAGGTTACCTAAATTAACGACGATCCCTTCGTCGGCTTTTTGTGTTTTGTTTGAAAGCAGTGCACGATGAAGGATCAATTCATTTTTTAAGCCCGCTTCATCAGAATCAACGATATGGGTGTAGCCTTCATGATAATTGACTTTCAAAAAAGCTAGATAGAGTTGCGTATCTTCTTCGTACAACACGACAAACGCATCCGCACTAGGCGCCTCTTCACTTTCTTTATACGCTTCATACCAGCGGGCCACGATTTTCTCACTAGCTGGTAAAAAATCATGTTCTGCTTGTCGGCTTAATAAAGCAAAATGTGAATCTTCCGCTAATGTTCCCGTCTTTGTTTGGGCTGAAGATAATTTTTGAACTTTTTTCGTTACATAGTCGCGAATGTATTCTTTCGTCAAATCTAGTTCACTTTGACTATAGATTGGATCGCCGGACTCCCGATCAACGATGTGAAGGGCGGCTTTTTTTAAATAGATATCCATCTGTTCCCTGCTTTCTATTAATTCATTGGATCTTTAAACATTGCGCCCGCTAAACTTAGCTTTAGTCAGACAGTCTCATCTTATCCTAACTGCTTCTCGCTTGAATAAAATCAGCAGCCTAACTATCATACACAGGAAACAGGAAATTTAGCAACTATTGTTTTAACAACAGTTCGCCATCTTTCATTTGATAAATATGATCGCTCCACTGCGTCATCCGTTCATCGTGAGTGACCATGACGATCGCTTTCTTGCGCTCATGAGCTTCTTTAGCCAAAAGTTTTACTACATCATACGCATGATCAGAATCAAGGCTGGCTGTCGGTTCATCTGCCAAAATCAATTGCGGATCGTTGAACAGCGAACGCGCGATGGCGACTCGCTGTCTTTCACCGCCGGATAAGGCTTTGGGATATTGTTCTCGCAACTCCCAAATGTCTAACGATTTCAGTAATTCTTCGATCTTTTCCGGATTTTTTTCTCCCTCAATTTTTTCTACTAATTGAAATTGTTCCTGAACTTTTAGAAACGGAATTAAATTGGAACTTTGTAAAATAAAACCGATCTCTTTGAACCGCGCCTTTGAGCGTTCTTTCTCATTCATCTGGCTGAAATCTGATCCATTGATGACGATTTTCCCTTCAGTCGGCGTTTGCAAACCGCCGGCGATCGTTAAAAACGTACTCTTACCTGAACCTGAAGGCCCGATCACACTTACAAATTCGCCTTTTTCAACAGTAAAATCAATCTTTTTTAATGCCGTGACTTCTGTATGTCCTTGACCAAATTTTTTTACGATTTTTTCCATCAGCAAGACATTACTCATCTTATTCTCCTCCAATCGCCGTTACTGGATCTACTTTTGTGACAGTCCGCATCGAGAATAACCCGCCGATCATCGCGACAACTACTAAAATCACACTATAAAGTGCCCAGTCAGTTGCATGGACCGCAAAAGGCATCGCGCTTGGCAAAACTAAACTAGTGAGTACACTTAATCCAACAGCGACGGCAACCCCGATTATTCCTACGAGAAATGCCTGCGCCAAGACTGAGCGCACTAAATAACTAGTCGCTACTCCTTGCGCTTTCATCACACCGAAAATTGACGTTTTTTGCAGCGTGATCACATGCATAAAAATTCCAATGATCGCGGTCACAACAACAAACAAGAAATAGATCATTGTATTTAATGTCAATTTTTCTGGAGTGTATCCGGGAATATTTTCAATAAACGTTTCTGGAGTTATTTTCTCTAACTTTGTCTGACCCTGCTCAATTTTTGTTTGGCCTTTTGTTACGATCATATTGATGGGATCATTTCCGCCAGCGTGCGACCCGTATTTCAACGTATTGAATACAGTCGGATCTAAATAAATCACCGGCGCAATCATGTATGTCGTTTCTTTGATCACTCCGACGATCTTCAATGTTTGGTCATTGACTTTTATCGACTGATTCAAGCGATAGCCTTCTGCTAATAAATTTTCAGATACGATCGTTTCATCTTTGTTTTGATACAAGCGGCCTTTGATGATTTTTGGAACGATAAAAGCATCATTAGCAGTACCAAAAATCGACACATTGGTTTTTTCACCGCCGCTTTTTTTCTCAATGGCAGTCGCATAGACTCCCACTCCGGCTTTTTCTTTGGCCGTTACACGACTCGTATCGCTTTGTTGTAACTGCGAAGCATTGACTACTTTGTTGCTATCTTCTGACAAAATAATTGCAGTCGCGTTCCAATCATCGATTGCCTTGCGATTGCCGTCAGCCAACCCGCTGGCTAGCCCTGACAACATAAAAACTACATACGCAACTAGGATCATGATCCCTACGATCAACCCATATCTCAATTTCGCATAGCGAATTTCTTTCCAAGCTAAAAACATCTACTCACCCTTTCTGAAACTAGCGTACACTTATAGTGACAAAATGTCACCGGTTATGCTCATGTGTTATAATAGAAAAAAAGTCCTGATTCGAGGTACCCGATGCCTAAAAAAACTTTTCAAAATTTACCAGAAACACGCCAAGCTGAGATTCGTGATTTATTGCTGAAGATTTTTTATGAAAAACCTGTCAGTCAAGTAAAAGTCAGCGAGATCGTAGACGCCTTACAGATGTCGCGGGGAATTTTTTATAAATATTTTGAAGATTTAAATGACGCTTATGATTATTTGATCCACTTTTATGCTGGACAGATTCATGGGGAAATCATCAAGTACATGACTAAGCAAGATGGTGATTTCTTTCAAGGAATCGAAGCCTTCTTATTGCTTTATGTCGATTTGGATCAAGAGGCTCCGCGCTACCGGCAATTAGTATTATTATCGCAAAATAGTCATCTTTTTTCCTATCGTTCAGCAACTGAACACGGCATCGCTGCTTGGACAAAAATTTTGGCAAAAAATCAGTTTATTATGCCTACCTTGGATGAACAAATCAGTTTTTTATATTTCTCCATGAAATTAGTCATCGATTCGTTAACAGACATGTTAGCGAATCATTGGGGCGAAGCAGAGTTGTTGCAAGATTTCCATTTCAAGACACACTGGCTGCTTGCAGGCATCAGAAAAGGGTTGTGACCAGACGTCACAACCCTTTTTCCGAATAACCGGTGAGCAATAGCTTCGTCGAAAATAAGCCGAAACCTCGCAAAAATTTGAGAAGCAATTTTCGGAAATTCCGGCTTATTTTTTGAAACGACCTGCTTTTGCCACAATCTTCTTCCACGATCAGTAGTACTGATGATTTTTTTCTTGTGCTTGTTGCTTCAACAGCTCCATAAACTCCGCTTTTGACATTTGTTTGACAGTGTCGCTGCCGTGTTTGCGAACAGCAAAGCTTCCATCTGCCAACTCTTTGTCGCCGATTACTAAAATATACGGGATTTTCCGCAATTCTGCTTCGCGAATCTTTTTGCCTAATTTTTCATTGCGCAAATCTTTTTCGACCCGAATCCCAGCGGCGTGGAATTCTTGGAACAATTTTTCTACGCCATTTTCATGTGTTTGGGCAACACTGAGCAGTGCCACTTGTTTTGGTGCCAGCCAAAATGGAAAAGCTCCCGCATAATGCTCGATTAAAATACCTAGGAAACGATCCAATGAACCAAAAACTGCCCGATGGATCATTACTGGCTGCGCCTCCTGATTCTTCTCATCAATATACGTTAAATCAAATTTCCCCGGCATTTGAAAATCTAATTGAACAGTCGCACATTGATGGCTGCGATTCAGCGCGTCCTTAATATAAATATCGATTTTTGGTCCATAAAACGTGCCGTCGCCTTCATTGATATTGTATTTATAACCAAGATCCGTCAATACTTTTCCTAATGACGCTTCGGCTTCGTCCCACAACTCGATCTCACCCATAAAATCATCCGGCCGAGTCGACAGCTCGACGGCATATTCAAAACCAAAAATCTTATAAACTTCATCAATAATTTTTAAAGCTAACGCGATTTCTTGTTCGATTTGGTCTCTTCGCACAAAGATATGTGCATCATCTTGACAAAATGTCCGAACTCTAAGCAAGCCATTCAATGCTCCGCTGAATTCGTGGCGATGGACTTGACCAAACTCAGCCATTCGCATGGGTAGGTCCCGATACGACCGCTTGCGGTCTTTGAAGATCAAACAATGTCCCGGACAGTTCATCGGTTTTAATGCGTAGTCTTCATCTGCGACTTTTGTGAAGTACATATTATTTTTATAATGATCCCAGTGACCAGAACGTTCCCATAAACGCTGATTCAAAATCAATGGTGTTTTAACTTCTTTATAATCATATTTTGCTTGCAGTTCCCGTAAAAATTTTTGCAATTCATTGCGAATGATCAGTCCGTTTTCCAAGTAAAAAGGCATTCCCGGTGCTTCTTCAGAAAACATAAATAGATCCAGTTCTTTGCCAAGCTTCTGATGACTGCGTTTTTCTGATTCCTCTAAATAATCCAAATGATCCAAGAGCTGCGCTTTTTCCGCAAAAACGACCCCGGTCACCCGTTGCAACATTTCATTATCCGGATTTCCCTGCCAGTAAGCGCCGGAAACTTTCAATAATGAAAAATATTTAGCAGTTGCTAATTCCAAGGCGGCTGGTTCAAGGAAAAATTCCGTCACATCACCGAAAGAGTAAACGAAAACGAGTCGGTTTTCTTCTAATTCCGATAAGGCAAAGAGTTTCAACTCATTGTCTTTAAAGATCTCTTTTGCTTCTGACACAGTCAGCGTCAAACTTTCGATCTTCGCGTCGGCTTTGATCTTTTTCTTGATATGGTGTTCCAGATCTTTCAAAACTAGCGCACTCAATGGTTGGTTTACGCGCAAGTCGACCCAAATGGTTTGATCTTCACGCTGCGGTTTGGCGAACAACGCTTCTGGATGTTGCGCTTTGATCGCTTCTTCCAGCAGCAGACTGACCAATTGACAGATTGCTGTCGCCCCTTCAGGAGAAGCACAATCATAAAAAGCGATCTCTGAATTTTTTTTGACTGGAGTTGATAAGTCAACAAGCTCGCCATCAATACTGCCGACAACTGCATCTTCTTGCAATTGATTTTTTATTTCAAACAAGGTGGTATTTTCGCTCACCTTTTGTTTGCTTCCATCTGGTAAAACAATTTCGATTTCTTTTGACATTCAACTCAACTCCGATCCGCTTTCTCACTAAAAAATTTATTGTTGCGTACCTTTTATTAATTTTAACAAAAGGTCTGGAGGGTTTCCAATAAAAAAAAGTCCCTATAAAATAGGGACGTGAATAAACGTGTTACCACCCAAGTTCCCAAAAAGCTTTATCCTTTTTGGCTCATAAGATACATAACGAGTATCGACCGGACCGTTTACGGCCGCTCAAAGGGAGTAATCTATTTTTCTCAATCAGAAGCTTCCAGCCAAGGCTTCTTTCTCTTGTGATGGCGAATAAAATCAGATTGTATCCTTCTCATTGCATTCAACTATTGATTAAAGCATAGACTGGCCTAAAATGTTTGTCAACGCTTTTTTGACGCTTATTCATTTGATTTTAAGGCATCGATCATATTGATGTGGCGCAAGCGGAAATGAGTTGCGACCATTACGATTCCTGAGAACAAAATCGTCAGCCCGCCTGAAAGCAGATAGGCACCCGGTCGAATAACTAATGGGAAAGTGATTGTTTCCATCGAAGCCTGATCCAAAATAAATTTCGTCAAAATGATTCCTAAGCCATACCCGAACAAAATACCCAACAGTGTAAAGACAAAATTCTCACGGAAAATATAGGCAGTGACCTCTCGATCATAAAAGCCTAGAACTTTGATCGTAGACAACTCGCGCAGTCTTTCGGAGACATTGATATTCGTTAAATTATACAGCACGATGAATGCCAACAGTCCCGACAAGACCACAAAGATCCACACGATCCCGTCAAGATTCTCCATTGAATGTTCTTGTGTTTTGATTTGGGTAGACATAAACGACGTATTCAGTACTTGATTGCTGCTTAACAGTTTTTGGGATAGTCTCTGCTCTTCGTTCTTCGTCATTTTTTTGCTTTTTAGTAAATAACTATTCATTACGAACTCTTTCCCGCGAGTTTGTTGATAGTAATCTTTTGACAAGTAAAGAAAATTTCCTAAATAGTTATCAGTGATTTTAGCGATTTTGACTTTAAAGGTTTGCTGGTCTTCATCATAGACCGTTAAGCTGTCCCCTTCGGTCAAATCAAATAATTCGGCCATTTTTTGCGTAATTACCGCTCCATTATTCGGCAGTTCAAATGATTTTTCTGCTTGTTTTAAATGCAGATAGTTGCCAAATTTTTGCCGATTTTCCGGCACCATCATCGTCAGCTTTTGATTAGCTTGACCTTTTTGTTTTAACTCGACCGTTTGATTCAGTGCGGCTAATTGGCTGGTGATTTTTTTATTCTGCGAAAAGAGCGACTCTACTTTTTTCTGATCCGGTTGATCTTTTAAAGTGACCGTTGCGTCGTAATCAATGATCGGTCCAAATTGCTTGTCGCCGACAGAACCGATCGAATCTTTCAAACCAACACCTGCTACCATCAAAGCCGCGCAACCGGCGATCCCGATCACCGCCATGATCATGCGCGACTTATAACGAAATAGATTTCGATAGCTGACCTTTGAATTAAAACTCATCCGCGACCAGATCGGCGTGATTCGTTCTAAAAAGATTCGTTTCCCAGGTTTTGGTGCTTTAGGCTGCAGCAATACTGCTGGCTTTTCATGCAGTTCCCGCAATAAAACAAGTAATGCCGCACCTAAACTAGCAAATAAAAAGGCGATTGCCGCTTGGATAATCGGCCGTATTAAGTAAAACGCCTCGACTCCCGGTAAATTATATCGATCGCTGGAAAGTTCAAAGATCAAGCGCGGCAATGTATGCGTCCCAATCAAACTTCCTAAAACGATTCCGATCGTCGCGGCCGATAAAGCGTAAATGATATATTTGATTGAAATTTCAAAGCGTGAATAGCCTAATGCTTTCAATGTCCCAATCTCCCGCCGATTTTCTTCAACCATCCGCGTCATCGTCGTAAATGTGATGAGTGCCGCGATAAAAAAGAAAAAGACTGGAAAGACATTGGCAATCGCCGCAATTCGCTCAGAAAGATCGCCGTATTCCTGAAAACCAGAATTATCTGCTCGCTGATTATATGAATAGCTTGGCGTTTTCAATTCACTGAATTCTTTTTCACTTGCGTTGAGCTTTTCTTGCGCAGCCAGCAGCTGTTCACGATTACTCGTAAGTTCTTTTTGCTGTGCTTCTAATTCTGCTTGAGCTTGCGTCAATTGAGGATTTCCCGCTGGAACCGCACTCGCTTGCTGTTTCAGTTGCGTGTTTGCTTGATCCAATTCTTTTTGAGCTGCCGTTAATTTTGCCAAATCATCTGTCACTTCAGCTTTTTTTGGTAACAATTCTTTTTCCGCATCGGCTTTGATTTCTGCTAGCCGTTCTTTCGGCCGATCCGCAAATAATTTTTCGGTCTGCTCGATATTTTTATCCATCGCTGTTTCATATGCTTTGCCATAGGTCTCTTTGTTTTTAACATTTGCAAAGCGAACATAGATCACCGATTTTACTTCATTGGAAAAATTGCTTTCTGGCAAATAAGCAAAAAAATCAACACTGCCATTTCCAATAGTCGAAAGTCCGCGTTCTTCCGTGTTGATATACAGCGGAGATTGAACAAAGCCTACGATCTTAAAATTTTGGCGCTCCAATTGATCTGGCTGCTTGATTTTGAATGTCTGATTCAATCGATAGCCTTCACTCAGCGCCTTTTCATCCAGAACAATCTCATTTTCTTTTTTAGGTAGGCGGCCTTTTTTGACGATCAATTGATTTTGCTGATTCTTTTCAGCATATGAATACAGTTTGATGACTTGATTTTTTTCATCGTCGGCATAAAAAAATTGATAGCCGCTCTCAACTTGTGCATCGGGGATTTTCGCTGCTGCCACTTCATCTTCTGCCGTCAGACCGCCAGTCGAAATGATCTGCAAATTAGACAGCTCCTGTTTATCCACGTATCGACTCGCTGAATGGTTCAAGATCGGACCAGTAGCTTTGATCCCAACATACAGTAAAGTTCCCAATAAAATAATTAGAACGATCGCAATAAACCGTCCCTTTGAATAAAAAATTTCGCGTAAACTCGCCTTTAAATACGTCTTATTTTTCATTTGTCCGCTCCTGTTTTTTTGTCCATTTCATTCTAACACAAAATTTTTTGATAGCTGGCTTGAATATTTCTGACTAAATAAAAAAATGGTGCAAAAGAAAAATCTTCGCCCCATTTTTTTAATGATCTAACCAGCCCGCTTAGTGATTAAACGGACAAACTCGACGCTTTCAACTAGCTTAATTTTTAAAGGAATGAATTGGTGCCGGGATTCGTCCGCCGCGAGCGACAAAATCTGCAGAACCCGCTGAATTGACCGCCATGACCGGTGCCCTTCCTAATAAGCCACCAAATTCAACCATCTCGCCAATTTTTTTATCTTTGGCAGGAATAATTCGGACAGCCGTTGTTTTGTGATTGATCACCCCGATAGCCGCTTCATCAGCGATCATCGCAGCGATACTGCTTGCCGGTGTTGCACCAGGAATCGCGATCATGTCTAGTCCTACTGAACAGATTGCAGTCATCGCTTCTAGTTTTTCGATCGTCAACGAACCATTGTTGACTGCATCGATCATCCCCGCATCTTCTGAGACCGGAATAAAAGCACCGGATAGTCCGCCTACATGATTGCAGGCCATCACGCCGCCTTTTTTGACTGCATCATTTAGCAATGCCAAAGCTGCCGTCGTACCATGAGTTCCGACACTTTCCAGACCCATTTCTTCCAAAACGTGCGCCACTGAATCCCCCACTGCCGGTGTCGGCGCTAACGATAAATCGACGATACCAAACGGCACATCTAAACGTTCCGATGCGATTTTACCGACCATTTGACCCATTCGTGTGATTTTAAAAGCTGTTTTTTTCACTACTTCGGCTACTACGTCAAAAGGTTCACCTTTCACTTTTTCCAATGCACGTTTCACTACACCCGGTCCACTGACACCGACGTTGATGACACAATCTGCTTCACCTACACCATGAAAAGCCCCCGCCATGAATGGGTTGTCTTCGACTGCATTTGCGAAAACGACTAGTTTAGCACAACCTAAATCAGAAGCTTCGGCGGTTTTCTTTACGATTTCCCCCATATGAGCGACGGCATCCATATTGATTCCTGCTCTTGTTGAACCGATATTCACCGAGGCACAGACAAAATCTGTCTCCGCCAAAGCTTGCGGAATCGAGTCGATCAAAATTTTATCGCCGTGTTGATAGCCTTTTTCGACTAAAGCCGAGAATCCGCCCAAAAAATTTACTCCGACGGCTTTGGCCGCTCTGTCTAACGTTTTAGCAAATTTCACATAATCAGTATCTGGAGTTGCCGCAGCAATGATACCGATCGGTGTGACAGAAATTCGCTTATTAATAATTGGGATCCCATATTCCGCTTCGATCGCCTCGCCTACTTTGACAAGATCGCGAGCTTTAGTCGTAATTTTTTGATAGATTCTTTCACATGCGCGATCGCTGTCGCTGTCGATACAATCTAACAAAGAGATCCCCATCGTAATCGTTCGAATATCCAAATTTTCCTCTTCGATCATTCGAATCGTTTCCAGTATTTGATTCGTTTCCACAAGCAGACCTCCCTATAATTTATGCATCGCGTCAAAAATTTCTTGGTTTTGAATGCTGATCTTGACACCCAACGTTTTTCCTAATTCATGAAACTGTGCTTTTGCCGCTTCAAAGTCAACTGTCGCAGCAGACAAGTCGACTGACATCATCATCGTAAAGTATTCACCCATGATCGTTTGCGAAACATCAAGAATATTGATGTTTTGTTCCGCTAGATTTTGACTGACACCGGCGACAATCCCGACCTTATCTTTTCCAATAACCGTTACTACTCCCCGCATTTGCATATCTCCCTTCAGATAATGTTTTTTATTATAACACAACGATTACAGAATGATTAAAATTTTATTAATAAAAACAATGTTTTATCAGCGAATGTTCGTGTTTTCCTTTTGCTCGTTTGATTGCTCATTGGACTGAATCATTTATTGAGGCAGCCGCAAATGATTATTCTAAAGAAACAATTCCTCTTTACTTCTAGATTCGTCAGCATTATGCTGATAAAAAAAGGAGGCTTTTTGATGGAACTTTTTGAAACAATGCTCCAACACACATCCGTCCGCTCATTCACCTCGCAAACATTGACCCAAGAACTAAAAAGGAAATTGATCTTAGCTGCTCAAAGTGCCAGCAGTTCGAATTTTTTACAAGCCTTCTCAGTCGTTGAGATCACCGACAGGAAAAAAAGAGAAACGATCGAGCAGCTCGCAAACTTTCCCGTTGCTAACGGAAACAACGGCGAATTTTATATTTTTGTGGCTGATTTGAACAAACACGCGCAAGTCTTAGCCCTGCATGAAGATGCGACCGATCACTTACGAACGCTTGAGTCATTGGTCACGGCCGTTATCGATACAGCATTAGCTGCCCAGTCAATGGCGGTCTTTGCTGAATCAGAAAAACTAGGCGTCTGTTACGTTGGCGGTATTCGCAATGATTTATTCAAAATGAAGGAATTACTCGAGCTACCTGAATTAACTTACCCAGTATTTGGGATGTTCGTCGGCTATCCTGTTGAAAAAAATGAAGTCAAACCGCGCTTGCCCTTCGATGCAGTGCTTGGAAGCAATACTTACCGCTCATTAACACCTGCATTGATCGAGGACTACGACAAAAAAACTGCAGCGTATTATCAACAGCGCAGTGCAAACAATCAGCAAACTAACTGGTCAGAAAAAGTTCGCCAACATTTTAGCTATCCACGCCGGAAAAATACTAGTGAATTTCTAAAAGAACAAGGTTTTATTTTTTAAACGGACTCGCTCGTTTATTGAGCAAACTAACTCTGATTTGGATCATTTCACTCAGATTGACCGCTCATAAAAAAAGCAACTCTTGCCGCATTCATTTTTACTTGAATACAACAAGAGCTGCTTTTTTTATTTAATTATTGGATTAAAGCAAAAATCGATTCCGTTTTTATTCATTGATTAAAACGATTTTGCCTTTGGCATGATGGGTTTCGCTCAACTCATGAGCGGCTTTTACACCAGCTGCTGTGAGCGGATAAGTATGCCCCACGATACTTTTTACTTTTCCCTCAGTCATCAGATCTGCGATTTCTTGCAATTGCTTCCCGTCCGGTTGCAGCCAAATACTTTCCGCTACGGCAACCTTTTTAGCCAATTCTTCGTCCGGCTTGCCGACGATCGAGATTAAGCGGCCATTTTCAGGCAAAACTTTGAAACTATTTGCTTGAACCTCGCCGCCCATGGTATCAAAAACTAAATCAATGTCTGATAATACTTCTGAAAAATCTGTCGTATGATAATCGATCACTTGATCGGCGCCTAATTCTTTTAGCAACGCATGATTTTCTTCACTGGCTGTCGTAATAACTGTTGCGCCAGCATTTTTTGCTAATTGGATAGCATAGATTCCAACGCCGCCAGCACCTGCATGGATCAGTACTTTTTCTCCAGCTGTTAATTTTCCATGAGTAAATAGCGCTTGGTAGGCGGTTAAGCCTGCCAAAGGAACAGCCGCTGCCTCTGCAAACGAAACAACAGCCGGCTTAGTTGCTAATAAATGGTCGTCAACAATCGCAAAATCTGCGTAAGTTCCAAAACGAGTCGTTTCAGGTCGGGCAAAAACGGCTTGACCGACTTGCCAGTCAGATACTGCCGAGCCCACTTCTGCGATTTCGCCAGCGACATCCCAACCTAAAATAATTGGAAAATCCCATGGCATCATTTGCGCCAAGTAGCCCTCCCGCAACTTCCAATCAATTGGATTGACAGACGTTGCTTTTACTTTGACTAAAACTTGATGTTCGCCTAATTCAGGCAACTCAACTTTACTTTCTTTTAATTGGTCTGCATGACCATACTGTTCGATGACAACTGCGCGTGTTTCCATTCATACGTCCCCTCTCGTGTACTTGTCATTATAGAAGTCTAACCCAAAAATCGGAAATGATTTGCTTTTAGGTACTCCATACAAAGATTTATATAGCCGAAGCAGACGGCAAAAAAACTGCAGACATCAACCGTCAAGATGTTGTCTGCAGTCTGAACGTCGCACTTTCTTTGCGACTTATAAATCAGCAATAGTTGTTCCTTCACCAAAGATCGTTTCCCAATCACCGGTAAAATCGGTCACTGCTTGAGCAATCGACGGCATCGACAAAGCTTGCTGGATGATGTCGACTCCCATGGTTGCCGCTTGGCTGCCGTTTTCCAATGCGGCATTGACTTGACCGACATTTTTGAAACTGGCTGCCAAAATTTTTGTCTTGCTCTTTGTCCGCTCGATTTCTTCCGCCATTTCAAAAATCGCTTCCCGCGGATCAATGTTCAAGTTTTCCATCCGATTGAAGTAAGGTGCGATATAATCAGCTCCCGCTGCGATCGCTAAGTACGCTTGAAACTTCGTATAAATAGCGGTCGCTGTCACATTGACACCCCGGCGTTTTAATTCTTTGATCGCTTTTAATCCAGGTTCATTGACTGGGATCTTGATGAAAACTTTTTGGTCGATTTTCGCTAAAATCGTTTCTGCATCTCGAATGATTCCTTCATAATCAGTTGCTACGACTTGGACATGCAATGAGCGCTGTTCGCCAATAATTTCGCGAATTTCTTTCATGTGCTGAAAGAAATCAATCTTCCCTTCTCTTTTTACAATTGAAGGATTCGAGGTAACACCAGCGATTGGTAAACTAGCAGCAAATTTTTTAATGTCGGCAAGGTTGGCTGTATCTAACATAAATTCCATTTAAAAAAATCCCCTTTACATTTTTTCTATAGCTCAAGCATAGCATCCGAACAAAAAAATTTCTGTCTTTCCTCGCTAAAAAAGCGAAAAGCCCTATAACAAGCCTTTCGCAAATAAATTTTATTCGATGATCGCACAAATGTGCATTTTTTATAAAAAAACTACTTTCGTTGGTTTAATCGTAAAATTTCTTGCGCGGTTTCTTGATCGGTGATCAATGTTTTCAAATAACCTTTTTTCAATAACGGTACGATTGAACGGGCCTTAAAAATCCCACGTGCGATCCCGACTGACTGCGGAACTTTCGCCAATTCTTCTAAAGACAACCCGAGCGTGCGTCGACTCAACTCGCCAGTCAACTCTTTTCCATAACTGTCATAAAATCGGCAGCAACAATCACCGGCTGCTTCGCGTAATTTCAATTCGGCATAATCTGCCGACGATAATAAATCACGCCATTGGCTTTTATGATAGCTCAATGGACCGCCAATCCCGACGATTGCTAGATCCAGCTGCCGCCAAGCTTCTTTTAAATCATAGAAATACTTTGAATTGAAGATCCCTTCAGCCAATTCTTTAGTTTCTTGGATCACCGTAGCATTCACGAATAAACTATTGCCGTTTAGTTTGCGTGCGAGTTCATAGACTAATGTGTTTACATGATAGCGCGAATTGATATGGCTCGGTCCGCCGACTACCGGCACAACTGTACTATCCGATAACTGCTTTGACTCAATTTTATTGACCGCCTCGCCAACACTGGCACCCCAAGACAAGCCTATAGTCATTCCATCCGTCAACTGACGGCGGATCCATGCGCCTGCGGCTACTGCCAGTCGATCTTCTTTTACTTCTTCGCTAGTATTGCTTTCTGTCGGTACTAATTCAACAGCAGTCAAATCAAAAGTCCGTTTCAACTGTTCTTCTAACTCAAACAGACTCGCATCAAAATGATTGATCTTGATTTCCACGAGGCCGCTTGCTTTGGCTTGGCTCAACATTCGGCTGACTGTCGTACGATAGATTGCTAGTTCTTTGGCGATCTGCGCTTGCGTCAACTCTTGTTCATAATACATGTATGCAACTTTGGCTAATAGTTTCTTCTTGTCTTCTTTCATCGTGGAGTTCTCCTATCAGAATCTCTTTTTCTATTTTAACAAACGACCATTTACTGTGTTTAGCAAAGCGTGTATGATTGTTAATTAATCCAAATGAGATAAACTTTCAGATTTTAATAAACTAATCTGCAGCAGAAAAACTATTTCTCTGCTGAAAAGATAGTCGGATAAATAAGGAGGAAATTGTATGTCTGCTGAAGCTGTAAAATCATTTTTTTCACAATATGGTCTGGCCGAACGTATCCAAGAATTTTCCATTTCTAGTGCCACTGTAGAACTAGCGGCGCAAGCGCTGCATTGTGCACCCGAACGTATCGCTAAAACACTGTCTTTTAAACAAAAGAAAGCCCATAAAAATATTTTGATCGTTACTGCCGGTGATGCCAAGATCGATAACGCCAAATACAAAGCGGCTTTTGGCGAACGAGCTTTGATGCTGAAAGCGGATGAAGTAGAACCGATCATCGGACATCCAGTCGGCGGTGTTTGCCCATTTGCCGTCAATCCCGGCGTCGAAGTGTATCTAGATGCGTCTTTGAAACGCTTTGAAAGTGTCTATCCCGCCTGCGGCAATCCAAATAACGCGATTGAATTGACGCTTCCGGAATTGGAAAAATATGCCCCCTTTGAACGCTGGGTCGATGTTTGTAAAAATTGGGAATAGACGAGGCTGAAAGTTTGCCTCGTTTTTTTAAATGATGCCTTGTTCCACGACTCGGCAATCAGATAAATAGTTTTCTAAACTAGTTTTTACTTCAGTTTGTTCAATGGCTGAGTCGCTTGCAAATTGATAGCCAATCAATAAGGCTCTTGTCGTCTGTTCAGTGATCATTCCTCTAGTTGAATCTGAAGTTGGGCTACCGAATGCGCCCGCTTTATCCGTCAAAACTAACAGATTTTCGAGGTTGAGCGATTTATTTCCGATCCCCGCATAATGTTCTGCTTGTCCGACAGTCAATTGGATCGGCTCTGTTATCTTTGCAAGGTCATAGACCCCAAAAGGCAATTTCCATTTTAAAGAAAAGTAATTATTTAAATCGACAAGTGCATTGATCTGATACAGACCCTTTTGCTGAACGATTCGCCGCCATAGACTCTCAGACGACGGTCTAAAACGCGCCGGATCTTTTCCAAAAGTTCGATACACTTTTTTGGTCGCAATAATTTGCGGCTCCTCTCTGATCCGTTCGATCGTGTCTTCCGTTTCAATTTGCTTAAGTAATGGATCTAACAGTTCCTGCCAAACCTTTTCATTATACGCTTCGTTGGTAAATTCAATGACGCTATAAGCCAAGGTCACGCCTTGTTCAGCTATTTTTGGATCAATCGTCAGCTGCATTTTCTCGCCTCCGCATTTTTCTTTCTAGTTTAACCGATTTCACTTTAAAAGCAAAAGCTTACTTATTATTGGCGGCTTTCGTTATAATAAAAGTGAGGAGGGCGTCTTATGAAAATCACTTATCATGGTCATTCAGTTTTATCGATCGTTATGAAAGATGGACAAAAATTACTATTCGATCCATTTATCACAGGAAATTCTTTGACCGACCTGATCGCAGATGAAGTCAAGACAGATTGGATCTTAGTTACCCACGGACATAGCGACCACATCGGCGATATGATCCCAATTGCCAAACGCAACGATGCTACAGTCATCAGTATCGTCGAAATTTGCAACTTCGCGGAAAAAAACGGGGTGCAAAAAACACATGGCATGAATATCGGCGGAAAATTTGATTTTCCTTTTGGTCAAGTCAAAATGGTCCAAGCCTATCACAGTTCAGGTTACGAAGTGGACGGACAAATGCTTTACATGGGCGAGCCAGCTGGTTTTATTTTGCAAGCTGAAGGAAAAACCATCTATCATGCCGGGGACACCGCCTACTTTGGCGATATGGCATTTTTAGGCGAGACCTTTGACATTGATCTTGCTTTCTTACCGATTGGAGACAATTTCACGATGGGACCTTCCGATGCCGCTATTGCCGCTAAAAAATTAAAAGCAAAACACGTCGTACCAATCCATTACAATACCTTTCCTGTCATCCAACAAGATCCTAATGCCTTTGTTCAACTGCTGCCAGAAAATGTCGGCACCATCCTGGCTGTTGGCGAAACGATCGAACTTTAGAAGAGATTTTGACAGACATAGACAATTTCAAGAATATGCAGGAATTTTCAAAGAAGTGAAATCTGAACACTGTTTATTCGAAAAAAGGAGTGCGACAAAATTTTTGTCCCACTCCTTTTTCTAGTTTTGTATTTGGTCTTCTGTTAAAATCTGTACATTCATTTTTGAAAAAAGCGAGCTTTATTTGATCGCCGTATCCGATTCAACGATTTTTCCGACGATGCCGTAATCCTTCGCTTCTTCAGCTGACAGCCAGAAATTGCGATCGGTATCTTTTTCGATTTGTTCGAGTGTTTGCCCCGTCGCTTTAGCGATCAATTGGTTCACACGTTTGCGCATTCGCAAAATTTCTTTGGCCTCGATCTGGATTTCGGTAGACTGCCCTTGTACGCCGCCTGCTGGCTGATGGATCATGTATCGAGTATTCGGCAGGCTGTAACGATCTTTTTTATCAGCAGCTAAATAGATCGTGATCCCCGCACTTGCCACCCAGCCAGTCCCAATCATTTTCACTTTTGGCTTAATAAATCGGATGACATCATGGATCGTATCGCCTGATTCCACGTGACCGCCTTGGCTGTTGATAAACATCGTGATGGGATCATCATTGATGGCTGATAAATAAAGTAATTGCTCCGTCACTGTCTTGGCTAATTCTTGATTGATCTCACCATAGATCAAAATCGTGCGCTGTTTCAATAATTTTAACATCAGCGGATTTTTTTCTTCCGCTTTTTCTATTTCCTCTTCCTCGGCAAAAAATTCATTCATATAAATTCCCTCCCTTTCTGCTAAATCCAGTATAGCTAAAAAAATCACGCCTGAAAAGAAAGAGCTTTCATAAAATTAACCTCTCCTTTTCTAAAATCAGTGCTAACCAAATAGCAAAAAATCCGGCGTTTTTGCTATTCAAAAAAAAATTTACTCGTGTTAAGATGGTATCTATGCAATATTTAATTAATTTTTAATCAAATACATAGAAACCGGGTGTGCTTTATGTTGTTAGGATCAATCGTCAATTGCCTTGCGATCATCGTGGGGAGCTTTTCCGGAGTCATTTTGCGAAATATTACGGAGCAAACAAAAGATACGGTCACAAAAGGGATCGCTTTAGGCGTGATTTCCTTAGCACTCCAAATGTCGCTACAAGCGAGTTCGTTTATCGTGATCATTATCAGTATCTGCCTCGGCGGAATGATCGGCGAGTTTTTAAAAATCGAGGACTCAATGACTCGGTTAGGTTTATTTTTAGAAAAACGTTTTGCCCGCGGCAACAGTAATTTTGCTGAAGGCTTTGTCACCGCCACTTTGATCTATCTGATCGGATCGATGGGGATTATTGGGGCGATCGAAAGCGGCGTTACCGGCAGCCACCAAACATTATTCACTAAAGCTGTGATGGATGGATTCATGTCAATCATGTTGACTGCTTCATTAGGGATCGGTGTTCTTTTCTCGGCTTTTCCTGTCTTAATCTATCAAGGTGCAATCACGATTTTTGCGAGTATCATCGTCCGCTATTTGCCAAAAGAATTACTGGACAGTCTCATGAATGAGATTAGCGCGATTGGCGGTTTGATGATCTTAGCGATTGGGTTAAATGTCATGAAGCTGACTAAGATCCGTGTCTCTAATTATTTGCCGGGGATCTTAGTTTTGATCGCTATCATGGTCGTACAATATTACTATTTCTAAAAATATAAAACTAATAGTTTACTATTCTTCTAGCTTTGAGCAGGTTGATTGCGGCTAAGCCCAAGCTGGGATAAGGACTTTGATCAAAGGAGCTTGACCCCCTTCTTTTTTGATTTTTATTACTCATTTAGAAATCAACCACTTATCACAAAACGTCAGTTATAAGTGATTATTTTATCCCTTAAGATAAAAATAAATATAAAATTAGATTTAAAAGAAAAATAAATGAAAAATCTGCCAAGTAGACTCTTTTTCACCTCTTCTTCTCTATACTTAAAACAAATATGTAAGCGCTTTATTTTAGAATTTTTAGAGAGAAGGGAAGAAGTACAAATGACTGATAAGAAGATTCGTTGGTTCACCGTTTCAATGATTGCCTTTAGTATGGTCTGGGGATTCGGTAATGTCGTTAACAATTACGCTCAACAAGGCATCTCGGTAGTTGTTTCTTGGATACTGATCATGCTGCTTTATTTTGTTCCATATGCACTGATCGTTGGGCAGCTGGGTTCCACTTTTAAAAGTAGTTCAGGCGGTGTTAGTTCTTGGGTCAAAGAAACGACCGGCAAAAGAAAAATCGCCTACTATGCAGCATGGACTTATTGGGTCGTTCATATCACTTATCTTGCGCAAAAACCGCAATCTGTTTTGATCGCTCTTGGTTGGGTCTTTCAAGGTAACGGTCAAGTCGCTACCGATATGAGCGTTCGGACTGTCGCGATCATTTCATTAGCAATTTTCTTGATTTTTTTAGTTCTATCTACTAAAGGTCTGACTACCTTGAAAGTCATCGGAAGTGTCGCAGGTTCCGGCATGTTGATCATGTCGATCTTATTCATTATTCTAGCAGTAACGGTTCCTTTTATTGATCCTTCTTTCAAAATGGCTACACCTGATATGGGAAATGTCAAAACTTACATTCCTGATTTCAACCTTAGTTATTTCGCCACGATTTCTATGTTAGTCTTCGCGGTCGGCGGCGCGGAAAAAATCTCCCCTTATGTAAATTCGATCGATCGCCCGACTAAAAACTTTCCAAAAGCTATGATCTTTATGGCAACGATGATTGGATTAAGTGCCGTACTTGGTTCTGTCGCTATGGGTATGCTATTTGACAGCAACAATATTCCAGACGACTTGATGGCCAACGGTGCCTACAGCGCCTTTCAAATTTTAGGCAATCACTTAGGTGTCGGAAATCTTTTGATGATCATCTACGGCTTAGCTCAAACTGCCGTACAATCTTCTGCTTTAGCCTTTTCTATCGATGCACCATTAAAAATTTTACTATCAGATGCCGATCCGGAATACGTTCCTCAATGGTTACGTAAAAGAAATCATAAAGGCACTCTGATCAATGGGTATTTATTGACGGGGATTCTTGTAA
This sequence comes from Enterococcus pingfangensis, assembly GCF_005405205.1. Taxonomy (GTDB): domain Bacteria; phylum Bacillota; class Bacilli; order Lactobacillales; family Enterococcaceae; genus Enterococcus_A; species Enterococcus_A pingfangensis. The sequence goes on along the minus strand of NZ_BJDP01000008.1, from coordinate 26,741 downwards.
GTATCATTATCATTTTGCCGATTTTCGGGATCAAGAGTATGAGTATCTTAGTCCAATGGTTGACCAATCTGAATTCGATCGTGATGCCGATGCGTTATATTTGGGTGTTCTTCGCCTACATGATGTTGAATGCGCAGTACAAAAAATTCAATTCAGAATACAAATTTATCAAAAATCCTAAACTAGGCTTTCTAGTTGGTTCTTGGTGTTTTGTTTTCACGATTTTAGCTTGTGTGCTGGGAATGCTGCCGAAAGTTGATTATGCAGCCGACCCTAGTTCGTGGATGTTCCAATTGATATTAAATATTTTGACGCCGATCGTCTTGCTTTCATTAGGGATGATCTTACCGATGATCGCCAAACGCGAACAGAAAAACTTATTGAAATAAAGAAGTCCAGCGAAAAGCCTTTGATGATTTTTCCATAAAATTTACCAAAGGCTTTTTATTTTATTGTAGCTGCTTAAAAAATTCAGCAATCTTCAAATTCCTTCGTTGGAAGTGTATACTAAATCCTAGCGATACGCAGAAAGAAGGTCTTTGATGTCTGATTATTTGAGTGAACTAGAATCATTTTGGGATGAATTTGCCGAAGACTATGAAGCGATCCAACAAGAATCTACCTTGCCGATTGCACAAGATCTCCGTGATTTTTTATTCGCGCAGAAGTTGCTTCCTTGTCACACATTTTTAGATCTTGCCGGCGGGACAGGCCGCTATATTCCTGCCCTGCAAACTGCAGTAAAAGAATATGAACTTGTAGATATTTCCGCGAAAATGTTACAAATAGCTGCTGCAAAATCAGCGGAACATGTGCGGTTGATCAAGCAAACGCAAGAAACCTTTTTGGCTCAAAATAAACATCGCTACGATCTTGTTTTCTCAGCGATGAACCCTGCCCTGCAGTCTCAATCAGATCTGCTGGCTTTTTATCATGCGAGTCGTAATTGGTGCTTGCTGCTGCGAGTTATAAAAGACGAAGATCAGCTGTTCTCGCCCTACGAGGAAGCGAATCCCGATCTAGCATTAAATGCGCGGTACAAGTCTTTTTTAACGGAATTACACATTCCTTTTCACAAAAAAAAATTCAGCTACACTAGCCACGAAACGATCAGTCGTGAGTTTTTTCAAGCATATTTTGCTGATACATTCGCGCCTGCAGAACTAGCAAAAATTACCGAAAAAACTTTTGGCGATACACAAGAAAAAATCAACCAGTCGGTGATCGACTTTGAATTGATTTATTTTCAAGTTGCAAAATAAAATAAGATTTTGACTTTCAAGGAGTGGACAAAGGATGGAAGAAAAAACATTTCAACGAATCAAAGAATTAACCGAGTTGCAAGGAACGAGCGGTTTTGAAGAAGACATTCGCAGCTACATGCGAACCGCACTTACTCCTCTAGTCGATGAGGTACAACAAGATGGTTTGGGTGGTATTTTCGGTCTGCGCCAGGCAGACACTAATAAACCACGCGTGATGGTCGCAGCCCATATGGATGAAGTCGGATTTTTATTGACCGAGATCACTCCGCGCGGCTTGTTCAAGGTCGTCCCTTTAGGCGGTTGGAACCCTTATGTCGTTTCGGCACAACGCTTTACTCTGAAGACTGGCAAAGGCAATTATCCGTGTGTCTCCTCTTCAGTCCCACCACATTTATTACGAGGAACAAGCGGACAAGGTCAAGTGAAAGTCGAAGATATTTTATTTGACGCGGGCTTTGAATCAAAAGATGAAGCGTTGGCTTACGGCGTGTTGCCTGGAGATACGATCGTTCCACAAACTGAGACGGTCAAAACCGCCAACGGCAAAAATATTATTAGTAAAGCTTGGGACAATCGGTATGGTTGTACCGTTGTGTTGGAAGCCTTAGACGCTTTGCAAAAGGAAACATTCGATTATACCTTGATTGCCGGAGCAAACGTCCAAGAAGAAGTCGGCTTGCGCGGCGCCAAACCCGCTGTCACAAAATTCCAGCCGGATTTATTTTTCGCGGTCGATTGTTCAGCCGCAGATGATTTAGTCACAACTAACGGAACTTTCGGACATCTAGGCGAAGGAACACTTTTGCGAATTCAAGATCCCGGTATGATTTTACTTCCCCGTTTGCGGGAATATTTATTAGATACGGCGGAGACTCACAACATCCCTTACCAATACTTTGTCTCAAAAGGCGGTACGGACGCTGGAGCCGCGCATACTTCTAATACCGGCATTCCAAGTACAGTGATCGGCGTTTGCGGACGCTACATCCATACGCATCAAACGATGTTCAATATCGCTGACTTTGATGCCGCAAAAGAAATGCTGATCCAAGTTTTAAAGGGCTTAGATGAAAGTACGATCAAGACGATTATTGCGGGGAAATAGTTTCTTAATAAAAATTAAATAACCTTTTAAAACAGACCCAACAAGGCGCAGTCAAAATTATTTTATGAATTTACTCTGTTAATTCAACATATTTCTTGTAATCATAAATAGTTTACGTTAGAGTATAAATATATTAATAACTCCTTAGGGGAGTAACCGACAACGTTGTTGTTATGATATCAACAGTAAGTAAACCAGTGATGGTTTTCTGGTATCGTATGAAATGGTGAGACCTAAGACAAGTATAACTACTTGCCTTGGGTCTCTTTTTGTTAGTTCTGCTTGCTGAAATAAAATCGGCAGCTGACGATAACTGCAAAAAACCAAGTTAAGTAAAAAAATCATTGGGGGATATAAATTGACAAAACATGTGTATCAAAAAGAAACGGATCTGTTGATGAAAGATTTGAATACGACTGCCGCTGGTTTGAGCTCAGAAAAAGCACAACAACTGCTGCAAGAAAAGGGCCCTAACCAACTGCGGGAAGCTAAGAAAAAATCAGCATTGACCTTATTTATCGAAACATTCAAAGATGCGATGGTGATCGTCTTATTAATCGTAGCGATCGTTCAGATGGTCATGGGCGCCCATGTAGAATCACTCGTCATCTTTGCCGTACTGTTGTTGAATTCTGTGGTCAGTGTAATCCAAACAAAAAAAGCAGAAGGCTCGCTTGATGCGTTGAAAAAACTTTCGGCACCCGATGCTAGCGTCCTTCGTAGTGGACAGGCACAAACGATTCCGGCAAAAGAAATCGTACCTGGTGACATCGTTATTTTAGAAGCGGGTGACTATGTTCCCGCAGATGGCCGCTTACTTGAAGTCGGCTCGTTAAAAGTTGACGAAGGTATGCTGACCGGCGAATCAACACCTGCAGAAAAGAAAATTACCGTACTTTCTGCGGAAGCCCCTGTCGGCGATCGCGTCAATATGGTATTCAGCGGAACGATTGTCACATACGGCCGCGGAAAATTTTTAGTAACTGCGACAGGCAGCGATACTGAAATCGGTCAAGTCGCTGGTTTATTAGAATCAACCACTGAACAAAAAACACCCTTGCAGCGAGGCTTAGATCTTTTCAGTAAAAAATTAAGTTTTGCGATCTTGCTTTTATCATTGGTGATCTTAGGCGTTCAGCTGCTGCGGGTCTTCTTAGATGGTTCAGCGGATGTGACTCAAGATATCATGAATGCCTTTATGTTCGCCGTAGCGGTCGCTGTGGCTGCCATCCCTGAAGCTTTGCAATCGATCGTGACGATCGTTCTTTCATTAGGAACAAAGAAAATGGCGAAACACCATGCGATTATCCGGAAACTGCCCGCCGTCGAAACTTTAGGTTCGACTAGTATCATCTGTACCGATAAAACCGGCACACTGACGCAAAATAAAATGACTGTCGTTGATCATTACTTAGCCAACGGGCAAAGCGGTAAATTTTCTAACGATCCGCAACAATGGCAAACAGATGAGCAACGTTTGATCGACATTAGTGTTTTAGCTAACGATGCGACGATCAGTGAAGATGGAACGAAATTGGGCGATCCAACTGAAATCACACTGATCGACTTCAGTGAAAAACAAAATCAGTCTTATCGTGAACTGCGAGAAAAATATCCTCGTGAAGCGGAACTACCGTTTGATTCTGATCGCAAGTTGATGTCTACTCTTCATACAATCGCTCAGCAAAAGCTCATGGTGACTAAAGGCGGACCAGATATCATCTTTGAGCGTAGTACAAAAGTTTTATTAAATGGCCAAGTCGTGGAGCTGACGGCTGAATTAAAAGCACATTTTCAAAAACAAAACGAACAGTTTTCTGAACGCGCCTTGCGTGTTTTAGCTTTTGCTTATAAAGAAGTTTCAACAAATGAGCTGACATTAGCTGACGAAGAAGAGCTTGTCTTAGTCGGATTGTTGGCAATGATTGATCCACCGCGGGAAGAAGTTTTCCAAGCAGTCGCGGATGCTAATTCAGCCGGCATCAAAACAGTAATGATCACCGGCGACCACAAGACGACTGCTGTTGCTATCGCTAAAGAGATCGGGATCTTCCAATCCGGCGATCAAGCTTTGACTGGTGCTGAATTGGATCGATTAACTGAGGCTGAATTGGCTGAATGTTTAGAACAAGTGACCGTTTATGCCCGTGTCTCACCAGAAAATAAAATTCGGATTGTTCGCGCTTGGCAAGAAAAAGGTAAAATCTCAGCCATGACCGGCGACGGGGTCAATGATGCTCCCGCCTTGAAACAAGCAGATATCGGAATCGCGATGGGAACTGGAACTGATGTTGCCAAAGATGCCGCTGCAATGGTCCTAACAGATGATAACTTCGCTTCTATTATCAAAGCGGTTGAAGTTGGCCGAAATGTTTTTGACAATATCAAAAAAGCGGTCGCTTACCTCTTTGCTGGAAACTTAGGAGCGATCATCGCGATTGTTTTTGCTTTAGCGATTGGCTGGGCAAATCCATTCACCGCATTGCAGCTGCTTTTTATCAACTTAGTCAATGACTCATTGCCAGCGATCGCGTTGGGCATGGAAAAAGCTGAACCGACCATTATGAAACGTCAGCCTCGTGATCCAAACAGCGGGATCTTTACCGGTAAAACTTTAGTTTCTGTAACTTATCGTGGAATTTTAATCGCTTTAGCAGTGATCACCGCTCAATGGTTAGGAAATCAACAATCACCAGAAACTGGTGTAGCAATGGCGTTTACTACATTGATCTTGAGTCGGACATTACAAACTTTCGCGGCTCGCTCAAATACACAAACCTCGCTGCAAGTCGGCTTGTTTTCTAACAAAATGGTTTTACTAGCGATTCTAGTTTGTTCTGGATTGTTCAGCTTGACCTTGCTGCCCGGACTGCGTGAAGTCTTTGCTATTCCAAGCACCTTTGCGTTGACCGAAATCGGCTTGGCATTGTCATTAGCCGTCTCGGCTGTCTTATTGATGGAGATCACTAAATTAATCCTAGTTAAAATCCAAGAACCAAAACCTGAGATACAACTTACTAAGTCTTAAAAAAATTGTGGCAGAAGTGGGCAGCCGCAAGAAATAAAACAGGAATTTCTCGAAGCTGCTTTTTATCATTTATTCGAAAAAAGAGGAGATGACAATTTTTTGTCATCTCCTCTTTCTTTTATAAAAATTGTTGCAAGTATCGTTGGATCCGTGGATTATCACTTTCAAAAAAGGCTGAGCTGCTGCCGTCAAAAGTCACTTGTCCGTCTTCAAGAAAAACGATTCGATCAGCAACTTTGCGGGCAAATTCTAAATGATGGGTCACAACGATCTGCCCATTACCCGCCTCTGCCAAATCTTTGATTACTTGCAAAACTTCTTGTGCGAGTTCCGGATCAAGCGCGCTGGTGGGTTCATCATAAAGCATGAATTCTGGTTCCATCGCTAGAGCTCGTGCGATTGCTACTCGCTGCATTTGTCCGCCAGATAATTGTTTCGGACGTTCCAAGGCTTTATCTAATAGTCCAACTTTTTTCAGCAGTTCTTCTGCTTGCTCGTGGGCTTGTGTTTTCGAAACTTTCTTCACCTGTGTCGGACCTTCCATGACGTTTTGAATGACCGTCAAATGGGGAAAAAGATTGTATGCTTGAAAAACAATACTAAAATGACCACGATATTCTTTTAATTGGCGAAACGATAAATTTTGCGGAAATGTAAGTTTGTCTTGATCAATCTTGATCGTACCGCTGTCCGGTGTTTCTAATAGATCGATTGAGCGTAGTAACGTACTTTTTCCTGATCCCGACGGTCCTAAAATGACTGTCGTTTCTCCGGGTTGAAAGACTAGATCGATCTCTTTTAAAACTTGCGTTCCGTTAAAACTTTTGTTTAATTTTTCAATTGTCAACATAGCTAGCTCCCCCTTCCTAATAAATCATCCGTTTTTCAAGTACGGATTGCAGATAATTTAAGAAGGTACAAAAGATCAGATAATAGATCGCCACCATGCTATAAAGCAGCAGCGGCTCATAGGTCCGAGCGGCGATTCTTTGTGCGGTCATAAAAATCTCAACAATCGTGATGCTCGCTGCCAGTGACGTATCTTTGACTAAACTGACAAAACTGTTAGACAACGGCGGCAAAGCAATCTTGAACGCTTGCGGCGCGATGATGCGATGCAAAATCTGCCAGCGGCTCATCCCCAATGAAGCTGCTGATTCGTATTGACCTTTTGGGATCGCCAGCAAAGCGGAACGAATATTTTCAGAAGCATACGCGCCGGTATTTAGTGAAAAAGTCAAAATCGCTGCTGTCCAAGCGTCCATTTGGATTCCCACCGAAGGAAGTCCAAAAAAGACAATGAATAATTGGACCAATAACGGAGTTCCGCGGAAAATCCAGACATATAAAAAGAAAATTCCGTTTAAAACACGATTCTTTGAGATCCGTGCTAAGGCGGTGACCAACGCTAAGATCATACCTAATGCAAATGAGATCAACGTCAAAGGAATCGTCATTTTTAACAGTGCCCAAAATAACGGCAGCGCTGAGCTTTGAATAATATCAATCGTTCGTTCCATTTTACTTACTCCTCGTTTTAACGAATTAATTTGCTGCTTGGATTGCTAGTTTAATCAACAAGATCGAACCAACTTTCTTATTTAGAGATATCTCTCTTGAAATATTTTTCTGATAGTTTTGTTAAAGTCCCGTCATCTTGTAATTCTTTGATGGCTTTATCGACTTTTTTGACTAACTCTTCGTCACCTTGATGAAACATTGCAGCGACTTCAGTCGACTCGTCTGATGTTTTAACGATTTTGATCGGTGCATCAGGTTTTTGATTCAAGTAGTCATAGTAAGTCACGTCATCATTCAATGTTGCGTCTGCACGGTTATTGCCGACCAATTCGACCGCTTTACTAAAACCATCAACACTAGAGATTTCCGCGCCAAGGTCTTCTGCCATTTGTGCGTAGTTGCTCGTTAATGATTGCGCCGAAGTTTTTCCTTCTAAATCAGCAAAATCTTTGATTTCATCATTGTCTTTATTGACGATCAGCGCCGGATGCGAGATAGAATACGGTGTGCTGAATAAATATTTTTCTTTCCGTTCGTCAGTGATCGCTACTTGGTTGAAGATTACATCGGATTTATTTGCATCAAAAGCGGCTAACATTGAATCCCATGGCGCTTCGACAAATTCAACTTTGTAGTCGATTTTTTTAGCGACCGCTTTTGCAACATCTACATCATAACCAGTTAGTTTATCGTTATCATCACGGAAAGAAAAGGGTGAATACGTTCCTTCTGTTCCCACCCGCAAAGTTTTTTCTGAACTTGCACTATCATCCGCTTTGTCATTTGACTGGCATCCTGCCAAGAATAGAACCCCCACGACTAATAAACTAGCAATGGCAATCATTGATTTTTTCATTTTATTTTTCCCCCAGCGATCGTTTAACTCATGAATCTTCCTGATAAACGATCGTTTTTTAGTAATTTTTTTTTGTTATTTGTTTTTTACAAGCAATGCCTGCTCTAGGTCATTTTGTAAATCTTCGACAGCTTCGATCCCCACTGATAAACGGATCAATCCATCTTTGATCCCCGCAGCTTCACGTTTTTCTTTTGGAATCGAGGCATGGGTCATGACTGCTGGGACTTCGATCAGACTTTCAACACCACCTAGGCTTTCAGCCAAAGTAATGATTTTCAATGCTTCGACAAATTCGGCGACGCGGCTTTCATCTACTAATTCAAAAGCGATCATTCCGCCGAAACCGCGCATTTGTTTAGCAGCAATTTCATGTCCCGGATGGTCAGCCAGACCTGGATAATACACTTTATCAACTGCTGGATGATCCGTTAAAAAGGCCGCAATCGTTTCTGCATTTTTTTGATGTGCTTCCATTCGCACCGCCAATGTTTTGATCCCACGTTGCAATAACCAGCTGTCTTGCGGTCCTAAAACACCGCCGATCGAATTTTGATTGAAGCCGATTTTTTCAGCGAGTTCTGCTTTATCCGTCGTCGCTAGTCCTGCAACTAGATCACTGTGGCCGCCTAGATATTTCGTTCCGCTGTGGAGGACGATATCAGCGCCTAAGGCCAACGGTTGTTGCAAATAAGGTGTCGCAAACGTATTGTCCACGATCGTTAATAAGCCGTTTTCTTTTGCCCATGCGGCACTTTTTTCTAGATCAATGATTTTTAACAGCGGATTGCTGGGACTTTCTAAGTAAAGCGCCTTCGTATGAGCTGTCAGCGCCGCTTCAAGTTGTGCTAAATCTTGGCTGTCCACCATCGTATAACTCAAGCCTAATGGTTTAAAAACTTTTTCTAACAAACGGAAAGTTCCGCCGTAAACGTCGTCGCCTAAAATCAAATGATCCCCCGGCTGGAACAATGATAACACTGCATGAATAGCAGCCAAACCTGATCCAAAAGCAAAACCTTTCACGCCGCCTTCAAGTTCCGCAATCAGCTCTTCTAAAGCATTTCGCGTTGGATTGCCTGAACGCGAATACTCAAAGTCTCCCGGTTGGCCTAATTTTTTTTGGCGGTAAGTCGATGTTTGATAGATCGGTACACTGACCGCTCCAGTCAATGGGTCTTCGCTGATTCCCCCGTGAATCAATTTCGTTGATAAATCCATGAATTCTTCCTCCTAGTTTGTTTTATCTACGTTCAGCTATGCAGTGACAACACATGGTTGTTCCTCCTCTTTTGGATGAAAATCCTAATCTTATCGACAAAAAAAGAGGTGCAGACTATTAAAGCTGCACCTCTTGCAATCGTCAAAAATTAGAAGTTTCCTTCTTTTTAAACGAGTCCAGAACAGTTAATAGACATGACAAAACGGTATGCTGCTTTTGGCACCATACAACAACATGCTGATTCAACTGATTGAAGCTCCATGCATTTCGTCGTACTACTTGTCATGAGTTCTGACCTCCTTAAATGATTACATTGAATTTAGCATTTACAAAATGAGAAGTCAATAAATAAGTCATTAAAAAATGTTAAATAACAAAAATCGCAACAGAAAATTTTCTGCTGCGATCAAACGTCTTATTTGAAAACAAATTGATTTCGATAAAGTTCCGCGTAAAATCCATTTTCTTTTAATAACTCGTGGTGATTTCCTTCCTCGATTACTTGACCCTCGCGTAAAACAACGATCCGATCCGCATTCAAAATCGTTTTTAAGCGGTGAGCGATCACAAAACTTGTTCGTCCTTTGATCGCTTCATCCATCGCTTTTTGGATCTTCGCTTCAGTCACTGTATCCACGTTGCTAGTTGCTTCGTCCAAAATCAACAGCGCGGGATTAGTGATGATCGTCCGAGCGATACTGATCAATTGTTTTTGGCCGGTACTGAACAAATTATTTTCTTCGCTGATAACAGTCTCATAACCTTCATCCAAACTTACAATGAAGTCATGGATGTTTGCCTGTTTAGCCGCCGCGATAATTTCTTCATCTGCTGCTTCTGGTTTACCAAAGGCAATATTTTCTTTAATCGTGCCTGAAAATAAAACAGATTCCTGCAAAACGATCCCAACGTGCTGCCGTAAACTATCTAGATCGACCTCTCTGATATCTTGACCATCAAACGAAATAGATCCGCTATTTACATCATAAAAGCGATTCAACAAATTCATGATTGTCGTCTTTCCAGAACCAGTCGGTCCAACTAACGCTACCATCTCGCCTTTGTTTACTTTGATCGAGACATCTTTCAAGATCAGCCGATCATCCTCATAGCCAAAATCTACATGATTCAAACGAACCGCATCTTTTACATCCGTAAGTTCCACACCATTTTCCGGTTTCACTTCATCGGGTTCGTCAAACATTTCATTCAACCGTCGTGCGCCGGTCACGGCTAATTGGATCATGCTGTAACCAGAAGAAATCTGCATCAATGGCTGATAATATTGTTGCGAATATTGAACGAATGTCACTACTAAACCAAGAGCCACCGTCCGTTCCAAATCACCGTGCAAGGCTAGATAGCCGCCAAAGAAAATCACGATGGCTGTATTGACTAAAGCCATCCCTTGCATCATTGGAAACAACATTCCAGAATAAACTTGACCTTTATAAGTCGCGTCACGCACCGTTTGATTGTGTTCTAAGAAACCATCGATTGTTTCTTCTTGCAGACCATTTGTAATGATGATTCGCTGACCGCTGATTTTTTCATCCATATAGCCGTTCAATTTGCCGACTTCGTCTTGCTGGATATCGACATACTTCCGAGCTTTGCGAATAATCACTACGGCGATAAGGATCGCAATCGGTGTCGAAGCGATCGTTGCCCAAGCCAGTTCAACACTTTGCCGGAACATCACGATCAAGATTCCGATTAATAGAACCGCATTCGTTAAAAATTGCAGCAATGCTTGGTTCAAACTATTTTGGATGTTGTCTAAATCACTAGTAAAGCGGCTCAAGATCTCGCCGTCTTGATGTGAATCAAAGAAACGGATTGTTAATTTTTCTAATTTGTTGAATAGACCGATCCGCATCCGATTGGTTGCTTTCCCAACGACTTGAGTAAATAGAATACTGTAAATAAAGCTTGCGGCACTTGAAAGTACATAGAACCACAACAGCTTCCAAATGATATCGATGAATTTGCTTTTATCATCGACGCCATTCATCAAATTTTCTAAATATCTGGCTAATTCTTGAAATGCCTGACCGATATATTGCGGTGCTTTGACCTGTAAGTAGGTCGCTGCGATGATCGATACGAGAATAAAAAAGAAGGAGCTCTTATAGCGTTTCAAATAATGGAAAAAGAATTTGCTTGCTTTGATTAAATCCGTCATCCTTACTCCTCCGTTCCTTTTTGAGTTTCAAATATTTCTTGATAGATCGCATTGGTTGCGGCTAATTCGGCATGGGTCCCTTCACCGACCAGCTGACCATTGTCTAAAACTAAGATTCGATCAGCATTCACAACGGAAGCAATTTTTTGTGCGATCACGATTGTTGTGGTCGCTTTTAATTCATTGTTCAAAGCTTCCCGCACTAATTGTTCAGATTTTGCATCCAACGCACTAGTACTGTCATCTAAAATCAAGATCTTCGGCGTCCCGATAACTCCGCGAGAGATCGACAGCCGTTGTTTTTGCCCGCCAGAAAAATTATTCGACCGCTCAGCTACAGGTGCTTCATAACGTTCGGTCAATTTCTCAATAAACTCTTTTGCTTGCGCGATTTGAGCTGCTTGATCCATCTCGCCTACCGTAGCATCTTTTTTCCCTTGGCGTAGATTTTGTGAGATCGTCCCAGAAAAGAGAATCGCTTTTTGCAATACAAAAGAAACCGTTTTGCGTAGACTTGTTTCATTGACTTCTTTTAGATCGACACCGCCGATTGCTACAGAACCTTCTGTTGGATCAAATAAGCGAGGGATCAATTGTGCCAAAGTCGATTTCCCTGAACCAGTCGCACCAACGATCCCGATCATTTCACCTGATTGAATCGCAAAACTAATGTCTTTCAGCGTATCTTTTTCATCTCCTGGATAACGGAAAGATACATGATCGAACCGAACACTGCCGGATAGATTTTGTTCGGGAACATCTGGATAAGTCAAATCCGGTTCCGTTTCTAAAATTTCATTGATCCGTTTTAATGAGACCGCCGCACGCGAAGTCATCATCATCATCATTCCACCGATAATGATTGCCATCATGATCTGCATTAAATAGTTCATAAACGAGGCGATTCCGCCGATCGCTGACGGATCATCTTTCACTAGATTGCTGACAAAGAAGATCGCTCCAACGACCGCTAGGTTGGCCGCCAACATAAATGAAGGAATCATAACAGAGAACAGTGTCCCGACAATGATATTGTGTTTCGTCAATTCTTCACTCGTTTGACTAAAACGCGTCAATTGATTTTTTTCTTGAACGAAAGATTTTACTACGCGAATCCCTAACAGATTCTCTTTTGCTCGTTCATTGACTTTGTCAATCAATGTTTGAATAATCATAAAGTGTTTACCCATTTGCGTGAATGATAAGCCTGTAATGATCACTACGACCACGATCAACGCAACGATTACCCACCATAATTGCGGCAGTGTGATCATTGCTAAAATGAGACTGCCGATAAAAAGAAAAGGAATTCTAATCAATGATTGCAAAGCGATCATTACTAAATTTTGAATTTGAGTGATATCATTCGTTAAACGAACGACTAAGTTTCCTGCAGAAAACTGTTCGATATTTCCAAAAGAAAAGGTTTGGATTTTACGAAAGGCTTCCTCGCGAATATCCGCACTGACACCTTGAGCTACTTTGGCGGAAAAAATCGTGTTAAAAACACCCGCAATTAAGCCTAATAAAGCAATACTGATCAAGTAAATACCTAATTCAGATATTTTGCCTCGGTCATCTCTAACGATTGCTTCTAAAACTTTTTCTAATAATTTGGGTTGCCACAAAGAAGCAGCTACCATGATACTTACGGAGAGTAAAGACACTACAGCAGCCGGGGTGTAGTTTTTTACGTGTCGCAAAATCAACTTCATTTTATCGCCTTCTTTCCAAAAATTGACGACTCTTATTTAACACTGTAAAATAAGAGCGAAGGATAATTTACCACGATACAAAAAGAATTGCAAGAGGAATGATTGACATTTCAAAAAAGGAAAACAAGAAAGGAGCAGCATAGTGGCCGAAAATAAACTCACCCGCGAAAAAATCGTTCAGGAGGCGTTTGATTTATTAGCAGAAAGTCACACGATCGAAGCGCTGTCGATGCGAAAACTCGCGACTCGTTTACATGTACAAGCACCCGCACTTTATTGGTATTTCAATAATAAACAAGCTTTGCTGCAAAAAATGATAGAGACGATGGAAGAGGAATTGGTCATCCCCGATCGAAATCTTGTTTGGCACGAGCAACTTTTTCAATTTATGGAAAGCTATTATGATCTCTACACAAAATTTCCGTGCGGCGCTGAGATCGAAATCCATACTATCCCGGCTTATCCTAGTCGCTTGGAGCATTTAGAAACAATGGCACAATTATTGATTTCAATCGGTTTGTCCCCCGTCGAAAGTCACAACGCCTTACTTTCAATGCATCATCTGCTGATTGGACAATTGATTGATCAGCATCATGAAGAGATTTTGCGAAAAGATTCCTTAAATAAGCAAAGTGATCTGATGAGCTACGTCACTAAAATGCGCGACTATGCCCATGAACAGCAATTAACTTCCTTGCTAGAAAATTTTGTCCATCGGCGGCAACAAGACCCAAAAGCAAACTTTTTGAACAGTATCCGAATTTATTTAGCCGGCATAAAAGAGCGGTTGTGACAACCGGGCGCGGCTTCAAGAATAAGAAGGAATTTCCGAAAATTCCTTCTTAATTTTTTTTGTGAAATTTCGGCTGATTTTAGAAGAAACTACTTTTCACCATTTATTCAGAAAAAAAGAGAGTGACAAGATTTTTGTCACTCCCTTTTCATCATTTGTTTAAAATATCAGCAACACCATAATATCCTGGCGGCTGTTTCGCTAAAAAGACTGCACAGTCACAAGCTCCCTTGGCAAAGCCGCGCCAATCGGTCGAATGATGAGTGATTTCCAGCCGTTCTCCAAGGCCACCAAATAAAACCGTATGACTGCTTGGCGTGTCTCCCATTCGAACAGAGTGAAATCCAATGGTTCCCGGTTCTCGTTCACCGACTCCTTCACGACCATAAGTTGCTACGGTTGAAAGTGTTGTATCTAATTCAGCGGCGATCAACTCGCCCATCTCTTTCGCAGTGCCGCTTGGCGCATCTTTTTTCCAGCGATCATGCATTTCCACGATTTCAATATCCGTTTCTTTGCCGATTGCAGCTGTGGCTGTTTGCAATAATTGCTTCATTACATTTACTAATTTAGACGTATTTGCCGCGTACAGGATCGGAATCACCGCACCAGCATTGCGAAACAAGTCCTTTTCTGCTGAAGTAAATCCTGTCGTCCCGCAGACTAATGCTTTTTTGTATTTTTTTGCCAGTTGTAAAACGTCTAATCCCATTTCCTTAGTAGAAAAATCAATGATGACGTCACACATTTCAATTACTTCTGCTAAGTCATCTACAACGGGCACACCCAAATCGTGTCCCAGTAATACTGTTTGACCCAAATCCTGTCCAATGTAGTCGCGCCCTTTCGGACCAACACCTGCAACTAACATCAATTCCTCACTAGCAGCAGCAATTTGCGTGATCAGGCGCCCCATTTTTCCGCGCGGTCCTATCACAATCGTTTTGATCATTTTTTCTCCTCCTTCTTTTAAAAAAATTATAATGTGCTCTTTGATCCCAATTTCCTCTGCCAAAGCAAAAAATTCTTTTAATTCCATTAAATAAATCGTTTTCAAAACTATAGCATGAAACTGCTCGAAAAAAAATCACCTGAGAAATTTTCTCTCAAGTGATTAGAACAGCATCCGCAGAAATGACCAAACATAACGTAGCAAACGATACAAAATGAATAAAAGAAACAGATTGCCTAAAATAAAACTCATGGCATTGCCCGCACTCGCTTTTAAATTCCGCAATGTAAAGCGTCGCAAAACACGCGGCACTTTAGTATAGCCGTTACGTTTCAACCGAAAATTTTCTTCATAAGTAAGATCAAGCATATCGTAATAAACGATTTGCAGCGGTTCCCGTGAAAAGAACGCCTTAGAAAAACCGACCATCATCGTGTATTGCTTATTATTAGACGGCAGATTACGAACACCCTTTTTGTTGATACGCGTTTTCCCATCCGCTAACACATTGTAACTGTACTCTTCTTCTTGAATTTTTCGAATCTGTACTTCCGGCTGATTTTCTGCCAAAAAAGCATGATAGACTTCTGAAAATTTTTGCTTTTCTAAAAACAGATAGCCGCCGGCACCGGCAATCGCGACCATCAGCAAGAGATTCAAAAATAAATTATCTTGAAAAATCCCGCTGTAAATCATGATGATGACTAATGCAATCCCGCAGATCACGATTCGTTTCCAATAATAATTTTGATACATGATCTTGATTGTACGCTCATAATACTCAAAATCTGATGCAACAAAGTCCATCGTTGCTCCTCCTAAAAATTTTATTTTTATTTAGTATAACGGAGTGACCAATGAATGTCAGGATAAATAGATCATCTAGCAAAAACAATGCCTCTCTTTAAATTTATCTTTAAAAATAAAAGCATTCTCTACCTCCTATTCTTTGTTTTCAGCGAGTATAATGGCAATAGAAAATTAATTACTTGCAATTAATGAAGGAGTATATTTATGAAGCTTGCCATCATTCTTTCAATCGTGTTGTTCATACTAGTTAATCTTTATCTTTTTTTAGTTTATTTCAAAGAGAAAAAAATCGAAGATACGTCTGAAAGATTGGCTGTCCTATTTGGAGTCAATATGAGTGTCTTATTTGTGGATAGCTTGATTCTTTTCTTCGGTGCGCTAGCAGAAAAAGGTTCTTTCTTACTGATTATTTTTATGGCTTGCTGACCCGGTTGATTTCCATTCGTCGAATCATTTCAATTTTTCGCAATTTGTTCTTCAGAATAATAAGTAAAAGGATCCGGCTGAGTCTGCCGGATCCTTTTGATTTATTTTAATTTCTTTATTCCGATTTGTGCTGCACCGATTGCTCCAGCATACTGAGAAAGTTCATCGCTTTTGACCGGGGCTGCCACATATTGTTCTAAGACTTTTACAAAAGTTTCACTCTTTGATAGACCGCCAGTAAACAATACTTCTTCGCCTCTAACCGGTCTCAGTTTTGAATACTGCCCACTGATCCGCTGTGCGATAGAATGCAAGACTCCTAGTGCAATATCTTCTCGCGCTTCACCTTTTGAGATCAAGCTGATAACTTCTGATTCTGCAAATACCGTACACATACTGTTGATCGTGACCGGCTCAGCCGCTTGAACAAAATGATCCAAATCAGAAATATCTTCGCCCAAAGTCCGCATCATCACTTCAACGAAACGACCAGTTCCAGCCGCACACCGATCATTCATATTGAACTCCACAACACTGCCTTTGCCATTTAGCTGAATCGTCTTGCAGTCTTGCCCGCCAATATCGATTACTTGTTTCACTCCAGGGTGCAAATATTCCGCGCCTTTACTGTGACAGGTGATTTCAGTCACCACTAAGTCAGCCGGCAATAACTTGCGACCGTACCCAGTCGTCACAAGCTTTGAATTTTTTATTACATGATTTTGTTTGAAATACTCGACAACTTCTGACATCGCACCTTTGGGGTTGCCGGCGGTCGGGATCAGATATTTATCCAATAACTCGCCATTAGAAAAAAGGACGCCTTTTGTCGTCGTCGAACCTGAATCTAAACCGATTGTGTACATACAGCATCTTCCTCTAACATTTCGATAAATGCAGTGACGCGCGTATTGATCTGTTCAATATCTGACGTCGAATAATCCGTTTCTAAATACATATAGGGGATGTGTTTTTCTTCGTTCAAGAAACGTTTGATCTTTAATGATTCTACCGAAAATGGGATGCAATTTTGCAAGACCATATCGATCACGCCATCAACTTGATACTCATCGACCATTTGACTCAACAATTCTTTTCGCGGCTGGTTATTCGTCATACAGGCACAACCGATATTGATATATTTATCGGTCAAAGCTTGATAGACATCGGCTTCTGTTTCATCAACTAACCGTTCCACCGCTTTGGCGACTGTACAGTTTTCATAAGCAACAACTATTCCACCGTTTTCTTCGATCGCGCGAATGACTTTTTCAGTCACTCCGCCCATTGGTGATCCTGTTATTAAGATACGCGGTTTCTGCTCCAACCGTTCACCAGCATCATATTTTTCTTTGACTTTAGCCGTCGTTTCAGCCAGCATTTGAATCACTTCTTCTTTATCAAACTTATATTGCGAACCATACATCACTTTGAAGATCTCTTGACCTGTAAGTGCCGGTGGATTCAATTGACCTAACCGATAAAAGTCTTGCTTTGCTTGACGCTCACGATTTTTCAAAACAATTGCTTCTCGAATTTTTTCATCAGTGATTTCGACTCCAAGAAAATCTTCCAGTTTTTCTTTAAACCGAACCAATTCGCTGTACCACATTTTTTTACTTTCTTCCGTATCACGCATATGCGGCAATTGCATCAAATACGTATCTTTGAAATCTTCCATGTATTCATACATTTTCTTCTTGCCATCACACGTCGTTTCGCCAACAACTAAGTCAGAAAAATAAAAATACGGACACTTATCCGTCTTTCCAAAACCATAACTTGATTTGATCAACGGACACAAATTACGCGGCAAATCTTCTTCGGCATCAGGGATCGTTTCATCTGAAGTCGAACACAAACTAATTTGAATCGCTCCGCCAGCCAATACTAATTCTTCCGGCATAAAGGTGCAGTACACTCCTACAATCGGTTTGCCCGCCTCTTTTATTTCCTTGACTGTCAAAAATCCTTGTCTTCTTGCTTCGCCAAATTCATCAAAAATCTCCGGCAGGCTTGTTTTTACTTCCACATTATCCATTCCTTTCTCATTTTGAGGCATTTGTTTTTGAATCGCTGCATTGAAAACTTTGCCGTATACGCACCATTCATTATTTTTCCTCAACAGAAAAAAGCACGCCTAAAAAAGACCCGCTCCTGGATAATCGCTACTTCAACTGATCCGAGGAGGAAAAATAGTTAGTTGCTGCACTTAGAACCTCTAAGCTTTGCGGCACTCAAAGTCATCGGCTAACCATTTTTCCACCCCCTGATGTATTCAAAAGTTATGAATGTCTTGAAACAATACTCATAACTTTGTGTAAGTGTTTACAATCACTTCCTCCAGTATAACGAAGGGATTTTTCTCCCGCAAGCCTCCTAAAAGAGAATCGTTCTCATTATTAAATGACTAAGTAGTAATTTTTTTGATTAGAAATTATTTTTGACTAAATTTTATTTAAAATGAACAATCGATCGTGTGGTTACTTCTCTAGCTTATTGAAGTTTTCACGTAAACCCAGTTGATCCAAACAAAAAGCCCCACACTCAGCAATTAAGTGTAGGACTTTCTATTCATTACTTTATTTGTGTTGCAGCTAATGAAAAATCCCCAATGGCGTTTCGTATGCCCGCCACACTGGTCATATTTTTAGTTAATACGACGAGCGCGAATGGATTGTCTTCGGTCAAAACCAAACCGATATCATTCTCTGCATTGTCGAGTTCGCCAGTTTTATTAGCCACTGTGATTTCTCCAGTTAATTTGCTGGGGATCTTGGTGCGAACAGTCTGCCCCTTCATGATCTCAAGCATGGTTGATTGCGGATACGCTCCTTGTTGCTGATAGAGCTTCTTCAAAAAAGCCATGCAGTCATTTAATGACGTATAATTTTCTTTGCCCTGACTGCGTGCGGCATTGTCTAACATTTTACGTTCCAGTCGGGTATCTTGATACCCTTGCGCTTGGAAAAACTGATTCAATGTGTCCATACCAAAGTAGTCGATCAACACATTGGTCGCACTATTATCACTTTGCTGGATCATTGGAACGACCCAATCATTGAGGGTTCTTCCTTGTACGACTTCCGCTGGATTAGCTTTAGTAAACGCATATTCCATAATAAAAACTTTGATCACACTGGCAGAAACAGTTGGAGCAGAATTGTTGCTGGACAGCTCTTGATTGTTTTTAAAATAATAAACACCATAATATACTTGGCCTGCATTCGCCAACAGTTCAGCAGGATCTAACTGCGGCTTTTGTGTGTTTTCTGTACTCTGCGTACTGCTGGTACTTGTACTGATAGTTGAACTAGTAGTCGCTGTACTTATTTTCTCACTCGTCTCAGTTTCTGGCTGTGTACTTGATTCAGTTTGACTGCTTTGTTCAATAGTTTGCGGCTTGCTTTGTTGCGCGAAAAATTTATTTGCGGCTAAATATGTCGAACCGGCTACTAGCAGAAATAAAATCCCTATCCAAATATATTTAATAGTGCCAGATCTGTCTGAGCCTGAATGTCTTCCCAAAAGGTTTCATCTTCTTTCCTATATACTTTTTATGAGATCCAGACTTCATTAACTCCGCCATTTTTCGCCACGCCATCAGTCAATGCCAAACGTGAAGAATAAGAAAGATAGCCATAATAAATCTGAGTGCCGCCGCCGTTATCCCACGTCACAGTGATTTTTACATTTGGATTGACTGATTTCGTATCTGGCATCTCAGAAGGATATTGTTCATTTGTTTCATAACTTAAAACATCACCGCTGGCACTAGTGATCGTAGCTTCACCAAAATATTGGGTGCCGTTCACATTTTTTTGAGTTACACTGCCATTGGCTCCAATGGTCAATGCGCTTTGTTTTTGACTTGATTGTGAATAATAGAAATAGTACGTGTTCGCCCACTTAGCATAATCTCCGCTGAAAGCACTCGAACTTCCTGAAGTTGTTACTGCCGGTTTATTAGCTTCTTGGGCTTTTTGTGCGGCTTCTTTATCTTCTTCTTGCTGCAAGCCTTCTTCATTTTTTTCAGTCAATTCATCTACTTCATCAGCGATTGCTGAAAATTCACTCTTGCCTAAGTCGCTGGCAGAAATACGGCTTAACTTTAGATTTGATTTCTTATACTCGCCATTGATCGTCATTTCTTTGGCTTCGGCGATAATATCATCATATTTACTTGTATCTGCTGAGCTGGATGAAGACGTTGCACTTGGTTGAACAACCTGATCCTCTCCGCGACTTGCCATAGCAAAACCAACACCCACAACAACTGCCAATAACGCTACCCCTGCGATAATGAATGGCCATTTAGGAACTGATTTTTTATTTGGTGTATACTTTGGTGTGTAATTTGCTGAATCCATTGTTTCTTGCAAATTCGTGCCTTGATTTCTTTTTGGTGATTCCTCTGTTGATGCTTCCGTATTAGCAAATTCAAACCCGCAGTGTTCACAAAATAATGACTGATCACTGTTTTCTTCCCCACATTTTGGACAAATTTTCATTTTAATCCCGCTCCTTTTTCTTAAGTTAGACCAACTAAAAGTAATATTCTCATTTTTATGTTTATTTTATCATATTACCGCTGCTAAAAATCACAAATATTTTTATAATAGCTATCTCTTTTACAAAAAAAGAACCTACCGTTAGGGTAAGTTCTGCTCACTCATTTAAACTAGCCGCCGCTAAACTAAAATCAGCGATTGCGTTTCTTGTTTTGACGATATCTGAAACTTCTTGGGTCAGCACGACAATGGCAAACGGCTCGTCTTTTGTCAGCACAAGTCCGATGTCATTCTCAATTTTCTGCTGTTCACCCGTGATATTCGCTACCGTAACATCTTTTGGTATTTTTTTAGGGAGCTTAGTACGAAGTGTTTGTCCTGTTAAAATCTCCAGCATCAGCTTTTGCGGTGCTTTTTCATGTCCATCATAAATTTTTTTCAATAATTTCATGCAATCATCTAACGAGGTGTAATTATCAGCGGCTTCAAATGGAACGTTGATATCGATCATCCGATGTTCAATCCGCGTATCTGAATATCCTTGGGCTGAAAAATAGGCATTCAAATTACTCATACCATAATGATCGATCAAAACATTGGTTGCAGTGAGATCATTTTGCTGAATCATCGGTGTCAACCATTCCGTCAACTGCTTATCTTGGATCACTTGATCACTGCCGCCTTCTTGCGCAAGCGCATAGTCCATAATGAATAATTCAATAACATTTGCGGCGATTGTCGGTTCAGAATTTTCACTGGAGATTGTTTGTTCATTTTTAAAATAATAAACGCCATAATACACTTCGCCTGCGCTTTTAGTTAAGTTATCTGCTGCTTTGACCACTGCTTTTTTAGTTTGTGCTGCGGCTGTTTTAGCTGGCTTTTTTTCACTAGTCTTTGTCGATTTTTCAGAAGAAACCGTCGACTCAGCTTGTGTGTCACGTTGGTCAGTTGCTTGTTTCGAGTCGGTAGTCTTTTTTTCTAGCGTCGTTTGGCGCGCATTTGCGGCGGCTTTCTCTGATTCTTCAGTCGAATTATTTAATCGTGTCACACCAAAATATACACCGCCGATCAACAAAAAAGCGATCAAACCTATTGCGAGATATTTTCCTAGTTTTGTTTCTTTTGGCGCGGTATGTCTGCCCACGATTTCCACCTTCTCCCATTTAACTAACTATAACTTCATTAATAAGTTTATCATATTTGATCATTAAAATAATATATTTTGAAAAAAATATAGCTATCTGTTAATAAAATCGATGAACTTTGCGGACAAAAAAAGCCTCCAACGATTTCTGAAAAAATCATTGAGACTCTTCGCTAAAAAGTTTATTAGGCATTACATCAATTGATCAAACCGGCTTTCAATGACTCCTAAGTGCAACTGGTCAAAATCCCTGAAAGAGGGACAAGTCAGCGTTTCTTGACTGCAATCTTCGGCAAGATAAATCGGCCTGAAACCTAAGTTTTTAGCTTCGCACAAATTATCCAGTGAATCTGAAATGAAATTGACTTTTTGCTGTGCTAAATCTACTTGCAAAAAATCGACCAATCCTTGAGGGATCTGTTCGGCTTTTTTACCTAGTATCGAAAAATCTAAATAATCGACCAGATGGTGTTCCAACAAAAGTTGATTCATCCTCGCTTGATCATAAAAAACCATTCCGATTTGCTGCTTGCGACTTTTTAAATAGTCCAACAATTGCCGGATCTTCGTTTGATCTTCATTCAAAAAAACACGTTCGCTAGAAAACACAAAAGTTTCGATCATTTCAATTCCTCCTATTATTTGTTCGACATTTCACTATCATCGCTAAAAAAATATTCATTTTTCTGGTTCCATCTAAACTACAACAATTAATTACTTATCTTTAAACCTACAATACTTTTTTAACGCTGTCAACTTTTTGTTAAAATATTCACTAACTCCCCTGGCCTAAATAATCGTATTTACTCTACTAAAAAAAGCATGATCTCATCGACCATGCTCTCTTTTGCTGTTTTATAATAATTCTTTTACTTTATTGAATAGTGTTTTAACATCTTCTGGGCGAGTATCGCCAGTTTCTGCATCAATAATTGAGCTGTATACATGCGGAATGACTTTCTTCACGCCAGCATCCAACGCGATTTTAACGATTTCTTGGAAGTTTTCCAAATCGATTCCGCCAGTTGGTTCCAAATAGAAATCATGTTCCGCACAAGCCTTTGCTACTGCTTCGTATTCTTCTTTGTGTGCTAAACCTTTCATTGGGAAATATTTAACTGAGCTGCCTCCCATATCTTTCAACAAAGCAATCGCTGTTTCGATCGGTACGATAGCTTCTGGTGATTGAGAGCTCAATGGACCCGTCGCTATATTGACATAGCCAACTTTGCCGCAAGGAGAAACTAAGCCGTTGATGATCGTGTCACTTTGTCCCAACAATGCTCGAGATGCGCCGACACCAGTGAAAACTTGGTTCACATGTTGTGGTTGCAATTCGCCAGAAATTCGTGAAACCATTTGGCTTTGGTTTGGATCACCCGCGCCAAGTCCAACTGAAAGGGCGTTGTTCGTTGCTGCTTGATATTTTTTCATGTCTTCGATAGCAGCCGCATCGCTATCATAATTTTTTGATAAAACACCTAAAACTACGTGTCCATCTGCTGCGTTGTAGCAATCACGCACATTTTCAACTGAATTGGCTAAAACGTTTAAACTTACTCGATCTTTATAATAATTTGGGGTTAATGACATAGTTATTTGCTCCTTACTTCTATTTAAAGTTTTTTCTTTAGAAAAATAAATCAGACCCACTTGTCAAAATGAACCGGCAAGTGTTCAACCTTACATGATCGCTTTTAAGCGTGTAACGATCTTGTTCATTTCTTCTTCATTTACGGCACGAACATCAAATTCAATGATGCCGTTGTTAGCTTGATATTCTCGCGTGTAAATTGCTGGATCTTCTGCTTTTAATTCAGCAATGACTTCCTTAGCTGAACGTTCTAAGACTTTGACACTTGCCCGATAAATATCGCGGCCAGCACCGTCTTGCACTACGGTTGCTTTCAATCCATCGATTTGGTTAATTGCTTCAATAAATGGTGCCAAGCGTTTTTTCATAGAGTCGCCAGTTTCGCTGCCATTTGCTAAACGATCTTCTAATGCTTGTGTCAAACCAAGAATATTATCTTTACCGATCTTCATCGCGCGGCCGATCCCTTTACCTTGCAGACGAATCCATTCGATATATTTTCCTTTACCGATTACAAGTCCGCTGCTAGGACCTTCAATGGCTTTTGCACCTGAGTAGATCACTAAGTCAGCACCTGCTTTGCTGTATTTATAAAGATCTTCTTCTGCGGCTGCATCTACGATTAACGGCAATTGATGTTTTTGAGCAACAGCTACTGCTTCAGCTACTGTCAGCATACTTTTTTGAACAGTGTGATGACTCTTGATATAAAGCAATGCCGCAGTGTTTTCAGTGATCATCATTTCTAATTGTTCAGGAGAACAACCGTTAGCATAACCGGCTTCCACAACTTTTCCGCCGCCTTGACCCACCATGACTTCAACTGGTGTCCCGTAGTCGACATTGTGTCCTTTGGGCAAAACGATTTCTCGTTTAGTTATCCGCTCTGTGTAAGGATGGTATGCGTGATAAACACTTCCTTCACCAATCACCGCCGCCACAGATTGGGCAATCCCAGCTGAGGCTGAAGAAACGACCTGAGCATCTTCAACTTCCAAAAGTTTTGCTAAGTAAGCGCCTGTTTGAACTTGCAGCTCGCTCATTTCAAAAAAGTGTTCGCCGCCGAAACGTTGTGCCGCTAGAACATTTTCTGATACTTTCGATACACCTAAAATCGTCATCTTACCTGAAGCGTTGATCACTTCTTTTAGCCCAAATTTTTCATAACTAGTTGTCATAAACGGTGCCTCCAATAATTGTTTTAACTGGTTTAATCAATTCTTTTGCTGTTCGTGTAAATCCATTTGAATCGGTCAATGTTTTTTCGCCATTTTCCAAATCAAAAATCGTCAGATCTGCATCAAAGCCAGCCGTTAATTGCCCTTTTTTCGCTAAGTGGAAAGACTGTGCCGGCACTGCCGTCACTTTGTCTAAAATTTCTTCCCATGAATAGCCCACTACTCTTAATTTTTCCATTGTAGTTGCTAAATCATAAACAGGTCCGCTCTCGCGATTGCGGTGATAAATATCTGTACTGATCGACGTTGCTTTCATTCCTTCTTTTAATGCAACTTCAGCAACGTGAAAGTTAAAGCTGTCTGTTCCGTGACCAATATCAAAAACGATTCCTTTATCATAAGCTGCTCTAGCAAAATCTTTGATCTCATCTGTGTCTTTGTCCAAAATACCGTTTGGTTTGCCATTGAAGCAGTGGGTCAAAACATCCCCCGCATCTAATAATGTCAAAACTTCTTGTAATTCTGGCGGCGCTGAACCGATATGGATCATTAATGGCACGTCATTTTCATGTTGGATCTTTTTAGCTAGCTCTAAGGGTGTGATTCCATTTTCACCCACGACTGTTTTACTCATCCGTGCTTTGATCCCAACGATAAATTGCGGTAATTCCGCTAAGCGATCGTGGACAAGTTCTGCTTGGACCTTCGTTAGATCAGCTAATTCATCTTGCTCAACGATCCCCCATTTTGAAATGTTGACTAAAGCATAGACGTTGGTCTTCACTTTTTTAGTCAGCTCATAAAAATCACCGATATTTTCTGCGCCGGTAGTTCCTGCATCAATCACCGTTGTAACGCCTTTGGTTACACCGATTTTATCTGGATAATCATAATAAAGCGTCATTTTTTCATAACAGTGTACGTGATCATCGATCCAGCCTGCTGATACATAATGTTCGCCAGCTAAGTCGATCACTTCTTTAGCCGTTGATTCAATGACAGTATCAACATTTAAAATCGCACCATCTTTTATGGCTATGTCAACTTTTTTTCCAGTGATAAGTTTTCCGTTTTTGATTAATAGATCAAACATCTTTTATCCTTCTTTCTACTTGAGTGCTACTGGGAAGAGTGCGCCCAAGATCATCGCACCAAGGATTGCTCCGCCTGCGATTGGTTTTTTCCAAATATAGAAAACTAATGCCCCCAGTGTTGCTCCAATACCGATTGGAATTGATGCAGCCGTAGCGCTCAAAATAATCAATGGTCCTAAGAAACGACCTGAAGAATTCCCAGCACCCATCATGACATCTGCACCAAAGGTTGAGTTCGCTTGATTGATCGTAAATTTACGGATCAAAATGATGACGCCACCGACTAATAAGCCTAAGACAGTCCCGGTCAATAATGAAGCAGCAAAGTTATCGATTGGCGCATGGATTCCCATACTTAAGAAAATCGCTGGAATCCCAATACCGATACCCGTTAAGATCGAACCGCCTAAGTCAAGAATTCCGACGAGTGAACCTTCTAAAATCCGAGCGAATAAGAAACTTGCACCAAACGCAGCCGCAGCTCCGTAAGAACCGCCGTCTAATCCTGCTTTTAACATCGCAACGATTGAAACTTCATTAAAAGCGCCGACTCCGTAAGTAACATACATATGTGTCCCGGCAAAAACTGCCGCTGACATGATCCCTACAATAATTGGAAATGACCAATCAGCATACCAGAAACTTTTGGCTTTCTTCTCTTCCAAAAGGGCCGCCTGATCTTTCAACTCTTCTGTGTTATCCATTTATTTCCCTCCTATTTCAAATAAAGGTCTTCTTTTATATTTTCATTTGAATATTTACTATTATTAGTTCAATGTGATAGCGTTATGCATATTTTCAAGCCAGTTTGGCGCTTGCAAATTGAAGCTCTTCAACATTTCCAAATCAAATCCACGGAAGAAGCCGCTTAGAACAAATAGAATGATGATAGCTGCCATCATGATCTTCGTTACTCTTCTCCAGCCGATTTCATCGACGCCTTTACCGATCAAGATTCCTAATACGACACCAGGAACAGCATTGCCCATGATCAATTGTGCGATTCCGCCAAATAATGTACCCCAAAAACCTGTCCGTTTACCAGCATCTAATGCTGCCAACCAGAAAATGATCGGCATTACGATGTTGATCAATGTTGTTGCCGCTGGAACCAATACGGCTACGGCAGTCACTTGCAACGCTGCTGGAATAGCTGCTGCAGTTGAGTTTAGAAAAGCTACGACAATTGCTCCAATAATTGCTCCAACAAAACCCATTTTTTTAGGGTCGTGCATTGTTTCTGAAATATTTTTATTTTTAATTACGCCGATTGTAAAATTAAGCTAGACAACTAAAAAAGCCATTTGTGCTACACTCAAAATAGTTCTGACCAAAGAAT
>NZ_BJDP01000007.1 GCF_005405205.1 Enterococcus pingfangensis | reverse complement strand
GATAGAGTGAGATTCTTTTAGAATCAGCGAGTAGAAGTGGTGCGGTGGGAAGCTTTCAGAGGGCCTTATAGGCCGTGACCGGTAAGAGAGGCTTCCAGCCGAAGAGCAAACCACCCGTTTTCACGGGTGGTTATGATTAGCTTAAGATCAATGCACTTCCGTGACGGATCATAATGAGCAGTTTAAAGTTGTAAAAGCTACGAAAGCCATAAACATTTCGCTTCAACACTTCGATATGGTTATTGAGACACTCAAGAGGACCATTTGAATAACTTTGTTGTAAGGCATTTTTGATTTGTGGAAGAAATTTATTGAGCGTTTTCAACGTTATACGATAACTCTCGGGAAGTGCTTCATTGAAGACAAGCAGCGCCTCAAAAGATATTTGATCTCGTTTTTTTACGGCTCTTCGTCAAATCGTGTTGGTGGAGACATATTTGAATAAAAGTGAGTCGTGTATGCGGTGCGTTTTGTGCACCGCATACTTTTTTAGTTTTCAAAGATCAATCCTTGTTGTAAGTAAATTCGTGCGCGAAAATTATAGAAGTTTCGATAACCAAAGGCGATCCGTTTGGTCAATTTAATTTTATTGTTCACACTGGGAAGGTGAATGGACCAATTTTTCTTTGATAAATTGTGCTTGAACGCCGTTACACTCTTTTTATACAAACCATTCTTCATCAAACTATAGTTCTTTATCTGTTAATCCAAATAATTTTCTAGTATGATTATCATTGAGAGACTCCTTTGGTAGGGGAATGTTTTGGTCGACTAAATTTTACCAAATGTGTGTCTCTTTTTTGATTTGGAAAGAAGAAAAAAGTGTTGGTAGAAAATCGGCTTCGATTTTCTACCAACATAAAATATTATAAAACCGTCATTTTTGTGTTGCACTTAAATTATAAATTCAAGGTTCAAAGATCAATTTTTGTTGTAAATAGGTTCGTACTTGAAAGCTATAGAAGTTTCGATAATCAAAGGTGATTCGTTTAATTAATTTGATTTTGTTGTTCAATCTTTCTGTAACACCGTTAGACAGCTTTAATTTGTAGGCATTTGCAGATACCGGAACGATAGCAAAGCTCTGAAAGTTCTTTTTAAACGATTGAGGCAGACTTGGTTCCAAATTTTTGAGTGTTTCTTGTGACCTTAGTTGTTCCACGTGTTATAGCTGAAAGAAATAGGTAAGAAATGAGTTTTCATCACTCTATCCAAGTTGTAAAACGAAAGCTACTAACTAATGTATGATTTATGTAATCAAGCTGAAGCACGGAAAGTGTACCCATTGCTCTCGCTAGACCGTGAATGCATTAATTCGACAATGATAAAAGTATCTTTTTCAAGTGTTTCCAATTAATATGCGGAAATTGTGGCTACTGCTACTTTTTGGCTGATGATCAATAGAAACTGTTGCTAGTTAGTATGGCTATCATTTAATAAATTGCGAAAGGATTT
Source organism: Enterococcus pingfangensis (assembly GCF_005405205.1). GTDB lineage: Bacteria > Bacillota > Bacilli > Lactobacillales > Enterococcaceae > Enterococcus_A > Enterococcus_A pingfangensis. Next base: position 201,726 of record NZ_BJDP01000007.1, on the reverse strand, counting down.
ATCTGGAAATTCTAAATGCTCACAATTCACTAAGTGGTCACGATAAGTAGGATGGTGTGAAAAAATGATAGAAATAAAATAACGAAACAGGATGTTTTAGGAGAGACTTTTGTGAAGTCGATTTGTCGAACAAACGATAATAATTTGAATGCCGTATATAAATTTTAAATAGATGAAGTTAATTCTTTTGAATATATCTTGTTTCGTGTAATACTTTCCGTACATGGAAGCTACCTTTACGATTAAAGTGCACTATCTAAATCGTACTAAGCTTGTGCTCATGTTTTTTATGCTCCAAATCCAGGTATATCAAGAGACGTTAGGTCATTTTTATGATTCAGATTTCAGTTGTTAGAAAGCTAGACAAGTATGGTGCCTCATATATTATTACTATGATCAGTTTTTTATGCAAATTCTTTAGGAGACCGCGTATCGAAAAAGTATTGCTTTGAATAACGCTTTGTTTTATATAGTTTTCATTACGTTAATTTAGTAAACGTTGAAATTATTTATCAGGAATGGTATCATGTTTCAGTTAGAATGCATAAAAAGGAGTCTTAGCATGAAATTAATTATTCAAATCCCTTGCTACAATGAAGCTGAAACGTTGGAAATAGCGTTGAATGACTTGCCTAAAAAAATTGATGGTATCGATGAAATTGAAATATTAATAATTAACGATGGCAGCAAAGACAACACAGTTGAAGTAGCTAAGAATTGGGGAGTAAACTATGTCGTCAATTTCAAACGCAATAAAGGACTAGCGAAAGGCTTCATGGCTGGACTAGACGCCTGTTTACGCAATGGGGCAGATATCATTGTGAACACAGATGCTGACAATCAATACGTTGGCGGGGATATCGAAAAATTAGTTCGTCCTATTTTAGATGGTAAGACAGATATTGTGATAGGTGAACGTCCCATCATGACGACAGAACACTTTTCACCATTAAAGAAAAAATTACAAAAATTTGGAAGCTGGGTAGTACGCAAAGCTTCTAACACCGATATTCCTGATGCTCCTAGTGGTTTTAGAGCATATAGTCGTAATGCTGCGATGCAATTGAATGTAACAAATGAATACACATATACTTTAGAAACGATTGTTCAAGCTGGACGTAATAAGATTGCACAAATGTCCGTACCTATTCGAACTAACGACGAATTGCGCCCATCACGTTTGTTTTCCAGTATGTTTGGCTATATAAAGAAGTCGATTTTGACGATTCTTCGCGCATTTATGATGTACAAACCATTGCGTTTCTTTTCTCTATTCGGTGGTATTATCTTCGCTTTCGGCGCTTTGATAGGTATTCGTTTCTTGTTCTTTTTCTTCCAAGGCACAGGAAATGGACATATTCAATCATTGATCTTAGCAAGTACACTAATGATGATAGGTTTTCAAACTTTCGTGATTGGACTGCAAGGAGATATGATTGCTGCCAATCGTAAGCTTTTAGAAGACATCCAATCTCGTGTACGCAAGATGGATTATGACGGTGATAAGAAATAGAGATTTTAAATGGTATTAACTGTTCAAGGAGATTATAAAATGAAAAGAGCTTTATCGCATAGGTTTTTTAGGAAGAAAAGTAATCTGATATTGTTTAGTGTAATATTACTTTTTACGTTAGTTCGTATCTTAATTCAGATGAAAATTCCGCCAATCACTTTTGCTGGTGGTGGTGTAGATGAACATGTTTTTGTTATGCAAGCGACAGAATTTATTAAGGGAAACTGGTTTGGCAACTATAATTCGTCAACTTTGGTAAAAAATCCAACATATTCTTTTTTCTATATCCTAATTTATAAATTTGCAATTTCCTATTCATTAGCGCTGATTTCATTATATATATTTGCGATAGTTTTATTACTTATAGCATTAGCTCCAATTATAAAAAATAAGTATTATCGTACATTTGCGTATTTATTTCTTTTATATTCTCCAGTAATGATGGATAAAAAATTTGGTCTGCGTTTGTATCGAGATGCGTTATTGACACCTTTGGTTTTTTTAGTTCTAGGTAGTGTTATTGGTTTATTTTTATACCGAAACAAATCAAAATGGATTTCTTTGCTGTGGTCTATTTCTGCTGGGATATCTTATCTTACTTTCTATTATTTACGTGAAGATAGTATTTGGCTTAAACCTTTTTTTTATGTGGCATTGATTATCACTTTACTATTTGTTTTGTTTAGTAAATTTAATATAAAAGCTAAGTTGATTCACATAACTATTTTGTTAATTCCTATTCTTATATTCCAAGGGGGGACATCACTTCTTAGTTATCAGAATTTGAAACATTATGGTATTTATGCTGTAAACGATCATACACAAACTAGTTTTGGAAATGTAATTACAGATCTAGTTTCAATTGATGATGGAACGAGTCAAACGTATATTTGGGTCCATGAGAGTGCTTTACGACAGGCAATGGAAGTTTCTCCTACATTGAAAAAATTAGAAGAACAATTTGATTCATTTTACATTCCTAATTCAACGCTTACTACTAAAATTGATAGTGAGAGTCAAGCAGAAATTTTTAGTGGTAAAATAGTTTGGTTATTGAGATTAGCTGTGGAGAGAGCTGGTCTTGGATACAAACAGGAAATTTTGGTTAATGGGGAGACGGTTAAAGGTGGAAAAGCAACAAATGATTTTTACACTGCTGTTCATAAAGAGTTAACAGAAGCTTTTAAAGTGGGGCAATTAAAAAAGAGATCTGCGGGTATTGCGGTTTCACAATCGGCTCCTACAAAGACTATCGCTAGTATTTTGGAAAACGTCATTCCTAAAATGCTTTATACTGCTAAAGAGACAATTATGTATACTGAATACTACGTGGATAATGGAATTAGTCAAGTTAGTGGGAGCGTAGATGCAGTCAGGGAAATTGAGACTTTGATAAATACTCCTTTGAATTATCCTATTGGTTCCGCTCAATCAGCCCATAATCGTCCAGTTACAGCAATGATTAGACGCATAAATAGCATCATGTCAATTTATAAATATTCTAGTATTCTAGTTACTATTTTGTCTATGAGTGGATTTGCTTACGCTGTTATTTCTATGTTTAGAAAAGCATATGAAGATAAATTTTTTGCTATCTCAGTAATTTCTTTAGGATTATTTCTATCATATATTATTCTTCTACTAGGTGTTTCTTGGGCATACTCTTGGGTTTCAGGAGAAACGATGAATCGACTTTATTTTTATAGTAGTGGAACTATTCCTGTTCTCCAATTAATATATATATTATGCGGTTACTCTTTTATAGAAATGACTCTGAATTTAATAAAAAAATTAAAGATAAAATAATATGTTCTCTCTGAATCTATAATTTTTAAAGAGAATGTAATGTATCTAATGGAGACATATATGAACAAAAATGTGAATCGTTTACGAAAAAAAAATAGTAGGTTTGGTTATAGAAAATTATTCATCCCGGTAGGTATGATCATTCTATTTGGTATTTTATATTCGTCAATCATTTTTGGTGACTGGAAGTTATCATTTGCTAATCTAATGTATTTATTTGAGCCTTTTAAAAGCTTAAATGTTGGTACTTCTGGTCCCTTATTATCAGATCCTGCTGATAATGTATATCCTATAGCTTACACATCAATTCATAAAGTGATGTTTTCTGGGTGGCTATCCACACTAGGAATTGGTGCTCCTCAGAGTATGACTTTATATTTGTTCTTTTTAAACTATCTCTATCTTTTGCCGTTCGATATTGCTCCTTTAATAGTGTCAATCGTAAAAGTTCTGATTGCTTTTATCTCTATGAATCTATTGATGAAGCGATGGGGGTATACCAGGATAGGAGCTTTCATTTCTGCTGTTTCTTTTGCTTTATGCTCTACAATGGTTATGTGGCATGGTTGGCCACACTCAGAAGTAACGATGCTTGCCCCATTAATTTTTCTGTTTTTAGACTTATTGTTGGAGAAAATTAAGATAAGCTATATTGTGGGTGGAGCAATTGTAATTTTTTGTATGTTGGTTGCTGGGATGCCAACATATACAGCATATTTTATGTATTTACTTGGTTGTTACGTCTTATATTATGGTGTATCGTATCATTGGAGAAATAAAAAAAGATTATTAGTCTATTTTGTTAGCTTCGCATTATGTATAATTTTAGGTGCATTGTTGTCATTACCGTATACTGCAGAACTACTGCAAACTGTTGGTGGAAATGGATATAATGAATCACGTAAAGGGCTGGCAGCGGCAAAATTGGACTGGTCCTATTTACGGACATTATTCTATCCATATATTAGAAATGATTTATCCATCCACATAAATGAGGCGACTCTATATACGGGTATATTATCGGTTATTACATTGCCTTTTTCCTTTTTTAATATCAAAAAAAAGTCTCGTAGCTTGTTTTTTTTCATTGCATTAATAATTCTAATTTTTTTAGTATTTTCAAACTTGCTTTATCCATTGTATCAACATCTGCCACTGATTAATACTTCGATTCGTTATCGCTTGATAGTGCTTATTAATTTCAGTCTATCAATTTTGTTTGGGGCAAATATAGATGATTTTTTCAAAAATATTGAAGATTATAGAAGAATGATATGGAGATCCATAGCGATAGTTACATCATCATTGGTAATCTATTATATCGGTGTATCCAAGATTTCTAATTATGATTTGAGTAATTCGCTAATGAGTCAAGTTGTTCGGATTAGAATAATTGTTCTTATTTATGTCATAGTTAGCGTGGTGACTTTATTGATTAAAAGTCGCCTTCTTGCTCAAATAGGTGGACTAATAATTGCATTATTAGTTATTATCGATATGGGAACCTTCGGGAATTATTATTTACCTCTGGTCAAAGATAATGCTAGCGTCATACCTACGGCTACGGACAGTTTAAAGTATTTAGAAAAAAATACAAAAAAACAGGAGAAGATAGCACCATTAGGTGATTGGACATTCTTTGCATCTAGTAATATGTATTATAACTTACGAGATATTAGGGGGCATAATTTTGTATATACCAATGCTGATATGCATTCCTATTACACAGCAATTGATAAGTCAGCGTATACAACGCCGACCAATATTGCGTTCCATTCTTTTGATAATGAAAATTTACTTAAATACATGGGTGTCAAATATACTGTTTCTTCTTTAGCAGATCAAGCTGATCGTTCTGCATCTATCGGTGGTATGACTCCAGTAAGTGAAATTCACAAAGGGATAGAGATAACTCAATCTTTTACTGCTAGTAAGAATTATCTTTCAACAATTCAATTAATGGTGGGTACTTATAATACAAAGTTTAGAAGTGATCAACAAGTTCGTATTCAAATTATTGATTCTATAAGTAAGAAAGTATTGAGAGAAACTGAAACATCTTTGGGAAATCAAGCAGATAATAGTTATATGATATTTTCTTTTGATTCAATAAACGATTCTAAAGATAAGTCATATGACGTGCAAATTACGACAAATGTTGAAGTTCCACAAAAAATTACTTTTTATGCAAGTAATGAAAAAAATTATACTGGAGATATTTCGATAGAGGGTTTTAGAGGAAATCTCGTTTTGCTACCTTTTTATACTAAATCTGATATGAGAATTGGAGATGATGAGCTTGTTGTGAAAGAAATTGGTGAGTATTCCAATCAAATTCAGTTAACTGATCAAATTGCTATTAAAGATACAGATAAAGAAGTACTTTCTTCAATGAAAGAAAATTATAGTGGCGATGTTGCGTATTTCAGTAAAGAACATCCTATTCCCGATATTAGAAGTAATGTACCTTTAAGTGATACTGAGAAAATTAATCGAGTTAAAAACAAGAATAACGGTACTATTACATTTGATGCTTCAGTTAATGAAGATCGTATTGTCTTGATTAATGAATATAATGATGGTAATTGGAGTGCATATATTGATGGGAAAGAAGTAGAGGTGTTTAAGGGAAATTATCTATTTCGGGGAATTATAATCCCAAAAGGATCACATAAAATTGAAGTTAGATATAAAAATTCGTCATTAAAAAAAGCTTTTCTTATATTTTGGGGAACGTTAATTTTCATATTACTTTTGCTTGTATTTAAAAAAAGACTGGAAAGATTTGTCAATTTGAAGTGAGACCCAATAGTTAGACCGTGTACCGACTAGAAAAATCTGGTCGGTTTTTTTATGCGGTCATTCGTTTATGATACTGAATCGGGCTACACCCGAGCTTCGTCTTAATTCGGCGATGATTATAATAATCAATCTACTCCTCAATTGTCTGTTTCAAATTTTCGAAACTTATATACTCAACACCATGATACATTTCTTGCTTTAATAAACCGAAGAAGTTTTCCATCAGTGAGTTATCGAGACAATTGTATTTTCTTGACATACTTTGAAATATCTTTTCATCTGTTAGTGGTTTCCTATAGCGCTTCAATTGATACGCACTGCCTTGATCTAAATGGAATATTCGGCGATAGGGACAATCGGTAGGGCGGTCAATGGCTTCTTTTTGAGCGTCAAGTATAGCTTTTATATTAGGTCTTTCTGAAATTTGATAGGATAAAATTTTACCATTAAACATATCAAGAAATGGATCAAGATGCGGCTTTTTGATGACTGTTTTTCCGGTTTTATCCCGTTAGTAATACTTGAATTCAGAGATATTTGTGGTAATCTTCTAATGTGAAACAGATGTATGGAATCGACGATGGATTCGATTTCTCGCGACTTGTCCAATCGTTCCTTTGTAGGAACTGTACTTCCGAGATTTGGGCGTAAATTTTGTGCTTTTCAGTCCAAGTTTGCGGATGATTCGCCGGATTTTCTTCTGATTTACTTTTAGTCCCTGTATGTTCAAAGCGAGTTGAATCCAATGATACCCATAATTTCCATGATTCTCTTCGAAAATTCTGAGGATCATTTTCTCTAGTTCCGCATCCGGATTTTCACGATCTAATCATTTTTGCCAATACATATAGGTTGCTTCAGGGAATTTCGTTGTCTCAAGAAGAATCGTTAATCGGAATTCTTTTCGGAGTTCATGGATGATTCGTGCGTCTCGTTCTTGAGTCGATCCGGGATAGGCATCCCTAAAGCTCGGAGCTTTTTTACAAAGGCCAGTTCTACCCGAAGCAGTTCATTCTCTCGTTCCAGTTCTTGTTCGCGTGTGAGTGATTTTTTTGGTGCTTGTTTCTTCTTTTTCTTTGTCATTGTAGGTCTTCCTTTCGGTTTCGGTGAAAGACCTGCAATGCCTTCGCGTTGAAGCTTCTGATGCCAGCTCTGGAGTAAGTCACCAGAGGGCAAGCCGTAGTTCAACGCGGCGTCACTGCTCGTCAAGTAATAGTGTATGGCATCTTGCTTGAATTGAGAAGAATAAGTTTGTTTGCCTTTCCTTCGATTTAGAGCGCTGAAGCCAAGCAAGCTCAACAGTTTCCACCCATTTTTCTATTGTCGACTCAGCCGGACTGCCGAAGCGCCGAGTCAGCGTTGTAAAGCCACCTTCACTCTTCTGATACGCTTCAACAACGTACTTTTTAAAAATATAATCATATTTAGTCATTAACCCCCCCTAAGTTAGATCTTTGGTCTAACTTAGGGGGCGCGCTTCAATTATAATATACAATTTAAAGTGTAGATTTAAAGGTAGAGAAAAGTGGATCTCATCAAATCGTGTTGGTGGAGACATATTTGAATAAAAGTGAGTCGTGTATACGGTGCGTTTTGTGCACCGCTTACTTTTTTAGTTTTCAAAGATCAATCCTTGTTGTAAGCAAATTCGTGCGCGAAAATTATAGAAGCTTTGATAACCAAGGGAGATCCGTTTGATCAATTTAATTTTATTGTTCAATCCTTCAGTAATGCCATTCGGCAGCATTACTTTAAGTCACTGGCGATACCTGACAAACACATGGAACTTCTTCTTAAAAGAAGAAGGCAACGCTGGATCTATCGTTTGTAAGGGGGGGGTTAACCCCTTCGAAATCCCGCTTTGTGAAATAGTAGCGCAGGAGTTGGACGAACGAATGGGCTTTTCACGGCTCTTCACTATAACTCAATAGTTCATCAAAGATCTCTGTCTGACTGATTTCTTTTTTTGAAAAGTCGATGATACTGCCATTTAAGCTGTTCTAGTTTATTCGAATCCTTTAATAAGAGTTTCCAATATCGTTTCAGCCGTCGGTATTTCTTTTGATTTTCAGAACGAGAATCACGAAAGCGATTCAGGATCTGTACACGCAATTGATTAAGGCTCCGGTTGATGTGTTGCACGATATGAAAACGATCGGTCACTATCTGCGCATTCGGAAAGACAGTTTTAAGCAGCTGACAATAACTAGCGTTCATATACATCACTAAGTACTTGTCCTGAATCGGCTACACTAGACTAGACAGAAAAAATAAGGTGTGTAGAATAGAAAAAAACACTGGAGGAATTTTCATGTCAAGACGTCAACGAAGAACCTATTCAAAGGAGTTTAAACAACAGGTAGTCAATCTTTATTTAGCTGGAAAATCTCGATCAGAAATTATTCGTGAATATGAATTGACCGGCTCTGCTTTTGATAAATGGGTCAAGCAGGCAGAAACCACCGGTTCTTTCAAGGAAAAAGATAATTTGAGCCCTGAACAAAAAGAATTGATTACCCTGCGTAAACGAAACCAACAACTAGAAATGGAAAATGATATTTTAAAGCAGGCAGCGCTGATATTCGGACGAAAAGACAAGTAATTGATGCCAATAAGCACAAATACTCGATATCAGCGATGTGTAAAGTTTTGGACATCTCCCGCCAAACATATTATTATCAGCCAAAATCCGTAAAAAATGAAGCAGAATTAGAAAAAGCTATAACCGAAGAATTTATTCGTACCCGCAAGGCATATGGCACACGAAAATTAAAATAAGTCTTAGCCAACCGAGAAATTCAAGTAAGCCGCCGGAAAATCGGTCATATCATGAAACAACGAGGATTAAAATCAAGCTACACATCGGCTCATTTTAAACATCATTCTTCCACATGCAACGAAGCCAAGACAGCAAATGTTTTAGCCCGTGATTTTTTGGAAAAACAGCTGCTGGAAGCGATCGTTACTGATTTAATCTATGTTCGAGTTGGCAAGAAATGGCATTATATTTGTGTGATTCTCGATTTATTTAACCGAGAAATCATTGGCTATTCTTGTGGAGAGAAAAAAGACACAAGTCTGGTTAACCGCGCATTTAGCTGAATCTCTTATCCATTGATCTAAGTATAGCTCTTTCATACGGATTATGGGAAAGAATTTAATAATCAAACCTTTGAAAAAATTCTTGAAGCTTTTGCTATTACCCGCTCTTTAAGTAAAAAAGGCTGTCCTAATGACAATGCAGTAGCGGAATCAACGTATAAATCGATGAAGATGGAATTTGTTCATCAGATTTATTTTGAATCGTTGGCACACTTAGAATTGGAGTTATTTGATTATGTGCATTGGTGGAACCATCTACGACTGCATGGAACCTTGGGGTACGAGACACCGATTGGGTTCCGTTATCAGAGATTGGCGAAGCGGACCCTTGATAATGAGCTCGGATATGATAACTCGAGTGAGGCAGCTTGATTCACTTGAATAAGCTCCTGCCGCAAAGAATCATATCCGAGAAGGCTCGTTGTCAAGGGCAATCGGAGTAATAATACGAAGGAAAAAGCAACACCTTATAATTTTTGTCAAAAAAGTGTTGCCATTTCATCCTTTAAACGGACCTTTCTAGGGTAACGCATGAAATAGTGGGTCAACTTAGACAGTCTACGGTCCTCGAGTATGATGAACAATTTATTTGTCGTCCCATCCACACAAATAAAACTCATGGAGCCATTGACTGACTTCTCGTAATATTCGTGTGATCGTTCCATCTGAGACAAAGTATTTCTTGGCGATTAATTTTCGTGATTGGTTCTCATATAATTCCTTAAGGATCGCATGCTTTAGTTCTTTTGTTAGTTGATGATGTGCATCCACCAAGTCTGTTTTCGTAGAAAATGAAATGTTTGGCCGCAATCATGGCAGAGAAAGCGACTGCGTTTCAATTCTAAAAGGATTAGTTTTTCTTTGAATTTCACCAGCTGAGAGCGTGTCATATAAGAACTGTTACGAATGATGTGAACAGATCCGCATTGTTCACACTGGGAGGGAAGGTGAATGGCCCAATCTTCCCTTGATAAATTGTGCTTGAACGCCTTTATACTCTTTTTCTACAAACCATTCTTCATCAAACTGTAATTCTTTATCTGTTAATCCAAGTAATTTTCTAGTATGATTGTCCATTGAGAGACTCCTTTGGTAGGGGAATGTTTTGGTCGACTAAATTTTACCAAATGTGCGTCTCTTTTTGATTTGGAAAGAAGAAAACAGTGTTGGTAGAAAATCGGCTTCGATTTCCCACCAACACAACATATTATAGAACCAAAATAGTTTTATATTTATTTATCGGCTATATTTTCAATTAGAAGGGCTAATTTTTTTGGATTTCCTCTTTCGACGAAGTGGATAGATTCTGTATCATGATAGAGTTCATGGTTTGCTGCAGAATCACCTAAAATAATAGGCTTATCCATTGCAAGGTAAATGTATGTTTTACCGGCTATTGTGCGATCGGCTTTACCAACAGTAGCGCTAAAGTGACCAGATAAAGCTAGGTCTGCTTGATTGATTTTTTTTGCTAAATCATTTTGCGACAACCAAGGAATGAATTCTGCGTTAGGGTAATCAACTTTTTGTATGTCAAATTTTTTCTTAATAGGACCAATGATTGTAAAGTGAATATGTTGATTATTTTTTAATAGCTGGATCGATTCTAATACGATATCAATTCCTTGAACAGGAAGAATACTTCCAAAATAAACAACTTCAAATTTTTCGTTGGGTTTTCTAGGTTTTGGATGGTAGATAGAGGTATCAGCAATTATATATAAAACAGTGATTCTATCTTTAGGATAATCAAACTCTTCAGCAAAGTATATACCGTGAGCTTTTGTGTCTGCCACTACATAATCAGCTTTATGAATAGTTCGTTTATCTAAATAATGTAATATCCTAGCTATAAAGGATTCTACGCTGACTTTTTTCCGATCATCTACTAAAGTATCGTAGAAGGAAATAAAAAAATCAAAAATAATTAGTTTCTTTTTAGGAAATAGCCAGAAGAATGGAAATAATAGTTGAGGTGCGAACCCAATAAATAGAGTATCAAAAGATCCTATTTTTAACTGTGGTAATAAGTTGATGTAGACATAAAAAAGCCGAAAAAGATAATTTTTTGAAGGAGAACAGATAACCTTCAGTTCACTAGATAACTCTGTGAGCCACTTGATTTCTTGCGTATTTCTTATATAGTCTAAATTTTTGGTAGAGACAAATAATATTTTTTTATTTTTTAAATCAGCTTCTAGAGTAATAATAGTTTTCAAAAAAACTCCTCCTTTTATTTTAGCGATTGATTTTTTTGCCATACTCATAAAATTTGACAAAACCGAAAGCTAATACATCAGCTATCGTTAAAAGTACACGCATGATCACCATTGAAAAGGTGATAGTAGAAGTATTGATTAAACCGCCAGTAACCCCCACCATGACAGCTTCTTTGATACCGATGCCTGCGGGTGCTCCTGGTGTAATGAACCCAACTAACCATGCTAATGTATTTGCTGAGAAGAGATTTATGAAAAGCGAAGGCGTTAGTGGAATGTCTAAGATAAACATTATGACTAACATGTACATTAGGCTAGAGACCATCAAGATAACGACATAATAAAACAAACAGATAAAAATCTTTTTTAGACTTTTTTTCGTAAATAGATAGTCTTGTTTTTTAATCAAAGACAGTATTTTTTTTCTGAAAATAAATAATATAATTGCAATGATAATCACTAAAATTAAGATTCCGAGAGATAACAGATGGGCCCATGCATTTTCCTGTATAGAAGACCAAATAAAATTAAATAGAAAGATAATAGAAATCAGGCTTGCCGCGATAACGGTCATTAAAATATCTAAAAAGGTTGCTGTAGCAACTTTTATATGTGGAAGATCTTTTTTAATAGCAAGTTCATTACGCCCAACAAACTGGAAGACATTACCAGGAACATATTTCATTAAGTTTGACTTCACGTAAACTGGAATCGTTTCACTAAAAGGAATTGGAATATTTGTCATCATCTCTACTAACGTTTTCCATGGAAAAGCATTTGTGATGACGATAATCGATTGTACAATGACTACAATTGAAATTGATAGAATGTTTTTAGTTTTAAATAGGCTCTGATAGTCGACATCGTTACGCATCAATTTTCGTAAGATAAAGACAACAGCTATGATAGTAACAACATTGCCAATGATTTTTAAATATTTATTAACTTGTTTCTTCACTCCAAAACCCCCAAGCTTTTTATATAGCCAATTAATTCTACCCTTTTTTTTAGATGAAGCAAAGAGAATTTGAGAATGTTTTACTTTTTGCTATAGAATTATTAAGGATCTTGAAGTAGATTTGTTTGTATAGATTATTAGTGATATAATTCTGTGATGTATTTCTTAAAATATATAATAGGTGGGTTTGTATGCTTACAAAAATAACGTCAACATTTAGAGAACTTTATCAGAATCGAAAACTATTAATGACCCTAGCAAAAAATGATTTTAAAACAAAATATGCTGGATCATATTTAGGAATCATTTGGGCGTTTGTACAACCGATTATCACGATTCTAGTTTATTGGTTTGTTTTTGGTAATATTTTTCAGACGGGTTCTGATCGAGGGGCACCCTATGTCTTATGGTTGATTACGGGCTTGGTGCCGTGGTTCTTTGTCCAAGAAGGTATTGTATCGGGGATGAATGCTTTCATCGAGTATAATTACTTAGTGAAAAAAGTTGTATTTAAAATCAGTATCTTGCCTTTAGTCAAGGTAATTTCTGCTTTTGCGGTTAATCTATTCTTTATTTTTTTTGTATTGATATTGTACTTAGCGTATGGGTTCGTGCCAGATTTTTATTTCTTACAAATTGCCTACTATGCATTCTGTCTATTTACATTAGTAGTAGCTGTTTCCTATATTACAAGTTCCATCGTAGTCTTTTTTCGTGATTTGAATCAAATCGTTAACATTGTTCTTCAAATCGGGGTTTGGATGACACCAATTATGTGGTCATTTTCGGATCTTAATATTGATCCTAATGGAAAAATCGCAACACTATTAAAATTAAATCCCGTGTATTACATCGTGAATGGTTATCGAACATCCCTTATTGATAAAATCGGTTTTTGGGAATTTCCCGCTCTATCCTTGTACTTTTGGGTGGTAACGTTAGCACTGCTTATTATCGGTTTGTTACTATTTAAGAAATTGAAGATTCATTTTGCAGATGTATTATAAGATACAAATAAGGAGCGACTTTACAATGAGTGATACTGCAATTACAGTTAAAAATTTAAACAAGTTATATAAGTTATATGGAAAACCAATGGATCGGTTAAAAGAATCTTTGGGAATGAAAGTTAAGCATAGTGAACACTATGCTTTGAAAAACGTAAATTTTGAGATTTATAAAGGTGAAACTGTAGGAATTATAGGAACAAATGGTTCTGGAAAATCTACATGTTTGAAAATCATTACAGGTGTATTGAATCAAACATCAGGGTCAGTTGAGGTGAATGGACGAATTTCTGCGTTACTGGAGTTAGGCGCAGGCTTTAATCCAGAGTATTCGGGGATTGAAAATGTCTACTTAAATGGAACAATGATCGGATTTAGCCGAGAAGAAATCGATGAAAAACTGGAAAGTATTTTAGAATTTGCAGATATCGGTGATTATATTTATCAACCGGTTAAATCGTATTCAAGCGGTATGTTTGTTCGGCTGGCTTTTGCAGTAGCAATCAATATCGATCCAGAAATCTTAATTGTTGATGAAGCTTTATCTGTAGGGGATGTTTTTTTTCAAGCAAAGTGTTTCAAAAAGATTGATGAATTTCGTAAACAAGGGAAGACGATTCTTATAGTGAGTCATGATTTAAGCAGTATTACAAAATATTGCGATCGAGTTGTTTTGCTGGATCAAGGAATCAAACTTGCAGAAGGATCCTCAAAAGATATGGTGGATTTGTTTAAACGTGTTCTGGTCAAACAACAAGAAGATCCAACAATCACCGAAGAAGATTTGACCTCTGAGAAAGAAAGAGATGTTCGTCGTGAGGAAGTAGACGATGAATGGGAAAAACCATTTTCACTTAACCCTGACCTACTAGAATATGGCAATCATGAAGCAAAAATAATCGATTTTACAATTTTAGATGAAAATGGAATTCCTTCAAATGCAATTGAAAAATTCTCTGATTTTACGGTCAAAATGAAGGTTAAGTTCTTCAAAAAAATTGAAGATGCCATTTTTGCCATCACAATTAAAGATTTGAAAGGCACTGAAATTACAGGAACAAATACGATGTTTGAAAATGTAGAAATAGAGACGCACCTTGAGAATAGTATTGTTGAGATTTCATTTAAGCAGCAAATGCTTATTCAGGGCGGAGAATATTTATTATCATTAGGCTGTACCGGCTACCCTAAAGGAGAGTTTGATGTTTATCACAGACTTTACGATATTTGTGGAATAACTGTAGTATCTTCCAAAGACACAGTTGGTTTTTATGATATGGACTCTAAGATTGAAGTAAAGGAAGTCGAATAACTTGCAGAAACAAAAACAAACTTATATTGGCAAGGTAGAAATTGATGAAACGTTGTACCCTGGAAAAGATTTATACACTGATGGTGTGATTGAAGATCGTTTGTTAGAAATTGTTAAAAACTATCCTGAATCTGAATTAAACCAGGTAATTGAGGAAAGCAATGATTGGGCTATTCTATATCATTTATCACATGTTAGAAAAAATATTATAGAATGGTTACCGATTTCTAAAACTGATTCAGTATTAGAAATTGGTTCTGGTTGCGGTGCTATGACAGGAACATTGAGTACAAAAGCTAAAAAAGTTGACTGTATTGATTTGTCAAAAAAAAGAAGTTTGGTAAATGCATACCGCAATCAAGAGTGTGAGAATATCTCAATTAAATTAGGAAATTTTCAAGATTTGGAAAAGACTTTGACACAAAAATATGATTGGATTACATTGATTGGTGTTTTTGAATATGGAAAAGGTTACATTGATTCTTCTCAACCATATCACGATTTTTTAAAAATTGTTAAACGTCATCTAAATCCCGGTGGGAAAATCGTGATTGCAATTGAAAATCGCTTAGGTATGAAGTACTTTGCTGGAGCAACAGAAGATCATTCAGGCCTTTTTTTTGATGGTATAGAAGGGTACCGCAATGGTGGTATTGCAATGACTTTTTCAAAAGCTGAATTAGAAGAACTTTTTTCTATAACCGGATTTTTGAAACGTCAATTCTATTACCCGTATCCAGATTATAAATTGCCTTTGGTCATTTACTCGGATGATTATCTTCCGAAGGTCGGAGATTTGCATACCCAACAGAATTTTGATCGGATGCGTATGAGTCTATTCGATGAGAATAAAGCTTTCGACACCATAGCTGCCAACAATCAATTTCCGCTTTTTTCTAATTCCTTCTTAGTGATTTTGGAGGGTGAATAATATGTCTGAAAGAATTATTTTTAGTAAGTATTCCAATGAGCGGGCTAGCCAGTTTTCAGTCCGAACAGATATTGTGAAGGATGGTAATCTTCGGGAAGTTGTTAAAACGGCACTTTTTCCTCAAGGAAGGCAGCATATTAAACATATTTATGATATTTCAAAAAAATTGGAAAAACAATATGAAGGTTCTAAGTTTTCCGTCAATCGATGTCGGTTAGAAGGGGAATCTTTGAGATTTGAATATTTAGAAGATGAAACACTAGAAAATTATCTGAATCTCCTGATTAGGCAGAATCGTTTTACTGATTTTGAACAATTACTTTCACAATATGTAGATGAATTTAAACAATCAGGCGAAAATTTTCCTTTTGAAATGACGCCAGAATTTAAAAAAGTTTTCGGAAATGTTGAATTTATTCGTCATTATCAAACTAAAGCTGTTACAAATATAGATGCGATGACCAGTAATACTTTCCTAGCAGAATGCTGGGAAATGATTGATTATGAATGGTCTTTTGTATTTCCAATCCCAATTGAATTTGTTGTTTATCGTATTGTCCACTATTTTACTCATACAAGTCCGTTTACGCAAGAATTGTTAAGTAGAGATATATACCAAAAAATGGGGATTTCTGTTGCAGAAATGGAGATTTTCAATCAAATGGAAGAACATTTTCAACAGATTTACCTGATGAAGGATATTGTAACTAATCGTCTATTTGTTCCAATTCGGGAAATGCACCAATCTATTTCTCCAGGTTCAATAGAAATCCGTCCACTCTTTGATGCTGCAGCCGCGGCTCATCAAGCGAGATTACAAATGTTCTATCGGATGAATGATGATTATTCTGAAGAAAACTCTTCTTTTAAAGCGTATAAAACTGATCAAATGGTTAAGATGATTTTTGATCTACCTGATGGTACTAATCAGATCCGTATTGACCCGGCAGAACATCCGTGTCTTGTTGAAGATCTAAAAATTCTGGATGATGATGGGAATTTACTTCAATTATCTTCACACAATGGTGAAAGTATTGATGCTAATAAAGTTTTATTTCTACATGGAGACCCGCAATTCTATCTAGACATTACCAATATAAAAAAAGTATCAATAACATTTAAAATCTCTATTTTTGTTCCGAGCACCGCTGCAAACTATCGGTATGTTGATTCAGCACTGACTTTAATTAATCAAGAGAAAACCAGTGTGAAACTTTTACGGAAAGAAAAAGAAGCTTTAATGGAAAAAATGTCTCAAGTAATCCTCCGGAAAACTCAGGAACAACAAGAACTACAAGAAACTGTTAATCATCTGGATACTGTCATATCTAATATGAGAAGTACTAAGGTTTGGAAAGCATATCAAAAGTATTTAAAATTGCGCAATAAATAAAATTGTGCTTTTTAAAATGAGGAGAAATCAATTGTGAACAATTTTTTTTCAATTAGACATACTCACTTCAATTTGTGTGACGATACAATTTTCATTGTGGAAGCTTGGCTAATCAATCATACTAAATTGTTAATACGCTATGGGGAGACAATGTGTCCATTTGAAGTGGAATATTTAGATAATATTAATGAAAGTACTGTAGGAAGGTTTGTGAGATTAACGATCCAATTACCTGCTGAACTGAGTGTTGGGCAAGACTTGGTGTTTTCTATGGTAAACGAAGATGACGAACAGGTCTTAACAGAACTTTCAACAGAGATTCTTTTACCGCAAAGAACCTCACAACTGGTATTTATTGACAAGCAAGAAGTAGACTATAAAAAAAAAGTACTTAAGGTTGAAGGATGGAAAGTTTCAGCCGCAGCAATGACTATCACTGTGGAAGATGATCAGAAAAAAGATTTATCTGCAAATATTGAACTGACTAGACGACGTGACATAGTTAGTTTATTTCCTGATAATCCATTTCCAGAAGAAACGGGTTTTACCATGGAGATCCCATTCGATAAACAAGTAAAAATCTATTTGCGTTTTTACAGTATAAATGGTGAATTGGTTAAGGAATTTCTCGTTTCCAAGACGTTACACCAAATAAAGAGACTAAAAAGTAATTATAATAAATTTCAACGCTATTTAGCTGACGAAGGGTTAAGCGCGACTTTGAATAGAGTACAAGGTAAGGTAATGCGCACACTTAAAAAGGAAACTTTTGGTCCGATATCATACAAGGATTGGTTGAAAAAAAATCAGGTAACGGAAAAGGAACTAGCCATGCAGAAAGAGCATGTCTTTAAGTTGCGACCTAAAATTAGTATTGTGGTTCCATTGTATAAAACACCAGAGAATTTTCTGGTAGAATTAATAGATTCTTTCAAAAATCAAACCTATGCTAATTGGGAATTGTGCTTATCCGATGGGTCTGGTCCAGATTCTCCAATGGAAGATTCGTTAGGTCGTCTAGCGGCTTCGGACGATCGAATCAAAGTGATTTATACAAAAAGACAAATGCACATTTCTGAAAACACGAATGTGGCAATCACGATTGCTACAGGTGAGTATATCGCATTTGCCGATCATGATGATACATTAAGTCCGAATGCGTTATACGAAAATGTTAGAGCAATAAATGAAGATCCAACAATTGATGTTCTGTATTCTGATGAAGATAAACTTGCTATTGATGGCAGTCTTGTTGAACCGCATTTTAAACCTGACTTTAATTTAGACTTGCTGCGTTCATTTAATTATATTACTCACTTTTTTGTAGTAAAAAAAGAATTAGCTGAGACTGTGGGGCCATTGGATTCAACCTATGATGGTGCGCAAGATTATGACTTTATCTTTAGATGTGTAGAGAAGGCAAAAAATATTCACCACATCAGTAAAGTTCTGTATCATTGGCGTATTTCTGAAGAATCTACCGCAGTAAATCCAGAAAGTAAAAATTACGCTGTGGAAGCTGGACGTTTAGCTATAGAGGCGCACTACAATCGTATAGGAATAAAAGCAAGAGTCATCGCTGGAAAGCAATTTGGAACTTATCGTACGATTTATTCATTAGATAGCGAACCATTGGTATCCGTTCTAATTCCTAATAAGGATCATATTAAGGATTTGAAAAAATGTTTGGATTCTCTGGAAAAAGTAAATACGTATAAAAATCTTGAATATATCATTATTGAAAATAATAGTATAGAACAGAAAACGTTTGATTATTATGATACATTAAAAGATACCAACGATAAGGTAAGGATTGTTGAATATAAAGGGCATTTCAATTATTCATCAATCAATAATTTTGGTGTCCAATATTCAACAGGGGAATTACTGCTTTTCTTGAACAATGATGTTGAAATCATTAATCCCGAATCTATTAAAGAATTGGTGAGCTATGCTATACGACCAGATGTTGGGGCCGTAGGAGCGCGCTTATATTATCCAGACAATACGATTCAACATGCCGGTGTTGTTATTGGAATGGGCGGAATCGCTGGACATGTTTTTGTAAATCAGACAGCAGATTTTACGGGCTACTTCAATCGAAGTATGGTAGCACAAAATTATAGTGCGGTTACGGCTGCATGCATGATGGTACCGAAAAAAGCTTTTATTGAAATCGATGGGTTCACTGAAGAGTTAGAAGTTGCATTTAATGATATTGATCTTTGTTTGAAATTGCGTTCTAAAGGCTACTTAGTCGTTTATAATCCTTTTGCTGAGCTGTATCATTATGAATCAAAATCTCGTGGTGCAGAAGATACCCCAGAAAAGATTGAGAGATTCCAAGGTGAAATCAAGATATTTGAAAATCGTTGGGGGAGTATTTTAGTATCTGGAGATCCATACTACAATCCTAATTTAACACTTAAATCACAAGATTTCAGCCTAAAAAACATTGATGTGAAGAGGTAATTATGGGAGACGTAATTTTAAAAAACATCGACAATATATATTATCGTAAGAAATCAAATCAGTTAATCGTTACTGGTTGGGCAATCGACACAATTCATCAACGATTACCTGAAATTGCAGTAGAACCTTCTGTTAAAGTAAACAGTAGTCAGGTTCGTGTAATGGCTAGAGGGGATGTTATTAAGGCATTCAATTTGCCGCCTTATGTTTCGGTAGGCTTTAAAGTTGAGATAGAATTGGTGGAAAAAAGTGGTGTAATTGTTCTTGATTTTCATCAAGGGGAACATAGTGTAAAAGAAGAAATTGATTTGAATAAATCGTACGCTAGTGATGAACAACCAAAATCTAGCAGCTTAAAAGTATTGTTTAGCAGACTCCGCCGCGGACTAGCTTATATTAAGCGAAATGGCTTATTGAACACATTTCGCCGCTTAAAAATCGAACAAAATAAATCAAATGAAACTTATTCAACTTGGATTTCACAAAATGAGCAATTGACAGGATTACAGCCAATTGATAGTGATATCAAAATTTCTATCGTAATCCCTGTATACAATATTGAGAAGAAATGGTTATCGGCCTGTATTGATTCTATTTGCCAACAGAGTTATGTGAATTGGGAATTATGTTTAGCAGATGATAATTCTACTCGTGCTGATGTATTTGAAACTTTAAGTGAGTATGAAAAGCTTGACGAGCGAATCAAGGTGATTTATCGCAATAAAAATGGTCATATTTCTGCTGCTACTAATTCAGCGATTTCAATTGCAACCGGAGATTTTATTGCTCTAGTTGACAATGATGATTTATTGGCTCCAAACGCGTTAGCTGAGGTTGTTACAGCAATTAAACAAAATCCGAATATTCGATTGATTTATAGCGATGAAGATAAAATAGATGAAAATGGAGTGCGTTCAGATCCTGCGTTCAAACCTGATTGGGCGCCGGATTTATTGATGGGAACAAATTATATTTCACATTTAAGTGTTTTTCATGGCAATACGCTAAGAACAATTGGCGGGTTAAGAGAAGGCTATGAAGGAGCACAGGATTATGATTTATTATTGCGCTTTGTTGAACAAATTTCGCCTAATCAAATTTACCACATTCCTAAAGTATTATATCATTGGCGTATGCTTAGGACATCTACTGCAATCAATCAAAATTCTAAAAAATATGCATTTGATGCAGGAAAACGTGCTTTAGAAGATGCGTTGCAGAGACGATCTTTACTTGGAAAAGTTGATGCAGGTCCAGCTAATGGTCTGTATAAGGTGCATTACGATATTCAGAAATCTTTCTTTGTTTCTATTATCATTCCAACTAAAAACGGCTATAATGATGTGAAACGTTGTGTGGATTCTATTATAGACTTGACTACATATCCGTATTATGAAATTGTCATTGCGGACAACGGCAGCGATGATAAAAAAATGGAAGAATTATATGAGAGCTATATCAAACAGCTGGGTGCTCAATTCCGTGTGGTTGAACTGCCGGGACCATTTAATTTTTCTCGAATCAATAATATGGCCAGTAAAGAAGCAAAAGGTGATTTTCTACTGTTCTTAAATAATGATACTCAGGTTATTGCTCCAAATTGGCTGACTGATATGGTTAGTGTGGGGCAATTAGAACATACGGGTGTTGTCGGTGCAAAGTTGTATTATGCAAATAATACAATTCAACATTCTGGTGTAGTGGTCGGGTTAGGTGGCGTTGCTGGGCATGTTCATTTGAACTATCCCAAAGGTGATTTTGGCTATTTTGGACGGTTAGCAATTAATGTTAATTACTTAGCCGTTACGGCGGCTTGCTGTTTGATTAAGCGAAATGATTTTGAAATGTTAGGTGGGTTCGATGAGACGTTTGTTGTTGCTTATAATGATGTCGATCTATGTATTCGTTGCTATGATAAATTAGGTAAATATAATGTTTTTATTGCGACAGCAGAGCTATATCATTACGAATCTAAATCTCGCGGTTATGAAGATACCCCAGAGAAGCAAGCTCGTTTTTTAGCGGAAGCTGAACATTTTCGGAATGATTGGATGAAGTATGTAGAAAATGATCCATTCTATAATCGTAATTTGACTGTTAGTGGTGGAGATTTCAGTGCAAGAGTGTAATGATAAGTATTTCATAAATTATTGTAAATAACAGGGTTTTGTAATCGTCTGGTAACAGCAAATCAAAGTAAGAACTATATAATTTCCTTAACTAAATAAAGTTTACATTTCACTCCTCTTTCATTTCATGTATAATGGTTTAAGTTATGACATGAAGTAAGGAGGAGTTGTTTTTTGTCTGAGGATCAAAATCAACACTCAGAAGAAGGATCTTTTAAAGAACAGATCATGCGGGCTTTAGAAGAAGGCAAAAAAAGTCGTGAAGTAGAAGCTGGTAAAAAAACTTCTGCTTACAGTGGAACGTCAAAAGAAAAAAAGAATGATAGCGATGACGACTTAGCTTCGTCTTATGAGCGTTTATTTGGTAATAGACAAAATAAGCAAGACACAACTGACTCTGAGAAAAAATCAAAATCAACTGAAAAAATAATTGAACCGCCGAAAAAAGCGCCTATCGTAGAAGATACAGTTCGTAGTGAGCCTAAATCATCAGCTAACAAAGCAATTCCACAAGAAACTGAAACTACAGGGATTGATGAAGGAAATGCTAGCAACAAAAATGTTCAAAAGATAGAAGCTTCAAAAGAAGCGGCGAAGCGGATCAAAAATCGACATTCAGAAAAGACGGCTTTGCCGGCAAAAGAAGTCGAAGCAGAAAAAGAACCCGAGAATGATATGAATGCTGAGACAGAGCCATCGATTTTCCATCGTCTAGGTGAAAAATTTGATGAGCTTCGTCATATGGAAGAAGAATTTGAAGAAGATTTAAGTGAGGAGAGCAATTTGAAACGAGCAGAACGTCGCAAAGAAGATCGAGTCGTCCGGAAAATTGTTTATATCTTGACGATCGGTATTTTGATCGTCGCTGGAATTTTAGCCATCTCAGGATATAACTATGTTAATGCCGGGTTGAAACCGTTAGATAAAAATGATAAAAAATTAGTACAAGTAGAAGTACCAAGCGGTTCATCCAATCGTCAAATCGGTGATATTTTAGAAGATGGAGAGGTCATTCGTGATGGGATGGTCTTCAATTTCTATACAAAGTTTAAAAACTTAACGAATTTTCAAGCTGGTTATTATCAGTTTTCACCAAATATGAGTTTGGATCAAATCAGTAAAGAATTACAACAAGGCGGCAGTGCCGAGCCATTGGATGATGCTTCAAAATTAACGGTCCCAGAAGGTTATGATGTAGACCAGATCGCTAGTTTGATAGCGAAGAAAACAGACTTCAAGAAAGAAGACTTCATTAAAGTAATGAAGGATGAAGATTTCTTTGATCAGTTGAAGACACAGTATCCAGATCTATTAACAGATGCAGGCAATGCGGAAGAAGTTCGTTACCGTTTAGAAGGGTATCTATTCCCAGCAACGTATAATGTTCATAAGAATCGCAGTTTGGAAGATTTGGTTACTCAAATGGTCGATACAACTAATCAAATCTTGACGCCTTACTATAGTCAAATCAAAGAAAAAGGTCTAAACGTCCAAGAAGTGATGACGTTAGCTTCACTTGTTGAAAAAGAAGGGGTCACTCAATCAGACCGTAAGAAGATCGCACAAGTCTTCTTTAACCGGATTGAAGCTCAAATGCCGTTGCAGTCGGATATTTCGATTCTTTATGCGTTAGGCGAACACAAAGAGCTTGTGACTTATAAAGATACGGAAGTGGATTCACCGTATAACTTGTATGTAAACTCTGGTTATGGACCTGGACCGTTTGATAATCCAAGTCAAGAAGCTATTTTGGCGGTGCTTGATCCGACAGAAACGGAAGACTATTACTTTGTAGCAGATATTACAACTGGGAAAGTTTATTATGCGAAGACATATGAAGAGCATATGGAACTGGTTGAAAAATATGTTAACAATGACAAATAAACAATTTACATTATAAGCATTACGTGGTAATCTTTTGTGGATTAAATCTATAAAGGATTACCTTTTCGTAATCTTATTTGATTGAAGGAGAATTAGTATGGCAGAAAAAGTATATCCGATGACTCTAGAAGGAAAAGCGAAGCTAGAGCAGGAATTAGAAGAACTAAAAACAGTAAAACGTGGAGAAATCATTGAAAGAATTAAAATCGCCCGCAGTTTTGGCGATTTATCGGAAAACTCCGAATATGAATCAGCTAAGGATGAACAAGCTTTTGTAGAAGGCCGAATCAATACTTTAGAAAACATGATTCGTTTTGCGCAAATCATTGATAATGTTAATGTTGATGCTGACGAGATTTCAATTGGTAAAACGGTGTCATTTATGGAATTACCTGATGATGAAGAAGAAGAATATACGATTGTTGGAAAAGCAGAGGCTGATCCAATGTCAGGTAAAATCTCAAATGATTCGCCAATCGCACAAGCGTTGATCGGTAAGAGTGTTGGCGATGTCGTTACGATTTCAACACCAGGCGGGAACATGGAAGTTAAGATCACTAAAGTGACACAAAATTAGCAATACTGAAAGAGGCGCTGGTCGTCTCTTTTCTTTTAGCAAAATTTTGGAAAGCGATTCAGACAATTTTTTATTTTCTAAGACTGAGCAAAAATGAAATCTTTTGGTTAAGGTTGCGACTTTAGACCGATAGTATTTAGAAAATAAAAAAAGTAGAATAGGGTATAAATAAAAAAGTTGGAGGAGAGACAAAATGAAAAGTCCATGGCGCTTTTTTATTGTGATTGAAGCTTTGCTTGCGATATTCTTATTATGGCAATTGTCTTCAAATCCTGCGATGTTGATCTTGCTGCTCTTTGGAGCGTTGAATATATATTGGGCATTACGCAACCACCAACAGCGGAAATTTCAGCTGATCTTAGGTTCAGTGATTTTGATCATCTGTTTGGTGAATAGTCCAGCGACTTGGCTGATGTTGGTTTTTGCGGTGATCTTTCTTGGTCTTAAAGGCTTTGAAATTGCGGGGATCTCAATGCCAAACCGTTCTATGAAGACGAAAAAAAGTATCGTGATGGTCGAAACGACGGATCCGACTAGCCATAATGGCGAGCGGAAAAAACAAAATTGGATTGGTAATGATCGAATTGGGACACAAGTCTTCGAATGGGATGATATCAATGTTGCGATTTTAGCGGGTGATACGATCGTTGATTTAGGCAACACGTTACTGCCAAAAGACGACAGTGTCGTGATCGTTCGTAAAGGATTTGGCCGGACACGAATTTTGGTGCCGTATGGGATTGGGATTCTTTTTGAGCACGCTACGTTGTATGGCAAAGTTATTTTTGATGACGAGTTGCAGGTGCTGCGCAATGAAACGATTAAAATATACAGCGAGGATTATGATGAAAGTCCGCGCAGACTAAAAATCGTGACGAATACGTTAGTCGGCGATGTCGAGGTGATCCGCGCATGATGGGGAAATATTCTCGACTGCAGATCGCCCTTTACTTTGGGCTGATCTCCTTTTTCTTATTTTTGACTACACTGTTTTTATACATGTATGCGATTGGCAAGCAGCAGTTATTTGCACAATTATTTATTGCACGAATTTTTTATATGCCATTATTTGTCCATATTATTGTGATCTCATTGACAGTAAGCGCGGTAATCTATTTCTTGTTGACCTTTTTAGAAAAACGGCAACTAGGAAAACTCGAAAGGAAGCTGCAAAACTTAGCTTCGGGAAATTATGATCAGCCTTCGTTAGATGTCGCGATCACACAAGATAAAGAGATGTTGATAGTCGACCATGATATCAAACGAATCAAAGAAAAATTGGTCAGTATGTCGCGGGAACTGCAGCAATTGAGCAGTCAGCCGCAGATGGTCGATGGAACGACAAAAGAAAAGATTTTAGAAGAAGAACGGCATCGCTTAGCTCGTGAGCTGCATGATTCTGTTTCGCAGCAGCTTTTTGCGGCGATGATGATGATGTCGGCGTTAAATGAGCAGTCGCAGTATTCGGAAGAATTGGAGCCGTATAAGAAGCAGCTGGCGATGGTTGCTGATATTATCAATGCGGCACAATCAGAAATGCGGGCATTATTGCTACATCTGCGACCAATCAGTTTGGAAGGGAAAAGTTTGCGGCAAGGGATTGAGCAATTATTAAAAGAGCTGCAGACGAAAATCCAAATCAAGTTGAAATGGGACGTGCAAGATATCCGGGTTTCAGCTGGTATCGAAGATCAGTTGTTTCGCGTCGTGCAAGAATTGCTTTCGAACACATTGCGTCATGCCAAGGCGAATGAATTGGAAGTGTATTTAAAAATAGTCGGTCAGAATATTTTGCTGCGGGTCATTGATGATGGCATCGGTTTTGAAGCAAAAGATGAGCACGCAGGAAGTTATGGTCTGCAAAATATTCGTGAGCGGATCGCAGGCGTCGGTGGTTCAACTAAAATAATCAGCTTTAAAGGACAAGGAACGAGTATTGAAATCAAAATTCCAGTCGTGAATGGGACGAGTCCGACCGATAATTGATGTTACGCATAGAAAGAACATTACTGGAAAAAATTTATGGATAGGAACTGGGAGGCAGAAGATGATACGAGTGCTATTAGTTGATGATCACGAAATGGTTCGGTTAGGCGTTTCTTCTTATTTATCGATTCAAACCGATGTAGAAGTCGTAGGCGAAGCAGAAAATGGCGAGGAAGGCTACGAGAAAGCTATGGAGCTTCTACCAGACGTGATTTTGATGGACTTAGTAATGGAAGTGATGGATGGGATCGAATCGACTAAGAAAATTTTAAAAGATTGGCCCGAGGCAAAAATCTTGATCGTGACCAGTTTTATTGATGATGAAAAAGTTTATCCAGCAATCGAAGCTGGAGCATCGGGTTATTTACTGAAAACATCGACAGCACATGAAATCGCCAATGCTATTCGTAAAACCTATGAGGGCGAACGAGTGCTGGAACCGGAAGTAACGACGAAGATGATGGAACAGTTATCCAATCGCAACCGTCATGTTCTGCATGAAGAACTGACCAATCGCGAACAAGAGATTCTGTTGCTGATTGCCCAAGGCATGAGCAATCAAGAAATCGCTGATGAACTGTTCATCACGTTGAAAACAGTCAAGACGCACGTTTCAAATATTTTAGCAAAATTAGAAGTGGAAGATCGAACACAAGCTGCGATCTATGCCTTTAAACACGGGTTGATAAAATAGAGAGTCCATCTCTGTTTTATTGACCCGCTCTTTGTTATACTAAATAAGTAAAAGTTCAACTAAAGGTTGCATCAAATGACGATCTGAAGTTTGGTGAAGCTGAGCAAAATAAATGAATACAATAAGGAGATACCATGAAACAAAGTTTTGTCATTATTGGTTTAGGAAGATTTGGCGGAAGTATTTGCCGGACATTGATCGAATCAGGACAAGAAGTTCTGGCAATTGACAGCAATGAAGATCGAGTGAATGAATATATGAACATCGCAACCCATGCAGCAGTTGCTAATGCACAAGATGAGCTGACACTGCGCTCGTTAGGGATACGCAACTTTGATCATGTAATCGTGGCGATTGGCGAAGACATCCAAGCCAGCATCTTAGTAACACTGATGGTCAAAGAAATGGGCGTCCCAAATATTTTAGCTAAGGCGCAAAATGAATACCATGCGCGAGTATTAGAAAAAATCGGTGCAGATCGGGTAGTCCACCCAGAACGTGATATGGGTCAACGAATTGCTCATAATTTGATTTCTAAGAATATTTTAGATTACTTAGAGTTGTCCGATGAATTTTCACTGGCTGAAATCAATGTGACCAATCGAAAATTTTATGGGAAGACGTTGGATGAATTAGATTTTCGTCAGCGTTTTGGTTTGAATGTGGTGGCGATCCGCCGCGACAAACAAGATCCTATCGTTACGCCGGCTGCAGAAGAAATCGTGCAGAAAAATGATCATCTAGTTGTGATCGGCCGCGATGAAGATGTCGATTTTTTGGATGAAAAAATGAATGGATAGGTGGTTTTTAAATGAAATTAACAATAACACCCCAAGCCCAAGAATGGTTCAAACGAGAACTTGAATTTGCGGAAGGCCAAGGCATTAAATTTTATGGCAAAGTCTATGGTAAGACACAGGTCCACGATGGCTTTTCAGTTGGAATGGCAGTAGATTTTCCAGAGAGCCCATTGATTGAAGAAAAGGTAGATGATCTGCTGTTTTTTGTTGAAGAAGCAGACGAATGGTTTTTCAAAGGATTTGATCTAGTCGTGGACTATGATGCAAAACTAGATGAACCGAAATATGAGTTTAGTCAAGCTTAGGAGTGACTTGAATGCTATCAGTAATTGTTCCTTGCTTTAATGAAGAGGAAGCCATTCCTCTTTTTTTTGCGGAGATGGAAAAAGTAAAAAAGAATATCGTCCATGAATTTGAATATGTTTTTATCAATGACGGTTCAGCTGATCAAACACTGGAAGTATTGCGCAAGTTAGCTCGAACTCATCATTTTGTCCGATATATTTCTTTTTCACGAAATTTTGGCAAAGAGGCGGCGTTATATGCAGGGCTACAAGCAGCAACAGGGGAGCTTGTGACGGTGATGGATGTTGATTTACAAGATCCGCCTGAGTTATTACCGCAAATGATTCAGCTGATCGAGACGAAAGGGATCGATTGTGTTGGCACACGCCGTGCGGACCGCACAGGCGAACCGCCTATTCGAAGCTTTCTTGCAAAAAAATTCTATCAATTGATCAATCAGATCAGTGATACTGAAATGGTCGATGGGGCCCGAGACTATCGTTTGATGACGAGACAAATGGTCGATGCGATTTTGGAATTGACAGAGCACAATCGTTTCTCTAAAGGCTTGTTCAGCTGGGTCGGCTTTGAGACTGAATATATTTCTTTTGAAAATCGGGAACGTGCAGCTGGCGAAACTTCTTGGTCTTTCTGGAAATTGTTCAATTATTCGATCGATGGAATCGTTAACTTTTCAGATGCTCCGCTGAACATCGCTTCTTTTGTCGGCGCTTTTTCTTGTATGGCATCGGTCATCGCAATGGTATTTATCATTGTGCGAGCATTGCTTTTTGGCGATCCAACAGCTGGGTGGCCATCATTAGTGACAATTATTTTATTTATCGGCGGGATACAATTATTATGTATTGGAATCATCGGGAAGTACATCGGAAAAATCTTTCTGGAAACGAAAAAACGACCCGTCTATATTGTCAAGGAAACAGAAAAAAAGTTGGAGCAATAGACTCCAACTTTTTTAGTACCCGCGTTGCAACTCAACTTGATTGACTGCTAGTTCATTCGTTGCTACATAATTTTTTAGATTGGTTAAGAAAATCTGCATAAATTTATTTTGGAAATCGACGGTCATCCCGGAGATATGCGGGGTGATCAAGAGGTTGTCCAATGTCCAAAGCGGGCTTTCTTTAGGTAAGGGTTCTTCTTCAAAAACATCTAAGGCGGCAAAGGCAAAATATTTTTCTTCCAGAGCAGTCAGCAATTCTTTTGTATGAACGGTATCGCCTCGGCCGACGTTGATAAAAAGGGCCTCTTTTTTCATTTTTTCAAAAATATCGCTGTTGAAGATATGATAAGTTTCATCCGTTCCCGGCAAGATCCCAATCACGATATCCATTCCAGGAACAATTTTTGCTAAATTTTTGATCGAGTAGGTCTCAACAAACCCGTCAGCTGGATGTCCCGTTGTATTGATCCCATAAACATTTACACCGAGACTGCGGATCGATTTTGAAAGTTGTTGGCCGATATGTCCCGTTCCGACAATCAATAAATTTTTTCCGGCAAGCTGGTCATAGTGAATGGCATCGTGGTCCCATTTCTTTTGTTCTTGGTTCTTCACCGCTTGATGAAGTCCACGGTAATAACCTAGCAAGACACCAATGATGTGTTCACTGATCGACAATGCGTGGATTCCGCTGCCGTTGGATAATAAAATATTTTTTGCTGAAAATTCAGCTAAAGGCAGAGAATCGATCCCAGCTGAGATGGCCTGCACCCATTTTAGTTGATTTGTTGCTGACAGTTGATCGTTGAATTCTTTTGACCAGCCGACGGATATTTCTACTGCTGAAAATTCTTCTGGAGTGATTGCTGTTTTGATTTGATAAGCCGGTGCGATTGCCTGAATTTTGTCGATAAATTCTTCACGGAATGTTCGTTGTAAAAAAATAATTGGTTTTGTCATAAGGAGCCCTCATTTCTTTTTACTAGAAATCTCAATTTAATTTTATCAAAAATTCCGAAAAAAAACTGCTTACAAAATCGCAAGCAGTTAATTGGTCGGTAATTCAATTTTGGGAAAATAGTTGATGACTCGGAAAAAGATAAATAAACTAATAAAGGTGATCAAGATACTTGAATCAAAACTAGGTTGGAATAACAGCACGATCGCGGCTAAGATCGTTGGAATCGTGGCGCAAAAGATAATTGTTTTAAAACAATCAAAGAATTTTACTTGCCGTAGTCTTAGTTTTGCTACGATCATACCAGCAAAACCAGCAAAGACCAAGGTCACGAATAAATTGATGAAGGAAGGGTAGATTCCTGCTACCAACATCACCAGTGGTGTCCAAATCGGTATCTTCAAATCTTTCAATTCGCTTCTCAGCTTATCACCAGTCATACTATTTAGCGGCTCTTGACTATAAGAAAATTTCAAAACATTGTCGCCAAATAGTGCGGAACTAACACCGCCGTAATCAGGCAAGACAACGAGTGCCTGTTTTTTTAATAGTCCAATGCTAAAGTAATTTCCAACGAGATCCTTTTCAATATCTTCTTGCGTCCGTTTGTTTTCAGGGTCGAAGGTCAAGATAATTGAATTCGTTTGATAGATGAAGCCTTTTTCGGGCTCTGTCGTTTTGATCTCACCATTTTCAATTTGAAAATCGGGAATCTTTTTGACGATTTTCAGACTGTCGTTTTTGATTTGATCCATTACTTGCAGTGCTTGATGGACACTAGGAATCGCTAAAATCAGACTCAAACCTAATAAATAAACAATCACCTTCCAAAAGGATGTGTTTTTAGCATTTTTCAGATCTTCGAAACGAAAAAGAGATCCTTTGATTAATTGACGAAATGTCATGTGATCGCTCCAATCTTTTTATACAAGAGCCATTGTAGCGAAGTAACGTTGAAATAACAAGGCGATCCGTAAAAAAGTAAAAAGAAATCAAGAAAGAATTGACTAATATTTCCGGCTTCGTTATCTTATTTTAAGAAGAACAGAACAAGAAAGTGAGTAATTATGAAAATCTACCGTCTGTTTAAGGACTATTTAATAGAAAAAAGACTCTGGGAAGTCTTTATTTATTTATTTTTTGGGGGATTAGCAACAGTCGTAAATATCGTATCGTTTACACTATCTTATCAAGTGTTTGACTTGAATTGGCCAATCTCAAATACTATTTCTTGGGTATTTTCGGTCCTTTTTGCTTTTGTGACTAATAAAGTCTGGGTCTTTCAATCAAAAACCGAAAGTTTTAAGGAACTGATTTGGGAATTTAGCAAATTTATTTTTGCCCGCGTGGTTTCTTTCGGACTTGATATGGCTGCGATGTATCTCTTGATCGATTTGCTCCATACAGGCAATTTGATTGCTAAACTAATCACTCAAATCATTGTTGTGGTCGCCAACTATGTTTTCAGCAAAGTGTTTATTTTTAAGAAGGTCGAGATCATCGAGGATAAGGAAACGAATTCCTCACCGCGGTAGGCATATCTTTTGAAGAACAGCGCATTGTTTGATACAGTTAAGATGTAAGATATTTTAAGGAGGAATTGAATAATGGCTTATACTTTACCAGATCTACCTTATGAATACGATGCGTTAGAACCTTACATTGATGTTGAAACGATGCACCTGCATCATGACAAGCATCATAATACTTATGTGACTAATTTAAACGCTGCGATTGAAAAATATCCAGAATTAGCAGAACAATCGATAGAAGAACTAGTAATAAACTTAAATGAACTACCAGAAGACATCAAAACAGCCGTTCGTAACAATGGCGGCGGACATGCAAACCATAGTTTCTTCTGGAAAATCATGGCACCAAACGCTGGCGGTACACCAACTGGCGCCATCAAAGTGGCGATCGATGAAGCTTTCGGCAGTTTTGAAAAAATGAAAGAAGAATTTAAAACAGCGGCAACTGGTCGCTTTGGTTCTGGCTGGGCATGGCTAGTATGGAACAATGGCAAGTTGGAAATTACTTCAACTGCTAACCAAGACAACCCATTGACAGACGGCAAGACACCAATTATTGGTTTAGATGTTTGGGAACATGCATATTATTTGAAATATAAAAATGTTCGTCCAGATTACATCGCAGCTTTCTGGGATGTTGTAAACTGGGAGCAAGCAAACGAAAATTTGGCAGCTGCTAAATAATTTGAATATAACGGAAAGACTGTTACATAGGTCTTTCCGTTTTTTTGTTCTTTTGTTAAATTTTTATGTCCTTCCTAAAATCTTCATAAATATATGGTATAAATCAACTTTGAAGAGCAAATGATCGATTCTTTTAAGGTTTTATTACATAAAATAAATTATTTTTGAGCGGTAGTTGAACCATTAACCGATCTATGAGAAAATAAAACGTAAAAATCGTTGATAGAGGTGTGCCATGAGTCGTTGGAAAAAAATTGTTATAGGATTACTTGTCCTACTGAATCTGGTTGTAGGCGGGATCACGTATTATGCAGTCCAGGTGACAGCTGATGCAAGTAAAATGGTCGATAGTATTCGCCAAACAGTCAAACGAACCAGTTTGAAAAGAGAAAGTGGCGAGAAGCCTAATATCAACGATGCGGAACCTTTTTCGATTTTGCTCGCGGGAGTAGATACGGGCGATTTAGGGCGTTCAGATCAAGGCCGTTCAGATAGTATGATGGTAGTGACCATTAACCCTAAGCAAAAAAAATCAACGATCGTCAGTCTTGACCGAGATATTTTAGCCAAGATCGTCGGCTACGGCACGAACGATAAACTGAATCATGCGTATGCTTTTGGCGGTGTAGAGATGTCAATGGACACGATTGAAACCTTGTTAGACATCCCATTAGATCATTATGTGTCGATCAATATGCGCGGCTTGAAAGATTTAATTGATGCAGTCGGTGGGATCGAAGTAAATAATAAGATTGATTTCACCTTAGATGGTATCCATGTAAAAAAAGGCAAGCAGACGTTAAACGGTGAAGAAGGTTTGGCTTATGCGCGGATGCGTTATGAAGATCCAGAAGGGGATGTTGGCCGCCAACGACGCCAACGAGAAGTTGTAACCAAAATTTTGCGTAAAGCGATGTCGATCGATGGAGTCGGAAATTATCGCAAGATCTTAAAAGCAGTCGAAAAAAATATGGTAACAGATTTATCATGGGATGACATGATGGATATCGGAACTAATTATTTATCGGCCTTTGATACGATCAAGCAAAAACAATTAGTCGGCAAGAGTCAAATGATCGATGAAGTTTACTATCAGATTCTAGGAACAGAAGAATTGCTAGGTATTCAAAATACCTTGAAGAAACAATTAGGCCAAGCAACTGCGGAAACATTACCGAATCTTGAAGAGGCAGACGCTGACAGCTTGTTCTACGACGATTCTGATGGGGGAGCTAGTGAAGACTCGAGTCAATATGCCCCAGGCTATGATGATCCTAATAATTATGACAGCGGTACTTATAGCGATTCTTCAAGTACGGATAATGGTTATCAGCAGTACGATGATTCTACGAGTGAGCAGTATACAGATCCAAATCAAGCGGGCTATGGGGAGAATGCGGATGCACAATATGGACAACCGGCAGTAGCTTACTAATTACTAACTAGGTAAGTAAAAAAGCTTTTTAATAAGTAAGACAACTGAGAAAATTTCCTAAATGAGTATCTATGAAAAAGGCGTATGACAATTTTGTCATACGCCTTTTTTTCGAATAAATAGTGAAAAGTAGCTCTTTGCAATGAGCCGAAATTTCATACTTATTTTTTGAAGCCAGCACTTCTGTTTTAACTTCTTTTTATTTTTGAGATAATTTCACGACCACTTCGCAACGAGCGGTTTGTGGAAACATATCTACTGATTGCAGGTAATCTACCTGATAAATTTTAGTAAGACTCACTAGGTCACGTGCTAAAGTTGAAACATTGCAAGAAATATAAACCATTTGCGGACTAGGTGACTCTTGGATCGCTTTTAACAACTGATCATCTAAACCCGTTCTCGGCGGATCAACGACGATCGCATCCGGTGCGAAACCTTCTTTTAACCATTTTGGCAAGAGACTCTCAGCCGTTCCAACTTCGTAATGCGTGTTGGTCAGATTCATCGTTTCAGCATTTTTTTTCGCGTCGTCGATTGCTTGCGGGATGATATCCATGCCGCGCACTTCTTTTGCTTGCTTAGCTAACGACAGACCGATCGTTCCGACGCCGCAATAAGCATCCACGACTGTTTTTGGTGTGGATAGATCCAACGCCGCAATGGCTTCTTGATAGAGCACTTTCGTTTGCTTGGGATTCAACTGGAAGAAAGCACGCGGTGAAAGTTCAAAGCTTACTTCATTGATTTTTTCATTGATTACTTCTTTGCCCCAAAGATGGATGGTTTCATCACCCATCACAACTGAAGTTTTTTTGTCTTGGATATTTTGCATAATAGAAACAACTTCTGGCAGTCGGTTGGTGATTTCACGGATCAGCGGATTGACTTTTGGCAGTTTTTTCGTTTTTGTGATCAACACTACTTGCACTTCGCCAGTTTCGATTCCGATTCGAACCATCAAAGTACGCATGATACCGGCATTGGTCCGCTCATCGTAAATCGGTACGTCATATTTAGTTAATAAATTTGTTACCGTATTGATGACTTTTTGAGTAGTCGGTTCTTGGACGAGACAGTCTGTCAGAGGGACGAGTTGATGAGAATCGGCTCGATACAATCCGGCTTCGACTTGTTTCG
Organism: Enterococcus pingfangensis; assembly: GCF_005405205.1. Lineage (GTDB taxonomy): Bacteria > Bacillota > Bacilli > Lactobacillales > Enterococcaceae > Enterococcus_A > Enterococcus_A pingfangensis. Next base: position 167,143 of record NZ_BJDP01000007.1, on the reverse strand, counting down.
TTTTTTGGTTTTTCCGCAATTGAAATTGTGCTTTATTACGGTAGTGCCAAGGATCGTCCATTCCCAGTGTATCTCGTAATTCAAATTGTTGATAGCCTGCTGGTTTGTATTTTTCCAAAGCTTGTTGCAATAGATCTTTTTTGAAGTCTAACTGTTTGTTGTAGGCTAGATGCTGCAGTTGACAGCCGCCGCATTCTTCATAGACGGGACAAGGTGGAGTGATCCGATCAGGACTTTCTTTCGTGATTTTTACTAAGCTGGCTTCGGCAAAACGCGGAGTTGCTTTTGTGATTTTGGCAATGACCGTTTCATTCGGCAAGGCACCAGTCACAAAAATGATCAGCCGCTTATAATAGGCGATGCCTTCGCCGTTAATGCCCAGCCGTTTTATTTTTAAGGTTAGTGTTTGATTTGGTTTTAGTTGAACAGCCATAGGGAGCCTCTTTCTTAAATTTATATTTTCAGCTTTTTATGTCCTTCATTTTAGCATATTTTTAGTGCTTGGCTGATTATCTATGATAGAATTAATTTTTGTGAGCAACAGCTGGATATCTTTCAGTTAAAAAGAATTTTTTCTAAAGATAAACATATAGTAAAGATACTTGGTTAAAAGAGGAGGACACAAGATGTTGACAGTAGTAAAGATCAGTCAAGGTCGCGGGCCTTATTACAAAGTTGAATTTTCTAATGGTGAAAAACTGCGATTGTCAGAAGATACTGTCGTGCGCCACCGTTTACTCAAAGGACAAGAACTGACCGAAGAAGCATTAGAAGCCATCAAGCAAGAAGGTAAAGAAGATCTAGGATTTCAATTAGCTTTGAATTATTTAAGTTATCAATTACGGACAGAAAAAGAGCTGCATACTTACTTAAAGGACAAAGAGATCGAACAAGCGGATCGGAAAAAAATCATCGAACGGCTCAAGGAAATAAATTTAGTAGATGATCTTATTTACAGTGAAAGTTATGTTCGTACGCAAATGCGCCTAGGGGACAAGGGCCCGCGTGTTTTGCAGCAAAAGCTAAAACAAAAAGGTGTGAGTGACAATAACATCCAACAAGCACTTTATCTTTATGAAGAGGATGAACAATTCCAAGTCGCTTTCCACACCGCTCAAAAGGCATTGAGAAAATTTCATCGCAGCAGTCAGCGAGAAGTGCGGCAAAAACTGCAGCAATTGCTGATGACCAAAGGATTCAATGGTGATATTAGTAAAAGTGTCTTAGCCGAGATCGACTTTTCTGATATTTTGGATCAAGAGACGGATGCACTGGAATTGCAAGGAGAGAAATTATGGCGGAAAAATCAGCGTTTTGAGCCGGCGAAAAAACGCCAAAAAGTCAAACAGAGTTTGTATCAAAAAGGCTTTCAACTAGATCAAATAGACGCCTTTATTCAAAGAAAAGAGGCGGCCGATGAGTAAAAATTGGGAGCGCTGGGACAAACAAACGATAGCTGATTTTCAAGTTGATTTTCTTTCTTGGTATCAACAGGAAAAACGAAATCTTCCATGGCGGTATGATCAAGATCCTTATCGTATTTGGATCTCAGAGATTATGCTACAGCAAACTCGAGTGGATACGGTGATCGATTATTTTTATCGGTTCATGGAGGAATTTCCGACGATCCAAGAGTTGGCCAATGCGCCAGAAGATAAATTATTGAAAGTATGGGAAGGCTTAGGCTATTATTCCCGCGCGCGTAATTTACAAACAGCAGCAAAGCAGATCATGACAGAATTTAATGGTGAATTTCCTACAACTGTTGAAGCGATCCGCTCGTTGAAAGGGATCGGGCCTTACACAACCGGCGCAATCAGCAGTATCGCTTTTAAAATTCCAGAACCTGCGATCGACGGCAATGTGATGCGAGTAGTCAGCCGTTTATTTTGTATCGAGGCTGATGTCGCTAAAGCCAGCAGTCGTAAAGTCTTTGATGAAGCGATGCGGAAAATCATCAGCCAAGACCAGCCGGGAGATTTTAATCAAGCGTTGATGGATCTAGGTTCAAGTATTTGTACCCCCACTAGTCCGCAGTGCGAAAGCTGTCCTATTCAAAACTATTGCCAAGCGTATCAAGAAAAACGTCAAACCGATTTTCCTGTCAAATCAAAAAAACAAAAACCTAAAGATGTTTACTATATCGCAGGGATCATTGAGAATCAGCAGCAAGAACTTTTTTTGCAGCGTCGACCTGAATCCGGTCTGTTAGCCAATATGTGGCTGTTCCCACTAGAAGAAATCTCAAAGACAGCGTTTCAAGAACTCCAGAAACGCTACGATCCAGCTGCTTGGGATCTGTTTTCCAGTTCTTTAGTTGCTGAAGACAATCCGGCTTTTTTCTCTGAGCAAGCGGTTGTCTGGCAAAAAAAAGTACTGGGGGAGGTCAAACATGTCTTTAGCCACTTGCGTTGGCACATTTTAGTTTTTTATGGGCGCAATACAGCACCAGTGACGCTTGCAGGCCAATGGATCCAGCCAAAAGATTTTTCTGATTATGTCTTTCCAAAGCCGCAGCAAAAAATGCTGGAAGTTTTTGAAAATAATTTAGCAGACGACAAAGAGTAGTAGGCAATCTTACATTTTATTGCTATAATAATTCTGATGTCGGTGTGATAACACCCAAACAAATGCGAAAAAATTTTTCGCTGAGGGAAGGGTAGCTATGGGAGTACCAAAAGAAGGAGAGTTTGTGACGATCAAAAGTTACAAACACGACGGCAGTTTGCATCGAACGTGGCGTGATACCATGGTATTAAAAACCAGCGAGTGTTCGCTGATCGGCTTGAATGACCACACATTGGTCACTGAATCTGATGGCAGAAGATGGGTCACTCGCGAACCAGCGATCGTTTATTTTCATCAAAAATACTGGTTCAACATAATAGCGATGATTCGAGAGAAGGGAGTTTCTTATTATTGTAATCTAGCATCACCTTATGTATTAGATGACGAGGCACTAAAATATATTGATTATGATTTAGATGTCAAAGTTTTTCCTGATGGCGAAAAACGTCTATTAGACGTAGATGAATATGAAGCCCATAGTCAGCAGATGCATTACTCAAAAGAAATTGATTATATCCTCAAGGAAAACGTCAAAATCTTAGTAGACTGGATTAACAATGAAAAGGGGCCTTTTTCCCAAGGCTATATTGATATTTGGTATGATCGTTATAAGCAATTGTCGCGTAAGTAGAAAGAAAAGGCTGTACCAAATTATTTGGTACAGCCTTTTTTGCAAGTCTTTCTTTCGGCATTAGCCGTTTGTGAAATTATAGCTCTTTTTTCATATGGACGTGGTCGATCTCAGCATCTTGAAAAATCTCGCCATAAGTAGTATAGCCCAACTTTTGATAAAATTTTTCGGCAGGCAGCTGTGCACCTAACTCGATGTTTGTAAATTTTTGTTGCCGAGCAAAAGTTTCTGCTTCTGCAATGATCGCAGCCCCTAATTTTTTACCGCGGTATTCTTTTAAAACCGCCATCCGCTGCAGTTTGAATGTTTGATCATCTAACGGCAGCAGCCGAACAGTCGCAGCTGGTTTTTTATCAACATAAAGAACAAAATGAACAGAGTAGGCTTCGTTTTTATCGATCTCTAAACTGGCGGGCACACCTTGTTCTTGCACAAAAACTTTTTGTCGAATACGGACAGCATCAAGGTAGATCTCGCTCATCGTATCCTTAGTGATTAAAATTTTCATAATGACACCTTCTTCAAGCAGATTTTGCACTACATGATGTATACTATAAACTAAAACTGAAAAAAGGAGTAGATGGATGTTTGAAAAAATAAAAAATTCAAAATTAATGTTTTGGTCAGTTGAGATATTGATCATCGCAACAGTGATTTTGGTTTCATCAAAAATCGATTTTGTCTTTCAGCCGATTGGGACATTTTTCACCACGTTATTTGCGCCGATTTTAATTGCGGGCTTTTTGTACTATTTATTAAATCCATTAGTGAATCTATTGGCGAAATTAGGAGTCAAACGTTTAGTTGCGATTGCGTTGATCTTTGTTTTGCTGATCGGGATGATCGTCTTGATTTTCTTGAGTGTTATTCCCAATTTAGTGGAGCAGCTAGTTTCATTGGCTAAGAATATCCCGAGTTTTGTCAATAACATGCAAAACTGGCTGCAAGAACTAGCAGATAACGCGACTCGGTTCCCAATTTTTAAAGAATTGGATGTTGATAAATATATCAGCAATCTGGATGTTTCAGCCGGCAGCATCATCCAGCAATCATTGACTGGAATGACAAATGGGTTAGGTTCTATCATCGGAAAGATCACGACCGTAGTATTGTTGCTGGTCACCGTCCCGTTCATTTTGTTTTATATGTTGAAAGACGGCGAAAAACTTGTTCCGAATATCGAACGGCTTTTTCCAGAAAACCAGCGGGGGAACATCAAAGGACTCTTGCAGCAATTAAATAAAACATTGTCCGATTATATCAGTGGACAAGCGATCGAATGTTTGTTTGTTGGAACGTTTACCTTTTTAGGTTATTTGCTGATTGACGTAGACTATGCCTTTTTATTTGGCATGATCGCCGGCTTGACGAATTTGATTCCTTACTTAGGACCTTATTTAGGGCTAGCACCGGCGTTAGTTTATACCTTTTTTGATTCGCCTTACAAAGCGTTATTATGTATCTTGATCGTCTTGATCGTTCAACAAGTCGACGGCAATGTGATCTATCCAAATGTGATCGGGAAAACATTGAATATCCATCCGTTAACGATCATTTTAATTTTATTAGTTGCCGGCAAGCTTTCTGGAGTTTTAGGAGTCTTTTTAGGTGTTCCAGTCTATGCGATTTTAAGGACAGTAGTCGTTTTTGTCGTGAAAATAGTCAAGCACAGCAAGCAAGAGGAACGAGAGCAAGAGTTTTTACATTAGTTAGTGGCTCTTCGCTTGTAAAAGATTGCATTAAAACAGGTGATGTGATACGATTTTACTGTGGCCTTGTGCCACTTTTTTTACACTTTAAATTAAGGAGCGAATGCAATTATGAATGCTGACCCCGATAGTCAGTCGTTAATTTTACAACTAGGTCTATTAGTAATATTAACGTTAATCAACGGATTTTTAGCTGCGGCTGAAATCGCGGTGGTATCGATTAATAAGAACCGAGTGGAACAAAAAGCAGAAGAAGGCAATTTGAAATCGAAAAAATTACTGGAGGTTATTCAAAACCCGAATAATTTCTTGTCAACGATTCAAGTTGGGATCACGTTAGTCAATATCTTGTCAGGGGCTTCTTTGGCGGATAGTTTGTCTACTCGTTTAGCACCTTTATTAGGCGGAGGAGCAGCTGCACGAACAATTGCTGCGGCGATCGTCATGCTTTTATTGACCTATGTTTCAATTGTATTTGGAGAATTATATCCCAAACGAATTGCTATGAACAAAACCGAGGAAGTGGCACAACTTACTTCAGGCATTGTTCGTAAATTAGGAATGATTACAAGACCTTTCGTTTGGTTATTGACGGCTTCAACCAACACATTGGCTAAAATCACACCGATGACGTTTGATGACGAAGACACGAAGATGACCCGTGACGAAATGCGATATATGTTAGAAAATGAAGGCGTATTGGACAACGAAGAAATCGAGATGCTGCAAGGTGTTTTCTCGTTAGATACGAAAGTTGCTCGAGAAGTAATGGTACCGCGGACAGATTCTTTCATGATCGACATCAATGATTCCGTATTAGAAAATATTGATGAGATCTTGAGCGAAAGCTATTCAAGGATTCCAGTCTATAATGAGGACAAAGATAAAATCATAGGGGTCTTGCATACAAAGACATTATTGAAAGCCGCTCGTCAATTTGGTTTTGAAAATGTTGATTTACGAAAGATTTTGCAAGAACCATTATTTGTACCAGAAACGATTTTTATTGATGACTTGCTTTATGAGTTGAAGAAGACTCAAAATCAAATGTCGATTCTGCTTGATGAATATGGTGGGATGGTTGGTTTAGTCACTTTAGAAGACTTATTAGAAGAAATCGTAGGAGAAATCGATGACGAATCTGATGAAGTAGAGAAGCTTTATGAAAAAGTCGGAGACAATGAATACTTGATCAACGGAAAGATGCTGATTGATGAATTCAATGAAGAGTTCGACTTGAATCTGCACATGAGTGATGTCGATACGATGGCTGGTTATTTGATCACTGCTTTAGGGACGATCCCAGATGAAGGGGAAAAACTTTCCTTTGATGTGGAAGATCTGACCTTGATCTCTGAAGAAATGGAAGGCTCGCGTGTCTTGACGTTACGTGCAATTTTTCATCCAGAAGAACATGAAAATGTTGAGCCGGAAGAAGAGCGTCGTTTCTTCACGAAAGATTTTGAAGACGATGAACCGCGTCGTTAATTGAGCAAAAGAAAACATTCTGCTTTGCAGAGTGTTTTCTTTTTGCTGGTTTTTACAAACGTTTATGGAAAGTTGAAATGACCGATGAGTTTATGCTACTGATCTAGTTCATCCAGCAAATCAAGACAATCAAAAATTTTTTAGAAGAAACTCTCTTATTGTCAGAACGTTTCAACTTTCCAACAAAGCAAAATCCATGCTATACTGATTGGGTTGAAATTTTTAGATATTTAGATAAATGAATGGAGCAATAGAATGAACAATCCTAATTTGAAACAACAAGTGGACAGCCGTCGAACCTTTGCGATTATTTCCCATCCGGATGCTGGTAAAACGACGATCACTGAACAATTATTATTATTCGGCGGAGCAATCCGTCAAGCAGGAACGGTCAAAGGCAAGAAGACCGGGAATTTTGCAAAATCTGACTGGATGGATATTGAGAAGCAACGGGGAATCTCAGTAACTAGTTCGGTGATGCAATTTGATTTTGACGGCAAACGGGTAAACATTTTGGATACACCCGGACATGAGGATTTTTCTGAAGATACCTATCGTACATTGATGGCGGTCGACAGCGCGGTGATGGTGATCGATAGCGCCAAAGGGATCGAAGCTCAAACAAAAAAACTTTTCCAAGTTGTCAAACGCCGGGGAATCCCAATTTTTACTTTTATCAATAAACTTGACCGCGATGGCCGTGAGCCGTTAGAATTGCTGGAAGAATTAGAAGAACTATTAGATATCGAATCTTATCCGATGAACTGGCCGATCGGCATGGGAAAAGGTTTGGAAGGGATCTATGATATTCACAATGAACGGATTGAATTTTATCGCCCAGAACGCTATGAAGGCGAACGATTTGTAAAATTAACGAATGGTGAAATCTCTGGAGCTCATCCTTTGAAAGAACAATCGATTTATGAAGATGTTTTAGGCGAAGTTGAATTGGTGCGTGAAGCCGGTGATCAATTTGATCTTGAAAAAATCGAACGCGGTGATCAAACACCTGTCTTCTTCGGCTCAGCGTTGACGAATTTTGGAGTCGAAACATTTTTAGAAACGTTTGTTGATCTAGCACCAAAACCGCATGCGCATAAAACAGAAGAGGACGAACCAATCTCACCTTATGAAGAGGAATTTTCAGGTTTTGTCTTTAAGATCCAAGCAAATATGAATCCAAATCATCGTGATCGGATCGCGTTTGTCCGTGTATGTTCAGGAACGTTTGAACGGGGAATGGACATCACGCTGGGACGGACTGGCAAGAAAATGAAATTAAGCAATGTTACCCAATTTATGGCGGATACGCGTGAAAATGTCGAAGAAGCTGTCGCCGGTGACATCATTGGTGTCTATGATACTGGTAATTATCAAATCGGCGATACTTTATATGAAGGAAAACTAAAAGTCGCCTATGAAGAATTGCCTTCATTTACACCAGAATTGTTCATGAAAGTTACTGCGAAAAATGTGATGAAACAAAAATCTTTCCATAAAGGCATTTATCAATTGGTGCAAGAAGGTGCGATCCAATTGTATAAAACTTATTTGACGGATGAATACATCATTGGTGCTGTAGGTCAGTTGCAGTTTGAAGTTTTCCAACACCGGATGTTGAACGAATACAATGCCGAAGTTGTGATGACTCCAATGGGCAACAAGATCGCTCGCTGGATCGATCCTGAACAATTGGACGAACGGATGAGTTCAAGCCGAAATATTTTGGCCAAAGACCGCTTTGATCAACCGTTGTTCCTATTTGAAAATCAATTTGCAATGCGTTGGTTTGCGGACAAGTATCCAGAAGTTGAGTTGAAGAGTTTGATGTAAGAAATTTAATCTATCGAAACTTTTCGGATATTGAATTTCGAATTTATTTGAAAAAATTTGAACCTCTTTTCTATCAGAAATTGATGGAGAAGGGGTTATTTTAATGAACTGAAATGAATGACAGCATGTTGTTTGTTAGGTGTAAGTTGATAAATAAAGCAAAAAAAATAGTTGAGGCTAGCCTCAACTATTTTTTAGTGATCGACATTTCAATCAGACCGGGAGATTCTAAGTAAGAGATATTTGCGAAATCATAAGCGCCTTGATCTAGTTTTCTTTTGAAATATTTATGTACAAAATCGATTTCTGATGGCTGGATGTTTCGTTTGCTGTTTTTCAAAACGATCTCTGCATGTTTGTAGGCATCAGTATAAATGACGGTCGTATTTCCTATCGTATAGACTTTTATCATATTAGCATCTGTGTTCTCTAACTGCTGGTAAACCATTTTTGAATGACTATTCGTGACGTTGATAAGTTTCATTCCGAAACACCTACTTTCTGGGTCTTAAATTTGTAATGTAATTATATAAGAAAGATTAATAAAAAAGAAGAGGAATGCTCAATTAAATGAGGAAAAATAAAGTTTTTGCTAAGAAAAGGGACCGTGACAGTTTTGTCGCAGTCCCTTGAGCCTAGCCATTACTTTTTGTCTTCTTTGGCCAAACGTTCTGGTCTTGACGTAATGATAATATGGTCTTCTTTATCAAGTTTTGCCTTCAGATCAGTAATTGTTGGGTGATCTAAGTAAAATTCAGCAATTCCATCTTCAATGTTTTCTTGGATTGTCCGACGCAGTGGACGAGCGCCCATCGCAGGATCATAGCCAAGATCGACTAGTTTTTCTTTGACGTTATCAGGTACATCAATGTTAAGCTTTTGTGCTGCCAACATATCATTCACATCATTTAACATTAAGGAAACGATCTTCATCAAGTTTTCTTTTGATAATGAACTGAATTCGATGATTCCATCAAAACGGTTCAAGAATTCTGGGGCAAAGAAATCTTTTAATTGTCCTAAGACAGAGTGGGTAACGCCATCTCGTGCTGCGCCAAAACCAACATTGGCTTCGATTTTACCCGTTCCAGCATTGCTGGTCATAATAATAATCGTATCTTTGAAGCTGACGGTCCGACCTTGTGAATCCGTCAAACGGCCATCATCAAGGATTTGCAAGAACATATGCAAAACATCTGGATGAGCTTTTTCAATTTCATCCAATAAAATCAAACTGTATGGATGACGACGAACTTGTTCAGTCAATTGTCCGGCTTCTTCATAACCTACATAACCAGGAGGTGAACCGATCAATTTAGAGACACTATGTTTTTCCATATATTCACTCATATCAAAACGAATCATCGATTCACTTGAGCCGAATAATTCTTCAGCCAATTGACGGGCTAATTCAGTTTTACCGACACCCGTTGGTCCGACAAATAGAAATGAACCGATTGGCCGATTCTTTTTGTTTAAACCGACACGATTACGACGGATCGCTTTAGCGACTTTATCAACAGCTTCATCTTGGCCGATAACGTGTTGTTTTAGATCATCAGCTAGATTTTTCAATTGTGTTTGTTCTTTTTCTTTCAGTTCGCCAACCGGGATCCCAGTCCGTTTTTCAACGATTTTTTCCATATCTTTTTCAGTGATGACGGGTGTTTCTTCATCCGTTAATTGGCGTTCTTTCATTTTTTGCAGTTTATTGATTTGATCGCGGTAGTAAGCAGCTTTTTCAAAATCTTCTTCTTGAGAAGCTTGCGATTTTTGCTGTTCTGCTTCCGTTAATTTTTTCTCGATCGTTTTTGGATCAACGATTTGGATCGTCAAGTTTTTCTTAGAACCAGACTCATCTAACAAGTCGATCGCTTTATCAGGTAAGAATCGATCTTGGATGTAACGATTGGATAGTTCAGCAGCTGCTTTGATCGCAACGTCTGTATATTTTACATGATGGTAATCTTCGTAACGCGGTTGCAGACCTTTTAAAATCTCGATCGTTTCTTGAACAGAAGGTTCTTCGACACGAACTGGCTGCATCCGGCGTTCTAAAGCCGCATCTTTTTCAATGATTCGGTATTCATTTAACGTCGTAGCACCGACCATTTGTAATTCGCCACGTGCTAGGGCTGGTTTCAAAAGGTTGCCGGCATCCATGTTGCCATCTCCGGCTGCACCAGCACCAACGATCTCATGAACTTCATCAATAAAGAGAATGATATTTTCAGCCTGACGAATCTCTTCGATTAATTTTTGCATCCGTTCTTCAAATTGTCCGCGGATCCCTGTGCCTTGTACTAAAGAAGCAACGTCTAAACGAATGACTTCTTTATCCATTAATTTTTGCGGAACATCGCCGTTTACGATCTTTTGAGCTAACCCTTCAACGACGGCTGTTTTACCGACACCAGGTTCGCCAATCAGAACTGGATTGTTTTTTGTCCGGCGATTCAATATTTCGATCACACGTTGGATCTCTTCATCTCGTCCGACAACTGGGTCAATGTTTCCTTCGCGCGCTTGACCTGTGATATTGATTCCGTATTCATCTAATAGTCCGCCACCATTATTACGGGGAGGTTGATTATTCATACCATTTCCACCACCAAATTGAGTTGGCGGTGTTTGATCTGCGGCGCCTTGTCGTTGTTGCATTTGTTGAGACATTGAGCGGAACAAATCATCTAAACTTCCAAAACCAAATGGATCATTTCCTGCCATTTGCGGAGCACCTCCAGCTTGATTCTTTAATTTTTGATAACAACTTTGACAATAGTCCAACTGCTTTCGTTGACCATTGACATTTGCATATAAATGAATAGTTGCTTCATTTTCTTGACAATTTTGGCAAAGCATTGTTTTCACCCTTTCAATAGTTGATTGTTTCTTCCATTGTACATCGAGTAAGCGAATCTAGTAAAAAGATACGCTGATCAGTTCTTTGACCATTGCTGACCTTGAAACAATTATAGCGTGATTTTTGATAAAAGCAAACAGTTTGCTCAAAATTTTAGCAATCGATCTATCAGAGTGCTAAAAAAATGATGCAGTTCCGCTTTTAGCCATAAGTTTGTTATGGAATATATATGAAAACACGAGAAATAGGGAAATTGGCCGATTGAAGCGAGTATTTTAAGAAAGGGGATACATTTCACTAGAATAAATCAATTAAAATTGGTTGTATCCACCGCCAAAAAATGGTAATCTAAGGAAATGAAGGGCTTAAAATGATGGATAGTATCATGGAGGCCCTAACATAAAAAAACATTTGTTTTTACAAAGGAGAACGGTCAATATGGAAAAAAAAGATTTTCACGTAGTAGCAGAAACAGGGATTCATGCACGTCCTGCAACTTTATTAGTGCAAGCTGCAAGCAAATTTAACTCTGATATCAACTTAGAGTATAAAGGAAAATCAGTTAACCTTAAATCAATCATGGGAGTCATGTCTCTAGGTGTTGGCCAAGGTTCTGATGTTACTATTACTGCTGAAGGCGCTGACGAAAAAGAAGCAATCGAAGCAATCGTAGAAACGATGAAAAAGGAAGGATTATCCGAATAATGGTTGAATTACTAAAAGGTATTGCCGCAAGCGATGGCGTTGCTGTTGCAAAAGCTTATCTGCTAGTACAACCGGATTTATCTTTCAAACAAAATAATGTAGAAGATATTGCTGCCGAAGAAAAGCGTTTAGACGACGCTTTGGCAGCTTCTTCTGCTGAATTAGAAAAAATTCGGGATAAAGCAGCAAAGAGCTTAGGTGAAGAAGAAGCACAAGTTTTTGATGCTCATTTAATGGTTCTTTCAGATCCAGAAATGATTGGTCAAATCAAACAACACATTCAAGATAATAAAGTGAACGCTGAAAGTTCGCTTAAAGAAGTAACTGATATGTATATCGGCATGTTCGAGGCGATGGATGATAACGCTTATATGCAAGAACGTGCGGCAGATATCCGTGATGTTACAAAACGTGTAATGGCACATTTGCTAGGTGTAACATTACCAGATCCGTCAATGATCGACGAAGAAGTTGTCGTTGTCGCACATGACTTAACGCCAAGTGATACAGCACAATTAGATAAAAACTTTGTAAAAGCTTTTGTTACTGATATCGGCGGACGGACATCTCACTCAGCGATCATGGCTCGTTCATTAGAGATTCCAGCAATCGTTGGGACAAAAGAAATCACTGCTAAAGCTAAAGACGGTGTGTTGCTTGCTGTTAACGGGATCACTGGCGAAACGATCGTGAACCCAACGGACGAACAAGCAGCTGAATACAAAAAAGCCGGCGAAGTTTATGCGACCCAAAAAGCAGAATGGGACAAGCTGAAAGATGCTGAAACGATTACTGCAGATGGCAAGCATTTTGAATTAGCAGCTAATATCGGTACACCAAAAGACCTTGAAGGCGTTCATAACAATGGCGCTGAAGCAATCGGTTTGTATCGTACAGAATTTCTATACATGGATTCTTCTGATTTCCCAACTGAAGATGATCAATTTGAAGCTTACAAAGCCGTTTTAGAAGGCATGGGCGACAAACCGGTCGTTGTTCGTACAATGGATATCGGCGGAGACAAAGAATTACCTTACTTAACGTTACCTCACGAAATGAATCCGTTCTTGGGTTATCGTGCATTGCGGATCAGTTTATCTGAACTAGGTGATGATATGTTCCGTACACAATTACGTGCATTATTACGTGCTTCTGTTCACGGAAACTTACGCATCATGTTCCCAATGGTCGCAACATTAAAAGAATTCCGTGCAGCGAAGAAATTGTTCATTGAAGAAAAAGAAAAACTTGTTAAAGAAGGCGTGAAAGTTTCTGACACGATCCAAGTCGGCATCATGATCGAAATTCCTGCTGCAGCTGTTTTAGCTGACAAGTTCGCTAAAGAAGTAGATTTCTTCAGTATTGGAACAAACGATTTAATCCAATACACAATGGCAGCTGACCGGATGAATGAACGCGTTTCATACTTATACCAACCATATAACCCATCAATTCTACGTTTGATCAAAAACGTGATCGATGCAGCGCATGCTGAAGGCAAATGGGCAGGTATGTGTGGCGAAATGGCCGGCGATCAAACCGCTGTTCCGTTATTAATGGGTATGGGATTAGATGAGTTCTCAATGAGTGCGACATCTGTTCTTAGAACGCGCAGCTTGATGAAACGTCTATCAACGACTGACATGGCTGAATTAGCTGAAAAAGCGTTGAAAGAATGCGATACGATGGAAGAAGTCGAAGAGCTAGTTAAGCAATACGTAAAATAAATCAAAAGCTTAATCCGTTGCCTGAAATAGGCAACGGTTTTTTTGTGTAATCAGTAAAGTGGCTGAAAGTGATATTTTCAAGTTAAAATCAGACTATAGGTTGAGATAAAGCTCAAATGCTTATGATATAATTAATTTGCTTTTAAGGAGGCATTACATGAAAATATTACTTTATTTTGAAGGTCAGAATATTATTGGGAAATCTGGCATTGGTCGTGCTTTGAGTCATCAAAAGCGGGCCCTAGCTTCTATGGGAATTGATTATACGCTTGATCCGAAAGCAACAGATTATGATCTGTTGCATATTAATACTTATGGACCAAAAAGTTTGCAGATGGTTAAACGAGCGAAAAAACTTGGGAAAAAAGTCGTTTTTCATGCGCATTCTACTGAAGAAGATTTTCGCAATTCATTTATCGGCTCGAACCAGTTGGCTCCTTTAGTGAAAAAATGGCTAGTCGCATTGTACCAAGAAGCAGACCACTTGATCACACCGACGCCGTATTCAAAGAAATTATTGCGCAGTTACGGCTTAACACAGCCAATCTCAGCGATTTCAAATGGCATCGATCTAAAAAAATATTATCCTGATGAAAAAAAAGAAGCGGCTTTTCGGAAGTATTTTCATTTATCAGAAACTCAAAAAGTCGTGATTTGTGTCGGACTGTTTTTTGAACGCAAAGGAATCTTAGATTTTGTTGAAATTGCTAAAAAAATGCCTGAATACACGTTTATTTGGTTTGGAGATGTACCGATGCTCTCGATTCCAGCGGCTGTCCGACGAGTGGTGAAAAAAGATCATCCAAAAAATGTTATTTTCCCTGGTTATATCAACGGTGATTTGATCGAAGGCGCATATTCTGGAGCGGATTTATTTTTCTTTCCTTCCTATGAGGAGACAGAAGGAATCGTTGTTTTGGAAGCGTTAGCTAGTCAGCAGCAAGTCTTACTGAGAGATATTCCAGTCTATGATGGTTGGTTGAACGATCGGATGAATTGTTACATGGGAAATGACAATCAGGAGTTTGAACAATTGATTCGTCAATTAGTTGAACATCAATTGCCAAATCTTTCGATGGCTGGTTTTAAAACAGCGCAAGAAAAAAGTATCACACAAATTGGTGCAGAATTAAAAGCTGTTTATCAAGAAGTTTTAGAACGGCCTTATGATCATCAAATCTATGCAAAAGTCACGAAATAGTTTGGAGGAATAGACGTGCGGATCGGCTTTTTTACAGATACCTATTTCCCCCAAGTCAGCGGGGTAGCAACGTCAATTAGAACATTAAAAAATGAACTCGAAAAACAAGGTCACGAAGTTTATATCTTTACGACGACAGATCCAGATGCCGATGAATTTGAAAAAGACATCGTGCGGATGCCTAGTGTTCCTTTCGTGTCTTTCACGGATCGGCGGATCGTCGTGCGGGGGATCTGGTTTGCTTATCGGATCGCAAAAGAATTAGAATTAGAACTTATTCATACTCATACAGAATTTGGTGCCGGTTTTTTAGGCAAGATGGTCGCCAATCGTTTGCGGATCCCAGTCGTCCACACGTATCACACGATGTATGAGGATTATCTTCATTATATTGCCAATGGCAAAGTCGTCAGACCTGCCCATGTCAAACATTTCATCAAAATGTTCGTCAACCATTCAACGGGCGTCGTTTGCCCAAGCAAGCGAGTCGTCGATACATTGCAACGGTATGAAGTCGACGTTCCCATGCGGATCATTCCGACCGGGATTGAAGTCGCGCATTTTATTCGTCCGGATATCACGAAAGAAGATACGGAACGTGTTAGAGAAAAACTAGGGATTCAGCCGGATGAATTGATGATTCTATCATTGAGCCGTCTTTCTTATGAAAAAAATATCCATGTCATCGTGCAGCAATTTCCAGAAATTCTAATGAGTTATCCTGCGGCTCGGCTTGTAATCGTCGGTAAAGGACCGTATCGCGAAGATTTAGAAGAGTTGACGCATGAATTAGGGATCGAAGACTATGTCCAGTTTACCGGCGAGGTGGATCATGAGGATGTCGCGTATTATTATCACGCAGCAGATTATTTTGTCAGTGCCTCGACCTCGGAAACACAAGGATTGACCTATGCGGAAGCAATCGCTTCAGGAACACAATGTATCGTTGAAGGAAATGATTATTTGAATCAGTTGTTGGACGATGAATCTTTAGGGGTCACTTTTGAACATGATTCGGACTTCAGTGATAGTTTTATTCGTTACGCGCAACGGCAGATTCCATTAGATCCGCAAGTTCGACAAAATAAACTGATCGAAATCTCTGCTGAACGATTCGGCAGTGAAATATTTAAATTCTATCAAGAAATGATCGTTTACTATGGCGAGAACCACAGTGAAGAAAAAATACCTGCTCGAACCGTTCGGAAAATGCGTGTTCGGATCAATTCGCTTAGAAACGGCGAAGATAAATAAAGCTGAAATCCATCTCTTCATGTATACTGGAGATGGATTATTTTTATTTGGAGGGAAATCAATATGAAAATAGGATTTATCGGTACAGGCGTGATGGGAAAATCGATCGTCAAGCATTTTTTAGCCGCAGGTCATGACGTTGCGGTATACAATCGTACGAAAAGCAAAACAGATGAGCTAGTAGCAAATGGCGCGACTTGGCAGGGAACACCGGCGGACGTTGCGGCAGCCAGCGAGATCATTTTTTCAATGGTGGGCTACCCTAGCGATGTTGAAGAAATCTATTATGGAACAAACGGAATCTTTTCCGCAGCTGTTACGGGGAAATTGTTGGTCGACTTGACGACTTCAACACCGACTTTGGCAGAAAAAATTTATCAAACAGCAAAAGCAAACGGCGCGGCGGCATTGGATGCACCCGTTTCTGGTGGTGACTTAGGCGCGCAAAATGGAACTTTGACAATTATGGTCGGTGGAGATCAAGCAACATATGACCAAGTGATTCCATTATTTGAGATCATGGGGAAAAGTTATTCACTGCAAGGTCCAGCGGGTGCAGGTCAACATACGAAGATGGCCAATCAAATCATGATCGCCGGAACGATGACTGGAATGACTGAGATGTTAGTTTATGCCAAAGCAGCTAATTTAGATGTCCCTAAAGTTTTAGACACATTGTCTGGTGGTGCAGCTCAAAATTGGTCGATGGCAAATTATGCTCCACGAATTTTAAAAGAAGATTACTCACCGGGCTTTTTTGTTAAACACTTTATCAAGGATCTGAAAATAGCGCTAGATGAGGCAGAAAAACTGCAACTTGAGCTGCCTGCGACAAAGCTGGCTGCAGAACTCTATGAACGCTTAGCGGATCAAGGGTTTGAAAATGATGGGACGCAAGCATTGATTAAATTATGGTGGTCATAACCTTAAGTTAGATTTAGTAAAAAAATCATAAATTAATTGATGAAAATCAATGCAAGATACGAGCGGATTTGATACAATAAGACAGAATTGAGAAGAAGGGGGGCACCTAGATGAAACATTCACAATTAGTTGCCATTATTAAACGCTTAGAAGCAATGACTGAATCGACTGATAATGAAGTACAATTGCGTCGTTTTGAAAAAGAAGGCGTAGAAAAATGTACTGTAACTTATGATAATACGACAGAAACATTTGAGCTGACAGAAAGCGACAGCAAACAATCTTATCAATTTGATAACATTGACATCGTTGCAATGGAAATTTATGATTTGATTCAATAAAACGGGGCGACCCGTTTTTTTTGTACTCTTTTTAAACTAAAAGGGTTTCATATGATTTTTGATTATATTTTCATGAGAACAATCTCCTTTTTCTGAAAAAACCAATGCAAATCTTTTGAATTTATTGGCTTTTAGTCAGAAGATATAATAAGGAGGCAATGCTATGTTAGATAAAGAAGTGTACAATCAATTATTCAAACCATCTTTTTCGCAAAAAACACAAGTGACTTTTTGGGATGGTTCTACTAAAGAATACGGCAACACTGAAGGTGACGTCATCTTCAAAATCATTTTCAACGAAAAAATTCCTGTAAAGGAATTGATCAGCAATGCTTCGCTGGCACTTGGGGAAGCATATATGGAAAAGAAAATCGAGATTGAAGGAAATCTGCAAGCGTTGATTTACGATGTTTACAACCAAGCAAATGGTTTTTTCCATAATACGAATTTCAAAAAATGGATGCCAAAAGAAAAACATACTAAAAAACAATCAGCTCATGACATTCATAGCCACTATGATTTAGGCAATGATTTTTATGAAATGTGGTTGGATCGCACGCTGACTTATTCTTGTGCATATTTTGAAACACCAGAAGATACGTTAGAACAAGCGCAGATCAATAAAGTCCATCATATTTTGGATAAATTATTCATTCAACCAAATGAGACATTATTAGACATCGGTTGCGGCTGGGGAACCTTGATCCTGACTGCGGCAAAAGAATACAATGTAAAAGCTAAAGGGATTACTTTAAGCGAAGAACAATACCAACACATCCAAGCAATTATTGAAAATGAACATTTGGAAGAAACCGTTTCTGTTGAATTGCTGGACTATCGTGATTTAAAAGGAACGTTTGATCACATCACAAGTGTCGGGATGTTTGAACATGTGGGCGGCGAAAATCTGCAAGAATACTTCAACGTGATCGGTCAACATTTGGCACCGAACGGAACGGCATTGATCCATGGTATCAGCCGACAACAAGGCGGCGCGAAAAATGCTTGGATCAATCAATACATTTTCCCTGGCGGCTACATTCCTGGTGTGACAGAGCTAGTCGAACACATTACCGAAAATGATCTGCAGTTGCTTGATTTAGAAAGTCTGCGCCGTGATTATCAGTATACTTTAGAACATTGGACAAAGAATTTCCATCAAGTAGCAGATAAAGTTATCGAACAAAAAGACGAAGCATTTTATCGGATGTGGGATCTTTATTTGCAAGCTAGCGCGGCATCGTTCCAAGCTAGCAACATCGATGTGATCCAATATTTATTGGTCCATCCAAATAATAATACGATTCCGATGCATCGGAATGTTTAAGAAGCGGCTTGCCGCTTCTTTTTTTATCGAAAAATTCATTTGATTACCAAAGTAATTTTATAGTAGAATAGATCAAATGGATTCAATGATAAGCATTATTTTTTAGTTAATTGAAAAAATATTGTTGCATTCATAAAAAAAATAAGATATAGTTTGAACATCAAATGATTTGATAATCAAACTAATTAGGTGATGACATGGAAAAAAACTGGGAAGAATTAAATACCTATTTGGTTTCAATTTTCAACGATGTTTTATCGATTGAAGAAAACGAACTAAAGAAATCACAATTCAGCGATTTAACGATTACAGAAATGCATACCATTGATGCAATCGGGATGTACAAGAAGAAGACGACGACTGAAGTGGCTAGAGAATTGCTAGTGACCGTCGGAACACTCACGACATCGATCAACCGACTAGTGAAAAAAGGCTATGTCGAACGGATCCGCAGTGAAGATGACCGGCGCGTAGTCAAATTAGGTTTGACCAAAAAAGGCCGGCTAGTCTTTCGGATCCATCAGCATTTTCATCATGAAATGGTCAAAAGTGCCATCAAAGATTTGAATGCGGAGGAACAAGAGGTCTTTCTTAAAGCGCTAGTGAATCTATATAGCTACTTAGAGGGGATCAAATGAGTAGGAGTTTTGGGAAAATAATCGCGACAGCCCGTTACTTGCCGCAAAAAGTCGTGACAAATGATGACTTGACTGAGTGGATGGATACTTCAGATGAATGGATCCAATCACGGACGGGCATTGAACAACGCCATATCGCAGAAGGCGAAAACACTTCAGATATGTGTGGGCAAGTCGCGAAAAAATTGGTGGAAAAAGCGGCGATTGATCCTATGAGTTTAGATTTCATTATCGTAGCTACGATGTCGCCTGATTATACTTCACCATCGGTCGCCTGCCAGGTCCAAGGACAGATTGGTGCAGAACAAGCGATGGCGTTTGACGTAGCAGCTGCCTGTGCAGGATTTGTTTATGCGTTAGCGACGGCTGAAAACTTTATCCGCGGCGGAATGCAGCGGGGCATCGTGATCGGCGGCGAGAAGACTTCAAAGCTGTTGGATTGGCATGATCGCTCGTCAGCTGTCCTTTTCGGAGATGGCGCAGCAGGTGTTTTACTAGAAGCGGGTGAAGAACCTTCTATTATAAAGCAAATGTTGCGAGCAGATGGTAAACAAGCCAAGGCGTTGACTGCCGGTTTTCGTGCCAATAAAAATATCTTCCATGAAGAATCAGAGACCGACACGGCTTTAGCAATGGACGGCCGCGGTATCTGGAATTTCGCCTTGAATGACGTAACGAAAAGTTTGAAAGAATTTGTTTGTGATGAGTCAGTTGATTATTATCTGCTGCATCAGGCAAATAAGCGAATCATTGAAAAAATCGCTCGTAAAATGGGCGAGCCGATTGAAAAATTCCCGATGAATTTAATGAAGTATGGGAACACCTCAGCGGCGAGTATCCCAATTTTATTGGATGAACTCGTTGAAACGAATCGTTTATCTTTAAATGGGGGACAAAAAATAGTATTGACAGGCTATGGCGGCGGTTTAGCTTGGGGCAACCTGCTGATCCAGCTATAAGTTTGTTAAAAATATAAAATTAAAACTTAAAATTATCGGAGGAACCAACTTATGACATTCGAAAAAATCCAAGACATTATTGTAGAAGAATTAGGAGTAGAAAAAGAAGAAGTGAAATTGGAAACTAACATCCAAGAAGATCTTGAAGCAGACAGCTTAGATCTATTCCAAATCATCAACGAGATCGAAGACGAATTTGATGTGAAAATCGAAACAGAAGACGGCATCACAACTGTGAAAGATTTAGTTGAATATGTTGAGAAACAAAACGCTTAATTAATAAAATTTCGGGAAAAGGCTAGGCGTGAGGCCTGGCCTTTCCTGCTATTAGGAGACAATCATGAAAACAGCATTCTTGTTCAGCGGACAGGGCACTCAGTATAGCGGAATGGGCAAAGAGTTGTACCAGCAAGAAAAAATCGTGAAAGAAACATTTGAAGAAGCCAGTGATTTGCTTGGTTTTTCGATGGAAGATTTGTGTTTCACAGAAAATGACCAACTTAATGAAACAAAATATACCCAACCGGCAATTTTAACAGTCAGTACTGCTTTTTTACGAGTCTTAACGGCTAACGGTCATCAAGCAGATGTCGTAGCGGGGTTGAGTTTAGGCGAGTACACCGCGTTGGTCGCTTCTGGCGCACTAACATTTGGCGAGGCGGTCCAGCTGGTTCATAAACGCGGTCAGTTTATGAGTGAAGCAGCGCCGACTGGCAGCGGAAAAATGGTCGCAGTGCTGAACACAGCCGCAGACGTGATCGAAGATTGTTGCAAACAAGCTTCGGTGCTTGGAATCGTTTCACCAGCCAATTATAATACACCGCAGCAAATCGTGATCGGCGGCGAAGCGGCAGCTGTTGAAAAGGCAGTCGAATTATTACAAGCCGCTGGAACAAAACGGCTGATTCCTTTAAATGTCAGCGGACCATTCCACACAGCTTTATTAGAGCCGGCAAGCAGACGATTGAATGAAGTCTTGCAGACGATTGCATTTGAAAAAATGCAGATCCCGGTAATCTCTAATACCACAGCTAAAATCATGCCGCAAGCTGAGATTATCGAGTTATTGACTAAACAAGTCATGTCGCCAGTTCGTTTTAGTGACAGTATTGAAACATTGAAAGAATTAGGGATCTCGCAAATCGTCGAGATTGGTCCAGGGAAAACACTTAGCGGTTTCATTAAAAAAATTGATCGCTCGTTAACAACTAGCCGAGTAGAAGATAGCAAAACTCTAACAGAGACGATCCACTTTTTAAGCTAGTTCTGCTTTTTACTTAAAAAAATATACGTATAAAGATAGCTGCATTTTTCTTGGAAAATAAATTTCTCACTATGAAACAGGGGGCCCGAATGGAATTAACAAATAAAACGGTATTTATTACCGGCAGTAGTCGCGGAATCGGCTGGGGGATAGCACAAGCGTTCGCGCGAGCGGGAGCAAATATCGTATTGAACGGCCGGAAAACAATCTCTACTGAAAAAATCGCAGCGATTGAAGCATTCGGCGTAAAGTGTGTCAGTATTTGCGGCGACATCAGTTCGTTTGCTGAAGCGGGAAACATGATCAAGGAATGTGAAGAGTCTATCGGCTCGATCGATATCTTGATCAACAATGCGGGGATCACTAAAGATCAATTACTGTTGCGGATGAAACCAGAAGATTTTGATGCTGTCATGGATATCAATCTGAAGGGAACCTTCAACATGACACAGCAAGTTCTAAAAAAGATGATGAAAAAACGCGCAGGTGTGATCATCAATCTTTCTAGTGTCGTAGGTTTGATCGGAAACGCCGGACAAAGTAATTATGCGGCAAGTAAAGCCGGCGTGATCGGTTTTACAAAAGCGGTCGCACGAGAAGTCGCTCCGCGGGGGATCACATGCAATGCGATCGCTCCGGGATTTATCAAAACTGATATGACAGATGGACTAACTGATAAAGTTAAAGAACAAATGGAAGGGCAAATTCCGCTGAAATGTTTTGGCAGTGTGGCAGATGTCGCAAGTGCCGCGTTATTTTTAGCACAAAACAGTTACATCACAGGGCAAGTATTGAATGTTGATGGCGGAATGGTCATGTAAAGAAAGGACGGAAAAATATGAATCGTGTCGTAATTACAGGCTTTGGTGTTGCCTCGCCGATCGGAAATGATGAAGAAACATTTTTAAAGAATTTAAAAGAAGGAAATCATGGGTTTGGTCCCATCACTCGTTTTGATGCCAGCCAAACAGGTATCACGCTGGCGGCAGAAGTCAAAGATTTCCCTTTAGAAAAATATTTTATAAAAAAAGATACGAAACGAATGGAAACTTATTCGCTTTATGCGATCTATTCGGCGCTTGAAGCATTAGAAATGAGCGGAATCGATACTGCGGCAGAAGATATGGAACGCTTTGGCGTGATGATCGGCTCTGGCGTTGGCGGCCTAGGCACGATCCAAGATCAAGTCTTGAAAATGGACGCCAAAGGCCCAGGTCGTGTCTCGCCGATGTTTGTGCCTTTAGCTATCGTAAATATGGCGGCGGGGAATGTCGCATTGCGGATTGGAGCAAAAGGCATTTGTACGAGCACAGTCACAGCTTGTGCTAGTGGAACACACTCGATCGGTGAAGCTTTCCGCAATATCAAACATGGTTACTCCGATGTGATCATCGCCGGCGGAGCTGAGTCTTGTATCAATAAGATTGGTATCTCAGGCTTTGCTTCGCTGACTGCACTGAGCACTTCAACAGATCCTGAACGGGCTTCAATCCCATTTGATACCGAACGAAATGGTTTTGTCATGGGAGAAGGTGCCGGGATCTTAGTCTTAGAATCACTAGACCACGCACAAAAACGCGGCGCAAAAATTCTTGGCGAAATCGTAGGTTATGGCGCTACGTGTGATGCGTATCATATGACGGCACCTTCGCCAGATGGAGAAGGCGCGGCAAGAGCGATCAAAGAAGCTGTTAAAGAAGCCGGAATCGACCCTGCTGAGGTGGATTATGTGAATGCGCACGGCACAAGTACTCAAGCAAATGACAAAGCAGAAAGCAAGGCGATCGAGTCAGCACTGACAGAACATGCTTATGTCAGCAGTACAAAATCACTGACGGGCCATTTATTGGGTGGAGCCGGCGGTGTCGAAGCAATCGCGTCATTATTGGCGATCCAGCATCAATTCATTCCACCGACCGTCAATATCCAAGAAATAGATCCGGAAATCAAAGCAAATGTTGTTGTGAATAAAGCGAAAGAAACACCAGTCAATTACGCTGTAAGTAATTCTCTAGGTTTTGGCGGTCACAACGCAGTGATCTGTTTGAAGCGCTGGGAGGACTAAAAAATGGAAATCAAAGAAGTCAAAGAACTGCTGCATCAGTTTGATGATTCGAGTCTAACTGAATTCGATTTGAAAGAAGGCAGTTTTGAATTATACATGAATAAAAATCAGACGAGTCGTCAACATATGGCACCTGCAACTGTACAGGAATCGGTAGCCGCACCAGCCGCACCGAGTCCAGCAGTTTCAGAAGAAGCAGCACCTGTTGTTGAGGAAGGAAAAGTGATCACTTCTCCAATCGTAGGAATCGTCTATTTGCAACCATCGCCAGAACAAGCGGCTTATAAATCAATCGGCGATCCGGTCAAACAAGGTGAAACAGTTTGTATCATCGAAGCGATGAAGTTATTGAACGAAATCACCAGTGAATTTGACGGAACGATTACTGAGATTTTAGTCGAAAATGAAGATGTCGTAGAATACGGCCAACCGCTATTTCGGATTGGTTGATATAGTTATAGAAAAATTAGTAGCAGGTATTAGGAGGAAAAAATGTTAACAATTGAAGAAATCAAAGAAATCATCCCGCATCGCTATCCAATGTTGTTGATTGATCGCGTGGAAGAATTAGAAGCCGGAAAAAGCATCACAGCAAAGAAAAACGTCTCTGTCAACGAACCATTTTTCCAAGGGCACTTTCCTCATGAACCAGTTATGCCTGGCGTATTGATCGTTGAAGCAATGGCGCAAGCCGGAGCCGTCGCTTTATTATCAATGGATGAGTTCAAAGGAAAAACGGCATATTTTGGCGGGATCGATAAAGCGAAGTTTCGCAAAAAAGTTGTTCCAGGAGACACACTGCTTTTAGAAGTAGAATTAACAAAAGTTCGTTCAGCGGCTGGCTGCGGCAAAGGGATCGCTTATGTCGATGGCAAAAAAGTAGCCGAAGCAGAATTAACTTTTATGATTGGATAGATGTCGATGTTTTCAAAAATATTAATCGCCAATCGCGGCGAGATTGCTGTACGAATCATCCGTGCCTGTCGTGAATTAGGAATTCAGACAGTTGCGGTTTATTCTGAGGCAGACAAAGAAGCGCTCCACACTGAGATGGCAGATGAAGCGATTTGTATCGGTCCGGCGCGCTCAATCGATTCCTATTTGAATATGCAGGGAATTTTGAGTGCAGCGATCGTCACAAATGCGGAGGCGATCCATCCAGGTTTTGGTTTTTTATCAGAAAATAGTTTGTTTGCAACGATGTGTGCTGAGTGTAACATTAAATTTATCGGACCCACTGAAAAAACGATTGATGCGATGGGCAACAAGATCCACGCCCGTCAATTAATGAAAGCCGCAGGAGTCCCAGTCATTCCCGGCAGTGATGGAGCAATCAATACATTAGCCGAAGCAGAAAAGTTAGCTGATAAAATCGGTTATCCGGTGATGTTGAAAGCGGCAGCAGGCGGCGGCGGCAAAGGGATTCGCAAAGTACCAAGCAAAAGCGAACTTGAGCAGCATTTCTTATCGGCTAAATCAGAAGCAAAAGCGGCTTTTGGCGACGATGCGATGTATCTGGAGAAAATCATTTATCCAGCGCGCCACATCGAAGTCCAAATATTAGGTGATCAACAAGGCAATGTCATTCACTTAGGCGAACGAGATTGCTCATTGCAACGAAACAATCAAAAAGTATTAGAAGAAGCACCTTCTGTGGTGATTGGCGAAGAAACACGAGCGATGTTAGGCGAAATCGCCGTCAAAGCTGGAAAAGCGGTCAACTACGAAAGTGCCGGAACGATCGAGTTTTTACGTGATGAAGCAGGTGATTTTTATTTTATGGAAATGAATACCCGAATCCAAGTAGAGCATCCAATCACTGAGATGATCACTGGGATCGATATCGTAAAAAAACAAATCAAGGTCGCTGCCGGAGAACCGTTAGGCTTAGAGCAATCAGAAATCGAATTTAAAGGACATTCTATCGAGTGCCGAATCAATGCTGAAAATCCAGCGTTCGACTTTGCCCCCTCACCAGGCAAAATCAAAACATTGTTGTTGCCTAGCGGCGGTTTAGGTCTGCGGGTAGACAGCGCGATGTACAGCGGAGTAACAATCCCGCCGTATTATGATTCAATGATTGCTAAGATCATCGTTCACGGTGAAGATCGTTTTGATGCATTGATGAAGATGCAGCGCGCGCTAGGAGAATTTGTCTCAGATGGTGTCGTTACAAACGTGGAATTTCAAATGGATCTGATCGGGCATCCGAATGTTTTGTTCGGCGATTATGATACCAGTTTTTTACAAAAAACATTTTTACCTGAGTGGCAACAAAGCGAGTAGGAGGAATTTAGGTGGGCCTTTTTAATAAGAAAAAAAACTACATTCGGATCAATCCTAACCGCGACAGTGGACCAACGACAAAACCGCAAGTTCCTGATGATATGTGGGCAAAATGTCCCAATTGCAAACGGACCTTATATAAAAAAGAAATTCGGGCTGAAAAAGTTTGTCCGCACTGCGGCTATAGTTTCCGGATCAGCGCTTGGGAACGTTTAGCTTTGACGATCGATGAAAAAAGTTTTATCGATTGGGACAATCAGTTGGAACAGAAGAATCCTATCGATTTTCCTGACTATTCAGCCAAGATCGCCAGTGTCAAAGAAAAAACGGGATTGGATGAGGCAGTGCTGACGGGCAAAGCAACGATCAATAACCAGCCAGTAGGAATCGGCGTGATGGATGCCAATTTTATTATGGGGAGCATGGGGACCGTCGTTGGTGAAAAAATCACTCGGCTTTTTGAAAAAGCGACGATTGAAAAATTACCAGTAATCTTATTCACCGCTTCAGGCGGTGCGCGGATGCAAGAAGGAATTTTTTCATTGATGCAGATGGCAAAAATTTCAGCAGCGGTAAAACGTCACAGCACTGCAGGGTTACTTTATATTACGGTCTTGACCGATCCAACGACGGGCGGTGTAACCGCCAGTTTCGCGATGGAAGGGGACATTATTTTAGCTGAACCGCAGACGTTAGTTGGTTTTGCTGGACGCCGTGTAATCGAACAGACAATCCGGCAACAGTTGCCGGATGATTTTCAAAAAGCCGAATTTTTACTGCAACACGGCTTTATCGATCAAATCGTTCACAGAACGGCTTTGCGAGAACGTTTGACCCAATTGCTCGCAGTTCATCAACAGAAAGGCTGGTGTGAGGAATGAGTCTAACTGCTGGAGAAATCGTAAAATTAGCCAGACATCAAGAACGTTTAACTAGTTTGGATTATTTTGAAAAGGTCTTTACCGACTTTCAAGAATTTCACGGCGATCGTTTGTACGGGGATGACCCGGCGATTGTTGGCGGAGTAGCCAAACTCGCGGACAAGCCGGTTACCGTCATCGGGATCCAAAAAGGGGCAGATCTGAAAGAAAATATGCAGCGCAATTTTGGTCAGCCGAATCCTGAAGGGTATCGTAAAGCACTGCGATTGATGAAACAAGCCGAAAAATTTCGGCGGCCAGTGATCTGTCTGGTCAATACGCCAGGAGCGTTCTGCGGAGTCGAAGCAGAAGAGCGAGGAGAAGGCGAAGCAATCGCACGCAATTTGCTGGAAATGTCTGATTTGCGAGTTCCGATCATTTCAATCATCACTGGAGAAGGCGGCAGCGGCGGGGCTTTGGCTTTAGCGCTTGCAGATGAAGTCTGGATGATGGAATACAGCATCTACGCGATCCTTTCACCCGAAGGATTCGCTTCGATTCTTTGGAAAGATGGCAAGCGGGCGAATGAAGCGGCTGAATTGATGAAAATCACTGCGGCCGAACTGTTGGAACTAGCTGTCATTGATCGCGTGATCCCTGAAACGCTGAATGGGGAAAAAATTAGTGAAGATAAAGTTATTCAGCTGTTGAAAAAAGCACTGATCGAGAAAATTACGGAGCTCGCGAAGTATTCTAGCGAAGAATTGATTGAAAAACGATATCAACGGTTTCGCAAGTTTTAAGTTTCAGCGACGGCATTTGCCGTCTTTTTTTATACGCTTAATTTGGTTTTTGTAAATAATTATACATAAAAATATAGAATTATTGAAATAATATGCTATACTTGAAAAAAGTATTCGGAGGGAAGTCTATGAAAACAAGTTTGAAGTTTGTATTAGCGGGATTGATTTTATTAGGATTAACAGCATGCGGCAACAAAGAAGAAGCGGATAAATTAGACACGATCCAAGAAAAAGATGTCATCAAAGTAGCGACTTCACCAGATTATGCGCCATTTGGATTCCATACGACGATCGATGGCAAAGATAAAATCGTCGGGGCTGATATTGAAATGATGGAAGCAATCGCCAAAAAAATGGATGTAAAAGTTGATTGGGTGGATATGAGTTTTAATGCAGTTTTAGCAGCGGCTAAAGAAGGTAAAGCCGACATCGCTGTTTCTGCGATCTCAGCTACGAGCGAGCGTGAGAAGAGTTTTGATTTCACTACGGATTACTATACTTCGCCGCAAGTGATCGTCATCAATAAGCAGTCTGCGGATCAATTCACTTCAATCGAACAGTTGGCGGATAAACAAGTCGGTGCACAAAAAGGCACGATTCAAGAAAACATTGTAAAGCAGCAAATAAAAGATGCTAAATTAGTATCGATTGAAAAACTTCCCAATATTTTTGTCGAAGTGAAGAATGGTTCATTAGATGGATTGGTCGTTGAAAAAACTGTTGCAGATGCGTATGTTAATAAGAATCCGGAATTGATGATCGCAGACATTTCATTGAAAAGTATGAAAGAAGATTCATTGTGTATCGCGGTTCCAAAAGGCAATGAAAAATTAGTGAAGGAACTGAATAAACAAATCAAAGAACTAAAAGCTGCAGGGGCGATTGAGAAAATGGTCGACACCAACAATCAATTAACTCAAAGTGCGGGAGATTAAAATATTTATACATATATCGACTGGATATATGCAATATACAATTAGATATCCAATGTATTTTAAATATTTATACAAAAATGCTTGTTTTATGAAGAATCCATGCTATAATAGATTCATGAAAAAACTTTCCGAAAATAAGCTGTTAGTTTGCGGTCTGCTAAAACAGCAAGTAAACTAATAGATGGAATGAAAATCCGGCTATTTTTGGAAGATTGAATTTTACAGAATATTTAGGAGGAAACAGGATGAAAAAGATTACCGGCTTAGTTATGACAGTAGTAGCACTGATTACTTTAGCAGCATGTGGCGGAGGCAGTGATGAGACAGCTGATTCATCAGCAGAAAAAACAACAGATCAATTAGCAGCAATTAAAGAAGCAGGCGTATTGAAAGTTGCGACATCAGCTGACTATGCACCGTTTGAGTTCCATACAATGGTAGACGGCAAAGATAAAATCGTTGGAGCTGACATCGATTTAGTGAATGAAATCGCCAAAGAGTTAGGCGTCAAAGCAGAAATATCTGATATGAGCTTCAATACTGTGTTAGCTTCATTGAAAGAAGGAAAATCTGACATCGCGATTTCGGCGATCTCAGCAACTGCAGAGCGGAAAGAACAATTTGACTTTACCGACAACTATTACAATCCGCCACAAGTCATGATCATCAACAAAAAAAATGAAGGAACATTCACCAGTCTGGCTACATTAAAAGATAAAAATGTCGGTGCACAAAAAGGTTCGATCCAAGAAGACATCGTGAAAACACAAATCAAAGATGCAAAACTTGTTTCAATTGAAAAAGTACCGAACATGGTAGTGGAAGTCAACAGCGGTTCATTAGATGCGATGGTTGTAGAAAAAACGATCGCGGAATCTTATGTCCAACAAAACCCAGAATTGATGATCGCTGACATCGATTTGGAACCATCCGCAGATGAAGCATTTGCGATTGCATTACCAAAAGGCAGTGATGAATTGCAAACAGAATTGAACAAAATCATCAAAAAATTAAGTGATGAAGGCAAGATCGATGAATACGTCCAAACAAATCACGAGCTGGCTGAAAAATCAGCAGAATAGAGGGAATCGGCATTGAACTTTTCATTTTTAGATAAATACTTGTCTTACTTTGCCTCTGGTGCTGGTATCACAGTAGTTATTTCACTCGTTACAGTCATATTCGGGACGTTGATCGGATTAGCGATCGCTCTTTTAAAAATTTCTAAACATAAACCGTTAAATTGGTTAGCCAATATTTACATCGAAGTGCTTCGCGGCACTCCGATGTTATTGCAAATCATGATTGGTTTTTTAGTTTTACAAGGATTGTTTCCATCAAAAGATCTGGCTGTAGGAGTCTTAACGGTCGATCTAGGACGTTTGCTGCCAGGGATGATTGTATTGTCACTAAACTCTGGTGCTTATGTGGCAGAAATTATTCGTGGCGGGATTACTGCCGTAAATTATGGACAGACCGAAGCGGCTCATTCTTTGGGATTGCGTCCAGCCCAGACGATGCGGTATGTTATTTTGCCGCAAGCATTGAGAAATATTTTACCGCCATTAGGCAATGAGTTTATCACTTTGATCAAAGATTCTTCATTATTAACAGCAATCGGAATCAACGAATTGATGGGATCTGCTCAAATCGTTATTTCAAATTCTTATATTCCACTGGAACCCTATTTTATCGCCGCGGCGCTTTACTTTGTGATGACCTTCGTCACTTCACGTCTGCTTAATTTATGGGAGAAAAAGCTTGGAAAAGGATACCAAAGATAACGCGAGAGGTGAGAAAATAATGACAGAAGCATTGATTCAAATCGAACATTTAAATAAGAAATTTGGCGACAACGAAGTGCTTAAAGACATATCAGCAGAGATCGTGCCCGGCGAAGTGGTCGTGATCATCGGACCATCGGGTTCAGGTAAAAGTACCTTTTTACGCTGTGTCAATTTATTAGAGCTCCCAACGTCAGGAACAATCAAGTTTGAAGGCACCGATATCACAGATAAAAAGAATGATATTTTTAAAACACGAGAAAAGATGGGGATGGTGTTCCAACAATTCAATTTATTTCCTAATATGACTGTTTTAGACAATATCGCGTTATCACCGATCAAAGTTAAAGGATTGGCAAAAAGTGATGCGATAAAAATCGCCAAGGAATTGCTGGAAAAAGTC
Source organism: Enterococcus pingfangensis (assembly GCF_005405205.1). Classification (GTDB taxonomy): domain Bacteria; phylum Bacillota; class Bacilli; order Lactobacillales; family Enterococcaceae; genus Enterococcus_A; species Enterococcus_A pingfangensis. The sequence continues at coordinate 136,575 of NZ_BJDP01000007.1, read as the reverse complement.
GGGTTGTCTGAAAAAGCCGATGCGTATCCGCAATCGCTTTCTGGTGGACAGCAGCAACGGATCGCGATTGCTCGAGCGTTAGCGATGCAACCAGATGTGATGTTGTTTGATGAGCCGACCTCAGCGCTTGATCCAGAAATGGTCGGTGATGTACTGGAAGTAATGCAGCAGCTGGCTAAAGAGGGAATGACGATGATGATCGTCACCCACGAAATGGGTTTTGCTAAAGAAGTTGGCGATCGCGTGATCTTTATGGATGGCGGTGTGATCGTAGAAGAAGGAACACCGGAAGAGGTTTTTGATCATCCGCAAAATGCTCGAACGATCGATTTTTTATCAAAAGTATTATAGAATGGATGAGACTAGGCAAAGAAAGCCTAGTCTTTTTTTAAACCTTTGGAGTCTAATGTAGAGTTTTCAAAAAAATTGCGTTATAATCAGGTTTTGTAGAAGTATAAATAAAGTTATAGGAGTTGCCATGTTAGATAAATTCAAACCAACGTGGATGGTCGAAGCCATTTATCAAATAACCCCGGAACAATTGAAAGCTCACGGGTTCAAAGCGGTCTTAACGGATTTAGACAATACGTTGATTGCTTGGAACAATCCTAATGGAACCAAAGAGCTGATCGATTGGTTAAAAATGATGGATGAGGCGGGAATTCCGGTAGTCGTCGTTTCAAATAACAAGGCTAGCCGTGTGGCAAAAGCGTTAGAAAATTTTCAATTAGATTTTGTTCCGCGGGCAATGAAACCTTTTTCGGTAGGAATAAAAAATGCTCAAGAACAACTGGGTATGGCAGAAGATGAACTCGTCATGATTGGAGACCAAGTGATGACAGATATTCGCGGTGCGAGTGCAGCTGGTATCCGCAGTATCCTCGTGCAGCCAATCGTAGCTACGGATGGTTGGAATACAAGAATCAATCGTTTTTTTGAACGTCGTGTGATGCATGTGTTAGTGCGTAAAGATCCTGAGATGAAATGGAAGAGTGGATTATAATGGAAGAAGAATTATTTTGTATCGGCTGCGGCGCAAAGATCCAAACAGAACAACCCAATAAATTGGGTTATACGCCGCAATCGGCTTTAGAAAAAGGTATTGCAAACGGCGAAGTTTATTGCCAGCGCTGTTTTCGATTACGGCACTACAATGAGATTCAAGATGTTTCATTGACCGATGATGATTTTTTACGCTTATTGAATGAATTAGGAAAAGCCGACGCTCTGATCGTGAACGTGGTAGACATCTTTGATTTCAACGGCTCGCTGATTCCGGGATTGCATCGCTTTGTCGGTGATAATCCGGTGTTATTAGTCGGCAATAAAGTTGATTTGTTACCGAAGTCATTGAAACGCGGTCATTTGACCCAATGGATGCGAGAACGTGCCCATGAAGAAGGCTTGCGCCCAGTCGATATCTTATTGACGAGCGCACGCAAACCAAACGAGATGGACGAATTGTTGAAGAAGATCGAAGAATACCGCAACGGCCGCGATGTTTATGTAGTCGGCGTGACGAATGTCGGCAAATCGACTTTGATCAATCAAATCATTAAACAAACAGCTGGTGTGCAAGACTTGATCACGACTTCTCAGTTCCCAGGGACGACGTTAGACAAGATCGAGATCCCGTTAGATGACGGCAAGTATCTCTTTGATACGCCGGGGATCATCCATCGTCATCAGATGGCACATTATCTTGGTAAAAAAGATTTGAAAATCATTGCACCGCATAAAGAAATCAAACCGAAAGTTTATCAGCTGAATGCTGGTCAGACCTTATTTTTAGGCGGCTTGGCTCGTTTTGATTTCATTCAAGGCGAGCGTGCATCGTTTGTTGCTTATGTCTCAAATGATATCGCTCCGCATCGGACGAAACTGGAAACAGCCGATGCTTTCTATGAAAAACACGTTGGTGGATTGTTGCAGCCGCCGCGTCCAGACGAAGTGGCAGACTTTCCTGAATTGGTCCGTTTTGAATTTTCAATCAAAGAAAAAACCGATGTCGTTTTTGCTGGACTCGGCTGGGTCACAGTGACAAAACCCGCAGTGATTGCTGGTTGGGCACCTAAGGGCGTCGATGTTCTGACTCGTAAAGCACTAGTTTAAAAAGTATGATTCAAAAGGGGTGTATCGATGGAATTAAGAGGAAAACAAAAACGTTTTTTACGCAGTCAAGCGCACCATTTACAACCAATTTTCCAAATTGGTAAAAATGGGATTAATGATGCGGTGATTATCCAAATCGCCGAGGCGTTAGAAAAAAGAGAATTGATCAAGATCAATTTACTACAAAATACCGATGAAATCGCGGAAGATGTGGCACGGATTTTAGAAGAAAAAATCAATTGCCAAGTCGTTCAGATCATCGGACGAGTATTAGTTTTATACAAAGCGTCAAGCAAAGAAAAGTACCAAAGAATTTCAAAAGAAGTTCGCAGCATTTAATTTTTCAGCAAAAAAACAAGGAGGAATAACGCGTGTATCAAGATGTCTTAACAATTCCTAAAGTCAAACCAATGACAGTTAACACAATGCCCAAAAAGCAGGTGGGATTGCTAGGGGGGAACTTTAATCCGATTCATCAAGCACATTTAATGATCGCAGAACAAGTCGGTCAAAAAATGGGATTTGATGAAGTCCATCTGTTGCCAAGTTATTTACCACCTCATGTAGATGAAAAGAAAACCATTGACAGTACGCATCGTTTGGCAATGGTCAAATTGGCGATTGAAGACAATTCTTTTTTATCAGTGGATACAAGGGAACTTGCCCGCAAAGGAAAGAGCTACACGATCGATACGATGTTGGAGATGACAGCAGAAAATCCTGATACAGAGTATTATTTTATTATCGGGGGAGATGAAGTGGCTTATTTGCCAAAATGGCATCGAATCGAGGAGCTGGTACAGCTTGTCAATTTTGTCGGCGTCAAAAGAGCGGGTTATACATTAGAAAGCCCTTATCCGATTATTTGGGTCGATGTTCCTGAAATCCAGCTGTCGTCTTCTTATATTCGCAAACAAGTCAAACAAGGGTGCTCGATTCGTTATCTAGTGCCTGAACGGGTCCGAGAATATATTGCGGAAGAAGGATTGTATCTTGATGAATTATAGTGCTGACTATACGACGATGGAACGTGAAGCCTTGATGCAAGCCGTTCAGATGCGGATGAGCGAACGGCGCTTCAAACATGTTTTAGGTGTTGAAGAAACGGCTGTCGCTTTAGCGGAACGTTTCGGCGCATCATCAGAAAAAGCGAGTATCGCTGCTTTGACGCATGATTATGCGAAAGAACGCTCAGATGAAGAATTTCAGCTGGCAATCGAGCAAGGTGCTTATGAAAATAAAACCGAATTATTAAAATACGGGAATGCCATTTGGCACGGACTTGTGGGCGCTGATTTTGTCGCGCGTGAGTTAGCTATTACGGATGAAGAAATTTTAGATGCGATTCGGTTGCACACTACTGGTGCGGCAGAGTTGTCTTTGTTAGCTAAAATCATCTATGTAGCCGATTATATCGAACCTGGCAGAAACTTTCCCGGAGTTGAAGATGCAAGAGTGATCGCATTTAGTGATTTAGATCAAGCTGTAGCCTTTGAAACCAAACACACATTGGCCCATTTAGTTGAAAGCGAAAGTCTCATTTATCCTAAAACGCTGGAAACTTATAATCGCTGGGTGTACGGATTGGAATAAGACTTTTACAACATTTGAATAAAAATAGTAAGCGTAGTTTCAGATAACAAGGAGGAGAATTATCATAGAAAGTAAAAATATGTTAGAAATTGCCGTGAAGGCAGCCGATTCAAAACGAGCGACTGATATCGTGGCATTGGATGTATCACAAGTTTCATTGTTGGCGGATTATTTTATGATTTGTTCAGCAAATTCTGATCGTCAAATCAATGCAATCGTAGATGCGATCGTGGATAAAGAAGAAGAAGCGCAAGTTGAAGTTAAACGGGTCGAAGGAAAAGACGGCGGAAAATGGGTCTTGATTGACTTAGGCGATGTGATCGTCCATGTCTTTAGCACTTCTGAACGTGAATTTTATAATTTAGAAAAATTATGGTCGGATGCACCGCTTGAAAATATCGAGGCGTGGTTAGACTAATGGCTTATGAAACATTTGCTTTTGTCTATGACGAAGTAATGGATGATACGCTGTATCAACAGTGGCTGGATTTTTCATTGCGTCATTTGCCAGAATCAACAAATCAAGTTTTAGAACTTGCTTGCGGTACAGGCGCCTTAGCTGTTGCTTTTGCTGAGCACGGCTTTGAAGTAACGGGCTTAGATTTATCAGAAGAAATGTTGACACTAGCCAGTGATCGTGCGATCCAAGCGGAAGTCGCGATCAACTGGGTCGCAGGCGATATGCTGGATCTGACTGACATTGGGACGTATCAGGCAGTGACTTGTTTTTCTGACTCGCTTTGTTATATGCAAAATGCTCAGCAAGTCAAACAAGTTTTTGCTGGTGTCTATCAGTTATTAAAAACAGCGGGAACATTTATTTTTGATGTCCATTCAACGTATCAGATCGATGAAGTTTTCCCAGAGTATAGTTTTCACGATCAGACAGAAGAGTTCGCTTTTTTGTGGGATAGTTATCCTGGTGAAGAGGAGCATAGTATCGAACACTTTTTGACTTTCTTTGTAAAAAAAGAAGGGGAAGTGTTTGAACGATTCGATGAATTACACAAAGAACGGACTTATCCGTTGGCACGGTATCAAAAAATGCTGACGGAAGTTGGCTTTAACGTTGAAGTTTTTGCTGATTTCACTGATGAACAGCCTGATGAGACAAGTAAACGCTGGTTTTTTGTCTGTCAAAAATAGCCGAGAGCGATCTCGGTTTTTTTGTTATTAGAAAGGAGCAGTAAGATGCGAAGTTGCGGAATTGTGGTGGAGTACAATCCTTTTCACAATGGGCATCGCTATCATGCGGAAAAGGCGCGCGAGTTGAGTGGCGCGGATGTTGTAGTAGCCGTGATGAGCGGGAATTTTTTGCAGCGAGGAGAGCCGGCGATCGTCGACAAGTGGGCACGTGCCCAGACGGCGTTACAAAATGGAGTGGATCTTGTGATCGAATTGCCCTTTGCGTGGGCAGTCCAATCTGCCGATTATTTCGCTAAAGGCAGCATCAAGTTTTTACAAGCATTAAATTGTGATGCGCTCTGTTTTGGTACAGACAGTGACACCGTATTTGATTATGCCGGCTATGGTCGTTTTTTTATTGAAGAAAAAGCAGCGATTGATCAGCTTTTTCACGAATTACCGATCGGTTGGAGTTATCCTGAAAAAATGGCTGAAGTCGTCTCTCGATTGTATCCGAAGGCGCAAAATTTCCCACCAAATCATTTGTTAGGGTTAAGTTATGCCAAAGAAAATGCGGCTTATAATCGTCCGATGGAACTCTTTCCATTGCCGCGAAAAGATCAAGGGTATCATGATCAGACATTACCTGCTGATCAGTTTGCCAGTGCGACCGGGATCAGGCAAGCCGTTTTAGCGGGTGAGGAAGAAGTCGCGGCATTTGTCCCAAGGGAAATGCTGCAAGAACTCAAACAGACAGCAATCTCATGGGAAGATTTTTGGCCGTATTTAAATTACCAATTGCGAGCAAATTCTTTAGCAGATCTTCGAGAAATTTATCAAATGACAGAAGGCTTAGAACATCGGCTAGTTGAACAAGCGGCGCCGGATTTTGCTGGATTTTTGCAAACAATCCGTACGAAACGCTACACCAAACCGCGCTTACAACGGCTGCTGACCTATGTTTTGCTGCAAGTGAAAGTCACTGAGATAAAAGCGGAACAAGAAAATTCAATGCTGCATATTTTAGGTTTCACAGAGCAAGGGCAGAAGTATTTGAATCAGATAAAAAAACAAGTCTCTTTGCCGATAGCCGCAAAGATCGGTCAGCAAGAAAAAGAAAAGCATTTTTTGACATATCGTGCGGATCAAATCTATCAATTGATTCACCCGCAAGAGCAAACAATCGGCCGATTTCCGATTCGAGTATAAAAAATACTTTCCAAAGTGTAAGTGAGTCGTTATAATGAGAAAGTATGAAATTAACGAAAGAGAAGTGAAAATATGGGACGTAAATGGGCGAATATCGTGGCTAAAAAGACCGCGAAGGATGCAAACAACAGTAAAATTTACGCTAAATTTGGAATTGAGATTTATGCAGCAGCAAAATCAGGTGAACCTGATCCGCATGCAAATCAAAAATTACGTTTCGTTATTGAACGGGCAAAAACGTATAATGTTCCAAAACATATCATTGATCGAGCAATTGAAAAAGCGAAAGGATCTGGCGACGAGACTTTCCAAGAATTGCGTTACGAAGGCTTCGGTCCTAATGGTTCAATGGTGATCGTTGATGCGCTGACAAACAATGTCAATCGGACAGCTTCAGACGTTCGGGCGGCCTTTGGTAAAAACGGCGGGAACATGGGGGTTTCTGGTGCAGTTGCTTACATGTTCGACAACACTGCATTGTTTGGTTTTGCCGGTGATGATGCCGATGAAATTTTGGAATACTTGATGGATAAAGAGATCGATGTGCGTGATGTGGTGGATGAAGAAGGTCAAATTATCGTTTACGGCGAACCAGAAGATTTCAATGCGATCCAAGAAGCTTTGAAAGAAAAAGGAATCACAGAATTTTCAGTTGCTGAAATGCAAATGATTCCGCAAAATGAAGTAACATTGACTGGTGAAGATCTAGAGAAGTTCGAAAAAATGATCGATGTACTGGATGAATTAGAAGATGTTCAGCAAATCTACCACAATGTGGAATTAGAAGATTAAAGCAACTAGCGGGTGTGACAAAAGCCTTGTCACACCCGCTTATTTTAGTGAATAAATAAAATGCTAAACAACTCGGTGAAGACTTCTTCACCGAGTTGTTTGGTTAATTTAGTGATTTTTGAACATAAAGATCTGCTGGGATCATTTCCAACAAAGGGCTTTGTTTGCCGATGACTAACAGATTTAGTTCATGCATCGCACGGGTGCAGACAGTATAAAGAATCAGTTTGTCTTGTTCTGTATAGTAATTTTCAGGTGAAACGTTCCAAGCAAAGACCCGGTCAAATTCTAATCCCTTCGCTAAATAAGTCGGGATGATGATTAGATTTTTTTTCATGAAGTCTTCTTCATCAACCAATAGTTGGACTTGAGTTTTTTGTTCAGGAGTCAATTGATCGTAAAGAGCCTGACATTCTTCAACCGTTTTAGCGATGATGGCTGTCCGCCAATATTTGGCTGCCTCAGCGGTTTCTTCAATCTGTTGGATCAAACCATCGATCATTTGCCGAGAGTTATTTGTATAATAAACTTTTGGCAGATCGCCGACCCGAGCCGTCAATTCCACGCGGTTTTCTTGCGTCAAAAATTGGTTGGCAAAATTAGTGATTTCTTCAGTTGACCGATAGCTGGTAGTCAATTCAAAATGAGTCAATGACTGATCAGGGAAAATCTGTGCCAAAGAATGGACCATGCTTTCATTTCCAAAAACTTTTTGATTCAAGTCGCCACATAAAGTATAGGTCGCTTTAGGATACAAATGGCGCAGCAAAGCAACTTGTGCAGGAGAAAAGTCTTGCATCTCATCGATAAAAATGAAACGCGCTTTTTGCTTCACATCTAGCGGATGGATCGATTTCATCAATAGGAACAATAATGTCCCGTCTTCTAAACTAAGGTCTTTCCGTTTGAAATCATTTAATAGTTCTTCGAGCATCAATTTCCAATCCTCTTGTGTCAATTGGTAATGGGCCAACAAACGATTTGGAACATTTTGCAAGAAATGGAGATATTGTTTCGCATAATTGATGAAACCAAAACGAGTGATTTGTCTGCGCAGAGGTTTTAGTTTTTTGCGGACGACTTTTTGAGTCATTTGCCGCCTCAACCGACGTTCAGCTTTTTCTGAATCTTCCATATTGGGGTTGTTGACAAAAGCCGCTTCGATCAACTCATCAGCCGCTTCTTTAGCCCAATCTTTTTTCATTTCGTCTTTTTCTAAGCCGCCTAATTTTTTCAAAAGTTTTGTTTGCAGTAATTGCATCCGCTGATACATTGGCAATTCAGGATTGGCTTCTTGATACCAATTACGAATTTGTTTTTTCGAGATCAAGACTTCTTGCTTCAATTTGATATCGCGGAACAAAGGTCCGAATGGCGCGATCCGTTCAACATAATTATACAATTCCTGGACAATTGCAAAACTGCTTTTAGCCCGCAAGATTCGATCGTCTTGACCGGAAAGGAAGACTTCTTCATGACTTTCTTCCGTATGAATCTGATAAGTCGGCAATAAGGCGCTCAAAAATGTTTTAAATGTTTCGGTCGGGATGCCGCTTTCGCCTAATGACGGCAAGACAGTTGAGATATAATCTGAAAAGATATGGTTAGGAGAAAATAGTAAAACTTGTTCGTTATCTAACCATTTGCGATTGTGGTAGAGCAAGTAGGCGACTCGTTGCAGCAAGGCAGATGTTTTACCGCTGCCGGCGATTCCTTCGACTACTAAGACTTTACTTCTCGCATCACGAATGATCTCATTTTGTGAACGTTGGATCGTAGCAACGATATTTTTCATATGATTCGAAGACGCTTCATCTAAAATTTCTAAGAGAAAATCATCGTTGATCGCTTCTGATGTATCCACCATTGATAAAATCTGGCCTTCACGAATCTTGAATTGACGTTTCAATTGCAATTCGATCGGAATGATCGCGTCATGCGCTTCGTATTCTGTTTGTCCCAACGTGCCTTCATAATAAAGATTGGCGATCGGTGCGCGCCAGTCGATTACAACCGTTTCTTCCTGCGCATCCCGCAAAGAAGAAATTCCTAAATACAAGGTCTCGGTTTCTTGATCTTCTTTAAAATCGATTCGGGCAAAATAGGGATTTTCTCCCATCAATTTAAGCACTCTTTGCCGTTTTTCCTGAGAAGCAAGTGTCTGATAACGCAAAAGCAATTCAGCTTCATGCTGCCTTGTGTCTGCCATTGTTTCAGCTAAAGCCTCGAAGGAACCACCTTGAATTCTTTGACCGGCATTTTCTAACATGTCGGTATCAAATTTTGCTTTGGTTTCTTTCTTTTGGTTGTCCAAAAAGGCTAGTTCCTGTTGGATCAAAGCGCTTGTTTGTTGGACGTGCTCTTGTTCGTATTCACGTGCGTTCATTGAGCATCCCCCTTTGTTTTTCCATCCACTGTTTATAACAGCATAATAGTATAGCATATAAGAAGGAAGAGAAGCAAAAAGTTGATTTTTATGAAAAATAGTTGTGACAGCAGAGGAGAGTTTCAAGAAATTTTGACTTATTTCTGAAGAAGCTGCTTTTCATCGTTAAATTTAAAAAAAGGTGTGACAAGACTTTTGCCGCACCCCTCACGATTTTTATAAATTCCTCATGCATGATTTTTCATATTCATTTTTTCGGTGAGACTGATCTATCTGAGCAGTTCAGTCTGCTAGATTTTTTTCTCCCCACTCGAACATTGACTCTATGATTGGGAAAAAATTTTCCCCTAACTCTGTTAATGAATATTCCACTTTGGGAGGAACTTCCTGATAAACTTCACGATGAACAAGTTTATCATGTTCTAATTCTCTCAATTGTTTTGTCAACATGGCTTGTGTCATTTCTGGGAAGTAGCGGTTAATTTCGCCAAAGCGTCTAGGTTGCTCTGAAAGAGACCAGAGTAATACCAATTTCCACTTTCCGCCTAGTATTTTCTGAACTTTCGCTAAACCACACTCAGGTGAATAATATTTTGTATTCTCCATTAAATAATTTCCTCCTAAAAAAGCTTGAAACATCATTACTACCAAAAAACATAGTACCTATCAAAAAAGACAGTACTTGAATTTTTAATCTAAAAACAATAAAGTGAGTATAACATGGTTGGTATAGTTTTTAAATATCTTGTTCAAATGATAGAAAAGAGTTTATCGATCGAAACAAAATAAAGTGAACCAATTTTTGAAGGTTAGTGTAGCTGATGGAAAGCTTCATAGAAGATTAAAAACAGTTGAATAAAAATTTATATTTGAAAGGTGATTTATCATGAATTCAAACAAACAAAAATTAATTTTAGTTACCGGCGCCACTGGAATCCAGGGCAGTGCGGTAGCTGAGGAAGCGTTAAAGCAAGGGTTTAACGTTCGTATTTTAGTGCGGGATAAAGCAAAAGTAAAAGCTCAAGAACTAATTCAAAAAGGGGCAAAAGCTGTTGTGGGAGATTTCGATGATCCTGCTTCTTTAGATAATGCAATGAAAGATGTCGACGCTGTATTTTCTGTGCCAATCTCTGGTATAGATACCGTTGAAACTGACAGAGAACGCAAACAAGCTTCTGCTTTGATTCACAGTGCTATTAAGAATGGTGTCAAACAGTTTGTGCACACGTCTGTTGCTGCCACCAGCAGATACAAAGAATTTCCGAAATGGGGCACCGGTTATTGGTTTGAAAAGTATTGGACCGATAAATGGGATATTGAAGAAGCGGTTCGTTCTGCTGGTTTTGCGGAGTGGACGATCTTGAAACCAGCTGCGATGATGGAAAACTTTACTGAAAAAGCTAAGTTCATGTATCCACTGTTCGAGCAGGGAGAAATAAGAACGGTGGTATTGTCGGATACGCGCATCGATCATATCGCGATGACTGATGTGGCAAAATTTGCTGTTGCCGCCTTTGCCAATCCAGAAAAGTTCAGTCACAAAAGTATCGAGTTAGCTGCTGAATCATTGACTTATAATGAAATTGCTGCGACTATTTCAGCAGTAACTGGCAAGGCCTTCAAAATTGTTACACTTAGTTCTGATGATGCGCTAGCAGAAGGAGTGCATATATTAAGTGCACGTAGTGAGGAGTGGAATAATATCTCTGGCTATGATGTTGACATTGATCTATTAAAAACTTATGGTATCAAATTAACTTCATTCAAGGAGTTTGCAGAAGAAAATAAAGATAGATTTGAAATAGACTAAGATAGATTAGAAAGTTATTTTGCCAGTATGTGAAAATAAAACACGGATAGGTATTGAACTAAAAAATTTTTTACTACTACATTAAATCTAAGCAAGAACACTAGATTGATTAAAATAACGATTACGAAGTGAATACTGCTAAACCACAGGGCCAATAACCTCGAGTGAAAATTCTTGGTTGTTGGTTTTTTTTAAAATAGAACAAATAGATAAAAAGCCGAAATCCTTGATAAACGAAGGATTTCAGCGTAAGCGTCTGGTGTCACTTGAAAAAATGACTCCCGCAATTAACTTCAAGCGGATTCAATTGTTCCATCATGCGCTCGTTGGATCTGAGCAAGATTGATTTTTTTCATTTTATACAGCTCTTGGGTCGCGCGTTTCGCTTTTACTGGATCTGGGTCGTTAGTCCAAGCGAGCAGTTGTTTATTAACAGTTTGCCAATAGACACCGTAGCGATCTTCCATCCAGCCGCAGGGCCATTCTTTTCCAGCAGCAGTGATTGCATCCCATACGTGATCGATGTCGGCTTGATCGTTGAAATAGAAATAAAAGGAATTTCCCATAGAAAAATCAAAGGCGTGTTTTTCTGGGCTGTCCATAATGATCAGATCTTGCCCGCGCAACTGAAACCCGGCGGCTCGCAGATGTTCGTCTTCTTTGACCGCAAAATTTTGTTTTCCACCAAATACGGTGATCCATTCATCGATCGCAGCTTGAGCCAGACCAAAATTTTCATTTGCAAACATGATGCAGGGCACGATCGTTTGTGCAGTACCTTCTAAGCGAACTTGCCAAGAAAAACCATAGCGGTCATTGGTCCAACCGTATTTTCCCAGTTCTGGATAATCCATCAACGGCATCAATGTTTGACCAGCTTGATTCAATTCTTGCCAAACACGATTCAGCTGCTCTTCGTTTTCACAGTTAACAACATACGAGACTGCCGGAGTCGGTTTAAAAGTATCCCCGCCATTTAGTAAGAGAAATTCACAGCCAGCTAAATCTAATGTGATCGTCAGTAAATCACCGATTGTGCCATGTTCATCTGTAATATAATAAGTTTCATCTTTTATTCGGCTATTTTCAAAAGTCGAAGTATAAAAAGCGGCAGCTTCAGCCAGCTGTCCGTCAAACCATAAACAACAACCAAATTGCTGTTCCATAAAATTTCCTCCTTATAAAAAATTGATATACCAATTTACGTCATATTGATCTTTGACCATTCCGTATAATTCTGCCCAAAATGTTTTTTCAAGCGGAAGCAGAACAGTACCATTTTCCGCTAAACGTTGAAAAATCTCTAAAGCTTCTTCAGCCGTTGTTGCATTGAAAACCAAAGCGACAGTATTTCCGATAATTCTTGGTGACGCTAAACTTTCCGGACTATCAGAGATCATGACATTCGTATCATTGATCTGCAAGTTCGCGTGCAATACTAAATCTTTGATAGAATCATCGACGGGATTATTATCATCGGGGGGCATTTGGCCAAACGTCATGATCTGTGCCGGTTTTGTCTTAAAGACATCTTCATAAAAAGTAATGGCTTCTGCTGCTTGATCTGTAAAATGCAAATAGATATCCATGCGTTTTCCTCCAATCTGATAGGTCTACTTTACCATGATGAAAGGGCTAACAATACTAATTTGAATCGCAAAGACAATCTTTGACAATTTTATCAGAACTATTTATGCTTGAGGCAAGAAGTGAAAGAGGGATGGGATGTTTGATGGAACAATTTAAACTAGGCGAGAGCGTCACAGTAATAAATGGCCCTTTTAAAGGGATTTATGGCGTAATCGTTTTTTATGACAAGCAACAAGAGAAATATTTGATCCGTTTTAGTGGTCAGCAGCAGCTTTATTATTCAGCCAATGAAATCATTTTATGGTCTGAAAAGTAGTTTTTCTGAAGGAATCTTCATTTTAGAACTATTTGTGCTAAAATAAAGCAATAGAAATAAAAAAATAAAGGAGCGATTTATTATGCCATTTGTCCACATTGAATTAGTCGAAGGAAGAACAGAAGAACAGTTAACAAAGATGGTCGAAGAGGTAACCGAGGCGATTTCAAAAAACGTTGGTGCGCCAAAAGAGAACATCCATGTGATCATCAATGAGATGCAAAAAGGCAAGTATGCACAAGGCGGAAAATGGAAATAATAAATATTATGCTTGCATTTCAAATCGATAAGTGTTTATAATGACAATGTAAATGATTGATGAAGAAAGACACCTGAACTTGATAGCTGTTTATCAGAGAGGAAAAGCACGGCTGAGACTTTTCCAGACAAGCGCAAGGGATGACCACTTTCAGAGACTGTTGCACAAATGTAGCAGCGGACAGCGCCGTTATCGCTTGTGAGGAGCAGAAATTCTGCTCAAAGATTAGGTGGAACCACGTTTATTCGTCCTAGTACCGTTTTCGGTACTAGGACTTTTTTTTTATCAATCGAAAATCATAAGGGGGAACTACAGGATGGTAAAAATTTCATTTCCAGATGGATCAATAAAAGAGTTTGACAATGGTGTTACTGGCTTAGAGATCGCAAAAAGTATTTCTAATTCATTAGCAAAAAATGCGTTAGCTGTTGTAGTAAACGGCGAGTTAGAAGATTTGAATCGTGCAATTGAAGAAGATGCGGAATTGAAAATCGTGACTGAAAAAGATGAAGAAGCATTGCCGCTTGTTCGTCATTCAAGTGCCCATTTAATGGCACAAGCAGTTCGTCGTCTATTCCCAAATATGCATTTTGGTGTAGGGCCAGCGATTGATACAGGGTTCTATTACGATACTGATAACGGAGAAAATCAACTTAGTGAAGAAGATTTCCCAGCAATCGAACAAGAAATGAAAAAAATTATCAAAGAAAATCTGCCGATTGAACGCAAAGTGATGAGCCGCCAAGAAGCTTTGGATTTCTTCAGCTATGATCCATACAAAGTAGAATTGATCTCTGATCTGCCAGAAGACGAAGTAATCACAGCGTATTCTCAAGGTGAATTCACTGACTTATGTCGTGGACCGCACGTACCATCAACAGGAAAAATCAAAATCGTTAAATTATTATCAGTTGCCGGAGCTTACTGGCGCGGAAATTCTGATAACCAAATGATGCAACGGGTTTACGGAACAGCTTTCTTCAATCAAGCAGATTTAGATCATTTCTTGAAAATGCGTGAAGAAGCTAAAGAACGCGATCATCGTAAACTAGGAAAAGAATTAGATTTATTCATGATCTCGCAAGAAGTTGGTTCAGGTCTGCCTTTCTGGTTGCCAAAAGGTGCAACGATTCGCCGCGTCATCGAACGTTACATTGTGGACAAAGAAATTTCAATGGGTTATGAACATGTGTATACTCCGGTATTAGCAGACACAAGTTTATACAAAACTTCTGGTCACTGGGATCATTATAAAGAAGACATGTTCCCAATCATGGATATGGGTGACGGTGAAGAATCCTTAGTTTTACGTCCGATGAACTGCCCGCATCACATGATGATCTATAAAAATCATATCCATTCATACCGCGAATTACCAATCCGCATCGCCGAACTTGGGATGGACCACCGTTATGAAAAATCAGGTGCGTTATCAGGCTTGCAACGTGTTCGTGAGATGACAATGAATGATGCCCATGTCTTTGTTCGTCCCGATCAAATCAAAGAGGAATTCCGTCGTACATTAGACTTGATTTTAGAAGTATACAAAGATTTCGGTTTTGATGACTATCGTTTCCGTCTAAGCTATCGTGATCCAGAAAACACTGAAAAATATTTCGATGACGATCAAATGTGGGAAACTTCGCAAAGTCTATTAAAAGAAGTAATGGATGAATCTGGCTTTGAATACTTTGAAGCTGATGGTGAAGCTGCTTTCTATGGTCCAAAACTTGACGTTCAAGTGTTGACTGCATTAGGAACAGAAGAAACATTATCTACGATCCAATTTGACTTCTTATTGCCTGAACGTTTTGATTTAACTTATGTTGGTGAAGATGGTAAAGATCATCGTCCAGTTGTTGTTCACCGTAGTGTCGTTTCAACAATGGAACGCTTTACTGCTTACTTAATCGAACAATACAAAGGTGCTTTCCCAACTTGGTTGGCACCAGAGCAAGTAGCGATCCTACCAGTCTCACCAGAACATCATGGTGACTATGCTTATGAAGTGAAAGATCGTTTGGTTCGTGAAGGTGTTCGTGTCGAAGTCGATGACCGCAATGAAAAACTTGGTTATAAGATTCGCCAAGCTCAAACACAAAAAATTCCTTACCTATTAGTAATCGGCGACAAAGAAGTCGAAGAAGCTTCAGTCAATGTTCGCCGCTACGGTAGTGAAGAACAAGCAGCACAAGATTTAAGTATGTTTATTGAAGCAATCAAAGCAGATATCAACAACATGAGTCGCAGCTAAAAAAATTTCCGGTGAGTTTACTCACCGGTTTTTTTATATCGTCAAAAGATAAAGCGATTTGTGGAAAACTTTTTAAAGAAAATGCCTGAGACCTGTCTTTTGAATCAGCGAAGTTTTCCACAGTAAAATAAAAAATAGAATGTTTCACGAAAGATGAGGCTTTTCTCAATTAATAAACCAGATTTAGCGCTGAAAAAATTGTCAATTAAAAAATCTATCACATATCCGTGAAACAACCGAGATTTTTATCGCAAGAAAAATTAAAGTTTTTAAACGATGGTAAAGGAACTACGAATAATCCTTTTGAAAAACCACTTTTTCAGCTACAATAAGAAAAGTAACTGTCAAAGTGGAAGGAACAGATGAATGAAACTAACGAATCCATTTAAGAAACTTTTTGAAAAATTGAGACTCGCGGACGAAAGCGGCCGCAATCAAAATAGAAGTCATGTCCCATTTAGATTGAACTTTCTATTTTTTGTCATCTTCGGCTTGTTCGTCATCCTAGTCACTCGATTAGGTTATCTTCAGATCGTTGAAGGGGACAAGATGAAAGCTGAGATGAAGGCATCAACAACGATCACGGTAAAAGAAAATGCCCCGCGTGGTGTGATTTATGACGCTAACGGAACAGCTTTAGTTAATAATGTTGCTAACCCGGCAATCACTTTTACTCGCGGCAATTCAATGGAAGCTTCAGATATTCTTGAATTAGCTGAGGAACTCAATACGTTGATTGATGTACCTGCGGATGAAGATCTAACTACTCGTGATAAAAAAGATTATTGGTTAGCCGATAAGGATCATTTAAAAGAAGCCGAGGACCGTTTGTCTTTTAAAGAGAAAAATCTAGATACAACCGATGAATATCAAAAGCTGGTCGATAAAGTCAAAGATAGTGAGATTCAGTTTGATGACAATCAATTAAAAGTTGCGACGATCTTCAAGCGGATGAACGCTGCTTCAGCACTCAGCACGGTTTTTGTAAAAAATGAAGATGTGACCGATGAAGAATTAGCGGTAGTTGCAGAACACGCGGCTGATCTGCCGGGCGTTTCTACAGGAACCGACTGGGATCGCTCCTATAATGCGGCTTTAGACGGTTCATTGAAGAGTATTTTAGGAACGATTACGACAGAAAAAGAAGGACTGCCGGCAGAAGATGCCGATGAATATTTGAAAAAAGGTTATTCACGCAATGACCGTGTCGGTAAAAGTTATTTAGAAAAACAATATGAAGAACAACTTCAAGGTAAAAAAGGCGAATACAAAGTTACTTTGAATCAAGATGGAAACATTGAAAAACAAAAAGAAGTCAAAAAAGGTGAAAAAGGTTCTAACATTGTTATGACCATCAATTCGGACTTCCAGACAAAAGTGGAAGAAATTTTGAAAACTCACTATCAAGGATTGGTAGACAGCGGTGTTGCTAAATATTCGCCGGGTGCTTATGCGGTGGCCTTGAATCCAACTACAGGCGAAGTTTATGCAATGACCGGATTTACCCACGATATCAATAGTAAGACATTGGAAGAAAATACATTAGGCACGATCACAAACGCGTTTGTTCCCGGATCTGTTGTCAAAGGCGGAACGGTTACCGCAGGTTATGAAACAGGAGCAATCAGTGGAAATGATGTTTTGATCGATCAGCCGATTAAATTATCTGGGACGTCATTAAAAGGCTCGATTTACAATCAAGTTTTAGGAAATCAAATCTCTTTGAACACAGTCAAAGCACTCGAATGGTCTTCGAATGCGTATATGATGCAGCTCGTGTTGCGGATGCTGGGCGTTGAATACCAGCAAAATATGACCTTACCGGAAATTGCTTCCACCAAAGAAATGTATAATAAATTACGAAACGCCTTTGCCGAATATGGAATGGGTGTAAAAACAGAAATCGATTTACCAAATGAAGCTACTGGTATCATGAATACTAATTTTGGCGAAGAAAACGGACCTGGCGGCGGGAACTTGTTGGATCTTTCATTTGGTCAGTATGATACGTATACTCCAATGCAGCTTGCTCAATATGCAGCGACAGTCGCTAATGGCGGGACTAGAATCTCACCTCATGTAGTAAAAGGAATTTACGGCAACAATGACAGCGGCGGATTAGGCGATCTGCAAACGGAAATTACCGGGAAAAAATTGAATCAAGTGAATATTACCCAAGATCAGATGGGAATCATCAAGCAAGGATTTTATCAAGCGGTTCACGGCAGCGACGCCTATACAACTGCGCGCGATTTGGCTTCAGCCAAAATTGATCCGGCAGCCAAAACAGGTACCGCAGAAACGGTGGCGGAAAATGGGGCAAGTACGATCAACAGTAACATCGTAGCTTATGCACCATATGATAATCCACAAGTAGCAATCAGTGTGATGCTGCCTAACTTGGATGAAGAACATGATGATACGAATAAAGCCATCGCAAAAGACATATTAAATGCTTTTGCGGACACCTATGGCGTACAATAAGCTAAGGAGCGAGCCTCCTTAGCTTTTTCTATAACAAATTACGCGGAAATAAAATATTTTTCATGTAGCGTTTTTAAGAGTATGATAAACAAGTAAGCATTTAACTGAGGAGTGAAGAAGATGACAGTATACGATTTTGAAGTGAAACAAACAAATGGAACTGAGAAATCTTTAGCGGATTATCGAGGAAAAGTTCTTTTAGTTGTCAATACCGCGACAGGATGCGGCTTTACACCGCAATATGAAGGCCTGCAAAACTTGTATGAAGATTACCAAGAAAAAGGATTTGAAATTCTTGATTTCCCTTGCAATCAATTTGGCAACCAAGCAGATGGCACAAATAGTGAACTTGCGGAGTTCTGTCAGTTGAAATACCATACGACTTTCCAAACGTTCGCCAAGGTCGATGTCAATGGTGAAAACGAAGCACCGCTATACAGTTATTTGAAAGATGCGCAAGGTGGATTACTTAACAAAGCGATCAAATGGAATTTCACTAAATTTTTGATCGATCGTGAAGGAAACGTGATAAAGCGCTATGCATCGCAAACAAAGCCAGAAGAAATCGCCAAAGATATTGAAGCGCAACTTTAAAAACGTCAAGTAGAACTACTTAACAAAAATCATAAAAAGACTAGTCAAGAAAAAGAAAACATGATATGATATCAAAGTCTGAGAAATATCTTGGAAAACTGATTTTAGCTAGGGAGGGAAAATCATGCGCGTAAATATCACTTTGGAATGTACTTCTTGTAAAGAACGTAACTACCTAACAAGCAAAAACAAACGTAACAACCCTGATCGTTTGGAAAAAATGAAATATTGCCCACGCGAACGTAAAGTTACTTTGCATAAAGAAGTAAAATAATCGACGAGCAAGCCAGCAATCGACAGCGATTGTTGGCTTTTTTTGAGTTTCAGTCGAAAATTTACGGACAAGACTGTCAATTAACAGCGGTTATTATTTCTAGTTTTTTTGACTAAATACAGCGCAATACGAGCGCTTTGGAAAAATCTACATAAAATCTTCACACATTCCTAAACAAAAGCTAATCTTCCAATGATAAAACTAATAGTTAAATAGAACATTTAGAAAGGAAGGATCAGATGCGTAAAGTACCACCGATTTTGAAGCCTATCGCGCTTTTGACACTATCGATCTTGATCGCAACAACTTCAGGGATTTTAAATAATTCCAGTTATCGTCAAGTCAAAGCCACGACACCGACGACCGAATCTACGACCAACACGACCGATTCTTCTCAAGATTCGAATACGACTCATGAAACTAGTACGATCAATGAAGAACAAGAATCAAGCGAAGTACCGGATGTAGGTAATAATGAAGAAAGTGCGGTTGCGGATAATCAAGTTGAAACACCGCAATCTTCAATTGAGAATTCTTCTGATACAGCCCAATCTTCAACAGAAGAATCACAAACAACCCCGACACAACAGCAGACAGTTGATGAATCGGCTGGAACAGAAACGAGTGATAGCCAATGACTATATTATTAGATATTATTAATGGATTAAATAAATTTCTAGGCTTTTTAGATATCAGTCCTAAGTATTCAAATCGCGCCTATACATTATTGAGTATCTTGCCGACCGTATATATTTTACGGATCATTTATGGTTTGTGGCTGAATCAAAATTATCTCCAATTAGTGCTCTATGGTCTGGTTCTTATCGGATTGGTCTATTTCATTGTTTTAAACTTCTTTTATTACTTCTTGGATAAAAATGTGAAAGGAGACATCACTCAGCTTTTTGTCAAATACTTGCCGGATGATGCCTTCAATATTCAAAATGAACAACCTAAAAAAGCTAGACAAGGGTTTAAACAAGCAAAAGAAATAGACGTTGACTTTAACGAAGACTATCAATTGAAGCTAGTCGAAGATATCCAGGCGCTGATCGATGAAAAAGAAATCACTACGCGCGATTTGGCAAAAGAAGAGGGCTTTTTGATCGAGGAAAATACTTTGTATCCCTATTACTATGTGAAACAGGCAAGCGTAGGAACTTACCAATTGCAAATTGGAAAAAATTATCGTGAACTAGAAACGATTGGGACAATCCGTCAAACGGAGCCGTTAAGACCGATTGGATTATTTATTGTTGGCGGTGATTTTGTTAAAGAGGGTGTCCGTTATCACGAACCTTATCGATTGAAATTTTTAGTAAAGACAGAAGAAGCCGCGACCCGCACACGTCGCAGTAAAAAATAAATGCCGTTCTGATCAAAGCCGCTTTTATTGAGAAAACGACTTTTGATCAGACGGCATCTTTTTTTATTTTAAGACATCGCGGATATTTTCAATGATTTTGGTATAGGCGATTGGTCCATTGTATAACCAGCTGGATTTGTTATCAAATTCAAATAGTTGGTTGTTTTTTACAGCTGGGATATTACTCCATAATGGATCGTTGAACATAGCAGCTCCAGAATCGCTGTTGACTAAGAAGATGTAGTCGGCATCAAGTTGAGACAAGCTTTCTAACGATACTTGCGAAAAGTCAGCAGTTGCTTTTTCACTAATATCTTTTGTTAATTGAGGAACTTCAAAGCCTAGCTCGTTATAAAGCAATTGCCCGCTGGAACGATTATCTGCTACCATAAAGGCTGAGTTGTTAGTGACCCATAAAACGGCGGCCGATTTGCCTTCGATTTTATCGCCTAAATCTTCTTTTGTTTGTGCGACTAATTGATCGTAATCTTTTTCAACTTTTTCAGCTTGGTCTTTTTTATTCAGCACGTCGCCGATGATCTCTAATTGGTCGCGCCAAGTAACGTTGTCGCCATTTTTTACGACATAAGTTGGAGCGATTTTAGCGTATTCTTTGTACTTTCCGCCTTCAAGCGTGCCGTTTGAACCAATCAGTAAAAGATCCGGTTCTAATTTCAACACATCTTCGTAAGGCAAGTCATAATTGATAGTCGGAATGCCTTCTAGTTCATCTTGCAAGTAATGTTGGATCCGACCTTCGCCGACAGTCCACTGAGCGATCGGTTTTTCATCCAAAGCGACTAAGTAGTCTTCTAGATAAGAAGCGATGATCCGTTTTGGTTTTTTGGGAATTTCAACTTTATGATCTTGTGCATCGGTTACTGTCCGTACTTCATTATTGCTATCTTTACTTTCACTACTTTGTCCGCAAGCGGCTAAGCTAAACAGCGCTAACAAAGAAGCGGTTCCTAGAACTAATTTTTTGAACATAAAAAAACTCCTTCAACATTAATTGAGAATATTTCTCAATTAATATTATTACCGAAAGCACAAGCGCTGTCAATAAGGATCTTTCTTTCATTGACGGGTTGACGATGAAGAAAAAGAGCGTCATAATTGAGAATGATTATCAGAGAAATGAGGAAGATCTATGACAAAATTAAATACGACTGATCTTTCAATCGGATACGAAAAAAAAATCGTTGTAAACGATATTACAGTAGAAATTCCTAAAGGGCAGATTACTAGTTTGATTGGCCCGAATGGTTGCGGCAAATCTACTTTTTTAAAGACCTTAGCCCGGATTCTTGAACCGGCGAAAGGCGAGGTTTTGATCGATGGGGAAAATGTCCAGCGTTTAGATACTAAGACAGTTGCACAAAAAATCGCGTCGCTATCACAATGCAGTACTCAAATAAATGGATTGACTGTAGAAGAGATCGTAGCTTATGGACGCTTTCCGTATCAAAAGGGCTTTTCGGGATTAAAAGAACAAGACCGTCAGCTGATCGACTGGGCGATCGAAGCGACCAATTTGCAAGAGTTGAAAGATCGGACTTTGTTGACGTTGTCTGGCGGACAACAGCAGCGTGTCTGGATCGCGATGGCTTTAGCACAAGACACTGACATCTTGATCTTGGATGAACCGATCACCTTTTTGGATCCGGCACATCAATTAGAAATCTTAGAGTTGCTGCAAGAAATTAATCGTCAAGGGAAAACTATTTTGATGACGATCCATGATTTGAATCATGCTTCACGTTTTTCTGATTACTTATTAGGAATGAAACAAGGGCAATTACTGTTCCAAGGAACGCCCAAAGAAATGTTTACAGCAGATAAATTGTTGACTCTTTTTGATATTCAAGCAACATTTGCGACGTTGCCTAACAGTGATAAACCAATCGTTATCGCGTATGACTTAGTGAAGGAGTGCTAGAAAATGGCTAGACGAAAATATTTCTTCCCAATTGTTTTCATCTTGCTGTTAGCAGCGATGGTTTTATCTTTGCGTTATGGAGCGGTAACTAGTAAATGGACAGATGTTTCTCAAGCATTGCTGCATTTTGACCCGAATGATCAAGGGGAGCAATTGATTCGTTATTTACGTCTGCCAAGAATGCTAGGGGCTGTTTTAGTTGGGGCAGCTTTTGCAATCTCTGGCGCTTTGATCCAAGGAATTACCTCCAATCCAATTGCGGATTCGGGACTTTTAGGAATCAATTCAGGGGCCGGATTAGGTCTCGCATTGATTTTTGCAATCGATGCGAATCCTTCACCGTCTGTAGGTGTCCTTGGCTCATTTCTTGGAGCGTCGGTCTCGATTTTATTGATTTATTTTGTTTCAAAACGAGTTTCATTCGGCTTGTCTCCAATTCGAATCGTTTTGTTAGGGGCGGCATTGAGTTCTTTTTTTGCGGCAATTAGCCAAAGCATCAGTTTGTTATTTGATTTGAATCAAGACATGACTTTTTGGTTTGTGGGAGGTACCGCAAATCTTACATGGAATCAGCTACAGACGATTTTTCCATTGATCTTACTAGGGATCATCGGTGCCTGTTTGATCAGTCCTCAAGTAACTTTGTTGAGCATGGGAGATGAAACGGCGATTTCTTTAGGAAAAAATCCTAGCCGCATTCGTCAGTTAAGCATGCTGTTTGTTTTATTGTTAGCAGGAAGTTCGGTCGCTTTAGTCGGAACGATCAGTTTTATTGGATTGATGGTACCGCATATCGTTCGTTTTTTTGTTGGGCATGATTATCGTTATGTGATCGCCGCATCGGGATTTTTCGGCGCATTATTTTTTGTCGTGGCGGATATCGTCTCGCGTTTAGTTGCACCGCCTTTAGAAACCCCGACTGGAGTGATCATCACGATCATCGGCGTACCATTTTTACTTTTACAAATTAGGAAGGGAAGCTTATGAGGAAAAAAATAGGTTGGCTGAGTTTGCTTCTCTTATTGATACTAGGAATATCACTCAGCCTGACAGTTGGAACGATCCCAGTAACATTCAGTGATCTGATCCGCGTATTCCAACACACTGCTACAACGAGCCAACAATTGATCGTTTTTGATTTTCGGTTTCCGCGCCTGATGGTTTCGATTCTAGCGGGAATGGGGTTGGCAGTCTCAGGGTATTTGTTTCAAACAATTACTCATAATGATTTGGCTGATCCGGGGATTTTAGGGATCAATGCAGGAGCAGGCTTGACTGTTTTGCTTTATTTAGGTTTTTTTGCTACGGGTGAGAATAGCTGGTATTTGCCGCTGATTGCTTGTATCGGCAGTTTTATCGCGACTGGGTTGGTCTATTACTTTGGACGACAAGCTGAACGAATCACGCCTAATCGGTTGTTGCTAGCGGGTGTGGCGGTAAATGCAGGGATCTCAGCGCTGACATTGATCGGAACGATCCAAGTTTCTCGCGATAATTATCAGTTTGTGACAGCATGGCTGGCTGGTACGATCTGGGGAACGACCCAAGAACACGTCTGGCTGTTGCTTCCGTGGCTGGTTTGTCTGTTGCCGTTGATTTTATTGAAGGGGCGTTCATTAGAAATATTGGAATTCGGCGATGATATCGCGGTTGGATTAGGGATAAAATTAAAACGAACCCAGCTTTTCTTTTTGATTTGCGCCGTTTGTTTGGCGGCAGTAAGTGTCTCAATCGCCGGAAGCATCAGTTTTATCGGGTTGATCGCGCCGCATATCGCCCGTCAGTTAACAGGTCGGAAAAATAATCAGACGTTAGTGATGGCGGCATTGATCGGCGGTATTTTGTTGTTGTTCAGTGATATTTTAGCGCGAGTGATTTTGCCGGATGGTGAAATGGCAGCGGGAATCATTGTTTCGTTGATCGGAGCACCGTATTTTATTTTTCAATTGATGAAAAAAAATTAGCATAGTCCTAGATAACGGCAAAATATTTGATCTGATTCTAGTAATTTCGTTAAAGAGGAGTGATCCTCTTTTTATTTTAGGCTGATTTTGTTAGTATTTCTAAATAAGAAGGTGATGAAATGGAAAAACAAGAATTACGAAAACTAGCAATCACTCGGTTGCAAAAAATCGCTGATAGCGAGCAAAGACAAATCCAAGTCGAGCTCATTCTCGATAAATTTTTTCAAAGTAATTTGTGGAAAGACGCGTCTAGTATTGGTGTGACGATGGCGACTCAGTTTGAGTTTCCAACTTCTTTATTGATTCAGCGCGCATTCGAAGCGGGGAAAAAGGTAGCTGTTCCCAAATCATTGCCTAAAGGTAAACTGGAGTTTCATTGGGTTGGGCCTGATACCGCATTTGCGACGACGAAATTTGGCGTCGAAGAGCCGACGATTGAAGCTATTGCGGAACCTGATGAACTAGATTTGCTGATTGTTCCGGGGCTGGTTTATAAACGCTCAGGCTACCGGGTCGGTTTTGGCGGCGGTTATTATGATCGCTACTTAGCAAACTATCACGGTAAAACTTGCAGTTTGGTTTTTGCCGAACAGCTGATGGAAGGTTGGCAAACGGAAACATTCGACCAACAGATTCAGCAATTATTTCTTGCTTAAATCGCTAAATTTGGAAACAATGCGAATCACTAAAAAATGAGAGGAAAATATATGAGAAAAGACAAGCCTTATGTGATGTATACTCTTTTTGCGATCAATACGATCGTCTTCTTATTGCAATATTTATTACCTGGATTAGCGATTGAAAATCAGCTGGGGATGTTCTCGCCATCTATTATTTGGCAGCATCAATATTGGCGCTTTATCACGCCAATGTTTATCCATTTTGGTCTGATGCATTTTGCTTTGAATGGTGTGGTACTGTATTATATGGGACAGCAATGTGAAGCAATTTTTGGACATTGGCGCTTTGCCGTCGTTTATTTATTGAGCGGCGTGCTGGGAAATTTCGCAAGCTTCGCCTTCAATCAACCGACAACGTTATCCGGTGGGGCCAGTACCGCGATTTTTGGTTTGTTCGGGGCCTTTTTAGTTGTCGGTATGCACTATCGCGACAATGGCGCGATCCAAGCGTTGACTCGGCAGTTCGGATTATTTATTTTAATGAATTTAGTCTTTGGTTTGTTTGATTCAACGATCGATATTTGGGGACATTTAGGCGGTATCGTCGGTGGTGCATTATCTGGTTGGGCAGTAGCAGTTCCTTATGGAAAAGAGCGCTTCTCCCTGCGCGCACGGATCACTGCTGTTTTATTTTTTATTTTTGTCATCGTCCTATTGGTCTTTTTTGGTTTAAGAAAATTCAGTATGTATCAATAATCACGGGCAGAAATGTCCGTTTTTTTGATGGAGGAGCAGAGCATGAGATATTTAGCGTTATTTAGAGGGATCAATGTCGGCGGCAAAAATGTGGTCAAGATGAAGGAGTTAAAAGAACTTTTTTCAGAATTAGGATTCACGGATGTCAATAGCTACATCCAAAGCGGCAATATCCTATTTACAACAGATAAAGAAATAAGTGACTTTTCTAAAGAAATCGCAGAGGCGTTTGCCCAACGTTTTGGTTTTTCTGTGCCGATCATCTATCGAACAAAGACCGAAATGTTATCCATTCGCGATCGTTTGCCATTTACAGCCGCTGAGATTGCTGAAGCAGAAAGGCAAGATCCTAAAATAGTTCATCTGTATGTTTATTTTTCAACAGCAAGCATGACTCCGCAAGAAATTTCAGGACTTGGTGAGCGGGCAGTCGTAAAGGATAAAGATATTTATTATCTCACTGAACAAAGCATCCGACTTTCTAAATTAACAGCGAAGCTTAATAAACTAGCTGAACTAACAGCGCGTAATTGGAAGACCGTTTTAAGATTAACAGCATTGTTAGAAGAATAGCTCGATTCAATTTGCGAGTGTCCGCGCAATGAGATAGACTATAAAATGGATGTAAGGGTTCTTTTTTTAAAATAAATTAGGAAATAAAAAAATGGGCTATAAAAATCGATTTTTTTCTGTATAATATTAGGGATGTGGTTTAATGGAAAGTTTGTATGATGTGCAACAACTGCTCAAACAATTTGGTATCTATGTTTACGTCGGGAAGCGAATCTACGATATTGAATTGATGCAGATCGAATTGAGAAATTTATATGAGAGTCGCGTAATCGATCGAGACACTTATTTGCAAGGTTGGGGCATTTTAAAACGAGAACATCACATTGAAGAAAGTCGAGAAGGTGACTAGAGTGGATAAAAAATTATTAGGTATTGATTTAGGCGGGACAACTGTGAAATTTGCTATTTTGACTGAAACAGGTGAAATTCAGCAAAAATGGAGTATCGAAACAAATATTTTAGACGACGGTTCACATATCGTACCGGATATCATTGATTCGATCAATCATCATTTATCATTGTATGATATGGTGCCAGAACAATTTATCGGGATTGGAATGGGAACGCCCGGTAGTGTCGATATTAAGGCTGGTACCGTAATTGGAGCATATAATTTAAACTGGACAACACTGCAACAAGTTAAAAAAGAGATCGAAAAAGGGACAAAAATCAAATTCAGTATCGATAACGATGCCAACGTCGCTGCTTTAGGCGAACGCTGGAAAGGTGCTGGAGAAAATGAATCTGACGTGATCTTTATGACTTTAGGTACTGGTGTCGGCGGCGGGATCGTTATGAATGGGCAATTGCTTCACGGTGCAGCTGGCTGTGCGGGTGAGATTGGACATGTAA
Organism: Enterococcus pingfangensis; assembly: GCF_005405205.1. Taxonomy (GTDB): domain Bacteria; phylum Bacillota; class Bacilli; order Lactobacillales; family Enterococcaceae; genus Enterococcus_A; species Enterococcus_A pingfangensis. The sequence goes on along the minus strand of NZ_BJDP01000007.1, from coordinate 109,707 downwards.
CAGTCGATCCAACTGGTTTTGAATGTACTTGCGGAAAACGCGGCTGTCTAGAAACAGTGGCTAGTGCGACGGGTGTCGTACGAGTAGCGCGTCAATTAGCAGAAGAATATGCTGGCGGATCAACCTTGAAAGCTCGTCTAGATAACGGAGAAGACATCACAAGTAAAGATGTTTTTGAACTGGCAGAAAATGATGGCGATGATCTGGCTTTGATGGTCGTAGACAAAGTGACCTTCTATCTAGGGTTAGCTTGCGGCAATTTAGGAAATACCCTGAACCCATCAACAATCGTGATTGGCGGCGGTGTTTCAGCAGCGGGTGAATTTTTACGCAGCCGAGTAGAAAAATATTTCAAAGAATTTACTTTCCCGCAAGTCCGCGAAAGTACAAAAGTCAAACTAGCAGAGTTAGGAAATGAGGCCGGCGTAATCGGTGCAGCTTCATTAGCTAAATAGAAAAGGTCAGAGAGGGATTAAGTTATGTCAATTTGGTGGATGATTAATAGTGTACTAATTACGGTGATCGTTTTATATGGTCTGTATGAATTGTATGTGCGGATCATGATGAAACGCTCGGCTAAAATAATTACACAAGAAGAATTTCAAGCAGGGATGCGCAAAGCACAAGTAATCGATGTTCGTGAACGTGATGAGTTCAATGCAAAACATATTTTAAGCGCACGCAGTTTCCCTTATACGATGTTAAAAGAAACGTATAGCTCTTTACGCAAAGATCAACCGATTTACATTTATGACCAAAATAAGTCGATCAGTGCTCGAGCAGCCAACTTATTACGCAAAAAAGGCTACACAGACTTGTACATTCTTAAAGGCGGTATGCAAGAATGGACAGGAAAGATTAAGCAAAAGAAAATCGACTAATGATTCACGGCTAGATAATCGTCTAGCCGTTTTTTTTGTGCAGAGACGGATTTGAGTAAAAAAATCTATTCGGTCGAATTTGACGAGTGATTAAATAACCCGTATTATGAAAGCTGGAACTTTTACAAACTCTCTGCTGGTCAAAGGATGACACAATATCTAGCGAACAAAGGCGTATTTGAAACTAAAAGTACGCGAGGAAGATCTTTTTTTGTAAGAGTAATTGATAAGAAATAGGAGATAGTTATTTATGAGTATAAAATTAGTTGCCATTGATTTAGATGGAACATTATTGAATGATCATCATGAGATCAATGCACCTGTGGTTGAATGTATCAAAGCCGCGCGCAAAGCGGGAGTTTATGTGGTTCTTTCCACAGGTCGTCCATTGTCAGGTACGAAAACTCAATTAGAAGTACTAGGTTTGACAGAAGCAGACGATTATATCATCACCTATAATGGTGCATTAGTTTTAAATACGAAAACCTGGGATATCGTAGCAGAGCATAGTTTGACTCGCGAGAATTATCTTGAGATTGATCACTTAGCAAGATTATTAGGTGTTCATTTGCACGTTACAGATAAAAAAGCGATGTATACAGCGAATCGCGACATCAGTCCTTATACAGTCGTAGAATCTTATTTGGTAAACATGCCGTTGCATTACCGAACACCTGAAGAAATCGCGGAAAATGTAACGGCGGTTAAAATGATGATGATCGATGATCCAGCAATTTTAAGTGAAGCTTTCAAACAAATCCCTGCAGAATATTTTGAAAGATATACGCTTGTTCGCAGCTCGCCATTTTTCCTTGAAGTATTGAATTCTGATGCCAGCAAAGGTTTGGCGTTAAAAGAATTAAGTGAACATTTGGGAATCCAACAAGCTGAAGTAATGGCGATTGGCGATGCAGAAAATGATCTGTCAATGATCGAGTTTGCCGGTACCGGGGTAGCGATGGGCAATGCTAGTGAAATGATCAAGGCTGCTGCTGACTACACTGTTGCAACAAATTTAGAAGACGGCGTAAAAGAAGCGTTTGAACGCTGGGTATTATAATAAGTCATTCGAGTTTCTGATGAATCATCATCAGGAGCTTTTTTTGATTGCTTATTCTGCAATTATTCTCTACTCTTAAAGAGAAGGATCTATCAAAAGACGGAGAATGTGTATGAAAAAAATTGCAATTATTGGTGCGGGACCTTATGGGTTGGTTGCATTGGATCGCTTAATCAAACGAGCACCTGCTACTGAAAAAATCGAACTATTACTGTTTGATCCGGTTGGTTTAGGCGGTCATGTGTGGCGCAAAGACCAAAGTGATCAAGTCATCATGAATACCGTGATGCAGCACGTAACTTTATTTTCAGAAGATGAGGGACCGAATTTAGTTGAATGGAGTCAAACAGAAGCAGTAGCATTTCTAGCGGCCTTTGATTACGGAGAGACCTTGTTATCAGAGACAAAATTAACAGAAAATGATTATTGCCAGCGCCGTTATTATGGTGTTTATCAACATTGGTTTTTTGAGCAGCTGGTGAGCCAGTTACCAGAAAATGTGACTGTCAACTTTATTAAAGAACAAGTCGTCGATTTGACTTTAGCGAAAGAAATCATTTCCATTCAAACAACTAAGGTTTATCAAGTGACTGATGTGATCTTAGCAACTGGCCATGCCCAGAATTATCTCACTGGCGACGAAGCGAAAAACCAAGAATATGCGGAAGTCTACGAGCTTTTTTATCAAGGACCGGGAAATCCTTCAGATACACCGCTTGAAAAATCAGCGACGGGTACGGTGATCATTCGCGGGTTAGGGTTGAGTTTTTTTGATTATCTTGCGCTATTTATTTGTCGCTAAGTGGGGCGGATACTTCATTGAAGAAAAAAATCATTTGGTGTATATATCTTCGGGGAAAGAACAGACCTTGGTTGTAGGTTCCGGCAGAGGGTTGCCTTATCATACGCGTCCGAACAACCAAAATAAGTTGGGAGACGTTGCGCAACCACAAATTTTGACTCCATCATTTATGGCGCAGTTTCAAGGCAATGCGCAAGAATTATTTGATCTATTAAAAAAAGAAGCTGAATTAGTTTTTTACCAAAAGAAATTGGCGGATAAAAAGGTCGATCTGAACAGTTTTTTGCGAGACTATCGAATGGGTGATCGAGCAACTATTTTGCATAAATACCAAATTTCTATCGATGACCGCATAGATTGGATGGAATTACTTGATCCAGCAAAAGCGATCACTCCGCAAGCATTTCCAGATTTTATTCGGACATATTTGGAAAAAGATATTGCAGAAGCAGAACTAGGCAACCAAACTGGGGCAGTTGCCAGTACTATTGATACGTATAAAGAGTTGCAAGCGCCATTGAATGCGATGTTGGATCAAGAAAAATTCTCGCCCAAAGAATATGTTGAAGATTTCTTTGGGACATTTAAACATACGTATAGTTTTCTGACTATTGGCGCACCGATAATTCGGCAGAAACAATTATTAGCCTTGGCAAAGGCCGGTGTAGTTGAGTTTTTAGCGCCAGATATGCAAATAGAAAGAAAAAATGGAGAATTTTTCGCATACAGCAAGCAAGATCCAAAACGTTCTTTTTTTGCCAAAAATTTGATTGAAGCACGTTTGGCAGCAACTAGTTTGGAACATACGCAAAATCCTTTGTTGATCCAAATGCGGGAAAAAGGCTATCTGACTCCGCATTGTGTAACCTTTGATAATAGCAAACATTCGACAGGTGCCATCCAAGTAAATCGTAAGACCCATCAGCTGGTAGCTGAAAATGGGGAAATACTATCGCACATATATTGTTATGGTGTCCCGCTAGAAGGTATTGATTGGTTGAACGCTACCTCTCCGCCGACCCAAAAGCGAGGATCGGATTTTTTATTTAGCCAACCAAATCGTTCAAACAATCTATCACTAAAAAAAGAAAGCTCTAGGGCTTTCTTTTTTAGCGTGCAATTCTTTTTCTGCGGGCTTTTTTACGATTTTCATCGATTTTGGAATCTCTTTCTTCAATCGGATCGATTATTTTCTTTTTCACACCCATTGCTACGCCGGCAACTACGGCCGCTGCTGCTAAAGTGCCGGTAACGAATCCTGAAGCAAATTTACGCATCGTGTCATCACTCCTTTCTCAAATATAAGAAATGTATTTTCCGCTAAAAAACATTCAATGCTGTTCGATTAACTAGTCGATAGCTAAAGCTAAGCAATCTGAAAAAGCTTTTTCTCAAGCTGAGCATATGCAGTTGGCGGATATGTGCAACAAACTAGTACTGTTTCTTATACCTTATTATGAAGCAAAAGTACAAAAATGAAAAGTTTAACGTACGAGCGATTCTTGCTTTCATTTAGTAAAAAACTTATACTTTGTTTACTAAATGAAAAGCGACAGGAGAAGATTAGGAGGAAGCAACGTGTCAATCAGTCAAATGATAAGAGATTTTATTACATTGGCTATCCAATCAGGCGGTTGGATGGAAATGGATCGCTTATATTTAGAAAATCGGGTCAGCGCCATGATTGGAGAAGAAGGATTAGTAAACGCTGAAGTTCAAGCTGTAACTGAACCCGCAATAGCGTTAGTTGAACAGCTTTTGTGTCAAGCTCAAAAAAATCAAGTAATCACCGATTTACAGACAGAAAAAGAGATATTGGAAGCGCAACTGATGGATCTGATGACGCCGCCGCCATCTGTAGTGAATGCTTACTTTGCTCAATATTATTCAAAAGATCCAATCCAAGCAACGGATTATTTCTTTAAATTAAATAAAGAGACGAATTATATCAAAACACGAGAAAATGCCCGCAATAGTTTATTTCCCGTTGAAACTGAATATGGTCAGTTGGAAGTTCTGATCGATTTTTCAAAAACAGAGAACGATCAAGAAGCGTTTGTCGCAGAACGAGCAGCGACAGGCGAGTATCCTAAATGCGAACTTTGTATGGAAAATGAAGGGTATAAAGGTCGAACAAATTATCCAGCACGAAGCAATCAGCGGATCATTCGAATGAATCTCGATGGAGAAAGCTGGGGCTTTCAATATGAACCAAATGCTCAGTATACTGAACAATGCATGATTGCATCAGAAGAACATCGTCCGCTAAAAATAACTAAAGTGACTTTTCAGCGTTTGTTGAAGATTGTGGAAGTTCTTCCGCATTATTTTGTGGGTTCAGATGCGGATCTGCCAATCGTCGGCGGTTCGAAGCCTGCTCATGCACATTATCAAGGCGGGCGTCAAGCATTTCCGTTAGCAGCAGCTGAAATAGAACAATCGTTTACTTTACAAGATTTTCCTAGTATCACCGCCGGTATCGTAAAGTGGCCGCTGTCTGTGATTCGCTTGCAAGGAAAAAAACAAAGTGATTTGGTTGAAGCAGCCAATAAGATTTTAGCAAATTGGCAGATTTATTCTGATGAGCTGTTAGGAATCATTGCACAAGCGGCTGATGGAACACAACATCATACGATTACACCTATTGCTCGTCGAACAGACGATTATTTTGAATTGGATCTTATTTTACGGGATAACAATGTCTCAGCAGAATTTCCTGACGGTATCTTTCATCCACATCCAGATAGCCAACATATCAAAAAAGGAATTCTGGATTTGAATGATGTGATGGGATTAGCAGCACTAGCGCCACGTTTAGAAACAGAACTAAAAGAAGTGGAGCAGTATTTGTTAGGACAAGAAAATACGCTGGCTGATCATCACCAAAAATGGGCCGATCAATTAAAAATGGACAACCAAATTACAGTTGAAAATGTGACTTCAATCGTCCAAAATGCTGTCGGAAAAATTTTTGTGCGCGGACTGGAAGATGCGGGTGTTTTCAAACGCGATGTTGAAGGACAATCAGGCTTTTTACGGTTTATTCATACTTTGTAGGAAAAAATAGTGATAGAAACAAAATTGATTGAACACGATAAAAGAGCGGCGCTAATGCGCGGTTCTTTTTGTATAATTTAGGAAAACGGAAATCTTTCATCGGTTAGTAGGAAAGCAAATAGGGATTGTGTTAAAATATGGCTATCTTAAATGCGAGGAAATGAACTTTTATGAAATTATTAGCGATGGATACATCCAATCAAACATTAGCTGTGGCGGTTTTAGAAGATGAAAATGTACTGGCTCACTTTCAATTAAATCGAAAATTGAATCACAGTTTGTCCTTGATGCCGGCAATCGAAGCAGTGATGCAAGCAAGCGGGCTAAAACCGACGGATTTGGATCGAATTGTTGTAGCTAAAGGCCCAGGTTCTTATACGGGGATTCGGATTGCAGTAACAACGGCTAAAACATTAGCTGAAACGTTGAAAATCGAGTTAACGACAGTTTCTAGTTTGGCAGTAATTGCTGGAAACGTTCGAACAGATAAATTGATCGTTCCATTGATGGACGCACGTCGAAACAATGTTTATGCAGGGGGTTATCATTGGGAGAACCAGCTGGTAAATATTTTAGCAGATCGCCACATCGCGTTGCCTGATTTATTAAAGCAAATAAAGCAACCCGCGATTTTTGTTGGAGAAACGGCTAAATTCAAAGAACAGATTCTGTCAGTGCTGCCGGAAGCCGAAATTTCTGAAGCAGATGAAGTGAATCTGACGAATGGTTTGATCTTAGGGAAATTAGGCTTTTATGCAAAACCGATTGAAAATATCCATGGAGTGGTTCCAGAATATTTAAAACGAGTGGAAGCAGAAGAAAAATGGCTGGAAACACATCAATCTGAGGACGATAACTATGTTGAAAAAATTTAGCGGACTAGTAAAGACCGTCTTATATGGAAAACAAGTGCCTTTTAGTGAAAAATTAATAGAACTGCAAGGCGATGAGCATTTAATGCGAAAAATTATTGATCGAGACATCAAAGAGTTGATTGCACTCGAACGGGATGTGTATTTTGGCGAGACTCCTTGGACTAAAAGCGCCTTTCTTTCCGAGATTCATTCACCGATCCCGCATTTATATATTTGTATTGTAACGAAGCAAGCAGAAATCGCTGGATTTATCGGCAGCCGTTTGATTGGAAATGATACCCATATTACAAATATCGCAGTAGGAACCGCATTTCAAAATCGTGGAATGGGGAAGCTGTTGATTGACGAAGTAGAAAATTTCGCTATAATGAACGATTGTGCAACGCTCTCTTTAGAAGTCCGGCTCAGCAACACAGATGCCCAACGGCTGTATCGACGATTGGGTTTTTCTGCTCGGAATATTCAAAAAAATTATTATACCGAGGATAATGAAGATGCGTTAGACATGATCAAACATTTGGAAGTGAGATAAGTTGGATGAGTTAGCCAGAACGATTTGGGAAATCAGCCGCGCGGCATATACATATGAGGCACCATGGACAGCAGAACAATTTGCCAGCGATATGAAACTAGCTCATAGTCATTACTTTGTTGAAAAAACTGAGACTGCGGCTTTTTTAGGATTTCATCAAGTTTGTGATGAAATCGAGATCACAAATATCGCGACTAAAATAAAAGGTCAAGGCTATGGCGCACAGTTGTTGGAACGCTTGTTGAAATACGCGAAAGCACAGCAAATCGCGACTATTTTTTTAGAAGTCCGTGCTTCGAATCAAGCGGCGCGTCTTTTTTATGAAAAGTTTGGTTTTTTAGAAATCGGCAGACGCAAAAATTATTATCAGCATCCGCAAGAAGATGCAGTGCTGATGTCTTTGAAAGTAGGAAAAGCAGATGAATGAAACAGAACTCATTTTGGCGATTGAAAGCAGCTGTGACGAAACAAGTGTTGCAGTGATTGAAAACGGCGAAAAGATTTTATCTAATATTGTGGCATCACAAATCAATAGCCACAAACGTTTTGGCGGAGTTGTACCAGAAGTAGCTAGCCGTCATCATGTCGAACAAATTACGATCTGTATTGAAGAAGCCTTGACAGAAGCGGCGGTCGAAGCGGAAGATCTTCAGGCGGTGGCAGTAACCTATGGTCCCGGACTTGTCGGAGCATTATTGATCGGTTTGAGTGCAGCAAAGGCTTTTGCTTGGGCAAACAACTTGCCGTTATTGCCGATCAATCACATGGCTGGGCATATCTATGCAGCCCGCTTAGTTGAGCCGTTGGAATTTCCTTTAATGGCGCTGCTGGTTAGCGGCGGTCATACGGAATTGGTTTACATGGAACAAGATGGTTCATTTGAGATCATTGGTGAGACCCGTGATGATGCTGCTGGTGAAGCCTATGATAAAGTCGGCCGTGTGTTAGGACTTAGCTATCCTAGCGGAAAAGAAATCGATGAATTGGCTCATCAAGGAGAAGATACCTATGATTTCCCTCGTGCCATGATCAAAGAAGATAATTTTGATTTTAGCTTTAGCGGTCTGAAGAGCGCATTTATTAACTTGACTCATAACGCTGAACAACGGGGAGAGGTGCTGGAACACAAAAATCTAGCGGCTAGTTTTCAAGCGAGTGTGGTTGAAGTATTAGTTACAAAGACAATCAAAGCGTGCAAAACCTATCCGGTCAAACAATTGATCGTGGCTGGCGGAGTAGCGGCTAATCGCGGATTAAGAGAAGAGATGGCGCGGATGCTTAGTCAAGAGCTGCCCGCTATGAAATTGATCGTACCGCCATTACGCTTATGCGGAGATAACGCAGCGATGATCGGAGCAGCGGCTCATGTAGAATTGCAAAAACAGCATTTTGCAGGAATGAGTTTAAATGCTGTTCCAAGTTTGGCTTTTCAACACATTTAAATTTTGCATCAATCAAAAAGATTGGAACTGCGAAATAAAAATAATCAGCCGGCTTCCTTGAGATTTTTCGAGGAAGCTTTTTTATTTTATTTCGCAAATGAGGTTGATACTTTTCAATTATTCCGTTATCATGAATAAAAATAAATTATTTAAGATATAAACGAATTAATATTCAATACGGAGGCGTTAGTATGACGAGTATTTTCCAAGGGAGAAGTTTTTTAAAAGAAATTGATTTCACTAAAAATGAATTGCTTTACTTAATTGATTTTGCGGCTCACTTAAAAGCGTTGAAGCAACAAAATATTTCGCATAATTATTTAGCGGGGAAAAATATTGCATTATTATTTGAGAAAACATCTACGCGTACACGCTCGGCGTTTACAACTGCGGCAATTGATTTGGGAGCACATCCTGAATATTTAGGAAAAAATGATATCCAATTAGGAAAAAAAGAATCTGTGGAAGATACTGCCAAAGTTTTAGGCAGCATGTTCGATGGCATTGAGTACCGTGGTTTTTCACAAACGACAGTCGAAACGTTGGCGGATCATTCTGGGGTACCCGTTTGGAATGGGCTGACCGATCAGTGGCACCCAACGCAGATGTTGGCGGATTTTCTGACGATCAAGGAGCATTTTGGGAAATTAACAGGATTGACTTTGGCGTATGTTGGTGATGGTCGAAATAATATGGCCAATTCTCTTTTGGTCACCAGTGCTATTTTAGGAGTGAACATTTCGATCGTAACGCCTAAAAAACTTTTTCCAGCAAATGATTTGATAGCGATGGCTGAAAAATACTCTGAAGAAACTGGTGCAAAAATTTTAGTTACAGACGATATTGACCAAGGCGTCGAGCAAGCCGATATTATTTATACGGATGTCTGGGTATCGATGGGGGAAGAAAACGCGTATCAAGAGCGGATTGAGCTATTATTGCCCTATCAAGTCAATCAAGCATTAATGGAAAAAACGCACAAGAAAGAAACAATTTTCTTACATTGTTTGCCGGCGTTTCATGATCTTGAAACAAAAGTCGCAGAAGAGATACAAGCAACCTACGGTCTAACGGAACTGGAAGTGACCGATGAAGTCTTTCGCGGCAAGAATGCCCTGCAATTTCAACAAGCTGAAAATCGGATGCACACGATCAAAGCAGTGATGGCGGCGACATTGGGCAATTTATTTATTCCCCATTCATAAAAAAATTTTCTTGACTAGTCAGATGAAGAATTTTCTGTTAGTATAATGCCAGATAATTATTTCATTGATGAAAAAGAGAAGTCTATGGTCTGTTTTGCAGCGAGTTCGGGCAGGTGAGAGCCGGATAAACAAAAATAGAGGGCGCACTTTTGAGATGAAACGGCAGCTACCGTTATAGTCTAAGTTGGTCGTTTACGACAATAAGAGTGGTACCGCGGGAATTCTCGTCTCTGATGTATGTTATACATCAGGGGCTTTTTTTTCGAATTCTTATATAATAAACGTAATCAGTGCAGTTTTAAATGCACAGAAAATCGTTTTTTATATGCCAAGCTTAGCATCTTAGCCGTCGCTTTTTCATTAATGTGAATCAGGAGGAAATTTGGATGAATAATAAAGAAATCGTTGCACAAGCTATTTTTGAAGCAGTCAAAGAAAACCTGACGCTGCCGGAAGTAGCGCGTTTGCTAGAAAATCCGAAATCAGTAGATCACGGAGATGTCGCTTTTCCTGCTTTTGCACTTGCCAAAGTTTTTCGTAAAGCACCACAGCAGATTGCTGCGGAATTAGCAGAAAAAATCAACACGGAAGCCTTTGAAAAAATTGAAGTGGTTGGTCCGTACTTGAACTTCTTTATGAAAAAAGAAGTTATTTCAAGTATGGTGTTAAAACAAATCGCCAAAGAAGCCAAACATTTTGGCGACAGCATGATCGGCAATGAGGGCAATGTCACGATTGACATGTCTTCACCTAACATTGCTAAACCAATTTCTATGGGACATTTACGTTCAACAGTAATCGGTAATTCTATCAGTTTGATTCTAAGTAAAATCGGCTACAACCCAATCAAGATCAATCATTTAGGTGACTGGGGCACACAATTTGGTAAGCTAATCGTCGCTTATAAAAAATGGGGCTCAGAAGAAAAAGTTAAAGCAGAACCCATCAATGAATTATTGCGCCTATATGTTGAATTCCATGAAAAAGCTGAAACAGAGCCTGAATTAAATGATGAAGCACGGGCTTGGTTCAAACGTTTAGAAGAAGATGACGAAGAAGCATTGGAATTATGGAAGTGGTTCCGCAGCGAATCGTTGAAAGAATTCAATAAAATCTACAGTATGCTGGAAGTTGAGTTTGATTCATACAACGGCGAAGCCTTTTATAACGATAAAATGGATGAAGTCGTTACAATGTTAGAAGAGAAACATCTGTTACAAACAAGTGAAGGTGCAGAAATCGTCGACCTTGAAAAATATGACTTGAATCCTGCGTTGATCAAAAAATCTGACGGAGCAACTTTATACATTACGCGTGATTTATCTGCTGCACTTTATCGCAAACGTGAATATAATTTTGTTAAATCCTTATATGTCGTTGGAAATGAGCAGAGCGGCCACTTTAAACAACTAAAAGCTGTTTTGAAAGAAATGTCATTTGATTGGTCCGATGAAATGGTCCATGTTCCTTTTGGTTTGATCACAAAAGACGGCAAAAAGTTGTCGACGCGTAAAGGAAAAATCGTTTTATTAGAAGAAGTATTGAACGAAGCCAAAGACTTAGCCTTCAAACAAATTCAAGAAAAAAATCCTGATCTGCCGAATAAAGAAGAAGTAGCCCATCAAGTTGGTGTCGGTGCAGTCATCTTCCATGATCTGAAAAATGATCGCCTGAATAACTTTGACTTCAATTTAGAAGAAGTTGTCCGTTTTGAAGGAGAGACTGGCCCTTACGTGCAATATACCCATGCTCGTGCGATGTCAATTTTAGAAAAAGCCAACTTTACAGTTGATCCTAAAGCAATCTATGCCTTAAATGATTCGGACAGCTGGGAAATCATCAAATTATTACAAAGCTATCCAGAAGTCGTGATGCAAGCGGCCGATCAATATGAACCATCAGTGATCGCCAAGCATTCTATTAGAGTGGCGCAAGCCTTCAACAAATATTATGCCCACACGAAAGTACTCGTTGAGGATGAGCAAAAAGATGCGCGTCTTGCACTAGTCCATGCAGTGACAGTCATCTTGAAAGAAGATCTGCGTCTGTTAGGAGTCCATGCACCAAACAAAATGTAATTTGTAAAACAGTCCGAATATCAATCAAGGGCTGGTAAAATAAAGCAAAAAGGAAACTTGGCTAGCCAAGTCTCCTTTTTTGTTTGAATATTTAATGAATTGAAAAGATAGAATCAAGCTTGGGTAAAAATAGTCCCTTGTTCAGGATTTTGTAAAAAACTCGCAACTTTCGCCGCATCTTCAGGTGTATTTGAAATGATGATGATCGTATCAAAACTTGCCATTGTCGCTACGATTAACTCGCTGGAAAGATCATCTAAGACTGAAGCTAATAAATGTGCGTTATCCGGCAAAGTGCTGACGATGGTCATAAATTGGACAGTAGCAACTTTGACAATCACATCACTGGTCATTCGGATCAAGCGTTTGATGTCGTCATCTTCAGTTGGCGTTTGATGTTCTTGGAACAATTCAAAGCGCGGCTTACCAGATTCATCAATCGTTTTTACGATCTTCAAGTCGCGAATATCTCTTGAAATCGTTGCTTGCGTTGCTAAGACTTGGTGTTGCTGCAAGTAATCCATCAATTCATTTTGATTACGAATCGGATTTTCCGAAATAATTTGTTTGATTAATTCATGGCGGTCTTTTTTTCGCATAAAAATCTCCTTATTCCTGATAATACATTTTTTTATTAGAAACGTTGAGTCGACGATCTAGAGACGTCGTTCAAAGAACAAGCGGCAATTCTTAATAACCAAGCGTCAGCCGTTTGTTTGCCAATCATTGAAATCGGCAGTTGTTACGATCTGGCCGTCTTAAATCGTAAAACCAACAGATTAAATAATAATTATGCACTCAGTATAGCAGAAAAAGTTTTTTTGAGCAGTATTCCTACATAAATATTAATCTACGTTTCAGCTGAGAAAAAAAGATTGATTTATTAAAAAGACTCTTGTATAATTACTAATTGTGTGTAGGCGACTACGCAACTAAAATCCACATTTTGACTTGATTTGTAAAGCGGTGCTGCATCGTCAGTTCTTTACAAAAAAGAGAGCAAAAGAGGAAAACAAAAACCAATTGGAGGAAACACAAATGTCAGTATTGTCTATGAAACAATTACTAGAAGCCGGCGTACACTTTGGTCACCAAACTCGTCGCTGGAACCCAAAAATGAAGAAATATATCTTCACAGAAAGAAACGGAATCTACATCATTGACTTGCAAAAAACAGTCAAATTAGTAGACGTTGCTTACGATTACATGAAAGAGGTTGCTGAAGACGGCGGCGTTGCATTGTTCGTAGGTACTAAAAAACAAGCTCAAGAAGCAATCAAAGAAGAAGCAATCCGCGCTGGTCAATACTATGTAAACCACCGTTGGTTAGGCGGAACTTTAACAAACTGGGATACAATCCAAAAACGTATCGCTCGTTTGAAACAAATCAACGCTATGGAACAAGACGGTACTTTCGAAGTATTGCCTAAAAAAGAAGTTGTTGGTTTAAATAAAGAACGTGAACGTTTAGAAAAATTCTTAGGCGGTATCGCTGATATGCCTCGCATCCCTGATGTTATGTATATCGTTGATCCTCGTAAAGAACGTATCGCTGTTCAAGAAGCTCAAAAATTAAACATTCCAATCGTAGCTATGGTTGATACAAACTGCGATCCAGATGAAATCGACGTAGTTATCCCTTCAAACGATGACGCTATCCGCGCTGTGAAATTGATCACTGCTAAAATGGCTGATGCTTTCATCGAAGGCAATCAAGGAGAAGACCAAGTAGCTGAAGAAGACTTCGTAAGTGAAGATGGTGGACAAGCAACTTCAATCGAAGAAATCGTTGATGTAGTGGAAGGCGACAACGCTTCTACTGAATCAGCTGAATAATTTAGTAGCATATGCTGCTTCAAAGTAAATATTTTCCTTTGAAGCAGCTTTTTTAGAAAAATTAAGGAGGCCTTTTTAAAATGGCAGACGTAACAGCTAAAATGGTAAAAGAACTACGCGACATGACTGGCGTAGGGATGATGGATGCAAAACGAGCATTAGTAGAAGTAGAAGGCGATATTGAAAAAGCTGTCGATCTTTTACGTGAAAAAGGTATGGCTAAAGCAGCTAAGAAAAATGACCGCATCGCCGCTGAAGGCTTAGCTTCAGTTGCAATCCATGGAAATACTGCTGCAATCGTAGAAGTCAACTCTGAAACAGACTTCGTTTCTAAAAATGAAATGTTCCAAAACTTAGTTAAAGAAATCGCAGAGTTAGTTGCTGAGCACAAACCAGCCGACATGGATGCAGCGATGAAATTAACAAATGCTAAAGGTGAAACTTTAGACGCAGCATTGATCGAAGCAACTCAAGTTATTGGTGAAAAAATCAATTTCCGTCGTTTTAAAGTTGTTGAAAAAGATGACAATGCAGCATTTGGCGGCTACTTGCACATGGGCGGACGCATTGCTGTTTTAGCTCTATTGAACGGTACAACTGACGAAACAGTTGCTAAAGACGTTGCAATGCACGTTGCAGCTATCAACCCTCGTTACGTTGACGAAAGCCAAATTCCAGACTCAGAATTAGAACATGAAAAAACAGTTCTAACTGAACAAGCATTAAATGAAGGCAAACCAGCAAATATTGTTGAAAAAATGGTTATTGGCCGTTTGAACAAATTTAAAGCAGAAATCGCTTTGGTAGACCAACCATTTGTTAAAGATCCTGATATGACTGTCGAAAAATATGTATCTGCTAAAGGTGCGACAGTTGAAAGCTTCGTTCGTTTCGAAGTCGGCGAAGGTATCGAAAAACGCGAAGATAACTTTGTTGAAGAAGTTATGAGCCAAATCAAAAAATAATTCTGTTTTTTTAACAGTCGGGAACGCACGGACAATGTGCGCTCCCTTTTTTTAAGCAAATTCAAAATTGAGTGGCTTCAAAGGCAGAGTATGCTAAAATATCAATAGAGTGACAGTGGAGGTATTAAGATGGATGAACCAAAGTATAAACGTGTAGTATTGAAACTTAGTGGTGAGGCTTTAGCGGGCGATGAGAAGTTTGGCATCAATCCGCCGGTGATCAAAGAGATCGTTGAAGAAATCAAAGAGGTTCATGATCTAGGGATCGAAATGGCCATCATCGTTGGCGGAGGAAACATTTGGCGCGGACAAATCGGTGCGCAAATGGGAATGGAACGTGCACAAGCAGATTATATGGGCATGTTAGCAACTGTGATGAACGCTTTAGCATTGCAAGATGCCTTGGAAAATATCGATGTGCCAACCCGTGTTCAAACATCAATCGAAATGCGTCAAATTGCTGAACCGTATATTCGTCGTAAAGCAGAACGTCATCTTGAAAAAGGCCGGATCGTAATTTTTGCCGGCGGAACGGGAAATCCTTATTTCTCAACAGATACAACAGCGGCTTTACGAGCAGCAGAAGTAAATGCTGACGTGATCCTAATGGCGAAAAACAACGTCGACGGCGTTTATTCCGCTGATCCTAAACTTGATGAAAATGCCGTGAAGTTTGAAGAATTGACTCATTTAGATGTGATTTCTAAAGGATTGCAAGTCATGGATTCGACAGCAAGTTCATTAAGTATGGACAATGATATTCCACTTGTTGTCTTTAATTTAAATGAACCAGGAAATATCAAACGTGTTGTACTCGGTGAGAACATCGGAACGACAGTAAGGGGGAAATAAAATGGCAGATGCAGTAATGAACGAAACAAAAGATAAAATGAAAAAGGCTCAAGAATCTTTGCAACGTCAATTAGGTCAAATTCGTGCTGGACGCGCAAATGCAAGTTTGCTTGATCGGATCTCAGTCGATTATTATGGTGTCCCAACACCCGTCAATCAAATGGCATCGATCACGATTCCTGAAGCACGTGTCTTAATGGTGACACCATTTGATAAAAACATGATCAAAGATGTTGAAAAAGCAATCATGGCCAGCGATATCGGGCTAAACCCAGCTAATGACGGCAATGTGATCCGCTTGGTGATTCCTCAGTTGACTGAAGAACGCCGTAAAGAATTGGCTAAAGAAGTGAAGAAAGAATCTGAAGGTGCAAAAATTGCTGTTCGTAATATCCGCCGTGACGCGATGGATGATTACAAAAAACAACAAAAAAATGGCGACTTGACAGAAGATGATCTACGTAGTGTTGAAAAAGATATTCAAACGTTAACTGACGATAACATCAAAGCAATCGACCAAATCGTTGCTGAAAAAGAAAAAGAATTATTAGAAGTTTAATTTTACGGCTGGTATGCATTTATTGTATACCAGTTTTTTTATTGGAGACGTGAGTTGCAGCGCAAACAAATGCTGTTTGCTGAAAAGGTCAGAAATACGATTGGTGTAAACAAAAGCAAGCAAGTGCAGCAACGAAAGTTTGAAAAAGTCTAAATACCCATAGATATACATAGGCAAGCTTTTAGATTATTGCTATAATGGCTGATGAATCTAAGTGCTTGTTTGTTTTCTGAAAAATTGGAGAATAAGACAGTAGCTATGTATCATGTAAAAGTAGGAGGGAAAACATGGTCTTACGTTTTTTTCCACAAAAAGAAAAATACACACCGGAAGAGTCAACTTTCATTTTCGATCCTGAGGGTGCAGTGCCAAAGCATATTGCGATCATTATGGACGGCAATGGACGCTGGGCGCAAAACCGTCGGCTGCCGAGAATCGCCGGTCATAAAGAAGGAATGGAAACAGTCAAAAAAATTACAAAGCACGCGAATCGTTTAGGCGTCAAAGTGTTGACACTGTATGCCTTTTCGACTGAGAATTGGAAGCGGCCTGAAGAAGAAGTAAAATTTCTGATGCAGCTGCCAGTCGATTTTTTTGATACGTTTGTCCCAGAATTGATCGAAGAAAATGTTCGAGTTCATGTGATGGGGTATGAGGAATATCTGCCAGCCCACACGCAAGATGCTGTCAAACGTGCGATCGAACAAACCGCGCAAAATGACGGGCTTGTTTTGAATTTTGCGTTGAACTATGGCAGCCGGGCTGAGATCGTTACAGCGATCCAGCAAATGGCTCAAGAAGTTAAAGATGAAGAACTTGACGTTAAGGCAATCAATGACGATGTAGTCGGTGATCATTTAATGACGGGCTTTTTACCGCAAGAGCTGCGTGATCCGGAACTAGTCGTGCGAACAAGTGGGGAAGAACGAATCAGTAATTTCTTGCTATGGCAATTAGCTTATAGCGAATTATATTTTACGAAAGCTTTATGGCCGGATTTTGATGGGGATCATTTAAAAGCCGCAATCGCTGCTTTTCAACAAAGAAATCGGCGCTTTGGAGGCTTGGACAAGGGGGAGAAAAAATGAGACAGCGAGTAATCACTGCGGTTGTCGCTTTAGTGATCTTTATTCCGATTCTGTATATCGGCGGGATCGCCGTAGAAATAGCAGCAGCAGTATTAGCAGGCGTGGGTGTGTACGAATTATTCCGGATGCGAGGCCTTGCAATTTTAAGTGCTGAAGGAGTACTTTCAATATTAGGTGCGGTCTTTCTCGTCTTGCCGGCGGAACGCTGGTTGCCGTTTTTAAATGAACACGACGGTAATTTTCTATTGTTTTATTTAACAGTAATGATCATTTTAGGTATTTCAGTTGTGTCGAAAAATGCTTATACGATTGATGAAGCGGGTTTTCCAGTCGTTACGAGTTTATATGTCGGCATGGGTTTTCAAAATTTGGTTACCGCACGAGCAGATAGTTTAGCTATTTTGTTGTTTGCTTTCTTTGTTGTTTGGGCAACGGATATCGGGGCATACATGGTAGGCAGACAGATCGGCAAACATAAATTATGGCCAGATATTTCACCTAATAAAACGATTGAAGGCGCATTAGGCGGAGTCACCAGTGCAGTCGTAATAGCAGTTATCTTTATTTTGATTCAACCACAAATTTTCCAACACAATCTAGTGACGATGATCATCTTTACGATTATTTTTTCAATCGTTGGACAATTTGGTGATTTAGTAGAATCTGCGATCAAACGTCATTACGGGGTAAAAGATTCAGGTAAGATTTTACCTGGACACGGCGGTATTTTAGATCGTTTCGACAGTATGTTGTTTGTTTTTCCAATGATGCATCTATTAGGAGTATTTTAAAGAGCGGCAACGCTCTTTTTTTAAATTTTTTCTGAAAAGAGCTGTATTTTTTTAAGTCTGTGATAAACTAACTCTAATAAATTAGTGAAGGTAGGAAAATTATGCGTACGATTATTACATTTTTAATCGTTTTTGGCGTCCTTGTGATCGTTCATGAATTTGGTCATTTTTTCTTTGCGAAACGCTCAGGGATTTTGGTTCGAGAATTTTCAATCGGCATGGGACCAAAACTAATCGCTCATATGGGCAAAGACGGCACCACTTATACATTACGTTTACTGCCGATCGGTGGGTATGTTCGAATGGCCGGTTTAGAAGACGAAGAGACTGAACTGAGTCCAGGAATGCCGCTGTCGGTTGAGCTGACTGCTGAAAATGAAGTACGTCGAATCAACGTCAGCAAAAAAGTCCAATTGCCCAATAGTATTCCAATGGAATTGATCTCAGCAGATTTAGTGGATGATTTGACGATCAAAGGGTATGTAAACGGGGATGAGAGCCAAGAAACGATCTATAAAGTTCAGCATGATGCAACAGTTATTGAAGAAAGCGGGACCGAAGTCAGGATTGCGCCGCGAGATGTCCAATTTCAATCAGCGAAACTAGGCGCGCGGATCTTGACTAATTTTGCGGGACCGATGAATAATTTTATTTTGACAATCGTATTGTTCATCGCTTTAGCATTCTTGCAAGGCGGTGTGGCCGATTTTCAGACAAATCAGATCGGTACGGTCCAAGCTGGCAGTCCAGCGGCCGCTGCTGGCTTGAAAGACCATGACACAATCGTCGCTATTGATGGAGAAAAAATTTCTTCGTGGGATGATCTGACAAGTACGGTCACGAAAAAACCAGGAGAAAAGCTGAGTGTTGCGATCGAACAAAATGGCAAACAAAAAACGGTCCAACTAACACCGAAAAGTGTAGAGAGCAATGGTCAAAAAGTTGGTCAAATAGGAGTGACGCCGTATCTTAAAACTGGTTTTCTAGACAAAGTCGCTGGTGGACTGACCCAGTCATGGGAACTGACTAAAAATATTTTCAGTGCTCTAGGATCACTATTCAGTGGGTTTAGTTTGGATAAACTCGGCGGTCCAGTGATGATGTATCAAATGTCTGCGGAAGCTTCACGTGCCGGTTTCAAAAACGTGATCTATTTGATGGCGCTGTTATCAGTCAACTTAGGAATCGTCAATCTATTACCCGTTCCGGCATTTGACGGCGGCAAGATTTTATTGAATCTGATCGAAGGACTACGCGGGAAACCGCTTGATCCAGATAAAGAAGGGTTGATCACGATGATCGGCTTTGGTTTTATCATGCTTTTGATGATTTTAGTGACTTGGAACGATATCCAACGTTTCTTCTTTTAAATGAAAGGATCGAAATTTTTTCGATCCTTTTTCTAATGCAATCATAAATAAAAACAGGTATACTGGAACATACTTGAAAAAGTGAAGGAGATGTCATTTTGTCTAAAAATCGTGAACTGTTCGAAAATTTATTACGACAAATTGAATTGGCTGAGGCTGAGCAGCAACTTGCAGAAATCCAAGCATCAGTAATCCAAGAAGTTGTTGTTCATGAGAAATCTCGTATGTGGGAATTTTTTATTCAAACACCGCAAATTTGGCCAGCCAAATTGTTTTATACTTTTCATCAAAAATTACAATTGGCTTTTCAATCGATCGCAAAAGTAAAATTACATATTGTACCAGCAGACGATCATTTCGAAGAAGCGCTCTTACAAAATTATTGGCAACTGGCGCTGAGCGAGCAAGATTGCGATACCCCGCTTGTCAAGCAAGTTTTAAGTCAAACATTGCCGCTGATCCAAGAAAAGCGGATTGTTTTGCTGATCGACAATGAGACAGTCATCCCATTTTTGAAACAGCAATATTTACCGCTGATCGAAGAAAACTTAGTTTCGTACGGGTTTCCGCATTTGCGGATCGATCCGGAAGTAGACAAAGAACAAGCAGACAAGAAATTACAAGAATTTGAAGTTCGAAAAAAAGAGCAAGCACAAGTAATGCAAGAACAAGCGGCTGCTAGTTTGGCACAATACGAATCAAAGAAAAAAGAGAAGAAAGAAAGTGCCGCTCAATTTGATGGCCCCATCCAAATGGGACGGAATATCCCGGCAGACGAGTCCATTACACCGATGGGAAATATCATCGAAGAAGAACGTCGGATCACTATTGAAGGTTTTATTTTTGATAAGGAAGTCCGGGAACTGCGCTCAAAACGGAAGATCTTGATCTTAAAAATGACGGATTATACGTCATCGTTTGTAGTAAAAAAATTCTCTAATGGGGAAAAAGATGAAGCGATTTTTGATGCGATTGCGAATAATAGCTGGATTCGTGTGCGAGGAAGTGTCCAAGAAGACACATTCATGCGCGATCTAGTTATGAATGCGCAAGATATTCAAGAAATTAAACATCCGCAACGTCAAGATACCGCAACTGAGAAACGTTCAGAATTACATTTGCATACTAATATGAGCACGATGGATGCGATCAACAGTGCAAGTGAATTGGTTGCTCAAGCTGGAAAATGGGGACATAAAGCCATTGCGATTACAGACCATGGCGGTGCGCAATCTTTTCCAGAAGCGCATGCGGCAGGAAAAAAAGCCGGCGTGAAAATTTTGTACGGCGTTGAAGCGAATGTTGTTTCTGATGGTGTGCCAATTGCCTATAACGACGCACATCAATCATTGACTGATGCTACTTATGTAGTATTTGACGTGGAAACTACCGGCTTGTCAGCGGTTTACGATACGATCATTGAATTGGCTGCGGTTAAAATGCACAAAGGAAACGTAGTCGAGACATTCGAAGAATTTATCGATCCTGGACATCCACTGTCAGAGACGACGATCAATTTGACAGGAATCACGGACGAAATGGTTCGCGGATCCAAACCAGAAAAAGAAGTCATGGAGTTGTTTGAACAATTTTGTGAAGGCGCGATCCTCGTTGCCCACAACGCGACGTTTGATATCGGGTTTATCAACACTACTTACGTTCGACACAATATGGCTGAAACGCCGAATCCCGTTATTGATACTTTGGAAATGGCGCGGTTTTTATATCCTGAATTTAAACGTTTTGGTTTAGGCGTTTTGACTAAAAAATTCGGGGTCAATTTGGAACAACATCACCGAGCGGTTTATGACGCGGAAGCTACCGGTCACTTGGCGTGGATCTTTGTAAAAGAAGCAATCGAAAAACATGATATGAATTATCATGATCAGCTGAATGATCACGTAGGCGAAGGGGATTCTTACAAACGGGCACGACCATTCCATGCAACGATTTTGGCGAAAAACCAAGACGGCTTAAAAGATCTATTCAAACTGATCTCAATGTCCAATGTGGAATATTTTGAACGGGTGCCGCGAATCCCTCGTTCGCAATTAAGCAAAATGCGGGAGAATCTTTTAATAGGCTCTGCTTGCTCACAAGGCGAGATCTTTGAAGCGATGATGCAAAAAGGTGTGGAAGAAGCAAAAAATCGGGCGGCTTTCTATGACTATATTGAAGTAATGCCAAAAGCTGTTTACGCGCCACTGATTGAACAAGAGTTGGTGAAAAGTGAAGCAGACTTAGAAGATATTTTGCGAAACTTGATTCAGATCGGAAAAGAATTGAACAAGACCGTTGTCGCAACGGGCGACGTACATTATTTGAATAAAGAAGAAGCAATCTATCGGAAAATTTTGATCAGTTCGATGGGCGGTGCCAATCCGTTAAATCGTCACAGTTTGCCGGATGTTCATTTCCGAACAACGGATGAAATGCTGCAAGCCTTCAGCTTTTTAGGTCCTGAGTTAGCAAAAGAAATCGTTGTCGACGGACCAAATACGATTGTTGACAGCTGTGAAGAGATTATCCCAGTTAAAGATGCTCTTTACACGCCTAAAATTCCTGGTTCAGAAGAAGAAATCAAAAAACTAAGTTATGATCGCGCGCGGGAATTATACGGAGATCAGCTGCCAGATATTATTGAAAAACGGTTAGAAAAAGAACTAACCTCAATTATCGGCAATGGGTTCTCTGTGATCTATTTGATCGCCCAAAAATTAGTCCACAAAAGTAATGCGGATGGCTATTTAGTTGGCTCGCGTGGATCGGTTGGTTCAAGTTTTGTCGCAACGATGACCGGGATCACCGAAGTAAATCCACTGCCGCCGCATTATTACTGTCCTGAGTGCCAGTATTCAGAGTTTTTTGAAGATGGTTCTTACGGTTCTGGTTTTGATATGCCGGAAAAAAATTGTCCTAAATGTGATGCACGGCTGTATAAAGATGGACACGACATTCCGTTTGAAACATTCTTAGGTTTCCACGGAGATAAAGTTCCCGATATCGATTTAAACTTCTCAGGTGATTATCAATCTGAAGCTCATAACTATACGAAAGTATTATTTGGTGAAGAATATGTTTATCGTGCCGGAACGATCGGTACGGTTGCTGATAAAACGGCGTATGGATTTGTTAAAGGCTATGAGCGCGATCATAATTTACATTTTCGCAATGCCGAAGTAGACCGTTTAGCAAAAGGCGCGACTGGTGTCAAACGGACGACTGGGCAACATCCAGGGGGGATCATCGTTATCCCGGATTATATGGATGTTTATGATTTTACGCCGATTCAGTTTCCAGCGGATGACCGCAATTCGGAATGGAAAACAACACACTTTGATTTCCACTCAATCCATGACAATGTATTGAAACTTGATATATTAGGACACGATGATCCAACTGTGATTCGGATGCTGCAAGAATTGTCAGGAATCGATCCTAAAACAATCCCAACAGATGATCCAGAAGTGATGAAAATCTTTTCAGGTCCGCAAATTTTAGGAGTTGAGCCTGATCAAATCTATTCTAAAACGGGAACATTAGGAATTCCTGAATTTGGGACGCGATTTGTTCGCGGGATGTTGGAAGAAACTGGGCCAACGACGTTTGCTGAATTGTTGCAAATTTCTGGTTTGTCTCACGGAACGGATGTATGGCTGGGCAACGCGGAAGAATTGATCAGCCGCGGCGAAGCAAACTTAGCACAAGTAATTGGTTGTCGGGATGACATCATGGTCTATTTGATCCATGCAGGTCTTGACAGCGGAATGGCCTTCAAAATTATGGAGACTGTTCGTAAAGGTCAATGGAATAAAATTGATGCTGAATTACGTGAAACCTATTTAACGGCGATGAAAGAAAACAATGTGCCTGATTGGTACATCGATTCATGTTCGAAGATCAAATATATGTTCCCTAAAGCCCATGCGGCAGCGTATGTGCTGATGGCATTGCGGGTTGCTTATTTTAAAGTTTATTTCCCAATTCTTTATTATTGTGCCTACTTTTCAGTGCGTGCGGATGATTTCGATTTAGTGGCGATGGCCAAAGGCAAAGACGCGGTAAAAGCAGCAATGAAAGCTATCACAGATAAAGGGATGGACGCTTCGACGAAAGAAAAAAATCAGTTGACCGTCTTGGAATTGTGTAATGAAATGCTGGAACGTGATTTCCATTTTGGAATGATCGATCTGTATAAATCCGATGCCCATGATTTTGTGATCGATGGTGACACGCTGATTGCACCATTTCGTGCAGTACCTGGACTGGGTCTAAACGTTGCCAACCAAATCGTGGAAGCACGTAAAGACGGGATTTTCTTATCGAAAGAAGATTTAGCTTCCCGCGGTAAAGTTTCGAAGACATTGATTGAGTACATGGACACACATGGCGTCTTGAAAGATCTGCCGGATGAAAACCAGCTTTCACTTTTTGATATGTAAAGAAAAGGATAAATTCTGGGTTAAAATGAAAGAAACTCTCATCATGAAAATGCTGAGGTTGAATTTTCAATGAAATTGTGCTAGTATAACAAAGTAATCATAGATTGATGGTGAGTGAGCGGATTTTTCGCTCACTCTTTTTAATGGATTAAAGGAGGCTGGCAGTTTGAGCAGTGTAGTCGAAACAGTGACTGACTTAGTAACTCCCATTTTGGATGAGCAGAATTTTGAGTTAGTCGAAGTGGAATTCGTCAAAGAAGGAAAAAGTTGGTTTTTAAGAGTATTTATCGATAAAGAAGGCGGTATCGATATTGAGGAATGCGCCTTTGTCAGTGAAAAACTTAGCGAGAAGCTGGATTTAGTTGATCCAGATCCAATCCCGCAAGAATATTTCCTTGAGGTTTCTTCACCAGGGGCCGAACGTCCATTGAAAAAAGAAGAAGATTACCACAAAGCAATTGGACAATATATCAATATTTCGCTTTATCAAAATATTGATGGTGAAAAACAATATCAGGGCTTCTTGAAAGAATTTACTGATGAGAACTTGACATTGACAGTGAAAATCAAAACACGCACTAAAGAGATGATCTTTGAGCGTAAGAATATCGCGAAAGCCCGCTTTGCGATCGAATTTTAATTAGCAATCAAACCTATTTTTCTTTGAAAAATAGATTCGTTAATATGAACTAGGAGGAAAGTTAAGATGAGTAAAGAAATGCTAAATGCTTTGGATACTCTAGAAGCAGAAAAAGGTGTTTCGAAAGAAATCGTGATCGAAGCGTTGGAGGCGGCGTTAGTTTCTGCCTACAAACGTCATTATGGTCAATCTCAAAACGTTGAAGTTGAATTCAACGAGAAAAAAGGCGACATCCATGTCTATGCGGTGAAGGAAGTAACAGAAGAAGTTATGGACTCACAATTAGAAGTTTCGTTGAAAGATGCGATGGCAATCAATCCTGCCTATGAAATCGGCGATACGATCCGTTTTGAAGTGACACCAAAGGATTTTGGTAGAATTGCTGCTCAAACAGCGAAGCAAGTTATTTTACAACGTGTACGCGAAGCTGAACGCAGCATTATCTATAACGAATACAGCGCCTACGAAAATGATATTATGCAAGGTGTAGTAGAACGCCAAGACAATCGTTATATCTATGTTAATTTAGGGAAGATCGAAGCGGTTCTTTCAAAACAAGATCAAATACCCAATGAACATTACAAACCGCATGATCGGATCAAAGTCTATGTTTCTCGGGTAGAAAATACTTCAAAAGGACCACAAGTTTTTGTAAGCCGCAGTCATCCAGATTTATTGCGCCGCTTATTTGAACAAGAAATTCCTGAAGTCTATGACGGCATTGTGGAAATCGTCAGCATTGCTCGTGAAGCTGGAGATCGCGCAAAAGTAGCGGTTCGTTCAACGGATCCAAACATCGATCCAGTGGGAACTTGTGTAGGTCCTAAAGGCCAACGGGTCCAAGCAATCGTCAATGAATTAAAAGGCGAAAATATGGATATCGTTGAGTGGAATGAAGATCCTGCAGTATTTATTGCAAACTCGTTGAATCCAGCTCAAGTTGAAGATGTAATCTTTGATATCAACAATCCGAAAGTTTGTACGGTTGTAGTTCCAGATTATCAACTATCACTAGCAATCGGAAAACGCGGACAAAATGCGCGGCTTGCTGCTAAATTAACAGCACACAAAATCGATATCAAATCTGAATCTGACATGGAAGAATTTTACGCAAACTATGAAGAATCAGAAGTTGAAGAAATTGAACCCGTTGCAACTGAAGAAGTAGAAGAAGTAACTCCGGATTTGACCGAAGATAACAGCACTTCTGATCAAACGGAAGAATAAACTAATGGGAGGACAGCAAATGAAGAAGAGAAAAGTTCCTTTGCGTAAATCGGTTGTTTCCGGTGAAATGTTCCCTAAAAAAGATTTGATTCGCATTGCCAAATCAAAAGAAGGCGATGTTTCGATTGATCCTTCAGGTAAAAAACCAGGCCGCGGCGCCTATGTTGCATTGGAGCCGGCTGAAGTTGAAGAGGCGTGGAAAAAGCGTGTCTTAGACCGGACACTGGGAACGGATTTGAGCGATGAATTTTATCAAGAACTACTTGATTATGTGAAGCACCAAAAAGCCAGAAAAGAGCTCTTCGGCAATGAATAAACAGAAGGCCTTGAACATGTTAGGCCTTGCAATGCGTGCAGGCAAACTGATCACAGGGGAAGAAATGACGATCAATGAGATTCGCAAAAATAAAGTGAAGCTTGTAATCGTCACTACTGATGCGAGTGACAACACTCAAAAAAAATTATTAGATAAAAGTAAGTATTACCAAACGGCATGTTTTATCGAATTTACTCAAGGAGAGATTTTAGGCGCAATCGGAAAACCTCGAAAAGTTATCGGGGTTTTAGATCGAGGATTCGCCAACAAAATTATGACGTTAATAACAGGTTAGGAAGGTGATTGCATGGGAAAAAAGAGAGTATACGAATTTGCCAAAGAAGTGAATCAATCAAATAAGGATGTCGTAGAAAAAGCACAGTCTTTAGGTATGGAAGTTAAAAACCATATGGGTACATTATCCGGAGATGATGAATCAAAATTGAAACAAGCTTTTTCTAGCAAGCCGCAACAAACTACTCAAGCAAAACCATCAGCTAACCAGCACGAAAAATCAAAATTCCATGGAAAGAGCTCGAAGAACAACCCAAATTTCCAGAATAGAAAAGGAAATAAAGACTTGACACAAACTAATAAACCAAACAACTCAGCGAACGCAAACCGTTCAAATCAAGGGCAACGCCCAACACAAAGCAATCCAAACAACACGCAACGTCCAGCGCAAAGCGGAACGAATAATGCACAGCGCCAAAACCAAGGACAACGTCCCGCACAAAGCGGAACAAATAATGCGCAACGTCAAAACCAAGGACAACGTCCCGCACAAAGCGGAACAAACAATGCGCAACGTCAAAACCAAGGACAACGTCCAGCACAAAGTGGAACAAATAATGCGCAACGTCAAAATCAAGGACAACGTCCAGCACAAAGTGGAACAAATAATGCGCAACGTCAAAATCAAGGACAACGTCCAGCGCAAAGTGGAACAAACAATGCACAGCGCCAAAACCAAGGACAACGT
Source organism: Enterococcus pingfangensis (assembly GCF_005405205.1). GTDB lineage: Bacteria > Bacillota > Bacilli > Lactobacillales > Enterococcaceae > Enterococcus_A > Enterococcus_A pingfangensis. The sequence goes on along the minus strand of NZ_BJDP01000007.1, from coordinate 82,707 downwards.
CCCGCACAAAGCGGTAACCAAGGTCAGCGTTCAAATCAAGGCAGCAATCAAAACCGTAACAATAGTTTTGGCGGCAATCAAAATCGCAATAAAAATAGATTTAACAAAAAAGGTAAAAAAGGCAGACAGCAACAAAGCCAAAAACCTGCAGTACCGCCACGTAAATTCCGTGAATTGCCAGAAGTATTAGAGTATACAGAAGGCATGAATGTGGCAGACATCGCGAAGAAAATTCATCGCGAGCCAGCTGAAATCATTAAAAAATTATTTATGATGGGTGTTATGGTCAACCAAAACCAACCATTAGATAAAGACACGATCGAATTACTCGCAACAGACTACGGGATCGAGTCACAAGAGAAAGTTACAATTGATGTCGCTGATATCGATCGTTTCTTTGACACAGAAGATGTCAATGAAGAAAACTTAGTTTCTCGTCCACCAGTAGTAACTATCATGGGACACGTTGACCATGGTAAAACAACCTTGCTAGATACGTTGCGTCATTCACGTGTAACTAGCGGAGAAGCCGGTGGGATCACACAACATATTGGTGCGTACCAAATCGATATCGACGGTAAGCCGATCACTTTCTTGGATACACCAGGACACGCGGCCTTCACAAGTATGCGGGCTCGCGGAGCAAGTATTACAGACATCACGATCTTAGTCGTAGCGGCTGATGATGGTGTGATGCCGCAAACAATCGAAGCAATCAACCACGCGAAAGCGGCAAAAGTGCCAATTATCGTAGCAGTGAATAAAATCGATAAACCAGGTGCCAACCCGCAACACGTAATGCAAGAATTAAGCGAATACGAATTGATTCCTGAAGCCTGGGGCGGCGACACGATCTTTGTAGAAATTTCAGCGAAATTCAATCAAAATATTGATGAATTGTTAGAAATGATCTTACTAGTTGCCGAAGTGGAAGATCTGAAATCTGATCCGACACAACACGGTATCGGAACGGTTATCGAAGCCCGTTTAGATAAAGGAAAAGGACCGGTTGCGACCTTATTGGTTCAACAAGGTACAATGAAAGTCGGCGATCCAATCGTTGTCGGCAATACTTATGGTCGGGTTCGTGTCATGACTAATGATATTGGTCGTCGTGAAAAAACGGCTGGACCAGCAACACCAGTAGAAATCACAGGATTGAACGATGTTCCTCAAGCCGGCGATCGTTTTGCGATCTTCGACGATGAAAAAACAGCTCGTGCAGCAGGTGAAGAACGTGCTAAACGTGCAGTCTTAGAACATCGCAGTGCCAATGCTCGTGTGACATTAGATAACTTGTTTGAATCCCTTAAAGAGGGTGAATTAAAAGAAGTCAACGTGATCATCAAAGCTGACGTACAAGGTTCTGCCGAAGCATTATCAGCATCATTGAAAAAAATCGATGTTGAAGGCGTTCGTGTGAAGATCGTCCATTCAGCTGTTGGTGCAATCAACGAAAGTGATGTCACTTTAGCAGCAGCAAGTAATGCGATCATCATTGGATTCAATGTTCGACCAACACCGCAAGCAAAACAACAAGCATCAGCTGAAGAAGTAGATATTCGTCTACACCGGATCATCTATAAAGCAATCGAAGAAATCGAAACAGCGATGAAGGGTATGCTTGATCCTGAGTATGAAGAAAAAATCACTGGTCAAATGACAGTTCGTGAAACGTATAAAGTTTCTAAAGTCGGAACGATCGCTGGTTGTTACGTCAACGAAGGCTCTATTCAACGCGATAGCGGCGTTCGGATCATCCGTGACGGAATCGTTATCCTTGAAGGCAAGCTTGCCAGCTTGAAACGCTTCAAAGATGATGTGAAAGAAGTTAAGATGGGCTACGAATGTGGCGCAATGATCGAAAACTTCAATGATATCAAAGTTGATGATGTAATCGAAGGCTTTGTTATGGAAGAAATCAAACAAAAATAGTTTTAAGGAGGCTATCGCTATGCCAAATTATCGCGATCGTCGTCTTGCTCAAGAAATTTTAAAAGAAGTCAATGACGTCTTACGAAAAAAAGTTCGTGATCCGCGGGTCCAAAATGTGAATATCACTGATGTCCACGTTACTGGCGACTTGCAACAAGCGACGATTTACTACAGCTTATTATCTGATAAAGCTTCAGATAAGGAAAAAGCTCAAGAAGGATTGAATAAAGCAAGCGGTTTGGTTCGGCGTGAGCTAGGCCATGCATTATCGATCTACAAGACACCTGAATTGTTTTTTGAATTAGATGAATCAGTTGAATACGGTTCTAAAATCGATCAGCTGATCCGAGATTTAAATAAAGAATAAATTCGTTAGAACCTGAAAAATTTTTTCAGGTTCTTTTTGCAATATTGGAAAAATCCTGTTACAGTGTAGGCAGTTTGTAAATGATCCTTTTTTTGGATATTTTCAAGGAGGCACAGTCTAAAATGACTACGGAATTTGAAGAACGGATGAAGGCTCTTCATCAAGAATTTGAAAAGTTGAGCCCGGAAGAACGTAAAATCGTTAAACAAAAGATAAAAAAGGTCAATGTTTTGACGTCGCGTAAATTAGAACGGATGAAACATGACTTATTGCGCATGGAAACTAAGCGGGCACAGCTTTCATTAGATGATGACCCGAAAGAATTGGCAGAACTAGAAGATCGTATTATCAATAAAAAACGCGAGTTCTTAAAATTATTAGCAAAGGCAAAAGATAGTTGTACCCCGAGGTGAGTGAATGGGCCTAATTGAGATTATTATTATTGTAGCCATTGCCATTACCTTATCGAATGTTTTAGCAAAAGTTTTTCCGTCCTTTCCAATTTTCATGATCCAGATCATTATCGGAATTATCATTGGCTTTACCGAGGTCGGCAGTTCGATCCATTTTGAGCCGGAAGTATTTCTAGTAATGATCATTGCACCTTTATTGTTTCGCGAGGGCGAGACGGCAGATATTGCTTCGATTTTGAAGCATTTTGGTTTGATTTTATTGTTAGCTTTTGGCGGCGTTATTTTCACCTTGTTTGGTTTGGGTTTTGTGCTGCATAAAATCTTACCGATAATCCCGTTGGCAGCTTGTCTAGCTTTTGGCGCCTCATTAGGACCTACCGATGCTGTAGCTGTGAATTCTCTAGCGAAACGGTTGGATATTCCAGAATCAGTCATGCACGTTTTGGAAGGCGAAGGACTGATTAATGATGCGACTGGTGTAACGGCGTTTCAGTTTGCCGTGGCGGCTCTTTTGACAGGCCGATTTTCAGCGATGGATGCCTCGATTTCTTTGTTGGAATCAAGTATCGTAGGTGTTTTGGTTGGCTTAGTTATTATTTGGTTTAAAAATGAAATTATAAAAATTATTGAGCGGATTTCTGCGCAAGATGTTTCGGCCTATTTGCTGATTGAATTGATTCTACCGTTTATGGCGTATTTTATTGCGGAATTGTTTCATGCTTCCGGGATCATTGCCGCGGTAGTCACAGGTGTTTTGCAAGCGACCGGATTCCGGCGCGTGAATTTATTTGAAGCGCAGTTATCGAATGTAACAGAAAGCACTTGGAATACAATCAGTTTTATGCTGAATGCCTTAGTCTTTATTTTCTTAGGAATTGAATTGTCGCAAGTCTTTTCTCCTGTATGGAACAGTCAAAGTTATTCAAATGTGCATCTTTTAGGAATAGTTTTGTTATTGACGGCTCTTTTGTTTGTTTTACGTTTCTTATTTGTCAGCGGCTTTTATGTCGTAACGCAAGGTTGGCAAACGACACGAGCACAGTTAAGAGAGCGTCTATTGCTGACTTTTGGCGGGGTAAAAGGAACAGTCAGCATCGCAACGATTTTTATTTTACCGACAACGATCCACGGATTAGCCTTTCCGGAACGGTCATTACTTCTATTCATCACCGCCTGTGTGACCTTTTTGACATTGATCATCGGGATGATTCTACTACCGATTTTGTCTGAAGGGGAAGTCATTCCGCCGACAGATCCAAAATTGATGTTGATATTGCGTGAAGTGATCAGCGAACTTTATACTGACTTAGACAATAAGGAACTCACTGAAAAAGAACGTTTTGCGCTGCTTGCGGTAATCGCGAATTATCAAGGCCGAATCCAACAAGTCTTCAATAACTCGATGCCAGAAAGTGCGCAACAAGAATTCCAAGAAATTCAGGCGTTGATCATTTCGGTTGAACGCGATGGATTAGATGAAAGTTTTAGAAGACATCAAATCGATGCCGGCGCTTATCGGTTGTATTCGCGTTTCATTTCAAATGTTTCTGAATCAGTAACGAAGCAAATGCTGTCACTGCTTAGTTTTTGGCTGATTTTTGTCCGGAGGATCATTCGGATCATTTTGCATCCAAAAATGTTTTGGCAACGGAAGAAAAAACGAAAAGAAACTGTAGATAATCGTGACATCTCATCACTTAGAAAAATATTTATCCGCAACAGTGAAGTGATCTTAGATAGTTTAGAAAACTTGCGGGATGTTTACGATGAAGAACTGATTGACTTTTTTGTCGATGAACGAAATAATCTGATGAACCAAGTCAGCGGACATGGATTGTTTGGAACGTATTTGATCCAACAAGATCCGCAATATGCCAAAGAATTGATCCGCGGCTTTTATTTAGAAAGAAAGTTGATTGATCAGTATGAAGTAAATGCAGAAATCACTAATTTTACGGCGAATAATTACCGCCATCAAGTGAATCAGCTGGAGTCATACACGATGCGGCAATCTTCAGATCCAAGTATTTCATTTGTATTCAAACGTCAGCGCCAGAAACAAGCTAAAGAGCAGGAATAACTGAGGTTGCGACCGAAGTGGCCATCTTCAAGTAATTTCGGCTGATTTCCAAAGAAGCTGGAATACCGATCATTCGGATAAAGGAGTTGTGACAAGCATTTTGTCGCAACTCCTTTTTTTATCCTAATTTTACTGAGGTTCAAGCCCAAAAAATGAATAGTTGATCGTAGTCTGTTAAAATACAGAGCTCAAGCTGATGAATAAGCGTACTTAGCTGATTTTTTCTCAGTCGATGAATGTGAAAAAAATGAGTCAAAAGCTATCTTGTCAATTCTCAGATCAGCTATGATATAATGGGAACGTTAATTATAAAATGAAATGAGGAAATAAAATGGACGGTATCTTGCCGTTATGGAAAGAGCGCGGCATGACGAGTCATGACTGTGTCTTTAAATTAAGAAAGATTTTACAAACTAAAAAAGTTGGACACGGTGGGACTTTAGATCCAGATGTCGATGGGGTCTTGCCTATCTGTATCGGAAAAGGAACCAAAGTGATCGAATATTTACAAGAAAGCGGAAAAATTTACGAAGGCGAAATTACGGTTGGTTTTTCTACTACAACGGAAGACCGCAGTGGAGAAGTTGTCGAGATTAAAGCGGTAGAAGCTCCTTTGACAAAAGAAGCAATCGATCAGATGATGGCGACATTTATCGGAGAGATCACGCAAATTCCGCCGATGTATTCAGCGGTAAAAGTAAATGGGAAACGCTTATATGAATATGCACGAGCGGGTGAAATAATTGAACGGCCTGAACGGATTGCTGTCATCAAAAGTTTTCAACGAACGACTGATCCAATTTATCACGCAGAGACTAAAACACAAAGCTGGCGTTTTCAAGTAACTTGCGGAAAAGGGACCTACGTGCGAACGTTAGCCGTCGATTTGGGAGCAAAACTTGGGTATCCAGCGCATATGTCTGACCTGACTCGTTTAGCAAGTGGCGGTTTTTCAGTCGGCCAAGCAGTGACTTTAGCGCAAGTCAGTGAATTAATGGCGAAAAATCAGATTGATCAGGCGTTGCAGCCAATCGAAGAAGCGATGAAAGATTTCCCGCGGATCAATCTTACACTTGCTGATTGGCAAAAGGTTAAAAACGGGCAAGTTCTGCCAATGAATGATTTTGGTCTAAAAAAAATGCCGGGAAAATTGATTGCATTTTTTTATCAAGACCAATTAGTCAGTCTTTATGGGCAACATCCAGAAAAAAATTGGCTCTTGAAACCAAGCAAAGTGATTCGAAACGAGGTATAGCAGATGGAAATAGTAAAGTTGCGTCATCCGTATAAACCAGAAGAAATTCCAGCAGGAGATTGTGTATTGGTCTTAGGTTTTTTTGACGGTGTCCATCGCGGACATCAAGAAGTAATCAATACGGGAAAAAAAATTGCTGAAGAGAAAAAGCTGAAACTAGCTGTGATGACGTTCAATCAGCATCCGGCAATTGTGTTCCAGCAAGTTCAGAGTAAACCAATTAAATATCTTTCGACTTTGAGACAAAAAGAAGAGCGCATGGCAAGTTTGGGCGTCGATATTTTATATGAAGTGGCTTTTACTTCCGCTTTTGCGGCGTTAGATCCGCAAGAATTTGTTGACCAATATATCGTAGGTCTGCATGGGAAAGTCGCGGTCTCAGGATTTGATTATAATTTTGGAAAAGATCAAGCCGCAGATGCTGAACGTTTGCCTGATTATGCCAAAAATCGTTTTGAAGTAGTCATCGTTGCTAAAAAAACAGAAGAATATGAAACTGAAAAAATCAGTTCCTCACGCATTCGCCGCTTATTATCAGAAGGTCGTTTAGAAGAAGCCAATCATTTGCTAGGCTATGTTTATGAAATCAGTGGCACGGTGATCCACGGTGAAGCCCGCGGTCGTTCCTTAGGCTATCCGACAGCTAATATTCAAGTGCCAGAAGACATGAAACTGCCGAAAGAAGGCGTCTACGTCAATCAGCTTAAAGTTGGTGACCAATGGTATCAAGCGATGGGATCGATTGGACATAATGATACGTTCGGTTCTAATCGAATGCTGACAGTAGAGATCAATATTTTAGATTTTAATCAGGAAATCTATGGAGAAAAAGTAAAAGTACGCTGGTATCATATGCTGAGAGGACAAGTGGCGTTTGAATCGGTTGACGGATTGGTTCGTCAACTCGAAATAGATGAACAGGGCACAAGAGACTATTTTAATAAATAGAAAATAAGACATTCAGAAATGAGTGTCTTATTTTTTTGTCCATCCAACTTTTCGTAGTATGTGATGTTAACTAAAATATTGGTGAGTTGAGATATTTTTATTAATTGATATTTACAATTAGAGGGTCTCTGTGTAAAATCCAGTGATTTTTAAGGATAGAAGAAAGTAGTATCAGGAATGAAAGAGTTGATTTCTATATTCTCTATATAAAGATATCTGCTATCATTGGGTGAGATGGATATGTTCGCTGTCGTGGAGATGATGATTTTTGCAAGTATACCCTATGGTTTGGTTTATTAGTGGATACTTGTTATTGAGAAAAATATTAAAGGTATTAATTGGGAGAACAGGCCAGTAAAAATTTTCCGAGCAAACTGTTTACGTTAGGAGTGATAGGGATTCTTATTATAAAAAAACAAGAATTCTAGAAAGAAGGAACAATTTTTATTTTAAAACTATGCTATTTTTTTGATTGTTGACTCTCCCTTAACAGGAGACACTATCCTGTTAGTGAAAGGGGAGGGTTACAGTGAATACAGCTATCGTGGCTGATCAATTAACAAAAGAAATTAGTGGAAAGAAAATCGTCAATCAATTATCCTTCACTATCAACAAAGGAGAAATATTTGGTCTATTAGGGCCAAATGGAGCAGGGAAAACGACTACTATTGAGACGATTTTAGGGATCAAACGTCCAAATTATGGAACGGTTAAAATATTAGGACTAGATCCTCGTAAGCAGCGTCGCGAAGTTTTTGAAAAAGTTGGCGTCCAGTTGCAGTCTTCCAGTTATCAAAACAATATTCGCGTGGGAGAGCTGTGCCGAGAATTTTCAAGTTTATATAGACAGCCTCGCGACTATCAAGAATTACTAGAATTGTTCAAGTTAAAAAAATTCGAAAAACAATTCGTCGAGAAACTCTCCGGAGGTGAAAAGCAAAAACTTTCGATCTTACTGGCATTGATTCCTGGTCCAGAAATTATCTTTTTAGATGAATTAACAACCGGATTAGATACTGAAGCACGTCGGGATGTTTGGCAAACCATGCTCAAGCTCAAAAAGACAAATTTAACGATCTTTTTGACAACTCATTATATGGAGGAGGCCGAGATTCTTTGTGACCGAATTTATTTGATTAAACGAGGAAATGTTGTAGCGGAAGGGACAATTCCAGAACTCTTGGTGAAAAGTTCACAGAATAATTTGGAGGATGCTTATCTCTGGTTTGTGGGGGAGGAGGCCGATGAATAAAATAATAAGCTTAGCAAAAGTCGAAGGGAAATTAGCGATTCGTTCGATTGATGGGATCCTTTTTGGTATTTTGATGCCCTTGGGGGTCTTGTTATTGACGACTATGATTGCCGGAAATAATCAAGCGGGGGATGCTTCCTATACATTTTTAGACAGCAGTTTCAGTTCGCTTCTAGTTGTTGGAATCTGTGCTACCGCATTCATGGGAATTCCGTTAACAATTTGTGATTATCGTGATAAAAAAATATTAAAGCATTTTTTTGTTACACCTGCCTCCCCGGGGCATTTAATTGCTGCTCAGGTACTAGTAGCCATGACTACCGCAATTATTTCAGCAGGACTGTTAGTATTCGTATCCGTGGTATTTCTTGGCTACCGAATGCAAGGAAATTGGGGACTATTGATCGCAAGTTACTTTTTAATTATGATTGCGATGTATAGTTTAGGGCTGTTAATCGCCAGTTTGTGTAAAACCATCAAAATTGCTAATCTAGTGTGCAGTCTAATTTATTTTCCAGTGCTCTTTTTATCTGGCGCAGTGATTCCGTTTGAGCTTTTTCCTAATGGATTGAAAAAGATCGCTAATGTTCTTCCATTAACACAGGGCGTTCAATTACTGAAAAGTGTTAGTCTCAATCAATCAGTAGGAAATCCATTGTTTGTTTTGCTTCTTTTGATTGTGATTACGATTGTAGGGTTTGGCTTGGCTGTAAAATTCTTTCGTTGGGAATAGAAATAAAAAAGGAGAATCCTATGGAACATGAAAAAATCGAAGAAAGACTTTATCGAATCGGTATGTTCTCTAAAATGAACCAAGTGACAATTAAAGCATTGCGCTATTATGATGAAGTGGGGTTGTTGCGTCCCCGCTTTGTTGATCCTGATAATGGGTATCGTTATTATTCTTCAAGTCAATTAGAACCACTGCATCGTCTCTTGGCGCTCCGACGAATCGGCTATAGTATTGAGGAAATTAAGCGAGTACAAGATGGTGAAAGTGAACAACAAATTTTACAACGAAAGAAACAGCAATTATTGAAAGAAATATTTGAGCGAATGTCAATGCTGTCTCAAATCGAAGGGTATATACAGCAAGGGGAAGAAAACTATCATATGGTGATCAAAAAGTTACCAGAAGCGATTGTGGCATCAACGCGTAAAATCGTTCCGAATTTGGATACGATATTTTCGACGATTCCTGATATGGGTGCACAGATGATGAGAGCCGGCTGTGTGTGTGCTGTGCCAGAATATTGTTTCAGTATCTACCATGACAACGAATATAAGGAAGAAAACATTGATATAGAAGTTTGTGAAGCTGTGACTGAAATGAAAGAAGATGTCGGTGACTTGAAATTTAAATACATTGAAGAAGTACCAGAAGCAATTTGTACGATGCACAAAGGTACTTATAGAGAGTTTCCCAAAGCTTATGCAGCTGCGATCAAGTTTGCTGAGGATAATAGGTATGAAATTATTGATTCTGCTCGAGAAAACTATATTGATGGGATTTGGAATAAGGATAGTGAAGAAGATTGGTTAACGGAAATTCAGATTCCAGTGAAGAAAATATAATGAATCAGCGGAAGATATGAAACTTTTTTTGATTCAAAAATATGTAAATACAACAGGCACACCCCAAAAATAGAAACAGGAGTCAAGTCGTCAAAGGCATTTACAAATACTCGAAAAAAGCTTCGGATCGTTGAAATGATCCGAAGCTTTTTAGTTCTGACTCAAGTGATGGGGCAGTCAATTTTTACTTCCTTTATCGATTGAAAAAGCGTTTTCTTTTTGGAGAACATGCGCCCAAAAAATACCAGTCAACTGGGCGAACAGGAAAAGGATGATCAATGGGACTGCAGCCACAAAAGGTGAGGAAGAATGATACCAATCAACTATCGGACTTTCTAACAGGATCAATACACAACTCAATAAGATATTGATGAGATTGCCTAGGATCAATAAAGGCAGCCGCCGAATTTTTTTTGCATAGAAACCTATGGTCACAGTAAATATTAAAAATAAAAAAATACCTATAAGGGAATCGAAAAGATAATCGATCGCCAACGAAAGATGCATATACGGAATGAAATAAAAGACAAATGGTAATAGTGAAATTATTTTCTTATGCATCATAAACCTCCTCCAATAGAACGCCTCTAAGGTTATTTTATGATTGATAAATGGTCAATTCAATCAAAATTTCAAAAACAATGATAATAATTAAAGTTATTTTATGCTGCTATCAACAAACCGTTATCTGTTTAGAGTTAAATTTTTTTATTAGCAGAGCAACTCTTAGCATTCAAAAAGGAAAGGCACGTTAGATTCGTTGTTTACTGAAGATCAAGTATTCGCTAGAGTTATTCAAATGAACGCTAAATACGGCTAAAACTTTATCAATCATGACCAAACAAAGCAATATTTGCACTTTACTATCTGAATAATTGTGATAATATGATTAGAAATGGAGGGGTTATATGAATAAAGTGCAAGATCGATTTAACAAAAATGTGTATGAAATCGCCGTCTCATTGATTCGTCAATTTGATGAGAAAGTTTCTGGAATTCCTAATATGTTAAAGCTGACATTAGGCGAGCCGGACTTTAATACCCCTGAACACATCAAAGAAGCAGGGCAACAGGCGATCAAAGATAATTTTAGTCATTATACAGGTATGTCTGGGTTGATCGATGTTCGAAAAGCCGCGAGCTGTTTTTTATCTGAAAAATATACAGTCAACTATCAGCCGGAAACGGAAGTATTAGTGACTGTTGGAGCAACTGAGGCGTTATCTGCCAGCTTGTTGGCGATTTTAGAAGCGGGAGACAAAGTTTTACTTCCGGCACCGACTTATCCGGGGTATGAACCGTTGATTTTATTAGCAGGCGCTGAACCCGTCTATATCGATACACGGGAGACAGATTTTATTTTAACACCAGAGCAGATCGATCAGGCAATGGCAGAGCATGGGGACAAGGTCAAAGCCATCATCATTACATCGCCGTCAAATCCAACTGGAGTAGCTTATAATGAAGCAGAGGTTTCTGCGTTGAGCGAAACATTGAAAAAATATCCAATCTTTGTGATCAGTGATGAAATTTATAGTGAATTGAATTATGAAGCAAAACATGTTTCGTTTGGGAAATATTTACGAGAACAAACGATTTTGATTAACGGTTTGTCAAAATCTCATGCGATGACAGGGTGGAGGATCGGTTTCATTTTTGCGCCGGCAGAATTAGTTGAACAAATCATCAAAGTTCATCAATACTTAGTGACAGCTGCCTCGACGATTTCACAAAAAGCGGCAGTTCGAGCATTGGTCCAAGGGATCTCTGATGCGGAAGTCATGCGGGAAGAATACCGTGAACGTCGGGATTTTGTGTATCAGTCTATGACAAAACTAGGCTTTGAAGTAGCTCGTCCTTCAGGCGCATTCTATATCTTCGCTAAGATCCCAGCAGGTCAAGAACAAGATTCAATGAAATTCTGTATTGATTTAGCTGAGAAAAATCAGCTGGCACTTATTCCAGGAATTGCTTTTGGTCCAGAAGGTGAAGGCTACGTCAGACTCAGCTACGCCGCATCAATGGATAACTTAGTTGAAGCAATGAAACGTTTGACCGACTATCTAAACAAATAAAAAAATGGATCAAATCGAAAAGATTTGATCCATTTTTTTATTTGTTCAAGTGATTGAATAATCCGCTGATTGTTTTATCTTGCAAAGCGATCTCTTTGTCTTCGATCGTTACTTTTACTACATGATAATAGTCAGGTAAATCAGGAACTTCTTTTAGTTGAGCGGCTAGAAAATCATTGGCACTAGGATAGTTCACTATTTTTTCTGAGTTATTTGCTTCATAGGTAATGACTAGCATAGTTTTCACTTCTCTCATAGCTGTTTTTTAAGCTAACATTATTGTACATCAAAACTAATAAAAAGTAAGGAGATTTGTCTTTACCAAATATTTACAGTTCTTTACGGATCATTTACACGAACGCGACTAGATATTTACTTTCGATTGATAAAGTAATGATGTACTAAGGAAAAGGAATACAGCGAAGTTTTTCAACAGGTATTCTAAAGAAATTTATTAGTGGGAGTGTATACGATGAAGAAAATTATTTTGGCATTAGCTTTTTCAGGAATTATCCTGGCGGGCTGCGGTGCAGGAAATGCAGCAAAAGATTCCGATTCAACAAAAGAGAATTCTGTAAAAATTACAGCAGTAGGTTCGACAGCCTTGCAGCCGTTAGTTGATGCAGCGCAAGAAAGCTATACGCAAAATCACCCAAACGTTCAGATCTCTGTTCAAGGCGGCGGAAGTGGGACGGGTCTGAGCCAAGTCGAAAATGGTTCGGTAGAAATCGGAAATTCAGATGTTTTTGCTGAGGAAAAAGAAGGTGTCGACGCGAGTAAATTAGTCGACCATAAAGTCGCGGTGGTCGGTTTTGTTCCGGTTGTCAATAAGGACGTCGGAGTAAAAAATATTACGAAACAGCAACTGATCGATATTTTCACCGGCAAACTCAAAAACTGGAAAGAACTTGACGGAAAAGACGAAGCAATTCAAGTGATTAATCGAGCTTCCGGCAGCGGAACCCGCGCTTCTTTTGAAAAATGGGGATTAGACGGGAAAGAATCTATTCAGTCGCAAGAACAAGATTCTTCAGGAACCGTTAAAAAAATCGTGGCCCAAACGCCAGGAGCTATCAGTTATTTGGCTTTATCCTATGTTGATGACAGTCTGCAAGCACTGCAACTTGACGGAGTAACAGCCAATGCTAAAAGCATTACGACAAACGAATGGCCGATTTGGTCCTATGAACATATGTATACAAAAGGCGAACCAGAAAAAGCCTTAGCAGACTTTTTGAAATACATGACTAGTGACGAAGTACAATCTGGTCCGGTCAAAGAATTGGGTTATTTGCCGATAACATCCATGAAAGTCGAACGTGCCGCAGATGGTACTATAAAATAATTTTTGATGGAGTAATTGAAGAAAAGAATCCTTTCCCCAAAAAACAAAAAAGCTGACCTCAATTTTCATTAGAAAGTTGAAGTCAGTTTTTTTAATTATTTGGCAAGGTCACTGTAAAGGTTGAGCCAAGTTTTGGGTGGCTCTCGACTTCGACTGTTCCGCCAAGAATCTCACTGTATTCTTTGACGATAGCCAGCCCTAGACCGGTTCCGCCTGAGTGGCGAGCACGAGCCTTATCCACCCGATAAAAACGTTCAAAGATCCGTTTTTGATCGCTTTTTGACATGCCGATACCATGATCGGTCACCGTGATGACTAATTGATCCGTCAGGCGATAGCGCAATTCGATCTGACTTTTTTCTGCTGAATATTGGATCGCGTTTTCCAGTAGATTTTTAATGATCGGCTGGAAAAAAGTTAAGCGCGTTTGATAGAAACAATTTTTTGCGCCGTCGATCGTAATCAGAATCTGTTTGTTTTTCAGCAAATGCTGATACAAATCGATCTGTTGTTGGAAAAAGTAGTTCAACTCGAGTGCTTGACGGTCTTCGGCTAGATCGCTGCCATCTTTTGATAGTTCAATAATATCTTGAATCAGTCGCTGCAAACGTTTGGCATCATTTTGCATGATCGTCAAAAATTCTTCAGTTAGATCTGGATCCTCTTTGGCACCATCTAATAAAGTTTCCGTAAAGCCTAATAAAGAAGTTACAGGAGTTTTCAATTCATGTGAGACATTTCCTACAAAATCCCGCTGAATTTTTTCTAAGCGGCGGACATGCGTCAAATCATAGACTGTTCCCATCACTTGATCGCCTTTAAGCTCATTTTCAATGTAGCGCAAGCGAATATCTAAGTTCATCGAATCAGGCAGTTTGGCTGAAATTTCTTGATGGACTTGATTTTTATCAACTAAAATTTGTTGGATCAGCTGGATAAATTTATTGTCTTGGATGACTTGCCAATAATAGTGTTGACTAGCGCCGCCGATTTGCAGCAATTCTTCCATAGCCGGATTGATCATAATGAAACGGCCTTCGGTGTCGATAATGAAGACCCCGATAGTCAATTCATGAAAGAGCGTCGAAAACTGTTCCTCAGTCGATGTGTAAGCAGCATAAGTCTCATTCAACTGCTCACTGATTTGATTGACGGTAACATAGAGCTCTTGCCATTGCGAGGAGTTCTGCATGACATAGTTGCTTTTTTCTGGTTCGGTCAACATCCGTTGCAAAACGGGTAAAACGGTCTCAATCGGCCGGTTCCGCTGATAAGTTAGATAACAGATAATCAGATAAATAAAGGCATAAAACAATAGCAAAATAGTAAAAATCGTTCGCTGAAAGTTTTGGGTCTTTGATTGAAAAGCAGACGTTCTTTTAGCGACTCGTAAGATACCGACGATCTCATCGCCAGAGCGGATTGGCTGAGCCGTGTAGAGCAATTCTGCCTTCAAAGTAGTACTGTAACGCACTGAAGAGCCAACATCATTTTTATTTAAAACAAATTTTACTTCTGGTCGATTTTCACGCGTACCAGAGAGATTCGGCTCGGTGCTGTCAAAAATAATTTTTCCTTGTGTATTCAGCAAGGTGATCCGATCTTGCGCTTCATTTGCAAAGTCTTCGATCACGACTTTATTTTTATTGGAATCAAGCGAATCTAAGTCTAGTTGCTGAATGACTAATTCGCCATTGCTAGTCAAAAATTCCTCTTGCAATTCCAATAGTTCTTTCGTGAAAAAATGATTGGCCAACTTCCAACTGCCTAAAAACAGTAGACAGACGAGCAGAAAAGGGACAAGGTAGTCTAAGTGTTTTCGTTTCATTTAGCCGGCACCTGAAACTTATAACCAAAGCCGCGAACTGTTTGCAAATATTGCGGATGTTTAGGATCAATTTCGATTTTTTCTCGTAAGTGGGAGACGTGAACATCAACGATCCGACTTTGACCAGAAAAATCATATTGCCAAATCCGATCCAGCAAAGTATCGCGATCAATGACGCGTTTTTGCCGTTTCATGAAGTAGACAAGCAGTTCAAATTCCTTTGGTGTCAGATCGATTTTGTCATCACGAATGAAAACTTGGTAATTGGCTAAGTCTGCTTTGATCTCGCCAGCAGTCAAAAAGTCATGTTCAACCGTTTCTTGTCTAGGCTCTACTCGGCGAAAAATAGCTTTCATTCGAGCTAGAACTTCCCGCGGAGAAAATGGTTTAGTCAAGTAATCATCGGCTCCGATCTCTAAACCTAAAATACGGTCGATCGTATCATCTTTAGCTGTGAGCATCAGAATCGGTGTATCGATTTTTTCTTGGCGCAATTTTTTTGCGATCTCCAAACCGTCCATTGATGGCAACATCACATCTAAAATAATAAAATCAAATTTTTCATTTAAGGCCAGCTCATAGCCTTCTTTGCCATCTTCAGCAGTAGTGACGGCGTAGCCTTCTTTTTCTAAATTGAAACTCAATAACTTGATGATCGAAAGCTCATCGTCTACGACTAATACACGTTTCATATGGATCTCCTCTCTAGTGGAAGGAATTAATTTTTCTTGTTAAGAACATTTATGAAAGACTATTTCCATACCTTAATAAATGGTATAATGGGAAGGCAGTTTTGTCACCTATTTTCTATTAATTTGATAGGAGAAGTAACCATGCTGGGAATTAGTGCCTGTTTAGGCGGTGTCGCGTGTCGGTACGACGGCGGCTCAAATGAGATTGCGGCGCTGAAAAATTTAGTTGAAACAAATCAGGCGCTGATGATTTGCCCCGAAGATTTAGGCGGCTTACCTACACCGCGTCCTCCTGCTGAGATTCAAGGCGGCGACGGTTTTGATGTTTGGCAAGGCAAAGCAAAAGTTTGCGATCAAGAAGGCAATGATTTGACGGATGCTTTTAAACAAGGCGCAATCAAAGCGTTTAAAGAAATGCAGAAATTACAGATTACAGGTCTTATTTTAAAAGAAAGAAGCCCTTCTTGCGGCAGTAATCTGATCTATGATGGCAGTTTTTCCGGTACTCGGATCAAAGGCGTCGGTGTCGCAACGGCTTATTTCATCCAACAAGGATTACCCGTTTATTCTGAAGAAAATTGGCAAGAAATGAGGATGGCGTAATGGAAATCGAGAAAACCAACCGTATGAATGCGTTGTTTGAATTTTATGCAACGTTGCTGACTGAAAAGCAAATGAACTATATGGAGTTATATTATGCCGATGATTTTTCTTTAGGCGAGATTGCTGAGGAATATCAGGTGAGTCGTCAGGCAGTTTATGATAATATCAAAAGAACAGAAAAAATCTTAGAAGATTATGAGCGCAAGCTACATTTATTTTCGGATTATATCGTGCGGGAAGAGCAGCTGGATAAATTAGAATTGTATGTCACTGAGCATTATCCCAAGGATGAGTTTTTGGCCGCTACGATCACTGGCTTACAAGATTTAGATGAATAGAAAGGAAATATAATCAATGGCATTTGAAAGTTTAACGCAGCGTTTGCAAGCTGCGATGGGAAAGTTACGTAAAAAAGGAAAAATCACAGAATCAGATATCACTGAAATGATGCGTGAGATCCGTTTGGCTTTACTTGAAGCCGATGTCAACTTACAAGTGGTGAAACAATTCACCAAAGAAGTCCGTAGCCGGGCAGTCGGAGCAGAAGTTTTAGAAAGCCTGTCTCCAGCTCAACAAATCGTAAAAATCGTTGATGAAGAATTAACAAAGACCTTAGGAACAGAAGCGGTCGGAATTGAAAAATCACCAAAGATCCCAACAGTTATCATGATGGCTGGTTTGCAAGGGGCTGGTAAAACAACGTTTGCCGGAAAACTTGCCAATCAGTTGATCAAAAATGAAAAAGCTCGTCCGTTAATGATTGCAGCCGATGTGTATCGTCCAGCGGCTATCGACCAATTAAAAGTTTTAGGACAACAACTAAATGTTCCTGTTTTTGATTTAGGGACTGAAGTCAGCCCAGTTGAAATCGTTCGTCAAGGGATGGAACAAGCTCGAGAAAATAAAAATGATTATGTCTTGATCGATACGGCTGGTCGTTTGCACATCGACGAAGCGTTGATGGAAGAGCTGAAACAGATCAAAGAAATCGCACAACCAAATGAAATTCTTTTAGTTGTCGATGCGATGACAGGGCAAGATGCAGTCAACGTAGCACAGAGTTTTAATGAACAGTTAGGAATCACCGGGGTCGTTATCACTAAATTAGACGGCGATACTCGTGGTGGTGCGGCATTGTCAATTCGGGCCGTCACAGGGGCGCCAATCAAATTTGTCGGATCGGGTGAGAAACTAACAGATTTAGAAGTCTTCCATCCAGATCGGATGTCTAGTCGGATCTTAGGTATGGGCGATATGCTGACATTGATCGAAAAAGCGCAACAAGATTACGATGAGAAAAAAGCTGAAGAACTTGCACGTAAAATGAAAGAAAATAGCTTTGATTTCAATGATTTTATCGAACAATTAGATCAAGTGATGGGCATGGGCCCAATCGAAGATCTATTAAAAATGATTCCCGGCATGAGTCAAATGCCTGGGATTGAAAATGTCAAAGTCGATCCTAAAGATGTTGAACGTAAAAAAGCAATGGTTTATTCAATGACACCGGCAGAACGAGAAGATCCAGATTTATTGAATCCTAGTCGCCGCCGTCGGATCGCTGCCGGTTCAGGGAACTCTATCGTCGAAGTCAATCGCATGATCAAACAGTTCAAAGAGTCCCGTAAAATGATGCAGCAAATGAGCAAGGGCAGTATGCCAGCTGGAATGGATCAAATGTTTGGTTCAGGGATCAAAGGTAAAATGGGCAAGATGGCTATGAACCGGATGGTCAAGAAAAGCAAAAAGAAGAAAAAGAAACGCAAATAGCATAAATCGATGAAAAAGCTGGGCAGATTTTACTGTCTAGCTTTTTTTATTTTATACAAAATTCATGCCTAGTTAGCCAGTCAATCGATCTTTTGAGTGCTATACTAACGGTAGTTGATTGCAGCGACTGTTGCAATCATGGAGTAATGGGGTTAAGAAATAATTATTTTGGGGGTTATCAAATGAAAACAAAAAAGATTATCGCTTCACTATTTATCGTATTTTTCTTATTAGCAGGATGTTCGAATAAGGCTGCAGAAGAAACGACAACGGATAAAACAGAAAGTTCAACAGTTGAAAAAGTTTCTGATTCATCTAGCGCTGAAAAGAAGCAGTCGCCTAAAAAGAAGAAAATAGCATTAGCGGGAACTTATTATACGAATGAAGGCACTACAGCCACCGTCGAGCAACTGAGTGATCAAGAGTGGAAAATCACGTATCAAGTTTCAGAAGGAGAAATGACCGCAACATTTATTCCCGATTGGCAGTCAAAAGGTGCCGACTATCAATCAAAAACACAGATGTCAAAATCTGACGGGGATTCAGGATTCAAGATCGACATTGCAGCAACTGCATCGGGTGAGATCACGTTAACGATGAGTGACGGCGATCCAGATCATCAGATGATATTCAGTAATCAGAAACCTAAAGTGACAGCAGACCCAGTTTTACAAGGGGATCTTTCATCTTTTGAAGGTAGCTATTCAAATGATACGACTGAAAAAGCAATCGCAGAATCTGGTTTTACTTTAAATGGGTACACTCCAACGAATTATTATCAAAATGAGACGACCGTTTTCCCAGGTATTTCTAAAAGCGGGGAAGATTGGATCTATTGGGCAGGCTCAAGTCACGCGCATTATAAAATGAATAAAAATCAACTACCTAAAAAGACTAACGGGTATTATGAAGTATCTTTCTTAGGAACAAACGCGATCGCCATTGAAGGCAAAGAATTAGTTTTGACACTTGTTCCTAGTGGTGTATCAGGACCTGACGGCAAGACAAGTGACGAAAATCGCATCTTTTATGATTCCGATGATCAGGAAAGTCTGCGTGAATACCATGACGAATGGTGGAAAGCGTATCAATCTAAACAAACAGAAACAGACCTTGATGTCGAAGCAATTCTTACTGGCGACTTTGCGACATTAGCTGGTACTTGGAAAAACGGAGCAGGTCGAACACTAACGATAAATGCAGATGGAACAACGGATAATCAAGAAAAAATTGTCGCTCAAAGATCCGAACCTGCTGAAGATGGAATTTCTTATGTAAGTATCATGCCTATTAATGGAGGTGGAGGCGCCGCAATCGCTCTATATAAAATTGGTGCGACAAATCCTGAAGGTGATCAATCTGATACGACAAGACCGAGAATCATCATCACGCAAAATAGCGGAAGTTTCCCAGCAGAGGAATATTATTATCGTCAAGACTAAGTGAGTATGTTTAGAAAAGAAGGAGGAATGCAGATGGAACGTTGTCAATGGGCTGGAAGCAACGAAAAGATGCAATACTATCATGATACTGTTTGGGGCGTGCC
The DNA here is from genome assembly GCF_005405205.1 of Enterococcus pingfangensis. GTDB lineage: Bacteria > Bacillota > Bacilli > Lactobacillales > Enterococcaceae > Enterococcus_A > Enterococcus_A pingfangensis. The sequence continues at coordinate 63,023 of NZ_BJDP01000007.1, read as the reverse complement.
GGAATACGATGATCAGCGACTTTTTCGGAAGTTAGTCTTAGACATGAATCAAGCCGGATTAAGCTGGCAGACGATTCTGAATAAAATGACTAATTTTGATTTGGCGTATGAACAATTTGATATTGAAAAAGTTGCACAGTTTGATACTGCAAAGGTTGAAGCCTTGATGCAAGACGCAGGAATCATTCGTAACCGCCGAAAAATTGAAGCAGCGATCAACAATGCACAAAAGATTATTGAAATGCAGACAGCCGGGCTAAGTTTCGCTGATTATTTGTGGGGCTTCACCGATCACCAAGTAATAGATAATAAAATCAGTACGGCGAAAGATGTACCTACCAAAACAGCATTATCCGATCAGATTGCTAAAGATCTCAAAAAACGCGGATTTAAATTTGTCGGTAGCACGACGATCTATGCCTTTTTACAGGCCGTTGGAATCGTCAATGATCATGAGCAAGATTGTTTTCGTTACGCAGAATTGACTAAGAAATAGCGGCCGTTAGTTATCTTTATTTTTCAGCAGTAAAATTATCAAAAGATAAGGCAAAAAAATTGGTGTTAGCGGATTAACTTGATAAACTGTTGGAAAAGAAAGAGGTGTGTCCAATGGCAAGAGCAGTTTTTTATGGTGCAATGAGTTTAGATGGCTATTTGGCAGATAAAGAGGACCGTTTAGAATGGTTGTATCAGCAAGAAGGCGGAGATCAGTTTCCCTTTGATTTGTTTTATCAATCGATCGATTACACAATGATGGGACGGCGAAGCTACGAAGTCGTTAAACGAGATGCACAGTTAGAAGTCATCAATCCTGGAAAAGAAAATTTTGTCTTTAGTCATTCCGCAATCAAAGTCGATGACAATATGCAAGTGATCAATGAAGATCCTGTCGAATTCATAAAGAAACTGCCTGCAGATAAAACGATTTGGGTCGTTGGAGGCGGATCATTATTGCGACCTGTGATTGAAGCAGGACTGATCGATGAATGGTGGATTCAGATCGTTCCGATTTTATTAGGAGAAGGTGTCCCGCTATTCTTGCCGCAATCCAATCAACAAAAATTTCAATTACTTGAAACTGAGCAGATTGGTCAATTCGCTCAGCTGCATTTGAAAAAATAAAAAAAGAGTTTGTGATAAAAGTAAGCAGTTTAAAAAAAATAGGCCGGAATTTTTGGGAATTGCTTTTCCAATTTTTCTGAAATCTCGGCTTATTTCTGAAGCTGCTAGAATACTGTTTATTTGGAAAAACGGGGCTGACAAATTTTTGTCAGCCCTTTTTGAGGACATAAAATTTTATTATCCAGTAATTATTTGTTTTCGGTATATAGTGTATGTACACTATATTTTAGGGAGGCTTATATGCATCAATTTTATGAAAGATGTGCGTATTTTACCGCGGCACGTTATATGAGAGCAGTCGATAAGCTAACAATTGATATTTTTAAACCGACAGGGATGGCTCCAGCTTACTCGTATATAATGTTCTATTTGGAAGATTATGGAGAGGTCTCAATTACTGACGTAGCGGCTGGTTTGGGATACGAACGCACAACTGTTTCGAGACTAGTTAATAAATTAGAAAAAGAACAACTAGTTTATTTTAATTACCATGGAAGAAAATCAATGGTTTTGGTCAGTGATAAAGGAAAGCAATTTTTAATTTCAGCGAATCAGTGTTTAGATGAATTGAAAAAAACAACGGACGATCTGCTTGGAGAAACTAAGAAAGAAATGACCGATCTGTTGACGATAAATTATCAAAAATTAGAAGGGAAGTATGAAGATGATCAGTTATAATACTATCAGAGTTGAAAATTTAGATATTTTTTATCGAGAAGCTGGGAGAAAAGACAAACCTACAATGTTATTGCTTCACGGTTTTCCTTCAGCAAGTCATATGTTTCGTGATCTGATTCCGAAATTGAGTGATGATTTTCACTTGATTGCGCCCGACTACCCGGGCTTTGGTCAATCTGAAGCTCCAAATAGAAATGATTTTAGTTACACATTTAAGCATCTAACAGAAATCATCGAACAATTTATTGAGAAATTAGCGATCAATCAATTTTATCTGTATGTATTTGATTACGGAGCACCGATTGGATTTAGAATCGCTAGTGAACATCCTGAAAAGATTTTAGGAATCGTCAGCCAGAATGGAAACATCTATCAAGAAGGTCTTGGAGAGAAGTGGGCATCAAGAAAAGACTTTTGGGAAAATCCAACTCGTGAAAAAAGAGATAGTTATCGAACCGCTTTTTCAGCGGAAACGATCATTGGACAATATACTTTTGGTACAAGAAAAAATACAGTCTCTCCTGACGGTTATACTTTAGATATTGCCTATACTGCAACTGAAGAGTATGCAGAGCGCCAATTAGATTTGATTTTCGATTATCAAAATAATATTAAGGCGTATCCTGAATTTCAAAAATATGTCCGAGAACAGGCACCAAAACTATTAGCTGTATGGGGAAAGAATGATCCATCGTTTGTCCCATTAGGAGCGGAAGCATTTAAAAAGGATAATCCTAATACAGAAGTTGCCCTCCTAGATACAGGGCATTTTGCATTGGAGACACATGCGGCGGTCATAGCTGAACTGATCAAAGAATTTTTTTAGAATTTAAATAAAGAAGGAAAAAATTATGAATAGTCAAGCAATCGGTGTATTCGATTCAGGTGTTGGCGGAATCAGTACACTAAAGAAATTAAGTCAATTATTACCAAATGAACGATTTATCTTTTACGGAGATTCGCTTCACGCGCCTTATGGCGATAAAACTCCAGTTGAAGTTTATAAGTTATCCAAAGCTATCATCGAATATTTTATTACTAAAAACGTGAAAGCAGTTGTCATAGCTTGCAACACCGCGACAAGTGCGGCAAAAGAAAGATTAGTAACAGAATGTCCGCAGCTGCCGATTATTGGAATCGAGCCTGCATTAAAAGAAGCAATTGATAATGAGGAACACAATATTTTGGTTATGGGAACGAAGCTGACAATGACATTGCCTAAATATCAGAAAATGGTCAGTAACTATGGACATACACATAATATTTATTCTGTCGCTTGTCCCGGCTTAGCGGAGTACGTCGAATCTGGTATGACAGATCAACGATTACTAGCTGAGCTACTGGATAAATTTTTGAGTGAGTATCAAACGAAAAAAATAGAAAGTATTGTTCTAGGTTGTACACACTATCCATTTTTAGAAAATGACATCAGAAATTATTTCTCTGGAAAACTTCAATTTCATAATGGTTATGAAGGCGTAGCTAACCACTTGAAAAATTTATTACAAAAGAAAAATCAATTAACTCCGGCAAACGTACAAGGAAAAGTGATATTCTCAGGCAGCAAACAAGAAGAATTGCCTTATTATCAACAATTATTTGATTCTTTAACTTAGAAAGGATGAAGCAAAATGCCATTGGTGAAAATTGACATGATCAAAGGAAGAAGTAATGAAGAAATTAAAGAAATTTTGGATATTTCCTATGAAGTTATGTTAGAAGCATTCGAAGCGCCAAAAGGCGATCGGTATCAGATAGTGACCCAACATGAACCTTATGAGATGCAGATCCAAGACACTGGTTTAGGGATCGAACGAACAGATGAAATAATTGTTTTTTCTTTAACTACTAGATACAGAACAGAAGAACAAAAGAAATTGTTTTATAAAAAGCTAGTGACTCGGCTGCACGAAAGTATCGGTATTAGAGTCGAAGATATCATGATCAATCTGGTTACGAATTCAGATGCAGATTGGAGTTTTTTCTCAGGAAATGCGCAATTTTTAAATGGCGAGTTGAAGTAGAACTACGTAAATGACAAAAGTGGCTATAGTTCTAGACGTTAAGCTCAGCCTTAGAAGAACCTGTTGATTTTGAATTACTTGGCTGTAAAGTGAACCAGAAAAAAATACTTGCCCGCGGACAAGTATTTTTTAATTGATTATTTAGTTAATTTATTGAAGAATTCAATGTATTTATCTGTGATTGTTTTGAAAAATTTCACTGTGCCATCGGCGATGTGGCCATCGTTATCCACTAAGTTCATGATCCCACCGATATATGCTTCGGGCTGTTGTAAGGTTGGAACGTCTAAGAATACTAGTGACTGACGTAAAGCGTGATTAGCGCCAAATCCGCCAGGTCCGCCGGGAGATACAGTTACAACTAAACCAGGTTTGCCGCCCCAAACACTGCTGCCCATTGGACGAGAACCGACATCTAAGGCATTTTTCAATGCGGCTGGAACCGAACGATTGTATTCCGGCGATACGAAGAAGAGACCATCGACTTCACTGACATCTTTACGAAAACGTGCCCAAGCTTCAGGGATAGAACCTTCTACTTCAAGATCCTCATTATAAAAGGGAAGATCATCAAATTTGATGAATTTAGCTTCAAAACCTTCAGGTAACAGCTCTGCCAATTGTTTAGCCACGATTTTGTTGTAAGAATCTTTACGAAGACTGCCGACTAAGATACCGATTTTTTTTGTCATTATAATTCCTCCGCTTCCTATTACTTTTGTTAACCTATAGTTACATCTTACGGAAAATGAGTAAGCGGTGCAAAGGATACGCTTTAAAAGAAAAATAGTACTGTAAAGAAAAAACTCTTTACAGCTAAATCAAAGCGTGTTAAACTACATCTTGTGATTAATTATATGGAGGTGTAGTTATACAATGGCAGTTAAAATTCGCTTGAAACGTATGGGTTCTAAAAAGAGACCTTTCTACCGTATCGTTGTTGCTGATTCTCGTTCTCCTCGTGATGGACGTTTTATCGAAACTGTGGGTACTTACAATCCTTTGAAAAACCCTGCAGAAGTCGTATTAAAAGAAGAAAATGTTTTAGACTGGTTACAAAAAGGTGCACAACCTTCTGATACAGTTCGTAACATTCTTTCTAAAGAAGGCATCATGCAAAAACACCACGACGCTAAATTCGCTAAGAAATAAGGTGATCAGTTATGCAAGATTTAACGAACCTTGTGTTGACGATTGTTCATCCTTTGGTGACAAACCCTGCAGAAGTGAAGTTAGAGATTGAAGAATCTAATGATTTTTTGGAGTACAACTTAACTGTTGCACCTGAAGACATCGGCAGAATCATCGGAAAACAAGGCCGAGTAGCAAAAGCGATCCGTACGATCGTGTATAGTGTTCGGACTGATGGACCGAAAAAAGTTCGTCTCAACATCGTGGATGGTAAATAAAGTGAGAACACTCGAGTCGATTTGATTCGAGTGTTTTTTCGTCAAAAATACGTTAGACTATAGATGGAGGTGTTCCATCATGAAAAAATATTTGTTGTTGTTTAGCGCGGTATTTGTATTCGCTGCCTGTAACTCAGGAAATAGCAATTCACAAGATAGCACCGCAGAATCGACTGTTGCGACAAAGATAAGTTCGAAGACAAGTACATCGAGTTCAACGGAAAATTCAAGTTCCAGCACAGATTCATCCACTATAGCTAACACTAACACACAAAATAGTTCAACAAAAACCAATTCATCGCATGAAAATCATGCATTATCGGCGATGGAAGAATTGCAAGCCAACTATCCGAATGACAAGTTTCCTGATCCAACAACAATCAGCAGCGGAAACCCAATTGGTATCACTGTTTCTGAAGCGCAGCAAACACTGACCATCAATTATTATGAAGCGGGAGAAGCCGTACCGTTAAATGATCCGTCATTAAATGGTCAAACACCAGTCGCTCAATTTCAGCGCAAAATTTTTAACTCAAGCGCAGCGGCACAAAATGAAGTTGGACAAACCTATGATCCAAATGGCCAACAAGTCGATCTCGGATATAATATCACGGGCTATCAGAGCGCTGGTGCGGGATCTAGTTTTTTGATGTGGCAAGAAGGCAATTGGAGCCTAGCTGTGCAAGCCAATAATCTTGAGCAGGAGAATCCCGTTCCGTTAGCCAAGCAAACCGTTGAATATTTGGAGCAAGCTTTTCTGCCAGTCCCGCATGATGCTGGACAAATTTCTTTACGAGTAGCTACAGGTGATTATCAATCAAACAGGGTGGTTTGGCAAGACAATCAAACCATGTATACAATTATGAATGCTGATTCGATGAGCAGTTTAAAAATGGCTGTCTCAATGGCAAACTAGCCTAAGCAGAAAGAGGAAAATAAGTGACTAATTACTATAAAGTCGGAAAAATCGTTAATACGCATGGAATACGCGGTGAAGTTCGAGTGATTTCTACTACTGATTTTACGGAAGAACGTTACCAAGTTGGAGAACAGCTGCTTTTATTCCGTGACAAACAAGAAGTTCTTCCTTTGACGATCGCAAGTTATCGCAGACACAAAAATTTTGATTTGCTCAGTTTTGAAGGCTATCCCAATATCAATGATGTTGAAGCCTTTCGCGACGGCGTCTTGAAGATTTCAGAAAAACAATTGGGTGAATTAGACGAACATGAGTATTATTATCATGAGATCATTGGTCTGACAGTAATTGACGAAGAAGATAAGGAAATCGGCAAAATCACCGAAATTTTATCGCCTGGAGCCAATGATGTCTGGGTTGTAAAACGCAAAGGACAAAAAGATGCTTTATTGCCATATATTGAATCTGTAGTCAAAGCTGTCGATTTGACCGCAGGCACAGTTCGCGTTGAAATTCCGGAAGGATTGTTAGATGATGCGGATTGATGTCTTGACGCTTTTTCCTAAAATGATCGAAGGCCCATTAGGAGAATCGATCATCGGAAAAGCAGTAGAAAAAGAATTATTAGAAATCAACGTTCATGATTTCCGGCAATATTCTGATAACAAACATAAACAAGTCGATGATTACCCTTATGGCGGTGGCGCTGGAATGTTGTTAAAAGTTCAACCAATCCATGATAATCTGCAAGTGATTGAAGCTGAAACGGCCAATCAAAAAAAGCGCGTGATTTTACTCGATCCGGCTGGGAAACCTTTCGATCAAAAAATGGCAGAGGAATTTTCGCAAGAAGAACAATTGATCTTTATTTGCGGCCATTACGAAGGCTATGACGAACGAATTCGTTCACTAGTAACCGATGAAGTTTCTTTAGGAGACTATGTTTTGACCGGCGGCGAACTTGGCGCGATGGTAATGATTGATGCAACGGTGCGGTTATTGCCAGACGTTTTAGGCAACCAAACGTCCGCCAAAACAGATTCTCATTCGACGGGTCTATTAGAACATCCGCAATACACCCGCCCCGCAGAATTTGAGGGGATGGGTGTACCAGAAGTCCTGATGAATGGCAACCATCGTTTGATTGAAGAATGGCAATTAAAAGAATCACTGCGCCGGACTTATTTGCGTCGCCCAGACATGTTAGAAAAATTAGAATTGACACCAGAAATGATGAAATTTCTAGCTGAGATCAAACAAGAAGAACAATAAGAAGTTGTGCTAGCAGTATACAGCTTCAAGAATAAGCAGAGAGTTCATAAAAATTGCTGCTCAAATTTTTATGGAATTTTGGCCCATTTCCAAAGAGGTTGGAACACTATTTACTCGGAAAAAGGACTGTGACAAGACTTTTGTCACAGTTCTTTTTGATGAAAGTAAATTGAAGTGAACATTCAGCAGCAAAATAGATCTGGATCAAAGCAAAATATTTCTGACAAGAATTTTATCTTTACAGATATATATTCCTCTGTTAGAATATTCAAGTGAGTGTAAAACTCATCTATTACGATAATCCGCTGGGGTGATAGACCCTAAGATTGTTTGGAAATTAGGAGAATGATAAAATGAATCCATTAATCGAAGCTTTAACTCAAGAACAATTACGTACGGATATCCCAGCATTCCGTCCTGGGGACACTGTTCGCGTTCACGCGAAAGTTGTCGAAGGAACTCGCGAACGTATCCAGTTATTCGAAGGCGTAGTTATCAAACGTCGCGGAGCTGGCATCAGCGAGACTTATACTGTACGTAAAATCTCTAACGGTGTTGGTGTGGAACGTACATACCCATTACACACTCCACGTGTTGCAAAAATCGAAGTAGTTCGTTACGGTAAAGTACGTCGTGCAAAACTTTACTACCTACGTGCATTACACGGAAAAGCAGCTCGTATCAAAGAAATTCGTCGTTAATCGATTGTTATCCGATGAAGCAAAGCCCTTGTCTATCAAGGGCTTTTTCTTTTTGAGTTGTTTTTTTATTTGAAGAAAAATAGCATTGATAAACTCTTCAGAAAACGAAAAGGGCAAAAAAGAGGCAAGATCTTACAATTTCTCCAAGTTTTCCTTCAAACGTTTCTTTGTATTTTTCGTTACGTGAGTATATATTTTTTCGGTTATGTCGCTATGTTCATGACCAACACGATCTTGGATAACCTAGAGTAGTACGCCAAGTTCAGCAAGTTTTGAAATATGGGTATGACGAAATATAGGTGAGCTGAGTGGCTTATCAATTTCCATTCGTTTTTTTACGATCTCGTAAATAAGTATTGATTGCTGTGATCTGAAACGGAGTTCCTTTTGTTATTTGAAATAAAAAATGCCCTTTAGGATTCCTTTCTAGAAGTTCATTGTAAATATCAACCGCTTTTTTCGGAATACTAATTTCTCGCATGCCAGCATTATTTTTCGTTGAATTAGATTTCTTCCTACCTTCGTCGATTTTTTTATCTAATAATTTTTGAGCCTCTTTTTTTGTATCCTGTGCTTTGTTAGGCGTTGTGACAGTCATTTTTTTGTGTATTTGTTCGCGAATCAAAATGCCGCTCGTTAAATTATATGTTGTTTTTCCTTTGAAAGGTGATGGAAATGGGAGTAATCTACAATTTACAGAAAATTATGACAGTCAAAAAGTGAAGTTTCATACAAGCAGACTAAATGATCTTTTAGGCAGACATTTCACCGAGTCGTTTCCTAAAAGATCGGGTACATTTTATATAATCCCTGGACCGTAAAGTCAGAAGGAACGTTAAATGCTTCTAATTCAAGAATAAAGAATATTTTTACAAAATTCATCTATAATTTTATTGGGAAATCACCTAAAGAAGCGATGGTTCCGCTAATCAAAAGAATAGATGAAAATAATAAAAGTGGATTACTTGCCTATAAACTAGATACACAGTAGTAACACTGCTTAGGTGTAAGGCGAATGTGTATTTTTCTTAGTTAGCTGGACAGAAGAGTCATTTAAAAAAGACTCAGAGAAATTTATCTGATTATTTGAGCCGTCCTTCGCTTGATTTATGTTGGAAAATTAAAGCTAACCCATGATATTTCATCTTTAGTATTATTTTAATTAGAAAGTAACAACATTCTATGTTGAAAATATCTGCTTATTCAATTAAACTTTAATTATCATACGATCATATGATAATTAAAAATAGAAAAGAGGGCACTTATTTTGCTAGAATTTTTTAAACAGCTTTCGCTCATCAAACGAATTGCCATAGGGATTGTCATTGGTGGAATATTAGGGGTTTTCCTTCCTCAATGGAGCTTTATTGCGATACTAGGCAGCCTATTTGTTGGCGCGTTAAAAGCGATTGCTCCATTATTAGTATTTGTATTAATCATGGCTTCTGTATCGAAACATCAATCAGGAACTCAAACTTTTATTAAGCCAATCATTTCTCTGTACTTATTCACTACCTTGCTAGCAGCAATAGTTGCTGTATTGGCTAGCTATATCTTTCCTCTAACTATCTCTTTGCAACAGGTTTCAGGAACTCAAGAAGCACCAAAAGCTCTGGTCGATGTATTGACGACTATTTTAAATAATATCGTTCAAAATCCATTACAAGCAATGATTGATGGAAATTATTTAGGAGTTCTATTTTGGTCAGCTTTAATTGGCTTTGCTCTACGTGCACGGAAAAATTCGGTAAAAGAAGTAATTGACGAATTTTCTCAAGCAATCACCGGAGTAGTCCAGTTGATTATTGCTATGGCACCATTCGGTATCGCTGGTCTAGTCTTTGATTCAGTTGCCTCAACCGGTCTGGCAGGATTAGCACAATATGGCCGACTTCTACTTCTATTAGCAGGAACAATGTTGGTTGTAGACTTGATTGTTTATCCGTTAGTAGCTTTTGTGGTAATTAGACAAAATCCATATCCTCTCGTTTGGTTCTGTTTAAAAGAAAGTGCTATTCCAGCATTCTTTACTAGAAGTTCTGCAGCAAATATTCCAATCAATATGATGTTAGCAAAACGCTTAGGGTTAACAAAAGAATCTTATTCTATTTCGTTACCATTAGGTGCGACTATCAATATGGGGGGAGCAGCAATTACTATCTCTATAATGACCCTAGTTACAGTCCATACTTTAGGAATCGATGTTCCTTTTGGTTTGGCCTTGATTTTATGTGTGCTGTCAGCCTTGGCTGCTTGTGGAGCTTCAGGAATCGCTGGGGGATCCTTATTATTGATTCCATTAGCCTGCAGTCTCTTTGGAATTTCTAACGACATTGCTATGCAAGTTGTCGGTGTTGGGTTCATTATTGGGGTGGTTCAAGATTCCGTTGAGACAGCTGTTAACTCATCAAACGATTTATTTTTCACTGCAATCGGTGAATTTTCAGATCTTCGTAAACGTGGAGAAAAAATCGATCTCAAGGAACGCTTGCTAAACAAATAAATGTTCTCCGATTTTATTGACCTAGCTGAAAGGTTCAAGAAGGGTCTAGAGTAAATGAAGGGGACGTTTTATACGTATTTATAAAGTCAAAAAGGAGAATATTGTTTTTGAACTAATCCGGAATTTATAATTTTTGTTTCCTATATTTAGGCGTGCACAGAAAATGGGATAGGCTCCTTATAAATAAAGATGGAAAAACAAGAATTTTGTGAAATTATCAAGAAAAACTCAACAACACTCAGTTAAAAAAATTAGGATTATCTTTTCTAGAATTCTTCAGAGAATGGATGATTAAGGGGAGACTGTAAATAAAGTCCAAATTTTGGGCGGATATTTACAGTCTTTTTCATATTTCTAAATGTCAAATTAAGTTAGACGAGGACTCTTCAATCATGTAGCTCAAAAATACTTACAAAGTAGTTGCCTACTAGAAAAATTAGCAGACCTAGTAGCACGATTCACTTTTAGCTTTTCAGCTAGATAATTTGCGAATTATTCTTTTTACTTAAAAGAAATCTATTGATAGTGATGAAGAGGTATTTGGCACCTTAATTTTTCAATATTTTTATTTATTGACGGGGCACCGTTTCGGATGTTTTTGTGTCCCGAATGGTGACCCGTACTCATAAAAAAACCACCCGTTTTCACGAGTGGCAACGCCTTAGCTTACTTTTCAGGACTGAACCTGTGCCATTTTTGGATCGTCTGAGTTAATAATTTTTTTAAAATCGGTGTTAGCAATATATAGAATATAATATTGCCAACAGCATGCATGATGTCCATTGGAATACCGGCTAAATAATAGGGCAGAAAAGCGGAAATACCGAAAAAAGGAGCTTGGATGGCCGAAATAAACAGACCGAACAGCAATCCGGTAATACCTGCATAGGCAGTTTGGAGTACAATGCTATTTCTAAAAATTGATAGATTCGTTAATAATCCTGTCAGAACTATTAGTAGAAAATAGGTTGCGATTTGCGCAATTGTCCAGACGCCCATCCCCATATAGAAATTTGTGATCAGAATTGAGAGGATGCTGACTAGCAGTCCTTGATAGATTCCCCAATAGATTGTGATGATCAATAGTATTGCGGTCACAGGCTGTACATTAACAATAAATTGAAAAATAGAACGACTGACCACACATAAGGCAATCATCATTGACAGCAAGCTTAATTCTTTCACTCCTAATGAAAAGAGAGAATAAATTTTGCTATTAGAATTGTTCAAGTTTGAACACCACTCGATCGCCATTCTTTAATACAACGTCTTTTGCTCCGGAGTTTACTTCCTCATCATTTACTGTAAAGACCCAATACTTATTATTTTTATCATCTTGCTTGTGACCGTCAATCGAGGTGATCATGCCATCCTTATCCTCAATAGCATAATTTTCTGCTAGCACATCAAACAACTTTTCCCCATCTTTGAATTCAACTTCTTTTTTTGATAGTTCTTTTTCCCCATCTAATAGCGTGATGCTTGCTTGGATCTCTGCCTCTTTACTGCTGGAAACGGCTTCTGTGGATGAATTTTCTGTTGTGCCGGCCTCTTTCGTAGTACAACCGCTGAACGCTAACAGGCTGACTAATAGTGTAAAAGCTAAAATACTTCTTTTCATATAACTCTCTCCTTTTCAAAATTAGTTAATAAAAAAGACACCTTAAATAAAAGGGTGTCTAAAATGATTGAAACAAACGACCCTGATATTGCTTGTTTTTATCAATCAAAATTAGTGTCTGACTTTGCATAAAGCATTTACAGTAGAAAGGGACTGTAAAGGAATTCCACCTTTTTCCTAATGTATGATTGAAATCTATTTAGTTTTTAAAAACATTGTCACTGTTGCGATAGAAAACTTCTGTTTCATTCGTTTGATTGTTGACGTACCGAGCAACTATGAATAGATAGTCTGATAAACGATTAATAAAGACATAGGCATGAGTATTGATTTCTTCTTGTTCTAACAATGTCACTACACGGCGCTCAACTTTACGACAAACAGCTCGAGCATAGTGAAGCCAAGAAGCTAAAGAACTTCCACCTGGCAATACGAATTTTTCAATCGTAGGTGTCTTTTCAACATAATCATCAATCTGCTGCTCTAACCATTTTGTTGGATCTGCCGTGATGCGCAAGGGGAGATCACCATCTATGTTTGCTAGGTCTGTTCCTACATCAAATAGTAAATGTTGAATTTCAATAAGCTCATTAGATAATTTTGTGAATGTTTCTTGCTTTAATTCTTCTTGACTGATTATTAAACCAATGAGTGAATTTAACTCATCTACCTCGCCATATGCATCAATGCGCGGAGAGTTTTTCATGAGACGGGGGCGACCAATTGCGCTGGTTTTCCCTTTATCGCCGCTTCTAGTATAAACTTTCATTGCAACAAGACCTTTCTAAATTGATTGGATAAGTATACTTCTAAAATAACAGATTAATTTAATAAAATAAATACCAAAACAGAATGGTTAGTATGCCGTTTTGTATTATTCAGCACATAATTTGATCAGCGGGCAAAGGCAATCGTTTTTTGAATAGTAACTATGCTTGTTTAGGATTTTTTTTATAAGAAGAGAAAGTATCATTTAGTTGAAAGCGCTTTACTAAAAAGAAAGGACGAATTGTATGAGAAATCCGAGAATAGTTGTTGATCGGAAAAAGTTGAGAGAAAATATTTCGTTTATTGTTTCCAAACTGAAAAAACATCAACTTTCGACCATGGCAGTAACCAAAGTATTCAATGCACATCCGGAGGTGATCGCTCTATATGATGAATTTCCCGAAATTCTTTATTTTGGCGATTCACGTATTGAAAACTTAATGAGCTACCACAACTCAAGAAAGCAAAAAGTATTGATTCGACTGCCGATGATAAGTGAGGCCACTGAAGTAGTTCAATATGCGGATATTAGTTTTAATTCAGAAATAGCGACGATTCGAGCGCTCAACCAAGAAGCAGTGAAACAAAAAAAGAATCATAAAATCGTTCTAATGGTCGATCTGGGTGATTTACGTGAAGGTTTTTTTGAGCGAGAAGCTCTCTATGACTGTATTCAAGAGACTATGAAACTAGAAAATATTCAAATCTATGGACTAGGTGTGAATTTAACTTGTTACGGTGCAATAATTCCTAGCTCGAAAAATTTAGGGGACTTGATCAGTATCAAAACAGAAATTGAAGAACGTTTCAATTTACCGATTGCGATGATTTCTGGTGGAAACTCTAGTTCACTTTATTTATTAGATTCGTCAGAAGACATGCTTCCGATTGGAATTAATAATTTGAGAATTGGCGAAAGCTTCGTACTTGGGAGGGAAACCGCTTATGGAGCTGATTACAAACAAATGAATCAAGATGCTTTTACCTTAGTAACGGAAATCGTCGAGTTAAAGGAGAAACCTTCTTATCCGATTGGCGAAATTGGTGTGGATGCATTTGGACGAAAACCTCAGTATGTTGATAAAGGGAATATGAAACGATGCATCGTGGCCATTGGGTTACAAGATGTGTCGCTTGACGATATCACGCCCAAAGATTCGCAAATTGAGATTTTAGGAGCAAGTTCGGATCACTTGCTTTTGGATCTGACTCATGCTGAAAGAGACTACAAAGTTGGCGATGAAATTGAGTTTACTATGTCTTACGGTTCCGTTTTAAGCACATTTACTAGTAAATATATCAAAAAAGAGTTCATTCGATAAAAGGGGGAAAAATAATGTCACTCAAAGAACAACAGGAAGAGACAGCAAACGATTCTGGTTCGCTAAAAAGAGGAATGAAAATTCATCATGTTGCGATGCTCAGCGTAGGTGGAACGATTGGAACAGGGTTATTTTTGGGAACAGGATACGTCGTTCAGCAGTCTGGTCCAGGAGGAACTTTTGTTGCCTATGCATTTGGTGCATTGATCATGGTACTTATGATGTTGAGTATGGGAGAAATGCTGGTACAAATACCAGTAGCTGGGAATGTCCAAGTTTATGCGTCAAAATTTCTAGGCTATGGCGCTGGGTTTACTGTTGGTTGGGTAAAGTGGTTGCAGTTGGCAGTCACCGTTCCAACACAGATCGTTGCTTCGGCAATTATTATGGGCAATATCATCCCACAAGTGCCATCACTTGTATGGATTGTCGGATTTAGTTTGTTACTATTTTTCTTAAATTCTCGTTCTAATGAAGAATATGGCTCGTCCTCCTTCTTCTTCAGTAGTATCAAGGTAATTCTAATCGTTGTCTTCGTGTTAGTTGGTCTAGGAATGATTTTTGGCGTAGGAGGTAGTCAGGGAGTAGGACTCGTTAATTACACTAATGATGGCGGTTTGTTTCCAACTGGATTTAGTCCAATCATGATGTCTATGATGACAGCTGTTTTTGCTTATAGTGGGGCAGATATGTTCGCAACAGCCGCAGGTGAGAGTGAAAATCCAGAAAAGAATCTGCCTCGAGCGATCAAGATCAGCTCATTGAGTATTATCATCAGCTATGCGTTGACATTGTTTGTTTTAGTCGCTGTTTTACCATGGCGTGAAGCAGATCTGATGGGCAGTCCATTTGCTTATGTTTTCGCTAAATTAGGAATCCCTTCAGCAGAAATGATTGTGAACCTGGTTGTCGTAACATCTGCCTTATCTTCAGCAAATGCCCATGTTTTCGCAGCTGTTCGGACGTTATGGTCAATGGGACATTTTGAACAGGCACCAGGTTTTGTAAAAAAAGTAAACAAACGAAAAGTTCCATTGAATGCGTTGATTGTGACGATGGTCTTTGCCGTATTTGCAGTCGCATCAAGCTTTATTTCACCAGATGTAGTGTATCTATTTTTAACTTCATTTATCGGTGCCGCAGAATTAGTAGTTTATGCGATTACTGGATTATGTGCGATGAAATTTAGGAAGGCCTTTTTAGCGGAAGGCAATCATATCTCTGATTTGAAATTTAAGATCCCGCTATTTCCAATAGTACCGATACTTTTGATTATTTTGTGTATTTTGGTAGCTACCGGAATGATTTTAGAACCAACGCAACGCGGAGCTTTAACGATGGGTGCACCGGTGTTCATTGCATTATTTGTCGGAAGTACTTTATGGGCAAGTATGAAGCGAAAAGTTGGTGTGAAAGCACCTGATGAAACAAAAGAATAAAAAATTGAAAAGTAATTAAGGAGGATTTATTTTGGAAAACGTAAAAGTCATTATTTGGGGAATGGGTGCCATGGGCAGCGGCATGGCAAAAATGTTAATGAAAAAAACAGGTGTCGATGTAGTTGGAGCTATCGATATTGGGGACAAGATTGGAAAACCAATTTTTGAAGTATTAGGAGAAGAATTTCCAAATAATGAAAATATAAAAATAAGTACTGCGGATGATGCAATCAAAGAAAAATCAGCAGATATCGTTCTGCTTTGTACAGACTCTTTTACAGCCAAAGCATTCGAAAAAATTAAAAAAATCGTTGAAAATAAAATCAACGTTATCACAAGTGCAGAAGAGATGGCCTTTCCGAAAGCTCAAAATCCAGATTTAGCTGAGAAATTAGATAAATTAGCGAAAGAAAATGGCGTATCGATTCTAGGAACAGGAATCAATCCCGGTTTAATCATGGATGTTTTAGTATTGGTGATGACCGGTGCTTGCGAAGATATCAAGCACATTACTTCTCGCCGAGTAAATTCGCTTTCTCCATTTGGCAAAGCAGTAATGGAGGAGCAAGGTATCGGTATTTCAGTAGAAGAATTTGAACAAGGAAAAGAAGACGGCAGTTTAGCAGGGCACGTTGGTTTCTCAGAATCTATTTCAATGATTGCAGAAGCTTTGGGCGTCAAATTAGATGCTATCAATCAATCGATGGAGGCAATCGTAACCGAAGTAGATCGGGTCGCACCATACGGCGAAGCAAAAGCAGGATCTGTTGCCGGTGTTTCAATGAAAGCTAGCGGTATGAAGGATGGGAAAGAACTGATTGCAATGGATCATCCGCAACAAATCGAACCAGAACAGGTAGGTGTTCAAACTGGTGATTATGTGATTATTGATGGCAATCCACAAGTAAATTTAGTTAATTCTCCAGAGATTGAAGGCGGAGTTGGAACGATTGCGATGTGTGTCAATATGATTCCCCAAACGATCAATGCTCGCCCAGGTTTAGTCAGCATGATTGATCTGCCGATTCCTCATGCGATTTTAGGCGATTTTAGAGATCAAATTCACGAAGAGGCAAAAATTGTTTAGGAATAGGGAAGGATAGAACTATGGTGAAAAAGGGAAGTTGGGTACAGATTCATTTGGTTGTGTTAAAAACGAATGAGCGAGCACCGCAAGTACCAGATAGCACAAAAAAAGTACCACTTGAAATGTGGGTAAAAGGTTTTTTACAAAAGGATGCAGAAATTGGTGAAGAAGTTACTATCAAAACAGTTACCGGACGTTTGGAAATTGGCAAGTTAGTCCAAGTAAATCCTACGTTTACGCATAGCTTTGGCAATTTTGTACCAGAAATCATTGAAATTGATCAGATGTTGCGAAATGAATTATTTGGAGGTGAAAGTTAGTGAGAGACGATAGTTATCAAGCTGTTATGGCACGTCGCGGAGAGCTAATGGAAGCCTCATTACAAATCAACTATGAAGAGTTTGAGTTAGAAGGTATCGCATTTGATTACGAGAAAATGATGTCAGAAGTAGCCTACTCTATGGAAGAAATGCTTGAGATCCAACGGACATTAGGCGTAGGAAATACTCCGATCATTGAGCTGAAGAATTTGACTAAGCTCGCAAGAAAGTATGCTGCAAAAGGAAAAGGGGCACGGATTTTTGTAAAAGATGAAGCAGCCAATGCTTCGGGGAGTTTTAAAGATCGACGCGCGGCAATCTCCGTATACCATGCTAAAAAGTTAGGATATGAAGGAGTTGTTACCGCTACTAGCGGAAATTACGGTGCGGCCGTTGCTTGTCATGCCGCAAAACTAGGGTTGAAGTGTATTGTTGTACAGGAATGTTTCGACTCAAAAGGTGTTGGGCAACCTGAAATTGTTGAGAAAGCGCGGAAATGTGAAGCGTTAGGTGCGGAAGTCGTTCAATTAACTGTGGGCCCTGAATTGTTTTATCAGTTTTTAAAATTAATTGAGAAGACGGGCTTCTTCAATGCTTCCTTATATACGCCATTTGGAATTGCTGGTGTTGAATCTTTAGGTTATGAAATCGTCCAACAATTTAAGCAGTTTGGCCAACAGCCAGATATTGTAGTTGCCACAAATGCTGGTGGTGGGAACTTGACAGGTACTGCCCGAGGAATGCGGAAAGCTGGGAATACTGCGACTAAAATCGTTGGAGCTAGCGTAGATCTAAAAGGTTTGCACATGGCATCAGATTTAGACTTTAATCGAAAGTCATTCACGACTGGTCATACTGGTTTTGGCGTACCATTTACAACGTCACCGGATCGTTCTGATGTTCCGAGGTCGGCAGCACGTCCATTACGTTATATGGATCGTTATGTAAAAATTCGTCAAGGTGAAGTGTTCTTTATCACAGAAGCTTTGGCAAATTTAGAGGGACTAGAAAAAGGGCCGGCAGGAAATACATCTTTAGCCGTTGCCTTTGTTTTAGCGCAAGATATGCCAGAAGATCAAATTATTTTAGTCCAAGAGACTGAATATACTGGTGCTGGAAAAAGTGTTCAGCCACAATTATCCTTTGCAAGAGAAAATGGAATTAATATATATTTTGGCGATCCTGAAGAAGAGGTTCCAGGGAAATCGATTGTTTTACCGTCTTCACCGGCTGAAATTTCAGTGAATGACATTGATTTGTCTTACTTGAAGCAATCACTTATAAAAAATGCATTAAAAACAGCTGATCAACCATTATCAGAAGTTGAGTTGAATTATTTAGCTGAAGAAATTAACGGTTCTGTTGAACAGGTGCAACAAATTATTGAAAAATTGAGCTAAGAGGTGACGAAATTGGAAAACAAAGCAGAAAGAATAAAATTTGAAGAAGCCAGAAAACATTTAGCAGATTTAAACGATGAAGAATTGAAGGCACGTTTTTGGCAATTAGCCGAAGAAGTTGTTGAACCAATGTTAGAAATGGGGAAAAAATATACCTCGCCATCAATCGAACGTTCTGTTCT
Organism: Enterococcus pingfangensis; assembly: GCF_005405205.1. GTDB lineage: Bacteria > Bacillota > Bacilli > Lactobacillales > Enterococcaceae > Enterococcus_A > Enterococcus_A pingfangensis. The sequence continues at coordinate 44,256 of NZ_BJDP01000007.1, read as the reverse complement.
GCTGAGAATGGGATTTTCTTCAATAGAAGCAACAGAAATCGTAAAACGCGTGCTATCGCATGAGTTAATGGGCAAAGGCGCCGGACATATCGTCTATCGAATCGCTAAAGAAAATGATCTAAGCGTGCGAGATGCGGGCTTAAAATTAGCTGATGGCGAACTTTGGGAACAAGTAGATAATATTTTCAAGGAGGCAAATTAATATGTCAAAAGAAATTAAGCTTGATGAAAATAAAAAATTAGATATTCACGAAATCTTAGATGATTTAGCTAATTATCGCCCAAGACGCCGCGGCTGGTCATGGCGTACACCAGTGCCGCGTTATAAAATGCATAGTTTTGAATACCATGATATGGCAGAATCATTGAAAAAATATGTACCATTGCCTTCAGCAAAATATTTTGACAACATTGATCCGCAAGGGACATCTTCGATCACAACCGAAATTGCCTCAGGTCGTTTTGAAGATGATATTCGCAGAATGCGTATGGCTGCTTGGCATGGTGCGGATCATTTGATGGTTATTCGTACCGCCGGTCAGTCTCATTTTGAAGGCTTGATTGAAGGAACACCGCAAGGAATCGGCGGTATTCCAATTACTCGGAAACAAGTCCGTGCTCAAAGAAAAGCACTGGATGCAATCGAAGACGAAGTGGGTCGTCCAATTAACTATCATAGTTATGTTTCAGGAATCGCTGGACCAGAAGTTGCGGTAATGTTTGCTGAAGAAGGGGTCAATGGCGCACACCAAGATCCGCAATACAATGTCTTGTATCGAAATATTAATATGATTCGTTCTTTTGTCGATGCTTGTGAATCTAAAAAGGTAATGGCTTGGGCAGGGATCGCTCAAATCGATGGTGCACATAATGCTAATGCAACGGCCCGTGAAGCTTGGAAAGTAATGCCAGAACTAATGGTACAGCATGCAATCAATTCTATTTTTTCTCATAAAGTAGGAATGGAAAAATCAGATATTTGCTTGTCAACAGTACCGCCAACAGCGCCCCCGGCACCGTCAATGTATTTAGATCTGCCGTATGCTGTTGCACTGCGTGAATTCTTTAGCGACTATCGGATGCGTGCCCAACAAAATACAAAATATATGGAAGCATCGACCCGTGAAGCGACGGTGACCCACGTATTGAATTTACTGATTTCAAAATTAACAAGTGCAGATATTCAATCGACCATTACGCCAGATGAAGGCCGAAACGTTCCGTGGCATATTTATAATATCGAAGCAGTGGATACTGCTAAACAAGTTTTTCAAGGATTAGACGGATTTGGCGACATGGTGAAATTGCTTGATGACGGTCCGTTGCACGAAACTGCGCGTGAAATCAAAGAAAGAGCTGTCTTATTCTTTGAAGGAATCATTGAAGCCGGCGGATACTTCCAATCAGTTGAAGATGCCTTTTTCGTGGATTCAGGAAACTATCCAGAAAGAAGTAATGTAGTGTGTCATATGGTCACATCAATTGACGGCAAAATAAACGGACAGTACGCAAAAGAACCCTTAACTGAGAAAATTTTTGGTTTTTACTATGAAACCTTATTTGATCAATTGGGAACTGCAATGGCGGTAGGAAGAGCAACTAATGCAGAGTCTTTAGAAGTAGTTGGGCATACCGAAATAGATTTTGAAAAATATAAAGATACTGATATTGATTATGAAGATTTTATCGTTCAAGATCCAGATAAATACTACTTCTTAAGTTTTGACAGAAAAGGCAGTTGTAATTGGGCAAAAAGTCATTTTGAACATTTGGGCAAACGACTGTTGATAGTTGAAGTATTAACGAAAGAAGTCAAAAAGGAATATCTTGCCTATTTACGCGAAGTTGGTATTCCCTATATTTTTGCTGGGGAGTCTGCTTCAAAAATGGATTTGAATCTTGCTTTGAGTAAACTTAAAACAGAATTCGGTATTGAGAATGTAGTATTATGTGGCGGTGCAGTTCTCAATGGTGCATTTTTTAAAGAGGATTTAATTGATGAAATCTCTCTTACCGTTGCTCCATATATAGAAGGAAACAGAGATGCAAAATCCTTTGTTGAATTATGGGCTGATTACCGGAATACGCCTTTTCCACTAAAAGAAGCCACTCCTATACCTGGTGGCGGTGTCCATTTGATTTATAAAAAAGCGGACCAATAACTGTGAATTTGGCATCTATTTATCGAGGGGAAATTTGATTTAGAAGCATAAAAAGTTGGAATAGAATTACAACAGGAAAAATCACAAAAAGATTTTTTTCAAATTGTTTCACAGATAGTTGTTATACTAGTAGGCCCAATCGTCTTAACAGATGATTGGGCTTTTTTAGAAGAAAGAATATTCTAGGGAAGACAAAACCTATTGTCTAAGTGACCCTATCTGCCAAGAGCATATCTCTTCTTCATAGGAATGAAAAAAACTAAAGAAAAAATATTGACACGGTGTCAGAATCGGAGTATGATCTTTTTGTAGTTGACACGATGTCAGGAGGTGAAGAATGAATGACACAAGAAAAAGCTAGTAAAACAAGAAAGAGTGAGATTCTTACAGCGACAAAAGAATTAATTGATCAAGGTTACTATTATAAAGATATCAATATGAAAAAAATCAGCGTGATGACCTCTTTTAGTAGGCCTTCAATTTATAACTATTTTCAAACGAAAGAAGAAATATTTTTGGCATTGTTAACCCAAGAATATGTCGACTGGTCCGGTGAATTATATTCTTTAAATGAACAAGCAGGTCAGATTCATCAGCAAGAATATATCGAAAAACTTGCCCAATCTTTAGAAAATAGACCACTGATGTTGAAACTAGTATCAAATAATTTGACTGATTTTGAGGAAAATAGTCGGATGGAACTGATTATTCCATTTAAGGCTTCATATGGTGAGACGTTAAAGGCGGCTGATAGTAATCTGCAACACTTTTTCCAAAAAATGTCGGAGAAAGATCGTAACGAATTTCTTTTTGCCTTTTTTCCCTTCATTTTTGGATTGAATCCTTATGCGGTAGGAACAAAAAAGCAAAAAGAAGGACTGAAACAAGCGGGAGTGGCATATACTTACCATTCTGTTCATGATTTAACACTGAATTTATTAAAAAAATTATTGAAAATTGAGGGATAGAATATGGAAAATAAGAAGAATGAAATTGCACTAGGTACTTGGTCTTGGGGAATAGGTGGCTTTGCAGGCGGAAATGTTGTTTTTGGCAATCACTTAGACACAAGTGATCTAAAAAAAGTTTTTGCAAGCGCCGTGGCGAATGATTTAAATTTATTTGATACGGCTTATGCTTATGCAAATGGCGAATCTGAACGAATCTTAGGAGAATTAGTTGCGGATTATGATCGAGAAGCGATACAAATTTCCGATAAGTTTACGCCGGGGATGCAAAAAGATGAAGCCGAAAATCCTGTATTGGATATGCTAGAAGGGAGCCTTGAGAGATTAGGTACAGATTATATTGACATTTACTGGATTCACAATTCAGCTGATATTGAACGTTGGACGCCGTTTTTAGCAGATGTTGTGAAGTCAGGAAAAGTTCGCCGTATTGGTGTTTCAAATCACAGTTTAGATCAAGTGAAGCGAGTCCAAGAAATTCTTGAACCAGCAGGAATTAAAATTTCAGCTGTTCAAAATCACTTCAGCTTGCTTTATAGAGAATCAATTGAATCTGGACTTTTAGATTATTGCTTAGAAAAGGATATCCAATTCTTTTCTTATATGGTTTTAGAACAAGGAGCTTTATCTGGTAAATATGATGAAACACATCTTCTACCTGCAGAATCTAACCGTGGGAAAACCTATAATCCACTTTTCTCAGATTTAAAAGATCTTTTAGCAGGGTTAAAAGGAATTGCCGCTAAACATGATGCTTCAGTAGCACAAATTGCAACTGCATGGGCAATCGGTAAAGGAACAACTCCAATTTTAGGAGTAACAAAAGTCAATCAAGTGGAAGATGCAGCACAATCAGCACGAATTAATTTGTCAGAAGAGGAAATGCAACAGTTAGAAAAATTAGCGATCGACGCTAAGATAGATACTCGCGGCGGCTGGGAAGGCGAAGCGTAGTATTTCTGCTAAAGATAGATCCGACCATTTAATAATGAATATAATATTAAAAAAAACGATATTATTAAATTAAAAACAAACGAGTTAAATATATTTTTTTGATGATAAAATAATTCAATGATTTTACAATTCGCTAGATAAATGTAATGATTAATGTGTATTTGTAAATGGGAAGTTGGCTTTGAGCCGACTTATTTCCTATCGATTAAGGAGTGGATATCATGAAAAAAATTATTGTCTTAGGTTTATCGGCAGCACTGCTTGCTGGTTTAGCAGGTTGCGGGAGCGATCCGGAATATTCGAGCGGTTCCAGTTCTGCGCAAGAAACGAGTCAAGCGAGTCAGTCAAGTAATGAAGCGGATACGGATTTCAAGGTGAGTGTTGATGATGCGATCAACGCATATCAAGAAGCGTATCCTGATAGTGATATAACATCCATCGATTTAGAGAAGTCATTGGGCAACTATGTGTATAAAATTGAAGGTGTCGATGACGACAAAGAGTATGAGCTACGAGTAGATGCCAACACTAAAGCTGTTTCTAAAGAACGTGAAGAAAATCTAGATACAGAAGATCAAGCGGGTGTTAAAAGAACAGAGGATAAATTGGATTTGCAAGATCTATTGAGTATCAAGCAAGTATCTGATATTGCTGAAGAACATGTTGGAAATGGGAAAGCGACTGATTGGAGTCTGGATAAAGAAGACGGGACGACTTATTGGGAAGTCAAGGTAACGAATGGAAACGAAGAAACAGAAGTTAAAATTGACGCACAATCAGGCGAAGTATTAGAAACTGATGTAGATGATTAATAATTATTATGGAGGTCCGCGATACTTATCGTGGACCTTTTTTGTGTGGGTATTTTGATTATCGGAAAAATATTTACAAAAAATAGTGTTCCGGTTTCTTCGGAAATTTTAGCCTATTCTTGAAGCGGTCCACTTCTGTCACGGCTTTCTTTCACGAATAATGGCAATAAATATCGTCTGTATTTCACTTGTGATGTTCTGACAACGAACCGTGTTCTCGTTAAGTGTAGGACAGGACTTAAACTTTCCGGTATTTTTTTAGTCCAGTAATATTTAATAAAGTGAATGCTGTGATGAATAAAATCAAAATCAGCAGATCAAATTTAATCGTTTCCCAGCCTTGGCCTTTAATCATGATGGCGGTCAAAGCGTCTCCTCCGTAACTTAAAGGAAAGATATGGGAAAGGTAGCGTGCCCAAGGAGCCATAGTATCTAATGAAATCAAGCCTGAAAAGAAAATCTGCGGAATAACGACTAATGGGATAAATTGAATCATTTGAAATTCAGAGCTGGCAAAAGTTGAAACGAAGATCCCCATGGAAAGAGCAGTCAATGCTATCAAAATGTTTATTATAATTACCCAGATTAGGCTTCCAGCGATTTGCAGATCGAGTACATAAACTGAGAAGAGGATAATCACAAACGTCTGGATAATCGCAAACAGACCATAGCTTGCCAAGTAGCCTAAGACGAGCTCGCTGCGTTTGATTGGTGTTGCTAACAAGCGTTCCAATGTCCCGCTAGTCCGCTCTTTTAATAACGCGATGCCGGAAATTAAAAAGACAAAGAAGAAAATAAAGAAACCAATCAAAATTGGAAATATCTTATCAAAGAAAGTACTGTTAGCTCCGCCATAAACGTAAGAATTTTTGATATGGATAGTTTGAACTGCGGCAGGTGTCTGGGTTTCAGCTGACGATTTTTGTAATGCTTGCCCCATTTCTTTCATTTTATTAGTTGTTAAAATATTTTGGATCATGGCTTTGACCTGTGTAGTATTGCTGGGGGCTTCATTTTCATACATCACTTTGACGGTTGTATTGTCTAATGTGATAAAAGCAGTGAGATTGTCTTGCTTGATCGCGTCTCGAATAGCTGTTTTTTTAGGATAGGTTTTCGTTTCAACTTTGTCAGCAGGGAAACTTTCTACTAACGCAGAAGGGACGGTATCATCTACACCGATCGTTGCTTTAGTCTCTGAGTTTGAATCGAACACGATATTCATCAGCGATAAAATAAGAATTGGGGCAATCAGCATAAGTGCCAATGTTCGTTTGTCGCGAATCAATTCTTTTAATACTCTAGTCAAAACGGCATTAAAACGCTTCATTTGTTTCACCCTCCGCCTTTAAGAAAACTTCTTCAATAGAATCAACTTCAAATTTTTGTTTTAGTTCAGTTGGACTACCAAACGCAAAGATTTTTCCGGCAATAATCAAGCCGACAGCATCACATTTTTCGGCTTCATCCATTACATGTGTAGTAACAATGATCGTTTTTTCTGATTCTGCAAGCAAGCGGAGCTGGTTCCAAATAGCCGCACGTAAACTTGGATCGATTCCAACAGTAGGTTCATCTAAAACGATCAGATCGGGATTAGCTAACAAGGTGATTGCTAAAGACAATCTACGTTTCATTCCGCCAGAATACGTTCCAACTAACTGATCCATAAATTCGTTTAAATTGACCAAAGTCATCGTTCGCTCGATTGCTTGAGTCAACTTCTCTTTTGGCATCCCCGTCAATTGTCCAAAGAAGAGTAAGTTTTCTTTAGCGGTCAGTTCATCGTATAGAGCATTGCTCTGTCCCATATAACCGATTCTGCTTAAAATTTTCCGGTTGGGCATTTTAGTTTGGAAAACGGTCGCTTCGCCTTGATCCAGTTTTTCCATTCCTAGTAAGCATTTGATGGTAGTGGATTTTCCAGCGCCGCTAGGTCCAATCAGTCCGATGATTTTTCCAGTTTCGATTTGAAGATTCACATCCTTTAAGATCTCCCTTTGATCAAAAGATTTGTAGGCGGCAGTAATTCTTGCCGCTATTTTGTCAGTAGTCATTTTATTCCTCCTGCAAAGGCTATATTTTCTTAAAACTTCGAGTTGAATTGGCATAATAGACATCGTGTCTATTATTTTGTACTATATGAATTATAAAAGGACTACTATCTGTTGCAAGAAAAGAATGTTAATAATGGATAAACGGAAAAATACTGTTCACTATTTTGAAGAAGGTATAGAATTGAAAGAAGACTTACGTTATTATCGGACCCGAAAAAATATTTTAGCCGCAATGACTGTACTGCTTCAAACTAAAAAATTTGAGCAGATCACCGTGACAAATATCTGCGAAGAGGCTCAGATCAGTCGAAGCGGTTTCTACCTGCATTATGTAGATAAGTATGATTTAGTTGAAGCGAATTTAAAAGAGTTCCGCGATCAAGCCAATCAATTTATCCAAACAAAGAATGAAAACAGCAAGACAAAACTGTTTCTCAATATGCTGACGTATTTGCAAAGTGAAGGAAAACTTATCGCCGCTTTGATCTCGGAGAATGGTTCGGTGGAAGTCCAAAATTATATTAAACGGATGATGCGGGAAAATGCTCGGATAAATATTTTTCCGCGATTAGATTTGAAACTTGAAAGTGCTACAGAGATCCATTATGCGTTATTATTTTTGAGTAATGCAGTGTTTGGCGTTTTGCAAGATTGGATCAATCGGGTACAAAAAGAATCACCTGAAGAACTTGTAAGAATAATCGATCGTTTATTAGCGTTTGAATTTAAAAGTTAACAACCCTGCTGTAAAGTATTGATAATTTTGTTTAACGCGGACTCCTAGAAATGATAAGTAAGTTATTCTGATTTTGCTGCCATAAAGAAAGAATACTCTGGTTATATGTCAGGTAGAAGCGGGTGATGTGAGGTTGTGACAGAAGTGGGCGTCAAAAAATCAGCAGGAATTTCTTGAAGCTACTGAAACGTTATTTATTCAAAAAAAGGGGTTTGACAAGATTTTTGTCAAACCCCTTTAGGTTAACGTTGAATAAAATCATGTGGAATACATAATTTTTCTTGTTTATGATAAAAGAATGCTTCAAAAGCTCGTTGTCCAATTTCTGCTAAGTGATGATCGATGCTGGGAAAGCCAATCAAACGGCTGATCAATAAATTTTCGCGTCCAATCACTAAAGGCGTCTTGTCATGAGAGTGTGCTACTATGACTGCGGCAATCTCATCACCATTTGTCAAAATACCATCAACTTCACGTTTTTTGAAAAACTCCACTGCTTTTTGCCCGTCTTGACCATGAACGCAGCAATCCCAAAAGATATTCTCCTTATCAAAACCAGGGAAAATTTCTTCAGCAATCTGAAGTGTGACTTTTGAGTTATGGCTGATATGTTTACTGCGGCCTAAAGTCATTCCAAGTTGCTTCACGCCATTGTCTTTCAAATATTGGAAGGCTTCACGCAAGGAATGTTCTAAATTGAAATAAACGCAGCTAACAGGGGCATCTGGAATATTTTCGCAAAAAACGATGGGACCATATTGATGATAGTCCGCAAAAACTTCAATGGGGTTTGATTTGGTCGTAACGATCAGCCCATCATAAGTTTTTGTCGCAAATTCATCCAAGTAGCTTTTTTCAAGTTCTTGGTCGTAATTTGTCGGCAACAGACTGACACGGTAACGATGTTGAAAAGCCGCTTGCATGATACCGCTAAGCATCTGGTCGTAGTAAGCATGGTTGATGAACGGCAAGACGACACCGATGTTCTTTGTTTTGCCGTAACTTAAATTTTGCGCCGAACGATTCGGAACATAATTCAGTTCTTTCATTACTTCCAAGACTTTCGCCCGTTTTGTTTCATCCACATAAGGATGATTGTTGATGACACGAGAAATCGTGGAGACAGAGTAACCAGTGATCTTTGCGATATCGCGGATATTTGCCATAAAACACACCTCTTCTAACTTTATTAAACGAGTAAATGTTCTTTTAAATACTCGGTGACGCCAAGACCAGATTGATAAAACGTATACCGGCGGTCTCGATAAAAGAAACTGATAATGGGACAGCCAAAAAATTCATTGATAAATAGATGTTTGATTTCAGCTAATTGAAGGTTCTGGATAGTTGGTCGTTTGAATCCACGGCTTCTGACTAGCTGCAATTGTTTATCAGAGAAATGCAGGGAAACTTGAAAATGTTCTTGAAGATGATCTTGCTGAACTTTTACATAAGTATTCATAAAAAATTCCTCCTTTTTCTTTACGAGGAAAGTATAATTTATGAAACTCGTTTCATAGCAAGTGTTTTATTTTAGTTTTTAAACTTCATCGGTAAATTGAAATGTACATCCTTACTATCCCATAGATTTTTTCTGACCACAATCAAAAATAGCGTTAAAAAGATTTCTTAGAATTTATCCTTCAAGAGTAGTTATGAAAAGCAGAATCGGATAAAGAGCGGTCGAACGTTTGCATTGAAAGGCCGGCATCGTTTTAACTGTGTCAGAACTATTTCAAGTAGCTGATTTTGTTAGTAAATAGAATAAAATATTCAAAGTAAAGGAGAAGTCTTAAATAAAAGGCTTCTTTTTTAGGATTATGATAAAACAATTTGAACCGATGTTTCATCGTTGATAAATAAAGATAACGGTGCTATATTATCAAATATAATTAATACAGATTTTAAGGAGATGTAATACAGTGAGCAAGAAGGGTTCAGAAATCATTGTTAATAGTTTAGAAAATCATCGCGTGCCATTTGTTTTTGGGATTCCCGGTGCTAAGATCGATGGTGTGTTTGATACATTAGAAGATCATGGGCCGCAATTAATCTTGACGCGTCATGAACAAAATGCTGCTTTTATGGCACAAGCTATTGGACGCTTAACAGGAGAACCTGGAGTAGTGATCGCAACAAGCGGTCCTGGCGCAAGTAATTTAGCCACAGGATTAGTTACTGCGACTGCAGAAGGCGACCCGATTCTAGCGTTAGCTGGTCAGGTGAAACGATCGGACCTTTCAAAATTGACTCATCAAAGCATGGACAATGCGGCACTGTTTGCACCGATTACAAAATACAGCTCAGAGATCCAAGACTCAGAGACGTTATCAGAAAGCATTGCGAACGCGTTTCGAATTGCTAAAACAGCGAAAAAGGGAGCCAGCTTCTTATCGATTCCACAAGATGTAACAGATGGAGAGGTTGAAGGAGAAGCGATCAAACCTTTATCTACCCCCGTATTAGGTACAGCCGCCGATGAAGATATCGCAGATTTAGTAAAACGAATCCAAGAAGCGAAATTGCCAACATTATTAGTCGGTATGCGGGCTTCTGGGGAAAAAGAAACACAAGCAATCCGAAAGTTGGTTGAGAAAACTGGCTTGCCGGTAGTCGAAACATTCCAAGGAGCCGGGATTATTTCTCGTGAATTAGAAGAACATTTCTTCGGCCGAGTAGGATTGTTCCGTAATCAACCGGGAGATATGTTGTTGAAGCGCAGCGATTTGGTTTTAGCAATCGGTTATGACCCGATCGAATACGAAGCACGCAATTGGAATGCAGAAAAAGATGCTCGAGTGATAGTTATCGATGAAGTTCCGATGGAAATTGATCAATACATGCAACCGGAAGCTGAATTGATCGGGAGCATCGCGAAGACAATCGAGAAGCTGAGTGATTCAATCGCGGCATATCAATTGTCAACAGATGCTGATCAGTATTTAGCGACACTGCAGGAAACATTAGTCAACGGCAAACAAAAAAGTAAAACGGCTGAGAGTCGAGTACATCCATTAGAAGTCATTGACACTTTGCAAAAAAATGTGACTGATGAAATGACAGTGACTGTTGACGTGGGCAGCCATTATATTTGGATGGCACGCCATTTCCGCAGTTATGAACCGCGCCATTTATTATTCAGTAATGGAATGCAAACGTTAGGGGTCGCTTTACCATGGGCGATTGCAGCAGCATTAGTACGACCAGCAACACAAATTTTCTCTGTTTCTGGCGATGGCGGCTTCTTGTTTTCTGCGCAAGAACTTGAGACGGCTGTTCGTTTGAAACAAAAAATCATCCACTTGATTTGGAACGATGGTAGTTATAATATGGTGGAATTTCAAGAAGAAATGAAATATGGCCGTTCTTCGGGCGTTCATTTTGGACCGGTTGATTTTGTGAAATATGCGGAAGCTTTTGGAGCAAAAGGGTTGCGTGCGACGACCCAAGCGGAATTAGAAGCAGCTATCCAAGCGGGATTGGCAACAGAGGGTCCGGTTATCATCGATATTCCAATCGATTACTCTGATAACAAAGAACTAGGCAAGACAATCTTACCGGATCAATTTTATTAAGAGGGGATTACTCATGACAGTGAAAACAAGAAATTATATCTATCAGCATGGAACACTTGGTGGATTGATGCAAGATTTGCTGGAAGGTACAGAGAAAATCGGGACTTTAGCAAATTATGGTGATTTTGGTTTAGGGACATTGGAAGGCGCAAATGGCGAAGTCATTATCTTAGATGGCGTCATTTATCATGTCGATCAAACAGGAAGAGTCACTCAATTAACTGGCGATGAGCTGACACCTTATGCAGCAGTCACTAATTTTGAATCTGAAAAACAATTTTTCTTAACGAATGTTTCTGACGCTGTCGTAAAAACAGAGATTTCAGCAGAAATTAGCCACAATTTATTCTCGGCTGTTAAAATAAGCGGAACATTCAGTCACATGCATGTGCGCGTAGTACCTAAACAACAAAAACCGTATCCGCGCTTTGTAGAGATCGCGCGAAATCAACCAGAATTTTCAGCGGATAATATCACTGGGACGATCGTAGGTTTCTTTACACCAGGGTTATTCCAAGGAGCCGCCGCAGCTGGATTTCATTTGCATTTCATTAGTGATGATCGGAGTTTTGGCGGACATGTCTTAGATTTCTCATTAGAAGAAGGGGGAATCGATCTGATGGAATTAGCAGAATTTAGACAAAACTTTCCAATAAAAAGTGCGGATTATTTAGCTAATGAGATTAAATTAGAAGACATTTCAAAAGATATCGAAGAAGCGGAATAAAAGTGTTATTTACTAACTAAAAAGTGCAACAGCGTCTATCGGCTGTTGCACTTTTTTACTTTTTTTAAATACCTAATAATGGAGCAGGATCAACAAATCCAGACCATAAAGCGGTAGACACACCGAAATGTAAATGAACACCAGTCGAGTTTCCGGTCGTTCCCATGCCGCCTAAAACTTGTCCGGCACTGACTTCAGAACCGACAGCGACACTTGGTGCAGAAACCATGTGCATGTAGTATGAGTAGTGGCCGTCTGAATGTTGGATTACAACGTGGTTGCCGGCAGACCAATGGAAACCGGCCTCAACAACTTGTCCACTTTTAGATGCCATGATCGGAGTTCCGGCAGAACCCGCGAAATCTATTCCGTCATGCTGGGTGCCGGAAGCACCAGTTGGATCTTGACGCAAACCGAATGGACTAGTCACAGAAAGACCGATTGATAAAGGCGCGGCCCAGCCACTGCTATTTTCCGCCGGTTTCGACTCAGTTTCTGCAGGATTTGTCGTTACCTGACTAGCACTTGTGTCAATTACTGTTTGCGCTTGTTCTTGTTGTTGTTTTGCTTGTTGTTCTTGTTGCTGTGCTTCTAGTTGAGCAATTTCAGCTGCTTGTTTTTGCTTTTCTGATTCAGCGGCCGCCGCTTGAGCTTGAGCTTCTTCTGCTGCCTTTTGGGCTTCTTCTGCCGCTTTTTTTGCTTGTTTTTCTGCTTCAGCTTGCGCTTTTTCACGAGCGGCTGCTTCTTTTTTGCGTTGCTCTTCTAATACTTTCAAAGCTGCTTGCCGTTTCTTTTCAGCATCTTCTTTTTGTTTCTCATATTTCTTCTTCTGATCTTTTTCAGTCGCGATACTTGCTTGCAGATCATTGATTTTTACTTGCTGATCCAACTTTGTTTGGACGAGTTGATCTTGCTTCGCTTTTAGCTCCGCTGTTTTTTGAGTAATCAGTTGCAAGCGTTGTTCTGCTTCTTTTCCAAGCTGTTCAAGTTCAGCCTTATCTTTTGTTTGTTGTTCCATGATATCTTTGCTCGCACTTAAGATAGTAGAGACGGCTATTGTTTTTTTCACAGCTTCGCCAACAGATTTTGCGTTGATGACAACATCTACGATTGAAGCGGAATCATGATTGGTTTGGACATCGCGTGCTTGATTTCGAATCTGTTCTTCGCGTTTTTGGATTTTAGTTTGAAGAAGTCCGATTTTAGCAGTCAAATCACTTAATTTTTTTTCTTCATTGGTTTTTTCTTTTAAAACGTCTGCGACTTCTTGTTCAACAGCCGCAACTTGTTGTTCTAATACGGCTTTTTGCTCTTCCACCGTTTGTTCTGTTTGCTGCAAATCAGAGATCTTTTTATCTTGATCAGTAATCTTTTGGTCATATTCGTCTGCTAATACACTTAATGGTGCAGTAGTTAATGTCAAGGCACATAAAGTTAGTGCTGTATATTTTTTTAATTTAATCAATGGGTTCCCTCACTTTTCATCTTTCGAGCTTAATTATATAAGAAAGTCGGATTGAAAAGTTTAAAATAGTCGAATCTTCATTTAACCGTATAGATTGTAATGGTAATGAAATATTCAGCAAACAGAATTAAGCGGAAAATCAAGTAACAATATTTTTCCAGCAATAATTTCATATTTTATCGGCGGGAACGGTACTGTTATCAATGGAGTTCTCTTCAGAGTTAGGGTAGAATAAATCAAAAGTTATAAATTTTACTATTAATAAGGATAGACAAAGAAGCGATGTTCGATTGAGATCGAATGAAATAGGAGGAATTATTGTGAGTTGGAAAGATCAAACGGAAAAAGAAGAAGCCTATAAATTATTATTGTTGCAGCAAAAAGCGTTACTAGAAGGAGAAACGGATTTGATCGCTAACTTGGCGAACTCATCTGCTTTATTAAATCAAACGTTACAAGAAACGATCTTTGCCGGATATTATTTGTTTAAAAACGACGAACTGATCTTAGGACCGTTCCAAGGAAATGTTTCATGCGTTCATATTGCCATGGGAAAAGGGGTCTGCGGTGAATCAGCAGCAAAGAACCAAACGGTGATTGTTGAAAATGTCTTAGAACATAAAAATTATATTGCATGTGATTCAGCGGCGCGTTCTGAAATTGTAGTACCGATGAAGAAAAATGATCAGCTGATCGGTGTGCTGGATCTTGATAGTTCTGAAATTGGTATGTATGATCAAATCGATCAATTGTATTTAGAACAATATGTGTCGTTATTATTAGAAACTGTCAACTAAAACTAGAAATATCCGCCTAAAAAATCGTTTATTTAACAAATAACACTGTTAATGTAGTTTTTAATCCGCGTTAGTGCTATTATATAAGTGTAGTATAAAACATTAATGAGGTGGTTGAATGAATAAAGAAGCGATTATTGTAGGAGAAAGCTATGAGTGCCGTAAAACTGATTTTGCTCGGCCGATCATTGGTGAGGTAATCCGTAAAGAGAACAATGGCTGTATCGTGAATGTAGAGCGTTTTTACGGGTTAGATGCAGATAAAATCGATCAAGTAGACGGGCAAGTATTAATTAAATATAGTGAAATAGCGGGAATTAATTATAAGAAATGTTTCTTTAATTAATAAATCGGTCTATCTAAAAAACCACTCAAAAATATTTTGAGTGGTTTTTTTGTGCGTAATGACAGTAGACTAGTCCATTCTCAATCGATGGGTTCAGTGAGCTTTTTGCAGAGCGTTGATTAAATAGTCAGAAAATTCCGCAGTAGACAGTGCTTTGGTTTCTAACATCTGTGCAAAGTCGTGAGTCACGTGCTTACTTTGTAAGGCTTGTTCGATAGCGGCTGTAATTTTTTTGCTTGCTTCGAACCAACCTAAATGATTCAGCATCATCGCAGCGGAAAGAAGCAAAGAGCAAGGGTTGGCCCAGCCTTTGCCGACAATATCTGGGGCTGTACCGTGAGTGGCTTCAAAAATCGCATGTCCCGTCTGATAATTGATGTTTGCTCCTGGCGAGATACCGATTCCGCCAACTTGAGCGGCCAAGGCATCTGAAATGTAATCCCCATTCAAATTTGTTGTCGCTACGACTTGATAATTTTCTGGGTATAAAAGAATTTGTTGTAAAAAATTATCCGCGATGACGTCATCTACAATGATTTTATCAGAACTTTTTGCTTCTTTTAGTGCCGCATCTGCTTTTTCGACGCCTATTTCAGTAGAAAGCTTTTTATAGCGATTCATAGTAAAAACTTGCGGGTAATTTTCTTCAATTAATCCATAGCCCCAGTTTTTAAAGCCGCCTTCAGTAAACTTCATAATGTTTCCTTTATGGACTAATGTCACACGTTTTTTTCCGTGTTCAAGTGCATAATCCAAAGCGGCTGTGATCAAACGCTGACTTCCTTCTTGAGAGATCGGTTTGATTCCCAAGGCGCTTGTTGCCGGAAAGCGAATGTTAGTCACCGCTAATGTTTCCGTTAAAAAATTTAAAAGCTGGTTTGCCTCGGCAGATTCGCTGGCAAATTCGATCCCGGCGTAGACATCCTCAATGTTTTCACGAAAAATCGTCATGTCTGTTTTTTCGGGCGCCTTTAAAGGGGAGGGGACTCCTTTGAAATAGCGGACGGGTCGTACACAAGCATAAAGATCTAATTCTTGCCGCAATGTAACGTTTAGCGAACGAAAGCCTTCACCGATTGGGGTAGTCAAGGGGCCTTTAATCGTAAGTTTATATTTTTTTAGTGCCGCCAAGGTTTCTTTAGGAAGCCATGCTCCGGTTTGATCAAAGGCTTTCTGACCAGCAAGGACTTCTAACCAGTTGATTTTACGTTCAGCCTGATAGGCGGAGTAGACCGCAGCATCAACAACTTTTTGTGTTGCTCGCCAAATTTCTGGGCCAATACCATCACCTTCAATATAAGGGATGACAGGGTTTGCGTGTTTTGTCATTAGTCCTGCTCCTTTCTTATTTTTTTGTGGATGACTAAAGGCAGGATCCCATGGTTTTTCCAATAGGCAATATCTGCTTTTGAATCAAACCGCAGTTTAACTTTGAAATGAGTCGTTTGCTCGCCTTTAGCAGTCACATCGATGATTTGATTGATCAGTGGCTTGTTAGGAAAGTCGAAACTGTAATTTTCTGTCCCTGTTAAACCAAGCGTTTCAGCTGTTTCTCCTGGAAGATATTCAAAAGGAATGACACCCATCATCACTAAATTGCTGCGATGGATTCGTTCATAACTTTCTGCTAAGATTGCTTTGACGCCTAAGAGATTGGTTCCTTTAGCCGCCCAATCGCGGGAAGAACCCATTCCGTAATCTTTTCCCGCAAGGATCAAAGTGCCAATTTGTTTCTTTTGATAAGACATAGCTGCATCATAAATCGACAGCTCTTCACCTGTAGCCAGTTTTGTATAGCCGCCGGTTAGCTCCGGTGTTAATTGGTTTTGGATTCGGATATTTCCAAAGGTGCCACGCATCATCACTTCATGATTTCCGCGTCTGGAACCGAAGGAATTAAAATCTTTATAAGTGATGCCGTGATCTTTCAAGTATTTTCCCGCAGGTGATTGAAGGCCGATATTTCCAGCTGGCGAAATATGATCTGTTGTTACTGTATCGCCAAATTTAGCTAAAACCGATAAATTTTTTAAGGGCGCTTCGGCTGTCGCTTGATTTAAGTTGGTAAAGAAAGGGGGATTTGCAATATAAGTAGAGGCGTCATCCCACTCATAACAATCACCCGCAGAAGTTTCGATTTGGTTCCACCGTTCATTTGAGTGATAAATATTTTTATACGCAGCACGAAAATCTTCAGGATTTAAGAAATCGTTGATGTAAGCATTCACTTCTTCTTGCGAAGGCCATAAGTCTTTTAAGTAAATGGCTTTTCCGTCAATAATCGCGAGTGCTTCTTTAGTTAAATCTTTTTTAATCGTTCCCGCCAAAGCATAAGCGATAACTAGCGGTGGGGAAGCTAAATAGTTCGCTTTGATCAGCGGATGGATTCGCCCTTCAAAATTTCGATTGCCGGATAAGACCGCCGACACGACTAATTCACTTTCTTTTAAACCAGTCTCGATTTCAGCATCTAAAGGACCTGAATTTCCTATACAAGTAGTGCAGCCGTAGCCTACGATATCAAAACCTAACTCAGCCAAAGGTTCGAGCAAATGGCCTTTTTCTAAATAACTTGTCACGATTTTTGAGCCGGGAGCTAAAGAAGTTTTGATTGTTTTTGGTACGCGCAATCCTAGCTTCACAGCATTTTTTGCTAATAGTCCAGCAGCTACCATGACAGAAGGATTGCTTGTGTTGGTACAGCTGGTGATCGCAGCTAAAACTAAATCGCCCGTCTCAATCGAATCTTTTGTGTTTTCTAACACTATTTCTCGCTCGATTTCAGCAGCTGCTAAACCAAAGCCTTGCGGTCCATTTGGCTTAGTCAACGATGCTTGAAAATTTTCTGCGACTTCAGCTAATAAAATTCGGTCTTGCGGTCGTTTCGGTCCGGCAAGAGAAGAATGGACAGTAGATAAGTCTAAGTGGATTACGCGCGTGTAACAGGGCGTTTTGGTCTCATCGTAAAAAAGCTGGTTTTGCTTTGCATACGCTTCGACTAAATCGACTTGTTCTTCAGAGCGGCCGGTCAAACGAAGATAGCTCAGTGTTTCCTCGTCGATTGGACAGAAGCCGCAAGTAGCGCCGTATTCAGGTGCCATATTGGCAATTGTCGCACGATCGGAAAGGCTTAAATTTTTATAACCGGATCCAAAGTATTCAACGAATTTTCCAACTACTTTTTCACTGCGCAAAAGTTCCGTCAGAAAAAGTGCCAAGTCTGTTGCGGTTGCACCAGGACTTAAGGTTCCAATGACTTCTACTCCGATGACTTCCGGCGTGGGAAAATAAGAGGCTTCGCCTAAAATAGCCGCTTCTGCCTCGATGCCGCCGACGCCCCAACCAAGGACCCCTAATCCATTGATCATCGTTGTGTGCGAATCAGTTCCCTCTAAAGAATCTGGGAAGAGCAGATTTTCCTCATCCCTTAAGACGACATCCGATAAATATTCAAGATTGACTTGATGGATAATTCCAGTTTCAGGTGGAACGACATCAAAATTATCAAACGCTTGTTGAGCCCATTTCAGAAATTGATACCGTTCATGATTACGTTCAAATTCTTTTTCAGTATTATAGGCCAAGCTTTCTTTGGTGCCCGCATGATCTACTTGAACCGAATGATCTACGACTAAAGTAACTGGGATCTCAGGATTGATGAGTTTTGGGTCGCCCCCTAAAGCAACGACCGCATCACGCATAGCTGCAAGATCGACAACAGCAGGCACCCCTGTGAAATCCTGTAAAACAACCCGTGATGGTCGAAAAGGAACAACACCAGTTGGTTTTTTTGCATCAAAGTTGATCAATTTCTCTAAATCAGTGATTTCTTGATGACGGGCCAGACTTTCCAATAATACACGGATACTGTATGGGAAATCAGTGATTTCTTTTTGATAGTCAACAGCAATCGTTGAAAGGTCGAAATATGTATATTGTTCGTTATTAACAAAAAGTTCTTTTTTCCAGTTCAATGAAAAATCCCTCCTAAGTACGTTATCGTTTGGATTGAATAGTTATATTATACGAATAAAAAAATAGAAAGTAAATGAAATTATTAAAACTATTTCATTTTAAACCAATGATGTTATAATGTTCCTTAACCTGATTATTAAAAATTTATAGGGTTAGGAGGACACAATAATGTTAGATTTAAACCAATTGGCAGATGTTTGTCGCAAAGAGGATCATTTAGAAGCTTCTTTATATAGGAAGCATCATGTAAAAAAAGGGTTGCGAGACCTTGATGGAAAAGGCGTTTTAGCTGGACTTACCAACATTTCTACGATCCATTCACAAGTGATGGAAGGGGACAAAATCATCTCCCAATCCGGCGAACTGCGTTACCGCGGAATCAATATTAATGAACTGGTGGACGGATTTGTTTCAGAAGACCGTTTAGGGTTTGAAGAAATCAGTTATTTGTTATTATTTGGTTCGTTGCCGACCCAATGTGAATTGGCGGAATTCAAAGTGTTGATCGGTAAAAGACGAACACTTCCAACTAACTTTGTTCGTGATGTTATTATGAAGGCGCCCTCGCATAATATTATGAATGTGATGGCTCGCAGTGTCCTGACATTAGGATGTTACGATCAAGCATCTGATGATACTAGTATTGAAAATGTTTTAGATCAATCTTTGTCCTTGATCGCTGCGTTTCCAATGATTGCGGTCTACTCATATCATGCCTATAACCATTATAGCAAAGGGGCTAGTATGTATATCCATCGGCCAGATGAGAACTTGAGTACAGCAGAAGCGATATTAACGATGTTGCGTCCAGATAAAAAATATACTTTCCAAGAAGCACAAACATTAGATATGGCATTGGTTTTACATATGGAACATGGAGGAGGGAACAATTCGACTTTCACTACCCGAGTTGTTACTTCAAGCGGGACAGATACTTATTCAACAATTGCGGCGGCACTCGGTTCACTAAAAGGTCCCAAGCACGGCGGCGCCAATATCAAAGTGACACAAATGATGGAAGACTTAAAAGCAACGATCACTGATTGTGAAGATGAAGAGGAGATTCGTGACTATTTAGAAAAACTTTTGAAGAAAGAAGCTTTTGATAAACAAGGGTTGATCTACGGTATGGGTCATGCCGTTTATGCTGAGTCTGATCCGCGAGCGGAAATCTTTAAGCACTATGTTGAAAAATTAGCAACAGAAAAAGGGTCTGAGGCGGCGGCTGAATTCAATTTGTATCGTAAAGTCGAATCTCTAGCACCGGAGATCATCGCGAAAAGCCGCAAAGTTTACAAAGGCGTCAGCGCGAACATCGATTTTTTCAGCGGCTTTGTCTATCACATGTTAGATCTGCCGCAAGAATTATATACGCCGATGTTCGCAATTGCTCGAATCGTCGGCTGGTCAGCCCATCGCGTAGAAGAGCTAGTGAATGTACAAAAGATCATTCGACCTGCTTATATGGAAGTTTCTGAAAATCGTGAGTACCAAGAAATGAAAGAACGCTAAAAAATCTATAATTGATTGGCTATTTTTCTCTGATCAATCGTTAAGACAGCTAAATTTTTATACTCTTATTGTAATAGAAAAGCATTCGTTGCTTATTTTGACTGTAGCTATTGATAAGCAAGTTTTCATTGACAAGTTAGCTCTTCTCTGCTATTTTATTAACAATCAATGAAAAATGAATGAAACGCGATGAAAAAGAAAGTAAAGTAATGAAATTTTCTAAAGAGAGTTCCTGTTTGGTGAAATGGAATGTTGATTCGTTACATGAAAATGGCTTTTGAGCGGATTTCCCGAATGTTTAAGGAAATACGGATGCCCCCGTTAACAGGACACAGTCTCCAAGAAATAACTTTTTGGGTACTGATCGAGGTGAAGTCTGTGAGGATTTTACGATTAAAGGTGGTAACGCATAGTCAATGCCCTTAGCAATTTTTGCTGAGGGTATTTTTTTGTGTTTGCTTTGACGCAAGGGGTGACGACCTCAAGCTGAAAAATGATTCAATGATCAACCTCAAAAAACGATTGGAAGGTGGGAAATTTATGGCAGGTTTTTTAGTAGTTCAAACGGATTTCGGGTTGCAAGATGGGGCGGTTAATGCGATGTATGGCGTGGCGTATCAAGTCGAGCCAACATTAAATATCAACAATTTAACGCATGAGATTGAACCATATAATATCCATGATGCAAGTTATCGTTTATTACAGGCCGTGACTTATTGGCCGGCAGGAACCGTTTTTGTTTCAGTCGTCGATCCGGGCGTCGGCTCAACGCGCCGAAGTGTTGTTGCGGAATTGAAGGATGGACAATATGTTATCACGCCAGATAATGGCACGTTGACTTATTTAGCACAATATGTGGGAATCAAAGAAGTCCGACAAATCGATGAAGAAACTCAGCGCTTGCCAGGATCTTCAGAAAGCCACACATTCCATGGACGCGACGTGTATGTTTATAATGGCGCACGTTTAGCAAGTAAAAAAGTGACGTTTGCTGAATTAGGTTCGGTGATTTCAATTGATGAATTAGTGACATTTCCTTTGATTGCTCCCGTTCAAAACGAAAATAAAATCATTGGGACGATCGATATTACGGATATTCGTTTTGGTTCACTATGGACAAATATCCCAGTCGACTTTTTTAAAAAGTGGCAAGTTGGATACGGACAAAGCCTATTAGTGAAAATATATTATCAAGGCGTTGTACGTTACCAAGACGAAGTCGTCTTTGGACGGTCATTTGCGCAAGTCGCACCAAAAGAAGCGGTACTTTATATCAATTCATTATTAAATGTTGGTCTCGGGGTCAACTTAGATTCATTTTCTGCCGTGTACAAAATTGGGACCGGCAATGATTGGACGATCGAACTGACAAAAATTTAAGAAATAAGCACTTATAAATTATTAATTGGAGGAGTAAAATTATGAATAAAAAGTTTACAGTAAAACACATTGTGGCAATAGGTATCGGCGCGGCGGTCTTCTTTATTTTGAAACGGTTTGTAACGATCCCAACAGGAATTCCCAATACTGATATCGCAACAGCATATCCCTTCTTAGCTTTATTAGGTGTTGTGTATGGTCCAGTCGTTGCGGGCTTAGCCGGTTTTATCGGACATGCGCTAGGTGATTTGACAACTTATGGAGCTTGGTGGTCATGGATCGTTGCTTCTGGGATCTTGGGAGTCTTCTTTGGTCTGTTAGCTAAACGGATCCCGATTGAAGAAGGAATTTTTGGCAAGAAAGAAATCGTGACCTTCTTAGTTGGTGAAACTATTGCCAATCTAGTCACTTGGGTAATCATCGCACCAATCGGCGACATCTTGATTTATGCAGAAGCGCCAAGTAAAGTCTTTACGCAAGGAATCGTTGCTGGAATTACAAACGCGATTGTCACAGGGATCATCGGTTTTATTTTGTTAAAGGCCTACGCGCAAACAAAAACGAAAAAAGGCAGTTTGAATAAAGAAGCTTAGAACGAGAGGAAATAAAATGATCGAGTTTCGTAATTTTACATTTCAATATCAAAGTCAAGCCGAACCCACACTGAAAGATATCCAGCTGACTATCAATCAAGGAGAAAAAATCTTAATTATGGGACCCAGCGGTTCAGGTAAATCGACGTTGGGAAAATGTTTGAATGGTATCATCCCACAAAATGAGCAGGGCAGTTTTACCGGCAGTCTGACAATCAATGATAAAGTTTTTAGTGAAGCTTCTATCTATGATCTTTCTTTAGACGTCGGGACAGTATTGCAAGATACTGATAGCCAATTTGTCGGATTGACCGTGGCAGAAGATATCGCTTTTTCGCTTGAAAATGAGATGATAAAACAAACAGAAATGCGCGAAGCAGTAAATTACTGGTCGAAAAAAACCAATCTGGCAGCTCAACTGGAAAAACGTCCGCAAGACCTTTCCGGTGGACAGAAACAGCGAGTGACGATGGCAGGGGTTTTGATCGATGAGACACCGATTCTTTTATTTGATGAGCCGTTAGCCAACTTGGATCCCCAGACTGGCTATGAAGCAATCCAAATGATCGATCAGCTGTATCAGTCGCAAAAATTTACGACGATCATTATTGAACACCGTTTAGAAGAAGTCTTAGCAGCTCCCATCGATCGAGTTATTTTGATGGATGAAGGCAGGATCATTGCGGATCTGACGCCGACTGAATTATTGAAAAGTGATTTATTAGCTAAATACGGGATCCGTGAACCCCTTTATATCACTGCTTTAAAACGGGCGGGGATCTCATTAGCTGATTTTTCGGATTTGACCCAAGTCGATCAATTGGTTTCGCCGGAAATATCAGCTGCTTTAGCCAAGGCGCAAGGGACATTCAAACCACTGCCTAAAAAAGAAGATGCATTACTAACATTAAATCAAATTTCCTTTGGTTTCGGGGATGAGCTGGTGATCAAAGGAATCGATCTGACTCTTTATCAAGGAGAGATGGTCAGTTTAGTTGGGCATAACGGTGCGGGAAAATCTACATTGTCCAATCTGATCACTGGTTTTCATTCTTTACAGCAGGGTGATTTATTGTGGAAAGGGCATTCGATCGCAGCAGCAAGTATCAAAGAACGAGCGGATAAAATCGGCTATGTTTTACAAAATAGCAGCCAAATGCTCTCAAAGAATATGATTTTTGAAGAGGTTGCGTTAGGTTTAGAAAACCGAGGTGTTGATCCTGAGACGATCCAAGAAAAAGTCTTTGAAACATTGAAGGTTTGCGGGCTTTACGAGTTTCGTAATTGGCCGATCTCAGCGTTGAGTCACGGACAAAAACGGCGAGTAGCAATCGCGGCGATTTTAGTGCTCGAACCGGAGCTGCTTATTTTAGACGAACCGACAGCGGGGCAAGATTATTATCATTACAATGAAATGATGGTATTTTTACGCAAGCTGAATCAACAGGGAATCACGATCTTGATGATCACCCATGATATGCATTTGATGCTGGAATATACACAGCGGACGATCGTATTAAAAAATGGGCAAGTCATTGCGGATAAAACCCCAGCCAATGTTTTATCTTCCGCAGATTTAGTGGCTTCCGCAAGTCTGCGTGAGACGAGTCTGTATCGTTTAGCGAAAAATAATCATTTAACAGATGCTGCGGGTTTTGTTTCGGCATTTATCCAACATGAGGAGGCGTCTTATGGAGACCAATAATTTGATCGGTTATCTGCCAAAAAAAACTGCGATTCATCAACTCAGCGGTTTTACCAAACTCATTTGTTTCTTGATGATCTCAATCGTTGGTATGATCTCATACGATACTCGTTTTTTGCTGGGACTTGCTGTATTTTCGGTGATCATTTTCCAACTTGCACAAATCAGTTATCGCGAAATTTCCTTTGTACTGAAATTTATCGCGTTTTTCTCTATTTTGAATCTGCTGACGGTCTATTTGTTTGCGCCAGAATACGGAGTGACGATTTATGGAACACGCCATGTACTTTTTGAAGGAATCGGTCGATACACAATTACGCAAGAACAACTTTTTTATGAATTTAATTTATTAGTTAAATACTTTGTTACGATACCGCCGGGGTTGATTTTTATTTTGACGACAAATCCGAGTGAATTAGCATCAAGTATTCATCGAGTTGGCGGATCGTATAAGATTGCTTATGCCTTTTCTTTGGCTTTGCGGTATATTCCAGATATCCAAGAAGATTTTCGAACGATTTCAAAAGCGCAACAAGCCCG
The DNA here is from genome assembly GCF_005405205.1 of Enterococcus pingfangensis. Lineage (GTDB taxonomy): Bacteria > Bacillota > Bacilli > Lactobacillales > Enterococcaceae > Enterococcus_A > Enterococcus_A pingfangensis. The sequence goes on along the minus strand of NZ_BJDP01000007.1, from coordinate 19,952 downwards.
CGGTAATGAGCTTTCCAAGAAGGCATCGTTGATGAAACGAATTCGAGGAAATCTGACGATTGCGATTCCTTTGATTTTTTCAAGTTTAGAACGAATCGAGACGATTTCTTCTGCGATGGAACTACGGCGTTTCGGTAAGAAAAAAGGACGGACATGGTTACTGGCTAAACCATTGAAACAGCAAGATTATCTGGCTTTAGCAATTGTGATCCTCTTGTGTTCGGCAGGAATTTTCTTATTAGTTATCAATGGTGGCCGCTTTTACAATCCTTTCCATTAATTAAAAACAGAGTCAGCTGGTTTGCGCCGCTGACTCTGTTTTTGTATCTGGATGAAGTTGTACCGGCTCCTCAATAAAGTCGGTCAGAGCTATTTCCATAAGATTATTAATTCTTTATCCGTTCTTTTGAATTCTTACGGTAGCTGACTAAAAGTAACAGGGCAATAAAGATGATACTAATCGTTAAATAGACACTATGGTAGCCGGCAATCTGCTGATTTTCCAGCAAAAAGATTTGCTGGTTGATCACACTGAGCAAAGTTACCATAAAGCTTTGACCTAATGTCCGGCAAAGAGTAATAAATCCAGAAACAGTGCTAAGATTTTGCGTAGTCGCATAAGCTTGGGCTGAGATCACGCTGAGCGTTACTCCAGTTCCAATAAAGAAACCGAGCAAGCTAGAAAAGATAAGTAAAGTCAGATAACCGGTGGTACTAGGTAAAAGGCTTAAACATAAAAATCCAAGCAAGGCGCCGCTGATCACTAATTGTAATAAACGTTTTTGTCCAAATTGGATCAAAAGCTTGCTGGAATAATAAGATCCAATAATAAAAAATACAGAAGATGGCAACAGTGCCAACCCAGCTGAGGTAGGAGACAGATGCAATTCTGTTTGGATCCACATAGGAAGATAGACTTGAAAACCGATTAAAGCACCGTTGATCAGGAAAACACAAATTGTTAGTAAGCGAAAATCGTAAATGGCGATTGTACTGACAGGGATGATCGGACTATCTTCCTTTTTTTCACTATGATAAAAACGAAAAAGAACCAAAATACCTACAATCAAAACACCGATCCCTAATAAAAAGTGGGTACTGAATAATTGGATTCCGCTCAATACTATCAATAAGCCTAAGATGAAAGAGGTATATTGTTGAAACACGCCTGACTGGGCAACTATCTGATGCGCTTTTTCTTTGTAAAAAAATTGTACGATCACAAGCACGATCAATATAAACGGAACGTTGATAAAGAAAATCCAGTGCCAAGTAAGCTGTTTTAAAAGCAAGCCACCGATCAATGGGGCAATCAATGAAGCGATTCCCCAGGCAGAATTATTCAGTCCCATGACTTTTCCGCGAGTAGTAATATCGAAAAGTTCACCGATCAAGGCAAAGGTCATCGGCATGATTCCGCCGGCGCCGATTCCTTGGACGACACGGGCACTAAAGAGCATCCAACTAGAAACAGAAAATCCGCAAAGAATCGTTCCCAATAAAAAAAGCAGCAGTCCAATCTGAAAAATTTTCTTTTTCCCATGATTATCCGCCAAGTGGCCAAAAATGGGAGTAGCCAGCGCACTTGAAAATAAATAAGTTGAAAAAATAAGTGAGGTCAAGTTGGGATTTCCTAAGGAACTTACAATTGAACGGGTCGCAGTGACTACAATGGTAGATTCGATGGCAGTCACGAGGGTTGCAAGATAGATTGCGAGGATCATCCAGTTAGTATTAGTCTTAGACAAGATAAATTCCTCCAATTGAATCTTTTTATTTGACGACACTAAGTATATGTTATATTATTTGCTTGCGCAAGTAAATAAACTTTTAAAAGGAAGTGACCGAATTGCAACACGCAATTAGTGAGATCGATACATTGAAACAATTACCCGTCGTCAGCCGCAGATATATCAAATTGATCGATAATTATCTTGCACCGTATCAATTAAATTCAAGTCTTTACTATTATATTTTGAAATTACATGATTTTGGTGATCTTCCGCAAGAAAAATTAGTGCAATTGACCGGAGTCAATGCCAGCAACGTGACCCGAGCGATTCAGAAGTTAATGGATAATCAGTATGTCCTTCGTAAAGAAAACCCCGAGGATCGGCGCGGTTATCTACTTTCTTTGACAGAAGAAGGAAGTAAGATGTATCAGGTGATTTTAGCAGCTTTGCAAAAAGCCAATGAAACATTTTTTGCTCCGTTAACTTTAGAAGAACAAACAACTTTCATCGCAGCTGTTAACAAATTGAGCGAATAGACTGAAAGGAAGTCTGTAAAATGAAAAGGCAAGAATTATTAAATGAACTAGTAACTGTTCCTAAGGATTTTCGATTGGTTGACGAAAAAAATGAAACTCGCAACAAACAAGAAGTCACTATTTGGCGCTTTCAAAAAGATGGAATATATGAACTGAATGGTCCAAGAATCATCGCTGTCTTTTTTAAAGATACACTGATAAGTGTAAAAAACATGGCGACTATTCCTTCAGGAAAAATGAGTTCACCCGATCGTGCCCGTGAAATTGCAGAAACTATTTTTTCAAAAAGCAATCGAAATTATGCCCGCGGTCTGTCCTTTCTTCGGATTGAACGCCAACAACGCCAGCTTTTAGATGAAGACGGAAAAAACCATCAATTTCCAGTACTATGGATCAAATTTGGTCATTCGAATGGCAGTTATAATTGGGTCACTTTAGGAGCAGACAATCAAGTGATCGAAATGGAAATCGATTCTCGCTGGGACTATTTCCGTGGCCGCCGCAAAACAGAAATGTGGGACAATGATGACTGGGTGCTGGCTAAAGAAGGCAACGGACCACAATTAGCCAGTCCAAACGCGTTGGCTTAGTACTTTGAAGGGAGCAGATCATCATGGATGAACGACAATATGAGAATAATCTTGAACTCTTAGGTCAACTTAGAGATCGGTTGCAGCGATTAGAAGAAATGGATTATATGACCGCATATTACAAAGGCTACAGTACAAGTGGGGCAACCTTAGATGAGATCAAAGAAGAGATTCAAATTCTTCAAGGACAGATTCATGAACTAGAAGTACAACTAGACGATTTTGAATGGTGAGCAAGTTGCGTGCACAGTGTTCAAACGAATTATTTAAGAGTTAAAATCTTCCTTCTATCTAATGGGCAAAGCTTTCAATTAAGTTAGTCATTTAGAAAAATAACCCCTGCTAATTTTATTGAAAGTCATAAAACCAACTATTTATAGCGATGAAATTCTATCCGTAAGCCTGCGGATAGAATTTTTTTTACAATAAAATTAAAGTTATTTTTATTTTTGTATATAAAAAAATATATATTGACAGTTTCATAAACAAAGATATTTTTTAGTATAATTCTACTTAAATTCACTGTTTGCGTTGATTTTATGAAAATGAGTCTGATTTTTCAATAATGGTCAACGGACGCTAAAAATTATCTATAAAGTTATTGTATATAAAAAAATATATATTTGCGTTGACAATTAGTTTTGCCGTGGTTATTATCTTGTCAGAAGCAAGTCTTCTAACTTGTGAAAATAAAAGCAATGGAGGCCTACAATGAGTGTCAATTTAACGCAACCACAATTAATGCTGCATCATATGGCAGTAGAATTTGCCGAAAAAGAGATCAAACCATTTGATATGGTGATTGATAAAAAAGGCGATTTTACAGAAGGACTGTTTGAAAAATTAGTAGAAAACGGCTTTTTAGGCTTGATGTTACCGGAAGAATACGGCGGGGCAGGATTTGATCCAGTTAGTACTGCACAAGTTATTTATGATTTAGCAACAGCTAATGCCAGTGTAGCAGTCACCTTAGAAGGTCACTACAAAACGATCGATCAATTTGTGAATTTTGGAACAGATGCTCTAAAGAAAAAGTATTTACCTAGTGGAAGCAAACGAATCTTTGCTTTTGGGATGACTGAATCAACAGGCGGATCAAATCCAATGGGGATCGCTGCTACAGCCGTTAAACACGAGGATCACTGGATCTTAAATGGAAATAAAATCATGATCACTAACGGCGGGTTGGCTGAAGTTTATGCGGTATTAGTAAAAACAGCACCAGAAGAATTATCTGTATTTGTTGTTGATAAAGATATGCCGGGATTCAAGTTCGGAAAACGGGAAAGTTTTTTAGGCCTACGCGGAACGCCAGTGGCAGAGATTTTTATGGAAAATATCGTCGTTTCTGAAGACCATTTGCTGGGCAAATTAGGGGAGGGTCATTTAATTGGCGAACGTGCTCACGATGATGCACGAATTTTGATGGGTGCAGTTTTAGCCGGGATCTTAGAACATGAACTGGAAATCGCAACGACTTACGCTAAACAACGCTTGGCAATTGATAAACCAATCATTGAATTACAAGCGATCCAACGAAAAATCACAGATATTGCGATCGCTAAAGAAAATACAACGTTGCTTTATCAAGAAGCAGCTCGTTTGAAATTTGAAAAAAAACCTTATGGAAAAGTCGCGGCAATGGCTAAGGCATACGGCAGTCGGAGTGCAGTTGCTGCCGGCGATGACGCGCTGCAAGTTTTAGGAGGATACGGATACAGTTTAGAATATCCGGTTGAACATTTGATTCGCGACGCTCGAGCGTTAGAAATCGCAGAAGGTACCGTTGAAAAAATGCGGACTGAAATCGCATTAGCTGAAGCTGCGGCTCGATAGTTCATTTCTTTTGTTTCGAATGAATTAGATAGAATGTAAAATTCCAAGCTAAAAAGGAGTAGAAAATGAAAATTTTAGTATGTGTGAAACAAGTACCTGAGAGCAATAATGTTCAAATCGATCCCATCACCCATAACTTGGTGCGTTCGGGAATCGCAGGGATTATTAATCCTTATGATAAAAATGCTATTGAAGCAGCCTTGCGTTTAAAAGATCAAATCAATGCAGAAGTGATTTTAATGTCGATGGGACCAAAAGACAATGAGGTTTCTTTGCGAGAAGGGATGGCCATGGGGGCAGATCGCGGGATCTTATTAAGCTCTCGTCAATTTGCGGGTTCGGATACTTTAGCAACGGGATATGTTTTAAGCCAAGCAATCAAAAAATTACAAGATGTCGATTTGGTATTCTTCGGTCGGCAAGCAGTAGATGCGGATACAGGACAAGTTGGTCCCATCGTGGCAGAATTTTTGAACTGGCCGCAAATCACATTTGCCAGTGAACTTGAACTTGCTGGTGACGACAGTATTGTCGGAAAACGTCAGTTGGAAAATACGGAACAAGTTGTTCGGGTCCAATTGCCAGCAGTCGTCACTGCACGGAGCGAACTGAATCAACCTCGTTATGAAACACCGCGCAATATCCAACAAAGTTTCAAAAAAGAAATCGATGTGTGGACAGAAGTAGATTTAGAATTAGACGAAACACGAATCGGGATCAGCGGATCACCAACGATTGTTAAAAGTATTACAACGCCTGAACGGAAAGCAAAAGAAACCGTTTATTTGTCAGAACAGCCGAAAGAGGCCGTCAACGAATTATTGACCGCTTTGAAAGCTAAAAATTTAATCTAGTGGGGACGAGAAAAATGGAAAAAACACCTGAAATCTGGATTTTTGCAGAAAAGCGCTTAGCGGCGATCGAACCAACGACTTTTCAGTTGATTACGAAAGCTAAAGCCGTCGCACCGAATTTCAAAACAGTTGCAGTTTTATTGGAAACACCAGAAGAAAATTTAGAAGAGAGTTTGAAAGAGTACGGACCAGATAAGATCTTAGTGATCAAAGATACTCGTTTGAACCAGCCAGCCGATTCTGAACAAGCAGATCTATTGGCACAATTAGCTAAGCGCTACCAGCCAAACAGTTTTTTATTCGGTGCTACAATTACAGGCCGCTCGATTGCACCACGCCTACAAGCAAAACTTCAAACGGGCTTGACCGCTGATTGCTTAGATTTATATTTTGAAGAAGAACAGCTGGTTCAAGTGAAACCCTCTTATGGAGATAATATTATGTGTGAAATTCTTTGTCCTGATCGCCGTCCACAAATGGCGACAGTTCGCCCGAATACTTTTACTGCAAAAAAAGCAGCCGGAAAAGTAGACGTTGAAATAGTGGAAGATTTAGAATTCCACCCTTCTGCAGGAATCACGATCGAAGCAGAACATGTGATTTTGTCTAACAGCGACAACATAGCGAACGCGAAACGAGTGATTGCCTTAGGCCGCGGTGCCGCGGATGATCAAAGCATCCAGTTAGCAGAAGAACTTGCCGGAAAATTAGGAGCAAAAGTCGGTGTTTCTCGTCCTTTGACAGATAAAGCACAATTTAATGTAGATGATCAGATCGGACAAAGCGGGAATACGATCGCTCCAAATTTCTTGATCAATCTGGGAATTTCTGGCGCTGTTCAATATGTTTCAGGAATTGAAAATACGGATATCATCGTTTCGGTCAATACGGATAAACAAGCCCCTATTTTTAAAGTGTCTGATTATTGTTTTGTGGGCGATGCGAAAACCTTTTTAACAGAACTTGGCCATGCAGTAAAATGATGTGATACAATGGTAGTCGATTAAATGCTAGGAGCCATCAGAAAATGGATATACAACGATTTATCGCTACCCGTAAAGCACTCGGATTCTCTCAAAAAAAATTAAGTGAGGGCATCTGTACCCAAGTAACATTGAGCCGCTTTGAAAATAATGGACAAATCCCTACGATCAAGATTTTGATTCGTTTGTGCAATCGTCTGCAGCTAAATTTAGGTGAGTTATTTCCAAATGTTGGCATTCAAGATTCAAAGGTCAATAAGCAACTTGATCAATCTGAATTTTATTTGGTTACTCGTGAATATTGTGAAGCAGCAAAGATTTTGAATCAAATTCCGCAAGCAGAATTACAAACACCGGCACAGAAATGGCACTATCTGTATTTAAAAGGTTATTTAAGCGCCTTGCAAAGCGGACCGGTAACTGAAACATTCTTTTACTTGAACCAGATTTTATCAGAAAGCCCCAAAGAAAAGTCATATATCTTTGTTTTACTGGCATATACCGGCTTAGGGATAGCTTATGCGAACGAAGCAGACAAAGAAAAGGCGGAGTATTTCTTTGAAAAAGCGGTCAGTGATGTTTATCACTACCCCATCGAGACTTCTGCAGATATTTGGCGAGTGTTGAATATTTTATTTTACTGCGGAACTTTTTACGCAAGCATCAAAGATTATAATGTCAGCGATGCACTGTTGGAACATGGTGTAACGATCTGCTCTGACAATCATGTAACGTATTATCTTGCTAGATTGATGTTTCAATTGGCTAAAAATGCATTAGTACAAAATAAAGCGCTCGAAGTGATCCGAGAATATGTTGCCGATGCGCAGGCATTTGCTAAAATCAATCAAAATACAGTCGAGCTTCGCGAACTAAAAGTATTGCAGGCGCGACTAGATAAAAGAGAGCAATAGTTTTTTGAGGAGACGGATCAGAACCGTTTCCTCTTTATTTGTATAAAAAGAAAATAAGCCGCTGCCCGAAAGGATCCTGTATTTACAGCAGAATAAAGGATAAATTTTGCTGAATTTACCAATTTTAATAACCTGAGCTAAACTACTTTACAATCGTTATAATCAAGAGTATTATTCACTTTAAGAAAGCGCTTAATTTTAGCAACTTTTCTATCCAAAAAGTGAGTAGAAAATTTCACAATTTTAGCTCTCATTCAGCTAGCCGAAAGTAAGCAGCAAGCAGATTGATGCAATGATAAAAAAATTATTTTATTGCGTTACTAGAATAGTCTGGCTGAGTATGGTTTAATTTGCAACGACTTGTGAAAAAATAATCAAAGTTAGTGAAGTTGACTCATTCGTGATTGTAAAAGGTTCATTCTGCTAATAAATATACATTGGAAATAAGTGCTTTTACAAAAGAATTGAAATGGTTTTAGAGGAGCAGGAGGAAAAATTATGACAAAGACAGTTATTATTGGAACAAATCATGCGGGGATTGCGGCAGCTAATACGTTACTGGATAATTACCCGGATCAAGAGGTTGTAATGATTGATCGTAACTCTAATCTAAGTTATCTAGGCTGCGGAACAGCTTTATGGGTTGGCCGCCAAATCGATGACTACCAAGGATTATTTTATACAAATAAAGCAGATTTTGAAGCTAAAGGCGCTAAAATCTACATGGAAACATCGGTTGATCGGATCGACTTTTCAGAAAAAAAAGTTCATTGTGTTCAAAAGGACGGCAATGCGTTCATTGAATCTTATGATAAATTGATCTTGGCAACTGGTTCGCGGCCAATTGCTCCAAAAGTTCCGGGACATGATTTGGACGGCATCCATTTCTTGAAATTATTCCAAGAAGGGCAAGCAGTTGATGCGGAAATTTCAAAAGGCAGCGTAAAAAAAGTAGCAGTTATTGGTGCCGGTTATATCGGTGTTGAAATCGCAGAGGCCGCTAAACGTCGCGGAAAAGAAGTTTTGTTGTTCGATGCAGCAGACCGCTCATTGCCAAGTTACTATGATAAATGGTTTACTGACGAAATGGATAAAAATTTAGCAGACCACGGAATTGAAACTCATTTCGGCGATTTGGTGAAAGAATATAAAGGAAGCGATCGTGTCAATGCCATCGTTGCTGATTCCGGCGAGTATCAAGTCGATATGGTCATCAATGCTATTGGCTTTGGTCCGAATGCTGAATTAGCTAAAGATCATTTAGAATTGTTCCAAAATGGTGCTTATTTAGTCGATCGCCATCAACAAACAAGTGATCCAGATGTTTACGCAGTAGGAGATTGCGCGACGATCTATTCAAATGCATTAGAAAAAATGACGTATATCGCACTAGCTTCCAACGCAGTACGTTCAGGAATCGTAGCTGGTCATAATGTCGGCGGTACACCATTAGAAGCAGCTGGTGTCCAAGGATCAAACGGGATCTCAATCTGGGGATTAAACTTAGTTTCAACCGGTCTATCTGTAACAGCTGCTGAGAAAAATGGGGTAGATGTGAAATATACAGACTTTGAAGACTTGCAAAAACCAGGTTTCATCAAAGGAGAAAACGATACAGTCAAGATTCGGATTGTCTATGAAGCAAGCAGTCGTCGAATCGTAGGAGCACAATTATCTTCAAGAGAAGACATTTCAATGGGAATCCATATGTTCTCATTAGCAATCGCAAAACATGTAACGATCGACGAATTAAAACTGTTGGATATTTTCTTCTTACCACATTTCAACCAACCATATAACTACATTACAATGGCTGCATTGTCTGCAGAGTAGACCTGAATAACGTAGTATAGTAAGAGCATAATTACGATTATGCTCTTTTTTTTATTGTAATAATAAGAAACGAATATTATTTAAGCGGTTGCAAACTTTGTATGTAAAGGGTATAGTTATTACTAATGGAAGAAATGTTTTTATAAAAATCCATTTTAATTGAGGCTGTCCAGATTTTCGGAGGCTTTTTTTCTTTTCTATATGATAAATGAAATAGTATTAAGGAAGACCGTTAATCTTAATTAAGCAAACGTGGCACGAAAATTTTTTCTTGGTTCTGCTTTGCTTATTATTAAGATAATAGTATAAATTATATTTGTTAAAAACTGATCAAAGGGGCGGGAAAATGAAAAAATCGAAGAAACTAGGTATTTTAGCAACGTTGGTATGTGGTGTCCTGTTGTTTGCCGGTTGCGGCAGTAGTACTGATGAATCCAGTGCATCAAATTCTGAAAGTAAAGTGGAGGAAACAGCTAGTAGTGAGACAGCTGAAACGACTGATTTTAGCGGTAAAACTTTAAATGTGGTAACGACTTCGGACGCTTATAAAGCCTTGTTCGACAAATTCAGTGAAGAAACTGGTGCAAAGGTAGAGTTTCTATCTATGTCTAGTGGAGAAGTTTTGTCGCGGATGAAGGCGGATAAAAGTGAGCCAATGGCTGATTTATGGTTTGGCGGCGGTTTAGATGCTTTTATGCAAGCTAAAACGGATGGTTTGTTGGAACAATATCAATCGGATGTAGTTAAAACTATCGATGAAGACTATCGTGATCCTGATGGCTACTGGTTATCAAAAGGCTTAACAGTGGGCGGTTTGTTGGTCAACGATGAAATTCTTAAAGAAAAAGACATTGAAGCACCTGAAACTTGGGCTGACTTAGCAGATTCAAAATACAAAGATGAAGTAATCATGAGTGATCCAGCAATTTCTGGAACAATGTATGCAATTGTAAAAGGTATTTTAGATAAAGATGGTACTGATAAGGGCTGGGAATACTGGGAAAAAGTGAATGAGAATATTCAATTTTACGGTAAACGAGGAAAAGACCCACAGGAAAAAACAGCTTCTGGAGAATTTGCTATCGGTTTAGTACCGGTCGATCAATCTACCTTTGACGCAGCCGAAGAAAATGACTTATCAGTCGTTTATCCTTCTGACGGAGTTCCTTGGGTTCCAGAAGGCGTAGCGGTCTTCAAGGATGCGCCAGGCAAAGAAATGGCAGAAGCGTTCATCGACTTTATGTTGAAACCAGAAAATATGCAGCAATTAGCAGAAATCGACGGTAAAGATACTAATCAAATTATTGTAGACGGCGTGGAAGGTTTGGATCTCGGATTAGAGAAAAAAGACTTAATCAAAGAAGACCTGACTACTTTCGGCTCGGATCGTCAAACTATTTTAGATAAATGGGCAGATATGACTGCCGATAAAGCCCAATAAAGATAGTAAACGCTAAAGTTTCTGATTGAAACAAGTAAACGATAAGAAGAGCTGAGCTGAATGTATCAATTAGCTCAGCTTTTTTCTATAAACTATACATATATTAGTATCAAACTGGATGTGTCTGTGACATTGAAAGAACAGACTGGAAAGAGGAAAAAGTGTGAGTAGACGAAAATTACAAAGTCTAATTATCGAAAAAGGTGTCTACCTAGCATTGATTGTTTCTGTAGGGTTATTTATTTTATATCCATACATAGTAATTTTCTACGAAGGATTGATAGTAGAAGAAGGCGGCCTCATCAGTTATCTGGGAGAGAACTGGCAATTGCTGAAAAACTCTCTGTTTGTCGCAGGACTGACTACAATTTTCTCATTATTTTTTGTCATTTGTCTAACGGTTTGTTTCATTTTCCTTGGTAAAAAACTGCAACGAGTAATGCGATTAGTATTTCTGATTACTATGGTATCGCCACCTTTTGTAACGGCGCTAGCGTATATTACACTGTTTGGAATGCGAGGATTGATCACTCATGATTTACTGCATCTGACTTATAATCCCTACGGACCACAGGGGATCATCATGATGCAAACCATGAGTTATGCATCACTGAATACCTTAGTGTTGATGGGAATGGTAAAAAATATTGATCCTACTATTATTAAAAGTGCCCGCTCATTGGGAGCTACACCCGATGCGATCATTAAGGACATGTTTTTACCTTTATTGAAGCCAGGGCTAATTGTGGTGGCATTGATAAGTTTTATCCGTAGTTTAGCAGATTTTCAAACACCTACGATCATCGGCGGTAATTATCGAGTGTTGGCTAGTGAAGGTTATTTCGCAGTTATTAGTCAAGGAGATATCCATAAAGCAGCATTGATCAATCTAACATTGTGTATCCCAGCACTGTTCTTCTTTTATTTTTATACAAAATATGAAAAAAAGATAGCTCAACAAAATCATGGCTTGGAGAAAGGAGAGTTGAGTCTGCCGCGAAAAGGTTTTAGTTTCTACGGCAGTAGTGTGATTTCAGGGTTGTTTATCCTATTTATGACTGCTCAATACGTGGCGATTGCAATCAATGCTGTTACAGTAAAACGGGGCGGGAAATTCTTTTTGTCTCTGCGACCGATTTTAGAGAGCCGTGATTATATTGACGGGATTGTTCTCCGAACTATTATTTATTCTTTGATTGCCGGATTTGTGGGTAGTCTTTTGAGCTTTCTGATTATTTATTTTAGTCAGGTAAAAGATTCTAAGGTGATGCGATGGGTGGAATTAGTTGGAACGTTGCCTTATTTACTCCCAGGAACTTTTTTTGGATTGGGTTATCTATATGCATTCTCTAGTGGTCCTTTAAAAATGACAGGTACGGCTTTGATCGTTGTACTAAATGTTACCTTTAAGCAGTTGGCATTTGCTACGAAAGCCGCTAGAGCTGCTTCCAGTCAAATTGATGATACCTATTATAAGACAGTTCATGATTTGGGTGGTTTCACGATCAATGAGTGGCAAGATGTTTTTTTTCCGATGAATAAGCAAGGGTTTGCTTTGACTTTTATTAATGGTTTTATTAGTACGATGACTACTATCGGTTCGATTATTTTTTTGATAACTCCTGGACAAAAAATGTTGACCTTGGTGATGTTTGATGTAGTTCAGCGAGGAAAATACGGAATTGCATCGGTTCTAGCCTGGCTGATTATTTTTATCTGTCTGGCAGTAGCAGGAGTGATCTACGGTGGATTAAAACTAAGCGAAAGGCGGCGATTTCATGTTTCTTGAAGTCCGTGATTTGGATAAATTCTATGGTAATGAACAAATCTTGAAGCAAATTTCCTTCACCGTTTCTCAAGGGGAGATGCTAGTCATTCTCGGTCCTAGCGGTTGTGGCAAAAGTACTCTTTTAAGTTGCTTGAATGGCTTTGAAAAAATTTCTAACGGTCGAATAGTGTTAGAAGAGCAAGAAATTACTGAGCAGTTGCCGGAAGAACGAGACATTACTACCGTTTTTCAATCCTATAGTTTGTTTCCCCATCTGAATGTGATGGAAAACTTATTGTATGGATTGAAGTTTCAGAAATTGACTAGAGCTGAAAAACAAACCAAAGGCCGAGACATGTTAAAATTATTGCGATTGACAGGGTACGAAAAAGCACAAATCCAATCGCTTAGCGGTGGTCAGCAACAACGTGTGGCATTAGGGAGAAGTTTGATCGTGGAACCTAAGCTGCTGTTGCTGGATGAGCCGCTGTCTAATTTGGATGAGAAACTGCGGGTGGACCTGCGGAAAGAAATTCGCCTGATCCAAAAAGAATTACAGATGACGATGATTTTTGTCACACATGATCAAGCAGAAGCCTTCGCCATTGCTGAACGGATTTTATTATTGGATCAAGGTGTAATCCAGCAATGGGGCACGGGACCAGAAATATACAACACACCGAGTGGAGCTTTTCCATTAGAGTTTATTGGTGAAAGTAATTCACTAGATGAGGAAAATTATGTGCGACCCGAAGAAGTAACGATTGTGCCGGATGAGACAGGTTCTGGTGTAATAATCGATAGTTTATTTCAAGGTGCGACTTATGAATATCAAGTACAATTGGTTGACGGGCAGATATTGAAAGTTACCCGCTTGAATCAAGGAGCACCATTAGAAATAGGCAGTAAAGTTGCAGTTAGTTTTGTACCAAAACATATTAACTTCGAAAAAGGAGAATCATTAAAATGAGAATTTTGCATATACAGGCACAGTTGCCAGCGAAGACTGGCAGCGGAGTGTATTTTTCTAATGTGATCAAAGGTCTGCAAGAGCATGAGCAGGCGTGTATTTATGGGATGTTCGGCGAATTCAGCTATGATTTGATCTCAAAAGAGAATCAATACCCCGTCGTATTTCCTAATGAAGAATGTGATTTTCCGTTGCCGGGAATGAGTGATGTGATGCCGTATGAAAGTACTGTTTATGGGGAAATGACGGAAGAAATGATTGCGCAATGGCAGAATGTTTTCCGTAAAAAAATTCATCAGGCGGTAACCGATTTTCAGCCTGAAGTGATTTTTTGTCATCACTTATGGTTTTTGACGGATCTGGTGCGAGAGGAAATTCCTCAATTGCCGGTATTTGCATTTTGTCATGGAACGGATATTCGTCAAGCACGCCAGCATCCGCATTTGTTCAAAAAATATGTCCAAAATCTTTCTAAGCTAGACCAAGTATTTGCTTTGAGCCATTTACAAATCGCTGATATCCATCAGCTGTATGGCGTACCAAAGGATAAAATCTTTGTTCTGGGTGGAGGATTCGATCCGGAGATTTTTTATCCGCCAGCAAAAAAAACTGAAAAGGATGAGATAGAGATTCTATATGCTGGCAAAATTTCTGAAGCAAAAGGCGTATTTACATTGGCGCAAGTTTTTGCTGACCTGACTAAACGACATCCGGAAGTTCGGTTGCATTTAATCGGGAATGCAGCGGGTGAAGCTAAAGAACGTCTGGCGCCTTATTTGGATAATCCGCAAATCATGCTTTATAATGTTGCCAATCAGCAACAATTGGCAGACGAATTTCGCAAAGGCGATTTATTTGTGCTCCCATCTTATTATGAAGGGCTGGGATTAGTGGCTATCGAAGCCTTAGCTTGCGATATGCGCGTAGTAATAACAGACATTCCAGCATTAAAAGAGCAGTTAGGTTCGGTAGTAAATGACAGCGGCGTGATTTCTTATGTTCCACTGCCGCGAGTGCGAAATCAAGACGAACCATACGAAGAAGATCTGCCGCAATATTATCATGATTTGGAAGTCGCTTTAGAAACACAGTTGCAGAACATTAAAGCTGGGAAGAAGATTACTAAAGTAGTAGAAGAGGCTATATTGAAAAGCAGCTGGCCGCAACTAATTGAAAAAGTGGAAGAAAAATTAAGCACAATTAAGTAGATTTCAATTACAAAAATAAAAAGGATTAGTAGAATAAAAGGAGCGATCCCGATGCCAGTTACAGCAACGGCTGAAAACCTTATTACTGATTTACACACGTTACGCTCGGAAATAGAGCTAGATAAATATCAGCGCTATTTTAAATTTGATACAACCCAAGAAGCCAAAGCAGATTATTTTGTTGGGGTGAAAATGGGCCAAGTATTTAAGTTAGCGAGGGACTATCTAACTATGCCGCTTTCTGAAATCCGAAAAGGGTTAGAAACCCACACTCGTGATATGCCAGTGAAAACTTGACGGTGGAGCAACGACAATACTTTCGAAAATTTTAGATTCAATTAAAGATATCTACAATTAGAATGCTGTTTTTTAAAATTAGTTATATCGAATAAGAGGAATCTTAGAATAGATTTCAAAATATTTTGTGTTGGTAGGAAATCAAGACTGATTTTCTACCAATATTTTTTGTCTAATTAGGATGAAAGAAAATTAAAATATTAGTCTGATTTGACAAAATTCCTACAGGGCACGTATATTTGGATAAGGGAGAGCGCTTTCTAAAACTGGGATCGAGGTGTAATGAATGGCAATGATTCAGACGCAGCAGCTGACAAAAATGTATGGAAAACAACGAGGGATCCAAGATGTTACTTTAGCGATAGAAGCAGGGGAAATATTTGGTTTTATTGGTCCGAATGGCGCGGGAAAGTCTACGACGATCCGATTATTGTTGGCAATGCTCTTTCCTACGGGAGGACAAAGATTGTTTTGCAAAAAGTCGTGAGGTTAAGCAGTTAGTGGGGTACACACCGGCAACGGGCAACTACTATAAACAGATGACAGCAGAGGAATTATTGCGGTATTCAGTGAGATTTTATCGGAAAGATTGTGTCAATAAAATGACAGAATTGGCGGATAGATTGGACTTGGATCTTACAAGGAAAATCAAAACGCTGTCCAGCGGCAATAAGAAAAAAGTTGGGATCATTCAAGCGTTGCAGCATGAACCTAAAGTTTTGATTTTTGATGAGCCGACAAGTGGATTGGATCCTTATATCCAAAATCAATTTTTTGATTTATTGGCAGAGGAGAAAGCAAAAGGCGTAACGGTCCTATTTTCTTCCCATGTGATGAGTGAAGTCGAACGAATTTGTGATCGAGTGGCGATCATACAAAAAGGACAGTTGTTGAAAGTCGAAAAGACGGCGCAATTGATAAGCAGTCGTTTCAAACGAATTTACGTGAAGTATCGAAAGCTGCCAGATTTTTCTACACTGAATAAAATGGACTTCCAACAAACAGAAAATACAGCGAGTTTTTTATATGAGGGTGAGTTGCCGTTTCTTTTATCAAAAATCAATCAGCTCGATCTGCTTGATTTGAAGATCACGGAGCCGTCGCTTGAAGAAGTCGTCCTGCAGTATTATGAAGGGCGGGAAGTGAAATGACGCTTTTTGTTCAAGAATTGAAGCAAAATTATCGCTCAATGTTGATTTGGCTGGTTGTGCTGATTGTCTGTAATGGATTGTTATTGACTAGTTTTCAAGCAACGGCAGAATTAGCACAATCAACGGAAGCTTTTTTGGCCCAATATCCGCAAGAATTTATTCAGGCACTGAATTTGGACGTGCTGGAGATGACAGACGTGTTGCATTTTTATGCTAGTCGCTCGTATTTACTGACCGCTATTTTAGGAAGTGCCTTTGCCGGCATCTTAGGAGCTGCAATGCTTACAAAAGAAGAAAGTGATCAGACTAGCGAATTTTTGTTAGCTAAACCGATCAGCAGGGGCAACCTGTTGATCGGAAAATTTGCCAGCGTCATTGTCTTAGTCACGCTATTTAATGGAGTATTTGCTATCAGCAATTTTGTTTTGCTGGGCCTAGTTCAACTCACAGATTTTAGCACCAGCAGTTTTCTTTGGTTGACGTTAGGGACTTGGCTTTTGCATCTTTTCTTTGCTGGTGTCGGCTTTTTTATCTCGGGATTCACTGCTTCGATCAAGACGAGTTTATCCCTTATTTTGGGCAGTATTTTAGTGATGTATATTGTTAGTCTAGTACCGGCTTTACAAGAAAAGCTAGCCTTTTTTCGCTTTTTGACACCATTTAGTTATTTTAATACTAAAGATCTGGTGATTGAAAGGAAAATCCAAGGCATATATTTGCTGCTTTTCTTAATCAGTTGTGCAATATTGTTGATCATCACTTGGCAATATTATCGGCGCAAGGATATTAACAGTTAAAAAATATACTCAATTGTCAGTTGATTGAACTGATTTTTTTGAAAGTACTCATCTACATGGTCACTAATAAAAAGGAGTTGTCTTCTATATGTAACTAAGAACCCAATTTATTTTTAAGTTAAAGTGAAGAAACATTAAGGAGAAATCACAATGAGAATTGAACACATCGCACTTTGGACAAGAGATATCGAGAAAATGAAGGTATTTTACGAAAAATATTTTAATGCAAAAAGTACCGAGCTGTATATTAATCCTAAAACTAAATTTTGTTCTTATTTTCTAAGTTTTGAATCTGGCAGTCGTTTGGAATTAACAAACAAGCCGTTTTTATCAGATCGTTCGGTGGGTACCGTTGGTTATACCCATTTGGCAATGTCAGTAGGAACTAAAGCAGATGTCGATACCTTTATTGAAACCATTCTTTCGGATGGATATCCTTTGCTAAATGGCCCGCGTACCACAGGAGATGGTTATTATGAGGCGGTTATTCAAGATCCAGAAGGAAATTTAATTGAGATTACAACAGACTAAACAGTCTTTAATAAATAAGATAAAAAAGAGCAGATAGTCTTGGAGGAAAAATTATCACGATCGGCAGTGGTAGCCATGAATCCGACCATTTAGCATTTCAAATCAATGAATCCAAAAAAATTTTTAAAAGAAAATAGGTTTTGCTCATTTTTGTACTTTTGGAAAAAAGGAGCCGATTTATCATAGACTGTAAATAGCGTAAGCAGAGCTATTAGCATTGAACATTACAAATGCAAAAAAATAACTGACTGAAGATCACCGTTTTGTTAGTGACTTCAGTCAGTTTTATTTGTCCATTTAAACAAGTAGATGAATAACTTGTTAAATAAAGTTTGAATAATCAACAAAAAAACAGCTGATTGAAGCGATAAGGAAGATTATAGCCAGCGCTAAGCTACTCCATTGTCCAAACATTACAAATGGCGACGTATTTTTATTTCCATTTTGTTTCAGATAAGTAAAGGACCGTTTAGTCATCCAAAATTGCCACACAGACAGCAGGAAAAAAATAGTACCAAACATATAACGCATGTAATCGTCTCCTTTTTCTATTAGTATACGCTCAAAAAAATTGGGTTACAATCAATCTAGAGCAACTCGAGGCTCAATAAAAAAACTAATTTCAGATTAATGCTGAAGCTGATCAAAGAAGTAAATCAAAACGGGATCTTTCAATAATCAGTTTTGATATTGGAACAAATGCTTCTCAAGCTGACTTAATTTTACATAATCGAAAAAGTAAAAGAAAAGGATCTCGTCATTTCTTATCAAGAATTGATCGTAGACATATACAATGCAATCTTTTTCAAAATCTAGTCATTAAAGCAAGCGAGATGTTCAATTAGTAAAATCTGTGACTGGCTGGCAGTCAAAAGGGAACCAGCGTATAATTGATTTGATAGGGATAGAATCGACAAACTACTAGTCCATTCTAGATGAATAGTACGTAAATTTGCGTAGATCGTTTTGTATTATGAATTTTATAGTTTGTGAGGGATAGCTGCAGAAAGAGGGAAAAGAATGTTTAAAGGACCAACGACATACAAAAGAGTTTTATATAGCATTATTTTTTTAGTCTGTTTCTACTTTTAATGGAGTTACTATTTTTACAGCCCTTTAATATAAAAACATATCTCAAGGCGATAGCTTGGTATGCAGCAACGTATGGAGTCATTGACTCAACAATCGTGTGGACGAATAAAAATAGAAAGAAATAGTGAAAAATTGCGAAGGATTCGTCCTTTTATCTACTATTGAAATAAAGACAGTTTGTAGATGATAAGAATTGTTTCTTTCAAGAAATTAGCTGCAAAAAAAGGAGAGGAAATTTATGAAAAAGGCAGTTTGGATATTCTCTATTAATGTTGATGATGGGGGAGCGCCATTTGGCTATGCTTTCAACCTAGCTGGCTGGAGGATAAAAAAATTTCAAGAGGAAATAAAAGAGGAATTGTTGCCAGATATTGACTTAGAGTTCATTAGTTATGATATGACAACCCATCAAATCCCTGCTGCAGATGTTGTTATTTTCAACGATAAGGATTCACGATTCATCGCTGATATGATCAGAAAAAACGGATTGTCAATTCCGTATCAAGATGTTTACGTTAAGGATATAGAAAAAATAAAAGACACCATCCTTACGTTCCTTAATACGATTAAAAGCTAAACTATTTTTTAGTTTGGCATCCTTTTCATGGATCGTGTACGAACATTAAAGTTTTCAAAACACAAAAGTCAGCTACCATAACAAGGCGGCTGACTTTTTTATTTTTTTAAACTAGATAGATTCTTCTCTTAAGTTATTTTGCAGGTCGTTGTAAAAAGCGGCTTTAGTAGCCGAAACATAAGGCCCCACCCATAAATAGGCGATTCCTAATGTAGGTATAGTTAAGAGATACCACCCAATGAAAGTGATATCTAACCAAAACAGTCGGCCTTTATGACCATCCATTAGACGGCGGCTTGCTGTGATCGTGTCGAGTATTTTAGGTTTTTCACCCGTTTGTTCTATTTGATCGTAATAAATAAAATAGCTTTGAGAATAGGAATAATGTTTTACAATCCCCGGAATGACTAGTAATAGTGACCATAAGGTTGTAAGGATACTGATTAGCAGTGTTAATAAAATGACACCGCCGATAAATTTTCCTTGAAATCCGCGAAAGGCATCTTTAAACGGATCGATTTGATCTCGGTCTCCGCGTAATAGATCCAGATAAGTCCAAGAGATCCCGCTTAAAAACAATGCACTAATAATTGAAGAGACAATATTTGTTCCCCAACTGCTTGTGGTGTTTTGTTGTTGCTCAGAAACAGAAGAAAATATTCCTCCACCGGATCCATGGAGATAAAAGCCGATCAGTCCAGAGAGTACGATAATAATAAAGACCGCTACACCTAATAGTGTCGGAATAAGGTTTAAAACAACTGCTGGATTTGAGTCAATATCTTGGACATATTTTAGTAGAGACTGCTAAGACATTTTCTCTGTTTCTAAATCTTCAAAC